>BTVV01000010.1:0-92778 GCA_045863855.1 Planctomycetota bacterium | reverse complement strand
AATGATCCACACCGCGCGATCCTGCGGGCTCAAGATCATTTGCAACGCCCGGCGCAATCCGCCGCATTTGACGAGCTTGATGTTGATCCCGTCCACGCATCCCAACAGCTTGGGGACATCTTCAGGAATCACGCTGGACTCGTCGGTGAGCAGTGGAATTCCAATGCGTTGCTTGATCCGTTTCAGCGCCGCGGGATTACCGGGGGGCACGGGCTGCTCGAGGAATTCGACACCCAGCTTCTCCAGCAATTTCGCTTTGCGGATCGAATCCGCAACGCTCCAGCCGCAGTTGGCGTCCACTCGAATCGTTTTCTTGGGGCACTGCTTGCGGACTTCCTTGATAATCTCTTCGTCGCCGGGCACGCCCAGCTTGATCTTGAGCACGGGAAAGCGTTCGGCTTCGGCCAATTTCTGACGCACTTTCTCGAGCGAATCGATCCCGATGGTGAAGGAAGTCCGCGGCGTGCCCGCGGCATCGAGGCCCCAGTATTTCCACAGCGGGATGTTCAACAATTTTCCGATCAGGTCATGTAAAGCAAGATCGATGGCCGCGAGCGCGCCGGGGTGCTTCGGATACTTGCGGCGCAGTTCGGTCAGCACGCGCTCCAGATCGAACGGCTGCGCCTTCGCGAGCACGCGGCCCATCTCGCGCAAAGTCTTGATCGTGCCCGCCTGGTCCTGTCCGTAATAGCTCACGGGGCTGGCTTCGCCCAGCCCTTCGTGTTTGCCATGGCGAATGCGCACGAGCACATTATGCGCCCAATCCGACGACGAGCGTGCGATCGTAAACGTGTGACGCAGGCGCAGTTCCAGCGGTTCAGCAGTCAGCTTCATTTCTTTTTCTTCCGCTTCTTGATCTTGTAATGCTTCTCCAGCGCATCCATCAGCTTGTCGACGCGCCCAAACCGGTACACGTCGGTGCACGGGAGTCCGGTCAGCTTTTCGGTTTTCTCGACCTCGCGCTTCGCGGCGGCCGGCGTCATTTCAAAGGTATTCAGCGCCACGGCGACAACCTTCGAAGGACAAAGCAACCCGGCGAGCTTCTCGTGCAGGTCGATCAAGAAGGGCAACGAAGGAATGGGCGTCGGAACATTATTGGTCACCTTCCGCGTCGGGCAATGGCACAGCACCATCGCGTCAGGCGCGGTGCCGTGCAGCAGACCCATCGTCACGGCGCTATAAGCGGGATGCCCGATGGCACCCTGGCCTTCGACGAAGAGTATTTCGCGATGCTTGCGTTCCAGCACCAACCGCTCGGCCGCGCCGTTCGTGAAATCGCTGATCGTGCGGTCCATGGGGATGCCGCTGCCTTCGATAATGATCCCGGTCTGGCCGGTGGCGACGAACTCGGCATCGTACCCGCGCGCCTTGGCCTCCTTGGTCATCTCCAGCATCACCGACATCTTGCCCAGGTTGCAGTCGCTGCCCACGGCCAGCACGCGCTTGCATTTGGTGTCTTTGGCGATGTTCAGGCTGCAGTCGAGATCCGGGGGCGGCACGCGGACGTCCCAGATAGTGCGCTTGTATTGCTTGGCGATGCTCGCGAGCTTCGGGTCGTCGTTGAGAAACGTATGCAAGCCGCTTATCACATCTAAGCCGGCTTTCATCGCGTCTGCAATCGTCTTCAGCCACGCCGCGGGAAGTTTGCCACCTACCGGCGCTATGCCGATCATCAAGGTGTTGGGCTTGTAACTCAGCGCTTCCTTTAAGGTGGCCACGATGGGCACATCGGCGCCCACGCCCACCATTTCCTTCAGGTTGCGGCCGGCTGCTTTACTGTCTAGCACGCACACCACCTCGTCGGGCCGATAGCGAATCACGCTCACCGCCGTCTTGGCGCGCCAAATGTTTAGCTGGCCTTCGGTGAGAATGACCATCCGCCGCTGACTGCGCTTCCCGGTTGCCTTGCCCATCGCCCCCTCCTTGGTTCGGTCCTGACCACGCTTGAATTAAAACATCGCCCGCTTCACGAAAAAAGCGGCCGAAAACGGCCTCTCGAATGGAGCTGATGCAAGCACCATAGCCCAAGCCGAATCGCCTGCCAGTGCGGAACAACGCCACGCCATGCGGTGGGATAAAGCCGGTATTATGGTCACGCAAGTGGCGCGGGGCGTTCACCGGCAGGCGCGCCGTCCAGGAAAGTGCGATACCAAAGTTCGGTCGCCAACAGCGCATAAAGACGCTCACCGTGATTATCCTGCCGCTCCTGATGCGCCTTCCAGAACGGCTCCCAGTAACCGGACCGGAATAGCCCGTCGCCAACCAGCCGCGACTCATGGAAAAGATCGGCGGCGACTTTCTGAAGCGGCCCGCGAAACCAATCGTCGAGCGGCACACCGAATCCGCGCTTGGCCGAACGCACCACTTGTTCGGGCACGCGCTGGGTTGCCAGCTTTCGCAGCAACGGTTTGGTCTCGCGACCCGGCATACGCACCTCATCGGGAATCGACAACGCCAGCTCGATCAGGTCCACATCCAAAAACGGGCTGCGCACCTCCAAACCGTGGGCCATGGACATGCGATCCACCTTATGCAGCACGTCACCAGGCAGATAGGTCGCCAAATCCGCCCGTTGCAACACACCCACTTCGGAAAGGTGATCGCTAGGCTCGTCATTGGGATAGAGCGCTTTTGCGGCGCGCTTGAGCGCGTTGGCCAAATATTCGCGACCGTCCAACTCCGCGTTCTGCGCCGCGAGTTCGTCGCTATAAAGCCCGCGAATGGCCTCTTGCTCAAAAAGCGTTTGGGCGCCCACGTACGCCGGGATGTTCGAAGCTTCCTGCTTGCGCAGCTTCTCCATCCAGCGCACGAGGCGATCCCAACCTTGCCGCGAGGGCACGGGATGCCATGCGTGCGCGAATTTAACGAAGCCTGCACGCAGCCAACGCGGCAGGCGCATCCAGTTCCGGTAGTGCTTCATGCCGACGTAGCGCTGATAGCCGGCGAAAGCTTCGTCGCCGCCATCCCCGCTCTGTACAACCGTGGCATGCGCCTTGGTCCGCTCGGCCAGCACGTAAGTAGGCAAACACGAGCTGTCGAAATAAGGCTCGTCCGCATGCCATACGATCTGCTGCAATAGCTTAAATACATCGGGCGGCACTTCGAAGTCCGTGTGCTGCGTATGCAGATGCTCGGCCGTCATGCGCGCGAGCGGTCGCTCATCCCACTCGGGCAGAGCAAAGCCCGCGGCAAAGGTCGAAGATCCCGCGCCGTACAGCGCCGCCACGAGCGACGAATCCAGCCCCCCGGAAAGCCAGACGCCTTTGGGAACATCCGCGTTCGTCCTGCGCCCAAAAGCTTCGGCCAGAGCATGATGACATTTCAGCTCGAACGGCCCCAGGGTTTGCAACCCCGGCTGGGACCGCATTCGCAACTCTTCGCCTTCCCTCGCAAGCGATGCGACATCCGAGTTCGCCTTCAACGTCCACCAAGATCGATACCGCAGCGCCGCGTCCTTGCCTTCCGCGCAATGTCCCGGCGGGAGCTTCTCCACATCCTTGAACCCGCTGCGTGGCGGCGGCACGTAGCGATACGTAAGCGCTTCATGCAGCGCGACGGGGTCCAACTCGGGTTCAACCAGCCCGGACGCGAATAGCGCTTTGGGTTCGCTGGCGAAGAGCAGCGCGTCGCCACGTTCGGCAAAGTACAGCGGCTTCACGCCGATGGGGTCCCGCGCGAGCACCAATCTGCGTTCCCGCGCATCCCAAAGCGCAAACGCAAACATGCCGCGCAACCTCTCGAGCAACGGTTCGAGCCCCCATTGCTCGTAGCCGTGCAAAAGCACTTCGGTGTCCGACTGGCTGGCGAAGGTATGGCCCGCTTGTTCAAGCTCGGACCGCAAGGCGCGAAAGTTGTAGATCTCGCCATTAAAGACGACGTGCAACGCGCCGTCCTCGTTGGCCATGGGCTGCTCGGCGGCGGGCGAGAGGTCGATTACCTTCAGGCGCCGGAACCCCAGCGCGCAATGCGTATCGCGCCAGAAACCCTCGCTGTCGGGACCGCGGTGTATCAGGGTGCGAGCAGCGCGTTCGATGCGTTCGGCATCGCCACCCGCCAACCCATTCCAGCGCACCAAGCCCACAATACCGCACATGCAGGGATTGTAGGTGTGCGCGGGACGGACGCCACCCGCGGAAAGCGAACGCTACTTTTTGCGAACCTCCGACTTCCCGCCGGGCAGATCCTTGATTTCGAAGTTCAGCCTCAGGAGTCCGTCGCGGATCGCGTCTGCGAGCGGGAATTGCTTGCCTTGTCGCGCCAGCGCGCGAATCTCGAGCAGCAGCGCGGAAAGCCCGGCCTCTGCGCCGCCGCTTAGCGTTTCGCGCCATTCGCGCAGGCCCAGAATGCCCATCAGCTTGCGGATTGTCTGCGAGGCATGTTGGAAGCCGATGCGTTCCGCGGGCGAACATTCCTGCCCGGCACGCTTGGCCAGTTCGCTGTTTACGGCGCTTACAAACTCGAAGATCACGCCCAGCGCCCCGGCGGTGTTAAAGTCGTCGTCCATCGCCGACTCGAAAGCCGATTCGGCGCGGACGACGGCCTTGAGCAGCGGTACGCCGATGGTCTGCGTGCCGGCGTCCTCCAGGAGCGCCATCTCTTCGCTGGTCTTGCGCCAGCTTCCCGTCTCGTTCGGATTTTCGCCCGAGATGCGCGCGAGTCCTTCCAGCGCGTTGTAAATGCGCTCGAGCTTCGCGGTCGCCTCGTCGAGCATTTCCAGCGTGAAGTCCACCGGCGAGCGGTAATGACTCGAGAGCAGCATCATGCGCAGGGCCATCGGATCGTAAGGGCCTTCCGGCCAAATCATCTCACGCACCCACTTCACGTTGCTGCGGCCCATTTTCTCCTGGCTGCTCTTGGCCATTTTCTCGCCGTCCACGGTAATGAATTCGTTGTGGACCCAGTAGCGTACGGATTCGGCTCCGGACAGTTCGTCGCAGTAGGCGCATTCGGTCTGCGCCTTTTCGTCCTCATGGTGAGGGAAGAGCAAATCCTTGCCGCCGCAGTGGATATCGAAGGGCACGCCCAGATAGCGCCTCGACATGGCGCTGCATTCCAAGTGCCAGCCGGGGCGCCCGTCGCCGTAAGGACTGGGCCAGCGCGGCACTTTGTCGCTGCCCGCCAGCAGTTCTCCCTTATCGTTCTTGTTGAGCTTCCAAAGAATGAAATCGCCCGGGTTCTTCTTCACCTTGAGCCGCTCTTCGTCGACGCGACCCGACAAACCAGCTTCTTCCTCGTCGAGCTTGCGCTTGGAGAGGTTTCCGTAGCGCGCGTAACTTCCGGTATCGAAATAAATATCGCCGTCGCTGGCGGCATAGGCGTGCTTTCGGTCCATGAGCAGCTTGACGATTTCCAGCATCTCGTCGATATGGTCGGTCGCGCGCGGGAATCCGTCGGCAGGCCGGATATTCAAACGATGCATCAGCGTATGGCTCTCGCCAATGTATGTATCCGTGATCTCGCGCCAATTGCGCTTCTCTTTCAAGGCGCGTTTGATGATCTTGTCGTCGATATCGGTGAAATTAGTCACGTAGCGAACCTGGTAGCCTTTATGCTCCAGGTAGCGCCGAATGACATCCGGTACGATGTACGCGCGCGCGTGGCCAATATGAAGGCTGTCGTACACGGTTGGGCCGCAACAGTAGATGCGAACCTTGCGGCCGGCCGGATCGAGCGGCTTGAACTCTTCCTTCTCGCGCGACTGCGAATTCATAATGCGGAGCATGCGGGACGGCCTTTCGTGCGCGGACGAGGGAGGGTGGCGAAGCGGGAACGCGTCTCAACACGCACACGAAGCGGCGCCGCGCGGATCGATGCCGCGCACGGTCGGGAGCGTAGGATCGGCCACCGTGTGCATAAACCCTCTTTACCACCGCCGGCAGCCTGTTTCAAGCCGCACCGCTAGAGCCGAGGCTCCGGCAATAGCGCCAGCAAGCGAAGCGCTTCGGACCGATGCGGACTGGATTCGGGTACGCGCGCGAGCGCCTGGCGCGCCTGCTCCTCAAGGGCGCGCGCCTTGGCGTCCTCGCGCGCGGCCAGGAAGTAATCGCGCAGCGAAAGCAGCGCCCGTGCCGATTGCAGGTGAAGTTCTGCGTCCTCTGGCGCGATCGCCAGGGCCCCATTGAATCGCTCCAGCGCCAAATCCGGCTTGCCCGCACGCAGGAACGCGCGGCCTTCAAGCGTCAGCGCGCGAAGGCTTTCCGCCTCGGACACCGGGAGGCCCATCGAAGGCTCCAACGCCTTACGCGCCTGAACGGCAGCCTCTTCGATGCGGCCCCGGTCGAGGTACATCTGAGCCAGATCAAGCCGCGCCGCTGGCTGAAAAAGGTAGCGCTCGAAATCCGGTGCCGCGATCCCGCGTTCGGCATGAACCATGGCCCGGTTTAATAGCTCGGCCGCCGCGTCGCGGTCGCCGGATCGATACGCCGCTTCGGCGGCCGCGCGCAAATCCCCTACTAGGAAAAGCTGCGCGTACGCGCTGCGAGGCTCGCGTGCGGCGGCTTGCTCGAAGAGCGCGCGCGAATCGGAATACAACGAACCTTGCGCGTACGCGACCCAACTCCAAGCTAGTGCGCAACCCACAACGCCCGCGCCGGCCATCCACTTGGGCAAGCGTTGCGTCAAACTCGGCAGCCGCCCGGCCAAACCCGCGCAGGTCAACCCAATGGCAAGCCAGAAGCCGGGCGCGCTCAAGTATGCATAACGATCCTGCATGGCGAAGGTAAGTCCCACGAAATTGAGCGTCGGTCCCAGCGCGGCGATCGCCCAAACCCAGGCGAAGACGAGGACGCGGCGCTTGCTTGGTGCGCATACGGACCAACTTCCCGCGATCAGTCCGTATCCGGCCGCCGCATACGCCCAAAAGCGAACGTCGGCCAACGAGCGAATCGGATCGATGCCGTAAAATGCGCTGAGCCGCGCGGGCCACAGGAAGTTCTCCGAGTAGCGCCAGACGATTAAATGATCGGTCAGGAAAGCCGACCAGAGGCTGCCGCCCAGCGGCGGCAACACCGCGCCGACGCCGTCTTGCAGCGTGTAGTTTAGCCGCCCCAACACATAGGCTCCAAACGCCCAAGGCAATAGTCGCACCGCCGCATGCCAGCTTTTGGTTGCTGCGCCGCCAGAGGGTAATGCGTCCAAACGCGGGCGCCCCAAGCATTCCCACGCCAAGACCACCGCGAAGAGGCCAAGCACCGATGCTTTGGCCAATAGCGCCGCTATAAATAGCGCCGCCGCCAAGAGGTGCCCGCGCCAGGTCGCCGCGGCGAAATAGCGCCACAATGCCGCAAAGCCCAGCGCTCCGGCGAGCACGTTTTTGCGTTCGATGGCCCAGCAGACGGATTCGCACGCCGTCGGATGCAGCGCGGCCGCCACCGCGACAAAAGCCGCCAACATCGCGCCGCCGCCTAGAGCCCGAATCGCCAGCCAGACACAAACAGCCCCCGCCCCATGCAGGAGCAGATTCGAAACCCGAATGGCCGCCACCCAAGCCTGTTCGCCGGCCCAAGGTTCGAGCAGCGGCGCGAAAACCTCACGGTCGAAACGCCAGCTCCACAGCGTCAGCGGATAATAAAAGTGCTCGCGCGCATCGATCGACCAGGCGCTCCACCAACCAGCATCCGGCTGCAGATGCGGATTGTGTATGATCATCGCATCGTCGTAGCGACTGAAAGGAGCGTGCCAGCAACCCAGGATCAGTGCCGGCGTCAGCGTCAGAAGCAGCAGGCCCAAAGCCGCGCGGGGGGTGCGCTCCGCTGAACCGGCGTAGGCCGTCGTCTCCCGATCGAGTGCTGCCATAGTTGGGTCAGTTTACTCCGGCAGGAGCGCCCGATGCGTCTAAAGTGCGTAACATTTCTTGGGCCTCGCGATACGCCGGCTCGTCCTCGGGAATATTGCGCAGTGCCTGGCGCGCTTCTTCGGTGCGCCGTAAGGCTTCCTCGGCACGCCCGTCCTTTAATGCACCCAACGCCAGTTGCTCCAGACAGCGCGCCCGATGCAGATGAATGGAAAGCTCCGTTGGAGTTTCCAAAAGCGCCGATCCAAATCGATCCAGCGCATCGCCAGGACGTCCTTGCTTGAGCGCGATCAACCCCAGCACCTGCCATCCACGCCCCAGATCTTCGCGGTACTTCACCACCCGCTTGGCATCCACACCAAGTGTGATCAGTTCGGCGGCGCGCGCTTCGTCGCCGGCCATGTAATACATATGGCCCAGACCGATCAGGATTTTCACGCGATGCAGGTTGCGTTCGAAATCCGGTGCGGCCAATGCGGCGTTGAGGTGCTCGAAGCGCCGCTGCAACAACAGGCCGGCTTGCGGGTGACGCTCCCGGCCCGGCAATTCGTTAACGCGAGCTTGAAATTCGTCGGCCACGAATAGTTGCACGTACGAACTGTCCGGCTCTTTGCGCAGCGCGTCCAGCAGCAGCGCTTGGGTGTCGCCAAACAAAGCGCCACGCTCCAGTGAACTGAACGCCCAGACCAAACTCAAAGCGCCGAGTACCAGCGCGCCCGACCACGCCGGCAGCGCTCCCCACGCCGCCGGAACTCGGTCTGCCGCGCCGCGTGCCGCGAGGACCAGCGCCAACCAGAAACCAGGCGCCGAGAGGTAAATGAAGCGATCGTGCATGAGGTGACTCAAGCCAACCAGATTTAGATTCGGTCCCAGCGCCGCTACGAACCAAAGCAGCCCGAACACCAGCAGGCGACGGTCTTCCGCGCGTGCGAGCGCATACATTCCGCTGCAAACGGCCAGCAGGAAGAGACCGCAGAACCAGACACGTCCGTCGGCCACACTCGTCACGGGTTCTACGCCGTAAAAGAGGCTCAAGTCGATCGGTACGACCAGATTGAAAAAGTACTTCGCCAGAATGGGCAGATCGGTGAGCAACGCGGTGAATAGACTGCCGCCAGGCGGTGCGCCGAGGGCCAGCGAGTGCGCGCGTACATTTAGATGGATGCACAGCGTGGAAGCAATCGCCCACGGCAGCAGGCGAATCACCAGGACACCCCACCCGCCTTCGGGCTTGAACCACGCGCCGGCCGAACCCACCCGCGGCCGGCCCAAGAGTTCCCAGACTACCAGAACGGCCACGATACCTAGCGCCGACGGCTTGGAAAAAAGCGCCAGCACGTAGAGCGCCAGCGCAAGCGAGTATCCTTTCCACCCGCGCGCGCCCACATAAGCCCACGCCGCGCCCAGTGCAAAGCAACCGGCAAACGCCGTCTTGCCTTCGGCAGGCCAGGCTGTCGACTCGACGCCGAGCGGATGAAGCGTAAAGGCCGCGGCCACGAAACCCGCAAGCGCGGCAGACGCTCCCAGGCGCTTCAGTAAACTCCACAAGCACAGCGCACCAAGCATATGAAAGAGGAGATTGCTCGCGCGCAGACCCGCCGGCCATCCCGCGTCACCCCAAAGCGCTCGCTCGACTTTCCAGCGCAGCATTGTGACGGGATAGTAATTGTACTGTTCTTTGTGCGCATCCAAGACGGCCGTCCACGGCGTCTCGGGTTTGAGGGTTGTGCTGTTTAAGAACAGTTGGTGATCGTCCACGCCCAGAAACGGCGCCTGCCAACAGCGCAGAATCAGCGCCGGCGCAAGCAATAGCGGAAATAACCAGCGGCATTCGCGCAGACTGCAGCAGCCCGTTGCGCCTTCGTTCATACGCACGCGCCCAGGCGAGCGCCTTCGCGCATGGCGCGGCCGGCCCCGCGCAAAAAGGCCGCCACGGGCATCGCCTGCTTGCCTGCGGGCTGAACATCCAGCAATTCCAGCGCGCCCGAGCCGCAGGCCACGCACCAGCGTTCGGACTTCGAACCGCTCCCAGCGACCCATGCGTTTCCCGGCTTAGCGCCAGCGGGCCGGGGATCGCCGGTAAGAGACGCGCGCGCCACGCGCAGGCGAATCGGCTTCCCTTCCGCGGCATGCGCTTCGGTCCAGGCGCCGGGCCACGGCGTCATGGCACGCACGAAGCGTTCGAGATACACGGCCTCGCGCGACCAATCGAGCGTGCCCGAGTCCTTATCCAGCTTGGGCGCATACGTGGATTGCGCATCGTCCTGAGATTCGAAGCGTTCCGCTCCGGCCTCGACGATCGCGATCGCCTCCACAAAACCGCGTGCCGAGAGATTCGCCAATGCGTCGTGAAGCGTCCCGGCCGTATCGGTAGTGCGAACGATCACGTGTTCCCGCCACATCACCGGTCCGGCGTCGAGCGCGCGGACCATCTTCATGATGCAGACGCCCGTCTCGGAATCGCCGGCCAGCAGGGCCGCCTGAATCGGCGCCGCACCGCGGTACTTGGGCAATAACGATGCGTGCGCGTTCAGCGGATACTTCGCGGGCATGGCCAGCGCTTCATCCTTGAGCAGCCCTCCGTAAGCGATAACGCAAAAAAGGTCCGGCTTCAGCGCGCGCAGCGCGGCGAGGTGGTCGGGCCGGTTAAAGGAGGGGGGCTGGAAAATAGCGGAGCCCGGAAAGCCCAGTTCGAGCGCCGCGGCCTTGACCGGAGGTGGCGAGGCCTCTCCGGAGCGTCCTTTGGGCCGATCCGGCTGCGTGACCACCGCTACAATCTCATGCCGCGGCGCAAGCGCGTGTATCGCGCAGAGGCTGGGTACGGCGTACTCGGGCGTGCCGGCAAAAACGATGCGCATACCGCATAAGGATAACGTGCAGCGAAGCCTCGAGCAGCCGAGAAAACGAGGAACGCGAAAGCTCCTTTCCTGCCTGGGCTTGTGCGAGATAATCGCCTGCGCTTTCAACTCATGACTCAGCCATCAGGAGCCCCGCATGTCCAAGCGCAAGTCCCCTCGCACCTCGTCTGGAAAAGTACGGGTCGGAATCGTCGGCATGGGCATCGGTCGCGCGAACGCGAAACCCTTGAGCAAGAACCCGCGCGCCGAAGTCGCGGCCCTGTGCGACATCCTACCCGCTCGCATGGACGAAGCGGCCAAGGACCTGAACCTGCCAAACGCCAAGAAGTACACCGACCACTTCGAGCTTTGCCGCGACCCCGAGATCGACGCGATCTTCGTCGGCACACCCAACCAGTATCACGTTCCGGTGGCGCTGGAGGCCGTCAAGAACGGCAAACACGTGCTCGTTACCAAGCCGCTGGCCGATGCGTTGGAGCCGGCGCGAAAGCTGGTTAAAGCGGCAGAATCCGCCGGCGTGGTGAACATGATGTCCCTTTCCACGCGATTCGGCGGATCGTGCCGAGCGCTGGGGCGCTACGCCGCCGGAGGGATATTCGGAGAAATCTATTTTGCCCGCGCGCGCAGCGTTCGTCGGCTGGGTATTCCCCATTGGAGCTTGGGCTTTATCCAAAAGGGCGGCGGCGCTTGGCGCGACATGGGCGTCCACGTGCTCGACGCGGCGTGGTGGCTCATGGGCATGCCCGAACCCGTGAGCGTCCTGGGAGCGGCAGGCGCCAAGTTCGGCCCGCGTGGTGAGGGCTACATGGGCGGGAAAAAGCCGCCGCAAGATTTCTATTCCAAGTACGCCGCCGACGACTACGCCGGTGGCTTCATCCGATTCAAGAACGGCGCGGGGTTGCAGGTCGAATCGTTCTGGGCCAGCCACCAGCCGGACGAACTGAACATCGAACTCTTCGGCACCGAAGCCGGAGCGAAGCTGCACCCCACAACCGTTTACCGCACCTCCGATTACGTGAACTCCGACGAAACCATTCACGTACCCAAGGATCCCAACGGTTTCGATACCCTTACCGCGCATTGGGTCGATTGCATCCTCGACGGCATTTCCTGCGAAGCGCCGCTCCGCCACGGACTGCTCGTACAGGAAATGATGGAAGCCCTGCTCGACAGCGCCGAGCGCGGGAAGGAAGTGCGGCTGTAAATTCGAAGCGTATGTAAGGCGAGAGAATGAATGAGTAACGCGTAATTAATGGCAAAGCACCCGTGCCGTTCGTTACTCGTTCCGTTTTACTTGTCGCCTTTCCTATTTCTTTCCGCACGTCCCGAAGTAGTGCTCGAAGAACGCCTCGGCCTTCACTTCCAGGCAGATCTTATGCGGCTTTTCCTGCGCGCCTGGGTTGAAGTGCGTCATGCCTTGCGCGTGGTCACTCTTCAATTCGACGTTTACCAATCCGTCCTGGTACGTGCATAGCTCCGGATCGAAGACCAGCGCACCAGCGAGCGGATCGTGGAAGGTAACAAGGTGGACTTTCTCCGCCCAGACTTCGGTCATCGCCGCGACGACACTCAACGGACCGCCAATTTGATTGAAGCGCTTCACGCATTCGGTGGAATCCATGCGGCAGTGCGTGGTCACGTCAAGCCCCACCGAAAGATGCTCGGCCGGCCGCGCACGGTAGACGCATGCCGTAGCCACCGGATCGCAGATCGCATTCCACTCGCGCCAGCCCATGGGGCGCGAACCGCGATTGGTGAAGACGCCGCACATCAGCACCAGCCGCTTGAGCAGGCTGAGAATCTCGGGATCCATGGCGAACAGGAGCCCCAAGTTGGTCATCGGTCCGACGGCCAGCAGCGTGATTTCTCCCGGCCGCGCACGAATCTGCTCGCGCAGGAAGCCCACGGCCTCGCCGGCGCGGAACTCTTCGGGTGGAGTGTGCTTGAAGCGGGGCAGCACCGCCGCCTGTGGGCAGGAATCCTGTACCGGACCCAGGTTAATCCCGCTGCGCGTGCCGGCGCGGATCGGGATATCCGCCCTACCCGCCGCACGGCAGACCGCATCCGCCAGCGCCGCCCGTTGCTGCACCGGACCGCTCACCGTCGTCACGCCCAGCAGCTTGCAACGCGGTTGCTTCAGGAGGTACGCGAGGCAGACCGCGTCGTCGATGTCGTTGCCGATATCCGTATCGAACAGAATGGGAACCGTATCGTTCGTGGCGCTCATAGCAGGCGAAGCTCCTGGCGATCGCGGTCCGGCTACGGGGCTCATAGGACGATTCGATGAGCTTAGGGCCGTAGGCGCCGCGTCCCTGGTCTTGATGTATTCAATAATAGCCCATGAAAGCAGCGCCGCCAGATGACGGTTCGACGGTCTTATAGCACAAAATAACGGAGGCTTAGAACTCCGCGTCCGTTTTGGCGGAGGGAACTGGAGCGGGACTTTCGGCCGTTTCGTTCGGGTCCACGAACGGCTTCCATTCAGCTCCCTGCAAGGCTGGCGGGACGACATACTCAATCGAAGTGAGCTGGCCGTCATCCGCGAAGCGGACGACCACCGCGGCATCCTGTTTTCTGGTCTTCGAATAGTAATAGGCCCAAGCCTGCTTCCCTTCGGCAACGGACTCCAAATCCGGCGTGCCGCAATACTCGAGCATGTGGTTCTGTGTAAGGTAGGCTTGATTAAACATGGTCTGCTCGATGTACTTCACAAGCGCCTCGAATTGAGCCCCCTTGCGCTGCGGCCCTTCGACTTGTAGATACGATTGCTTCATCATGGCCACCGAATTCCACGTATATGCTGGAGTGGGGGCTGGCGCATTCCCGGTATTCCATAGAGGGGTTGGCGCGGCGGCATTCCAGACGCTCGCGGGCGAACTAACCTCTCGTGCCGAACGGAACCAATACACCAGCACGCCCACTAAAAGCAGCAGCAGAAACACTTGCAACAGCAACCACGTTCGCCGCTTCTGGTACAGGCGTTCCAACTCGATTCGCTGAGCCGAAGCGGTCTGGAGTTCGTAATTCATGCGCATGCGTTCTCGACACGGCGCGGCATGGAAGCAGCCACAGGTCTATATCTTAAAGGCAGACGGCAAGTTCTTTCGACCGGAAGGCTAGGAGTCCACCGCGAAACCCCGGCGCATCGTGTTTTCCGTAACCGTGCGCGGATGAACGAATTGCAGAAGATACTCCGCGCCTCCAGCCTTGCTGCCCACGCCGCTGAAGCGAAATCCGCCGAACGGCTGCCGTTCCACTTTCGCGCCGGTGCAGCCGCGATTGATATACAGATTCCCTACCCGGAAGCTCGCACGCGCTTTAGCGATATTCGCCGGACTACGGCTGAAAAGTCCCCCTGTCAGCGCATAGGGCACGTCCTGCGCGATGCGCAAAGCCGACTCGAAGTCGCTCGCCGGCATCACGCTCAGCACCGGTCCAAAAAGTTCCTCCTGCCCCAACATCGAACGCGGCGGCACGTCGATGAAAACCGTCGGTGGCACGAAACTGCCTCGCGCCGACCATGCGCTTACGTCCACCTGCACTTCCAGCTTGGCTTCGCGCTTGCCGGCCTCGATGGCCTTCAACAGCCGCGCCTGCGCTTCATCGTCGATCACCGGCGGCACGAAGCAGCCCGGTGCTTCGGCGGGAGACACTTGGATGCTGCGCACCGCTTCAGACAGGCGCTGAACGAAAGGCCGGTACGCATCGCCCACCACGATCGCGCGCGAGCAGGCGCTGCATTTCTGTCCCGCGTAACCGAACGCGCTGTACAGCACACCCGCCACGGCCTCGTCGAGGTCCGCGTCGCTGTCCACGATTACCGCGTTCTTGCCGCCCATCTCGGCGATAACGCGCTTCACGCCCGCCTGCCCCTCGCGTGTGCGGCCGGCAGTCTCGACGATCTGCAGGCCCACCGCTTTGCTCCCGGTAAAGACGATCAGGTCCACACCGGGATGCTCGACCAACCGCGCGCCCACCGTCTCGCCGGCGCCGGGCACGAAGTTCACGACGCCGTCGGGGAAACCCGCAGCTTTGAGTAAACGCATGAAATGAGCGGCGATCACCGGCGACTGCTCGGCCGGCTTCATGACCACCGTGTTGCCCGTCGCCAGCGCCGCCGTAGTCATACCGCACAGGATCGCCAGCGGGAAATTCCATGGGGCGATCACCGCGCAGACGCCGCGCGGTTCGTGGTAATCCTCGTCCAGTTCGCCCGGCACCGGATTGCGGCGCGCGGGCGGCATCAGCGCTTCGGCTTGAGCGGCGTAGTACAGGCAAAAATCGATCGCTTCGCCCACGTCGCCGTCGGCTTCGCGCCACGGCTTGGCGGTCTCGAAAACCTCCCACGCGCACAACTCGAACCGCTCGCGCCGGATCAGCTCGGCCAGTGCGCGCAAGCGTTCGGCGCGCTGCGCCACCGGCGTGTCGCGCCAGAGCGGGAAAGCCGCCTGAGCCGCGGCCACTGCCGTGTCGGCCTGCTTCGCGTCGGCCCCAGCGACGGTCCCCACCACGCGGGACCGTTCGGACGGATCGCGCGAAACCTGGCTCGCGCCGGCGCCATCGAGTTCTTTCCCGCCCACATGCAGCTTGTAGCTTCCGCCCAGCTTCGCGCGCACCGCGTCCAGCGCCTTGGAAAAGCCTTCGCGTTCCGCCGCCGAGTGAAACGCCGCATCAGGCGCGTTCTCGATGCAGTTCTTGGTGGCCACCGGCGGCAAGCCTGGACCCGGTGGATGTTTCGCCGGATCGGCCAGCAGACGGTCTTCGCTCACACCCTCGACGAAGCCCTGCCGCAGGAAGCTCTCGTTGGCCGTATTTTCCAGCAGCCGCCGCACGAGATACGCCATACCCGGGAGCAACTCGCCAAAGGGGGTGTACACGCGCACGCGGTACCCGCGCGCGGCCAGCGCCAGCTTCAAGGGATCGGCCATCCCGAAAAGCGCCTGAAATTCCAGCGCTGCTTTCGGCCGGCCCAGTGCCTCGAAGGCCGCCAGCGCGTGGGCCACGCTGCGAATGTTGTGGCTTGCGATCGCCGTCTCGAGGTGCGGATGGCTTTCCAAGAGTGCCTCGGTGCAGCGCTCGTAGTTCGCGTCGGTCTCGTGTTTGCTCGTGTAGACCGGAATCGGCCAGCCGTGTTGCCGCGCGATGACGGTCTCGTAGTCCCAATAGGCGCCCTTCACCAGCCGCACCGTCACCGGCGCGCCGCGCTTTTGCGCCCAAACGGAAAGGGCATTTAAGTTACGCAAGCTGTCCTTCAAATAGGCCTGGATGACGATGCCCAAATCGGCCCAATCGCGGAACTCATCGCGCAGCGCCACGTCTTTGAAGATCGCCAGCGTCAAATCCTTGAGCCGGTAGTCCTCCATGTCGATGTTCACGAACGCGCCCAATGCCCGCGCGCGCTTCAGGAACGGTACCAACCGCGCCTCCACGCCGCGCAGGCTGCGCGCCGGATCGATCGGATCGATCTGGCTGTACAGACTGCTGAGCTTGATCGATAGGTTGATACGTGGAATCGCGCCACGCTGGTTCCGGTCGAGTTTCTCGTCGGGCTTCCACTTGGGCGCGTGGCGCGCCAGTTCTTCCAGAATCTCCCCGTACTTGCCGGCGTATTCCTCGGCTTCGGCCTCGCTGACGACCGCCTCACCCAGCAGATCCAGCGTGAACCCCAGGCCGCGTTTGCGGAAGTCCTCGACGGCGCGCAAGGCTTCCTTCGGGTTGCGTCCGCTGATGAAGATGCGCGCCATATCTTCGACGGATTTGCGGATGGCGATGCCGGACGCGAACGCGGCCAGCGAACTGAACGCCGCCAGCGAAGCGCCCCATGAGATGAACGCCGGAAACTGCTGCCCCGGAGCGTCGAAATATTCCTTCAAATGCCGACCCACCTCGGCATGGCTGCGCAGGGCCGGCAGGGCGTCGGTGAAGCGAAAGAGTTGGACCTTGAGTTTCTCGTCCTGAAGCGCGAACTCCATGAGCTTGGAGTTCCACCAGCCGCCTTTCGCTTGCGCTTGCAGCGCCTTGACCTCGGCAAAGAGTTCGCGCCCGAGGCGTTGAATCTGCGGTTCGAGTTGTGCGGGCTGGAGCATGCAGCGGGTCCCCGGCGCTGCGGGGAGTATACGGCTGCTTGCGTGGAGCGAAAGCTACGGGCGCGAAAGGATCACGGGGCCGATGCGGGCTGGGGCTTTGCCGGCTTTTCCTGTATGCGCTTCAATTCCGCACCGGCATCGAACAGATCGCCGGGCACGCTTTGCTCGGAAACCCGCTCAGCCCGCTGTAGCCGCGTTTCCACCCAACCGCCATGAGAAGTTCGCAGTTTCAGTTCCCCAGGCACGCGGTCGAAGGTCTCTCGCTCGCGCACCAGGAAGTGCGAAAGCTTTTCGGGAATTACGTCGAGCAGATAGAGCAGTTCACCGGTCGCACACGGAAGGCGGAGGCTCGGATGAAAATAACCTTCCAGCGGCTTGCAGGCATCCTCCTTGCGGTCCACGACCGTGACGCGTTCGGTGTGGGCATTCAGGATTGGCTTGGTCATTGTCTTGTCGTGAATCGCTTCGTAGGATCGTCGAGCGTCCACGCGAAAACTGAGTAGTCGCTCCGCTTCCGCCCGCTGCACGCCGTCCGGCAATTCCGCACTGTCTTCGGTCTGCTTGCGTACGCGCGCTTGGAGGCGTTCACGCCGCCGCTCGAACGATTCGGCAGTCAAAGTCCACGCGCCGTGGTTCCGCCAAAGCCGTTCGATCCGCTCCGTCTTGAAGTTCACCCACTGGACTTCGGTTGGTTCGTCAGGTCCTTGCGCGTACTCCTCGATTCGGACCGCTTCGGCGGTAAAGTACAAGATCTGCCGGGTATCTCGGCCCTCAGAGCGAGTCGGGGCGACTTCACGGTATTCCTGCTCGACCACCAGAACCTCTTCGCCGGCCGCTAGGGTCGCGACAGCGACCCATATCGCAATCCCGAGAAACCCAAGCCGTTCGTGCATGCCGCTGACCCTCCCCTGCGCTTCCGCCACCATACAGGTATCGGACACACAGGGGGCCTTCCCGCTTCAATTCAACTGCGGGGCTAGGTCGGCTCTTTCAAACCTCACGGCAGATAATAGTACCCAAACAAGCACTCCTCCGGCCGCGGACCGCGCTTCTTCAGGTCCTCGCTGGGTGTCCAGCCCTCGGGCAGCAACATCGCGCAGGTAAAGATCGTCGAAGACATCGTTTCGTGAATCGTAAACTCGTTCTGAGGCACGTTCAGCCGAGGATGGCAGGACCACTGCCGAAAGACCGGAACCGCCCGGTTCGCCGGTTTCATAAAATCCACCACCTCTTTGCTGCCGGGCGCTTTCACGGCCGACCACGCCGTCATGCGCAACACCGGGTACATCCCGCCCGTCAAACCGTAGATCGTGAGTCCGGGAACGGGATCCGTGATCTCGTCGTCCTCGCTGTTCTCGTGTTGGATATCGATCGGATATTGGTAACCGATGCCCGTTGTCCAACTCATTCCCGTCGGATTCGCCCCAAACATGTAATCCGCGTTGACGATGGCCGCCTGGCGGTACTTTTCGTCGCGCGTCAGATGCCAGGCCATCAGCAGTGCGCGGGAGTAATTGGTCATCGTCGAAGCGCCCCAGCCCATCCAAAAATCCTGGTGGATCGGCCACGTGCAGCGGTAGGGGAAGCCGTCGGCCAGCGCCAGCTTCTCGTCGGCTTTGGCGATCAGAAATTTCCGCCAGCGCGACACCTCCGACGCCGGAAACTTGTCGGACGCGCCGCGCGCAAGGTCGAAGTACATCCAAGGTGAGTAATCCTTGAAGCTATTCGGATGCTCGTAGGGCGGCACGGCATCGCTGAGGTCCGGGATGTGCTTCAACCACGAGTCGTCCTGGGTCAGCAGATGCATGCGCACCGCCGCGTGCGCCAAAAACGGCTTGATCATGGCGTCCTTCTCTTCCCACGGGATCGTGTAGGGCTCGCCCTGCCCACGCTTCGCCTTGGCCTGGATCTCGAACTTGCCCAGCGAGTGCGCCGGATCGGAGCCGAACGCGAACGCCTTTTTCGCGGCCGCCGCGTACAACGCCGACTTCTCCTTGTTGAACGGTTCGACCAGTTGCGCGTACTGGGCTGCCGAGGCCGCGAAGATCAGCGAAGACCAGCGCGTGCGCACCGAGTACGCGTACTTAACCTTGGGATCGTCGATCTTCGGGTGCGTCCACGTCTCGACCATCCCGGAAACGCCGCCGCGCTCGTCCATGCTTCGCCGCCAAACCTCCAAGCCGAACTCCGCTTCGTCGAGCACGTCCGGAATCCCGTTTCCGGACTCGGGCAGATTAAGCTGCCCGTCCGAAAAGAGCTTCGGCGCCAGTTCGAACGCATGCAGCAGATCGAGCACGCAGACGTAGTGCGGGATGTTGCGGTCCCAGTCCGCCGCGTCGTGCCAGCCGCCGCACGGATTGGGTGTGGTCTTCGAAGCATCCAGCGTCCCGCCGATCACGTCGAAGCGGTCGAACTTCCGGGGCTGCTGGAAATTCGCTCCCGGCCCGAAGGGTATGTTCCCGCATTCGCAGATCGGGTCGGTGTGGCATTGAATCCGCTTCCAGGCCGTATACGGCGCTTCCAGTGCGATCCCGCAGCGTTGATGGTAGAGCCCGCGCGCCGCGAGATAGAACGGTTCGCCGTACACATCCGCAGCGTGGCGGAACGGCCACGAACGGCCTACGCCAGGCATGGTAATGAAGAAAGTGCCTTCCGCCTGCAGTCCGTTCAGATCGAGTTCGTATAGGTCCTCGCCAATGATGAGCGGCCGTTTCGCCGCATCCTCTTCCTTGCCCTTGATGGGACCGAAGCGCGGATTCTGGGCGCGAGGTTTGGCTTCGCCCGTCAAAACCACCTGCCCGCTGTTCACGTCCACCACCTTAAAAGCGCGCGTCGTCGAAACATCGAGCGTCCCGTGCTCGAACAGGAACCCTCCCAAGTATGCGTACTTGTTTTTGGCCGATGGCAGATACCCGGCCTGATTAACCTTTATCGCCCGCGATACCGTGCGCAGTTCGTCGTACACGAACGTCGATTGGCGCCCGTCCTTCAGCGCCACCGTGTAGGTTTTACCGTGCTCCAGCGCCTCGGGAAGCTCCAGGTAGCTGTAGTGCGCGTAATAGACCCCGTCGAGCCCGCGCAGCTTGCCTTGAGCGGGGCCCACCTTTTCGCCCAGACCGACGATGACGCGCGTCACGCGCAGAGGCGGCAGCGCTTTGGCGTAGCGTGAATCGTTTCCGGAGATCGCGTAATAAGCGGCCTCGTCCAGCTTACGCTCGCCGGCTTCCTCCCGCGCCTGAGCCACATACGTATCGCGCAGCTTCACGCGCGTGTGAAAGGCGTCCCAATTCGGACGGCTCGAAGACCGCGACTTCTCGAAAAGGTCCACGGCTTCCTGATACTTCCAGCCCGACAACGCATCGATCCGATTCTGCACTTCATCGAAGTTGTTGGTCACTACGATCAGCCATTTCGCCGAAAGCAGGATCAACTGGTCCACGCCTTCGTACTTAGCCAAGTGGATCGGAAACTTGCCCTGCGCCGCTTCAGGAAGGCCGTCCTTGCGCTCCCACTCCTGAATGGGGGTCGCCGCCGACAGGATTTCCCCGGCTTCCAGCGCGGCACCGGCCACGCTGAGGATCAGCGCCAGACCGACCCCAGCTCGCCTGTAGTTAACCATGAATTTATCTCCCGCTGATGCTGCAATGCCGCCTATGGAACAGCATACTCCGCGATTGCCCATCCGTGATTAATTATCCCGAATTAACCAAGCTTTCGACCCAGTCCCTGAAGCGGAAACATAAACATATAAGGCAAGCCGCGCCGGCGGCGTCACATACTCGCCAAACTACAGCGCATGGGCGCCAGCCGGTAAGATGGGAACGTTTGGAGTGAAGAACTAAAGGCAACGAAACGTTGCCGTGCTTGAGCCTGCCTGCGAGTCGAACGGGGATGTGCTTACCTCGGCGGAGCCAGCATCGCCTGCGCTTCGTCCACCAAAGCCAGCTCATCGCTCTTGGCCACTTGGCGGGCTTTGGCCAGCCATTCTTCGGCCTGCTCGCGCTTCGTCGCAGCGGCCGCCCAGACGGCGGCGATGGCCAGTGTGGGTGCGCGCGCCTCGTCCAGTACGCCACGCGCCACGTTGTAGCGGTCGTCGCGGTCCAGCTTCGTCCAGGCCCAAGGCATGCGGTTGCCCTGGACCATCAGCGTGATTTCCCGCTCGTCCGCACCGGCCAGTTTAAGCTTTTCGGCCTGTGCGCCAAAAAGTTTCACGAAGACCACCGGTTGCTGGCCCGCGCTGACGGCTTCCTTCGCGCACGCCGTCAGCCGCGCTTGCCACGGCGCCAACTGCGTATCGCTCAAAGCGATCGCTTCCGGCACGGGCACGGGCGCCGCCACGGCGATCACCGGATCGGCGGCCGGAGCTTTCTCGGCGGCCTTGGACGCCTGACCGGCCGCCGGAGCTTCGGCCTCACCCTTCTCCATGCCCAACCGCGCGTACTTGGCCACCGGATGATACTTGCCGTACTTGGCGTTGATCTCGGCTTCCAGTTCGCTCAGGCGCGCCTTGAATTTTTCCTCCGTGATCTTTTCGTTGCCTTCGGCCTTCACTTCCGGATCGGCTTTAAAGTTGAATGTGTGCGCCAGATTGTTCTTGACCGTATTGCCGCGCGATTGCCCCAGTTTGCTGCCCAGCATCACCCACGGACGAGCTTTGTGTTCGTCGGGCCACTTGGTGAAGCAGGCGTTGTCCTGAATCGTGCAGTTCTGCGCGTCGTACAGCGACACCCCGTGCCAGTGGATCACCTCAACCACATTCTTTTCGACCAGGAAGTCGATCAGCGGCCCGTCGAAGAACCCGATCGCCTGCATCGTATTCTTGTACTTCTGGTTCTCGTCTTCGCGGTTGATGACGATATTCCCGCGTACCGTCAGCTTGCGCATCGTTCCAGTGCCCTTGTTAAACAGGAAACACTGGATTCCGTCGTCGTGGTTCGCATCGCCGTCGCCCATGCTGACGAAGGCGTTCTTGATCACGTTATACTCGGCCCGCTGCCCGTCTCGGGTCATGCGGATCCCGTCGGCCGAGAAATTACAGATCACATTGGCTTCGGCGGCGCAGTCGTAGCCGCACAAATTCAGCGCGAAGCGTGTATTGAAGATGTAGTTGTTCTTTGCGAGGAGACCCTTCCCGTGGCGGCCCAGGTTCACGCCGCTGTTGGCTCCTTTCCACTTCTCCACATCCCAATCCGACGAATCGAGCGCCGAGAAAATGAAGCAGTCTTCCAGGATCAGTTCGCTGCTCTCGCCGCGTTCGCCCAGTGTCGCGATGGTTCCCTTGTATCCTTCTCCGAAGGACGGGCTGATCGCCAAGCCTTTGACGATCCACTTGCGCCCCTGCGTGATTTCTAGACGGGCCAATTCGGGGCGTTGCCCCGGCGCCGCCGCAATGGTGATGAAGTCCGCGTTCTCGCCGCCGAAACTCACCGAACCGTGCCGCCCGCTGCGCAGCAGTACGGTATCGCCCCCCTGCAACTTCCCCAGCTTTCCGGAAGACGCGACCTCCGAAAGCGCACCCCACGGCGCATCGGCCGTGCCGGGATTCGAAGCTTGTCCGCCTGCCGGATCGCACACGTAGACCGCCGCGTGCGCCTCCGCGCTAAACAGCGCCACGATTCCAAGAACGCAGAGGGTAAAGCGCGCCGCGCGAAGCATGGGTGGACCTCCTGGTCGTACCCTTCAACGACCACATACACCGCAGCTTGCACGGAACTATTAGCTAATATTATGAAGGTTCGCTCGATAGTTGACTCAAATTACGAAGCGAACCGAGTATTTAATTAGCAATGCACATGTGAGCTAGAGCAAGTCATCCAAGCGCTCCGCGGGGCGCGCAACGACCGCCCGCGAACCCTTGACCGCCACCGGGCGCTCCATCAAATGGCCGTGTTCAGCCAACAGCGCCACCACCTCCGAAGCGGAATAATTCTTTTGTGGATCAAACCCCGCTTCCTTGAACTTCGGATCCTTGCGCCGCAACAGTTGGTTGGGATCGCCGCCCACTTGCTTCACCAGATCTTGAAGCTGCGTCTTACTCAGCGGCGCATCCAGGTAGAGCACCACCTCATGAGGGACCTTTCGGTCCGCCAGCCGTTCCAGGGCTTCCCGGGACTTGGTGCAGCGTGGGTTGTGGTAAATCGTCAGCTTGGCCACGCCATGGCCTCCTTGAGCAGGATCTTTCAGGTGATGGGAAGCAGACCCCGCGAAACCGCGATGATCCGCTTCACTCCAAAGGCGCAAAGACCGGCAGCGTGCCCGGCAGATCTTCGCCCATCTGGCTGAGTTTCAGCGCGGACATCCACGCCTCCTGGCGATACGCGGAAGGCGATTCGATCAGTGCCCGGTGGTAGGCGCGGACGGACTCTTCGCGGCGTTGCGCCAGGCTCGCGAACTCGCCCAACGTGTAGAAATAGGCACTCCGCTCCGCCCAAGGACAGTCGCGCCCCGGTTCGGGCGGCTCGGGGGCCGGATCGCCCGGACGCCAATCGAGGATCGCCTGCGCTACCGTGCGCGGAAAGCCTCGGAACGGCGAATTGGCCACCTCTTGCCACTTCTCCCGCGCCCTCGATTCTTCGCCCAATCCCAGCTGCACCAAACCCAACTCCAGGCCAGCGTTCAAGCGCAGACCCGAGGACTTCTGCGGACAGTTCAGAATCACTTGGTGGAAGCAGTCGTGCGCGCGGTTGGCGTGCCCGCGCAGCCGCGAAAGCTGACCGATCTCTTGCAGCAACGTAAGCCGCGCCTGGTGCGAATTATCGCGCAGCCGTTCGGCCAGCACGGCCAAGGCCTCATCGCCCCGGCCACGTAGCGCCAGAATCCAAGCCCGTTCGACGTAAATCGAGTCCACAGGCGCCGGCGTGTGGACGTGCGACGCTTCGGCGAGCAGGTTGAGGGCCAGGTCCAGGCGGCCCAATTCGCGCTCGATGCGCGCCTTTTCGAGCAACAACTGCGCGCGAAAACGCTCCGCTGTCCCCAGCGCCAAGCCTTGATCCGCGGCCCGTTTCGCACGCGCGTATTCGCCGCGCTGCCGTTCGACCTGCGCGCGCAGCGCCCAACCTAGCGCAACGAGATCAGGCAGCTTCTGCAGCCGTTCGCAAACGAGCAGCGCCTGATCCCACTTGGCCGACTGGGCAAAGTACGAAACGGCCATCCGGTGCAGGACATGCGTCTCTTCCGGATGTCTGCCCGGCGTCTGCGAGATCCGTTCCAGCGCCTGCAGCGCTTCTTTGTCGTGGCCCAAGTCGAGGTGGCTGGCGCAGAGCGCATACTGCGCGCGCATGTGACGCCCGCTCCCCGGCGCTTCGACCTTCAGCGCCTCCTGATAAAACGCAATTGCTGCGTCGTGTTGGCCTTGCGCCGACAGTTCCTCGCTGCGCATCCAGATCCGCGCTTGGACATAGCTCAGAAATCGCGTGCCCTGACCCACGCGCCGAGCCGCGCCCAATCGCAGCAGCTCGCGGCGCTGATCCCCTTCGCGTGCCGAAAGCAGCGAACGCCCCAGTTGCGCCAGCACTTCGCCGGGGGTCCCGTCTAACTTCGCGAACTCGGACTCAGCGCCCAGCGAATCGTTCGCTTCCATCCGGCTCAATCCGGCTTTGAACTGCCCCATCCAGCCTTCTTCACGGCCGTTCAACTCCTCGGCAATGCGCCGGTATCCCGCCAGCGCCTCCGCGTACCGACCGCGCACGAAATCGTGATCCGGCACCGCCATACAGGAAACCACGGCGTCCATCGCCCGCCGGAAGACGCGAATCGAACGCACGCGCGAACCGGCGCCCCAGCCGTACAAACCCACCCGGCTTCCGCCCAAAGGGAACAGATCTTCCAACGTCACCAATTCCTCTCCGCCCACCGTAAGGCTCAACCGGTTGCCTACGCGCTCGCAACTTACCGTGTATTCGCGCCCGTCTTCCAGCGCCACTTCCGGACGCACCTGCACGTCAACATCGTTCTTTGCGATCTTGGCCGCGCTGTTCCGGTCGCCGCCGAATTGCAGGCAGTAGCCGTCCGTCTCGTTGACGCCCAAATCGGGCTCCGGAGCGCCGAGCAGCACCGAGAGTTCACCGCCGTCAGGGTCTCCGAAATTGACGAAACCCTGAATCTCGATACGCACATCGCCTAAAAAATGCGGCGCAAAGAGCAGCACCGCGCCCTTGCCCGACCGGCGCGCCGGAAACAGCCCGTCGCCATCGACGCGCCATTCGCCTAACGTCGCCTTCCAGTCGGAGGCGGGAAGCTCGCCTTGCGCAACATTCCACTCGTAGGCCAGACGCCAGCGGCCCCGCCCGTCCAGGAAGGCCATTAGATCTTCGACCATCGCCCGAGCATCGGGGTAGCGCGCCGCGCGATCCGGATTCAGCGAGCGCTCTAGGATATCCACCAGTTCCCGCGGCGCCTGACGGCCTTCGGGCCACTGGTCCAGCGGCGTCAATTCGCCCTGCGCGGCGCGGCGAAGCATCTCGGCGGCCGAATCGCCCGAGATCGGCGGATGCAGCGCCAGGACCTGGTAAAGGATCGCACCCAAAGCCCAGACGTCGCTGCGCTGGTCGATCTGCTTGGATTCGCCGCGTGCCTGCTCGGGACTCATGTACGCCGGCGTCCCCGAGACCAGCCGCAATCGGTTGGTGCTCCCCACCGCCGCGCGCAGGCGCCGTGTGTCTTCCGGTCCCGGCGGCGCAGTCAAAGCGTCCTCTTCCAGACCGCTTAAATCCGGCGGAGCGTCCGGATGCTGCCCGCCAAAGACCACGCGCGCCAATCCCCAATCCAGCACGTAAACTTCACCGTAGTCCCCGATCATCAGGTTGCTGGGCTTGAGGTCCCGGTGGATCACTCCGCGGTCGTGCGCGTACGCGACGCCTTCGGCGGCGGAAAGCAGAATCGCCACCCGGCGGCGCAGCGGAAATTGCTCACGCACTCGGGCCACGCCTTCTCGGACTTGTTTGAGGATCTGCGCGAGCGTCTGCCCCTGCACGCGCTTCATCGTGTAGTAATCGCGGCCTTCGGTGGTCTTGCCCATCCGGTATATCGGCACGATCGCCGGATGCTGCAATTGGCCGGTAATGAATGCTTCTTCGAGGAACCTGCGCGTCTGCGTGCTGGTGAGACCCGCCGGAACGACCTTCAAGGCCACCTCGCGGCCCCAGCGCGCCTCCCGCGCCAGATACACGACACCCATCCCGCCCCGGCCCAGTTCTTTGAGGATCTTATGCCCATCGACATGGCTGGGACGATCGGATTTCAGGAGCGCCAAGCGCGGCTCGCCGCCCAACCGCTCTGGATCGGGCACACCATGAACCGTATCCGGTTCATCCGAAGGAGGCGACGGCTCGGCCTGCGGAATCCGCCGGGTGCTCCCCGTCGAGATCTTGGCGCCGCCCTCAGGCTCAGGAGACTCGTTGCTCATGGTGCTTAGTTCGGCCCCGTGCCGGTTCGAATCCGCCGCCGCTCAATCTCGCCAGCTTCCCCGCCGCACCCGAACTCAACCCCTCGACAAACCTTTAGGCTGTTCTGTTTTGATCAAAAAAGCCTGCCAGGAGCCGGATCGTTTGAAGTTGTCAACTTGGTGCAAACCCGATAGGCTCTCTTCTATCGTGGTTTGCGCCTCGTGCAACCATCATTGAGTAGTCCGCGAATCGGGATCCGACCCATGGGTTCACCTATTCCAGACCGGGACGTCCGCTTTGCTCAACTTGCGGTGCAGTTGGGCTATTGCCAAAGCGATCAAGTCCGCGGTTCGCTTGAAGAGTACCGCAAGTACCAAGCCTCAGGCGGCGAAACCCCTTCCATCCCCCGAATACTGGTACAGCAGGGGCACATGTCGCGGCCCCATGCCGAGATTTTGTTGCGCCATTTGATTCGCGGCGAGCCGTTGCCGGCCATGGCCGCGCCGGCGCCAGCCCCCGTCGCGCACCCGCAACCCATCGCGGCTCCTCAGCCGCCCGCGCCGGTCTCGGCGGCCTTGGAACCCGATCCGCGCACCGCTTCGGGCGTGCAGGAAGTTCCGAATCTGGTCAGCGAAGAGGACGACCGCGAGACGCTCCTTAAAGGTCTTGGCGCGACCGTGTTGCGCGGCGAAATCAAGGGCTACAAGATTCTCGAGGTGATCGGCGAAGGCTCGATGGGCGTCGTCTACCGCGCGCACCAGATCAGCATGGACCGCGGGGTCGCTCTAAAGGTCTTGCCGGCCTCGAAGACCAAGGACCAGCGCTTCGTGGAACGTTTCCTGACCGAAGCGCGCAACGCCGGCCGCCTGAACCACCCCAACCTGATCCGAGTACATGAAGTCGGCAAGAGCGGCGATCTGTACTACTACTCCATGGAGTACGTCGAAGGCTTGACGCTGGGCGAACTGATGGATGAGTTCGAAGGCGGTCGGCTCGACGCCAAGCGGGTGGTCAGTGTTTTTACCCAAGTCACCGCGGCGCTGGACCACGGCTTCCGCATGGGCATTATCCACCGAGAGATTCGTCCCAACGCGATCATGATCACCGAAGGGGATCAGGCCAAGCTGCATGACTTGGGTTTGACCAAGGACGAAGGCAGCCGCTTCCTCGAAGGCGAGAACGCGTACTACGTGTCGCCCGAGCAGGCCAAAGGCGCCGAGGCCGATACGCGCTCCGACCTCTACAGTTTGGGCTGCTGCGTCTACCACGCGCTGACGGGAGAGCCGCCGTTCCAAGGCGGCGGACCCAAAGAAATCCTGGGACGCCGGCTGCTCACCGAACCGCCGGATCCGTCGGAAGTGAATACCGACGTTCCTGCCGAACTTGCGGCCATCTGCATGAAGATGATGGCGCGCGATCCGAACAACCGCTTCCAGACTCCGGCCGAATTAATGGAAGCGATGCGCCAGGTCACGCTGGCTTCGCCGGCCGCAACCCAGCGCGCGACGACGCGTGGCGGCGCGGGCGTAGCTCCGCGTGCGCCGGCGGGCAGGCGTCCGCGCGCGCGCGCGCGCGGCGCCGCAGGCACCGCTCGAGGCCGCACCGGCCGGCGCCGCTTCCGGCGCTGAGAACCGGCTAATCGCCTATACGCTATTTACCGCTCAGCAACCGTTCGCCCAGCCAGCGCGGAAGGTCATCCAGTAACTCGGGGTAGGCGGCAAAGAGATTCGTTCCGTGCTCGGAACCCGGGTAGCGCTTCAGCGTGCGATGCTCGAGCGCGACCTTCTCGGCCTGCGTGAAGATCGTTTCGGGCGTGGTCTTCGAACTGGCATCCTGGGCGCCGGCGGCCACAAAGAGCGGGACCGCGACCTGCGGGGCGAGCGCTAACGAATCGAGTCCGCGGTAGTTCGCGCCCGGTGAAAACAGCACCGCGGCGCCCAGGTCCTGATTCTTTACCGCCAGCACCAATACTGCGTTCGCGCCCACCGACGCTCCGGCCAGCACGATTTTCTTTGGCGGAACCTTCCAGCGCTCTACGGCATACGCCTTCACGCGAGCCAAGTCGTCCACCAATCCGGCCCAGAAGGCGAGATGCTCTTTATCGTCCTCCATGTGCGCCTGCCAATCGGGGCGAGTCTGCCCGTCCATACCGGTGGTGCTGAGTCCGTGCCCTCGCGGATCGTAGACCAGCACCGCGAAACCGCGCTCCAAAAGCTTCGGGACCAGCGGCGCGTACGTAACCTGAGTCTTGGAAAGCATGGGGTGGCAAATCACCAGCGCCGTGGGGCGCGCCTGATCGTTCTCGCGCGGTACGTCCGCGGACAGGTATAGCGTGCCGTGCAGTTTCCAGCCGTCGGCGCCTTCGATCGTCAGCGCTTCGCCGGCCGATTCGGCGCTTCGAGCGGCCGCGCAGGCCAGGACCAGCCACAGGGCGTACCCAAAAGTGCGCTTCATAGGTCGGTCAGGGCTCCACCTTCAGGCCGGCCTTCGTGAAAGCCAGGCGCGCCGCGCCCAACAAGCCCGCGTCGTCGCCCAGTTCGGCCTTCACCAAGGCGCACGTCCGGAGCGCCGGTAGGTACGCTCGATTGCGCGCCAGCGACGCGTGTACGCGGCTGAACAATACTTCACCGGCCTCGGCCAAGCCCCCGCCCAAGACCACGCAGCTCGGATTCAAGGAGGTGATATACGTGCCCAAGCCCGTAGCCAGGTATTCGACGCAGCGATCCAGGATGGCGGTCGCGAACGCATCCCCCTCCCGCGCGGCATCGCACAGATGCCGGGCTTCCGCCCGTGCCGGATCGCCTTCGCACAGCGCCCAAAGACGGCTGGCGCGCGCATCGGCTCCGCCGCGTTCGAGCGCCTCGCGCGCTTCGCGGCCGAACCCCGAAGCGCTGGCGTAAGCCTCCCAGGCGCCTTTCACACCGCTGACGTAATCCCGGCCGTCGTAATCGATGCTGATGTGCCCGAACTCGCAGATGTTCGCTTCGCCGTGAAAGACTCGGCCTTCGACGATTAAGCCGCCGCCGATACCGGTGCCCAAGGTGAACATGAGAACCACCTTGCGGCCTCGGCCGGCGCCGCGCCAGGACTCGCCGAGCGCCGCGAGGTTTCCGTCGTTGTCGGCCGCGCCGGGCAGTCCGGTCAGCTCGGTCAACCGCGGCCCCAAGGGGAATCCATCGCTGTCGGCGATGTTCACCGCGCGCGAGCGCATCACGCCGCTATCGGGATCGGGCGTGCCGGGCGTGGCGATGCCGATGGCCACGCTTGCGGGACCGCGCACGCGCTGCGCCAGCTCGGCCATCCGCTCGACGACGCGCCCCATGCCTTCGTTCGCATGCGTGGGGATCTTCTCGCGTGCCAGCACCGCGCCCGCGGACGAGACACGCGCTACGCGGATGTTCGTTCCACCCAGATCGACGGCCAACACATCGGCCATGCCCAGCTCCTTTATTGGATTGCGCGAAAGGAATCGTCAGGAGGACTTAGCTTCCGAAGCCTGAGCATCCGAAGCGCCACCCGCCAGACTTCGGGTAGGCTGATGCAAGTACTTCGTGAGAAAGACCACGTTCCCCTTCTTATTGTACGCCACTTCATCAACGGCCTTGCGCGTCAGGAAAAGTCCCCACCCGCCCACGCGCTTACCCTCGCGCTTGCGCCGTTCCAAATGAGCCAGCGGATCGGTCGTCGGATCGGGCACCCGGTCGGGGGTGAACCCTTCGCCTTGATCTTCGACCCGCAGCGTCACGCGATCGGCCAGCAAACAGTACGAAAGTTTCAGCGTTTTATTCCGGTCGTGCCGGTTGCCCCACTCGACCGCATTGGTGACGCTCTCTTCCAGCGCCAGACGCACGTTCAGGTAGTCCTCTTTATTGAGCGTCGCCGCGAGCAGCCTGTGCACGAAGCCTTGGAATCGCTCGATGTGCGGACTGCCCGTGGGCGCCGTCATCTCCACGAACGCGCCTTCGGCATCCGCGCGGACCACCAGGTGCCTGGCCGAGACCGAACCGCCCAATGCGGCGTCCGCTTCGGCCTGGTCCAGGAGCAAGTTGATGGTGCGGCGCAATTCCTTGAGATCGACCGGCTTGCTCAGGTAATCTTCGGCGCCCATCTCGATGGCGCGAGCTACGCTGCGGGCGTTGAAGTATATCGAAAGAATCAGCAAAGGCGTGCGCGGAGCGGCGCGATGCAGGTCGCCGATCAAGCGCCAACCGTTGACGGAAGGACTGTCGGGGTCCAACAGCACCAGATCGAAGGGCTCTTTCGCAAGGCGCTCGACCGCACCCGGACCCGGTTCGTCCTCGGTGACCGCCATCTGCCCGTCGCGCCCCAACGCCGCGGCCATCAAGCGGCGCGACGCAGAATCATGGTCGAGCACCAGAATCAGCGGCAGGTCCGCCATAGGTCGGTGATCTCGGCGCGTCACGGCCCTGAAGACGCGAAAAAGTATTGTACCGCACCCCGGTCGATCCGCCACAAGCCACGAAGGCGAAACGCGGTTTCCACTTCATCGCCCCGGCGCTAAGCTGCCACGTGCTTGTTCCTATGACGCTCGAACTCATGCCCCAGGGAGATTCCGTGAGTACTGTACCATCCCCCACGCTAAAAACCGGCGAACGCATGAACGGCTTTACAGTGAGACGAGTCACGGCCTTGGGCAATCTGCGCGCGCAGGCCTACGAACTCGAGCACGACGCCACCGGCGCGCAGCTTCTGCACGTGCACGCCCACGACGCCGAAAACCTGTTCTGCATCGCCTTTCGCACTCCTCCGCGCGACGACACTGGATTGCCTCACATCCTGGAGCACGTCGTCCTGGGCGGAAGCCAGCGTTTTCCGGTCCGGGATCCGTTCATCGAGATGGTCAAAATGAGCATGGCGACGTTCATCAACGCCATGACCTACGCCGATAAAACCGTCTATCCGGTGGCTAGCAACGTGCGCCAGGATTTCTACAACCTCGCCGAAGTTTACTGCGACGCCGTCTTTCATCCGCGCCTCACCGAAGCGTCCTTTCAGCAGGAAGGCCACCACCTCGAATTCGCGAAAAAAGACGATCCGTCGACGGACCTGATCGTGAAGGGCATCGTTTTTAACGAGATGAAAGGCGCCTACTCTGCCGCCGACAGCTTCGTGGATCGCGAGTCCTACCGGCAGCTCTTTCCCGACACCACCTACGGGCTCGACAGCGGCGGCAATCCCGAGCGCATTCCCGACCTGACCTATGCCGACTTCAAACGCTTCTACGCCGATCTGTACCACCCCAGTAACGCCTTCATCTTCTTGTACGGCGATATTCCCACAGCCGACCACCTTGCATTCCTCAAACGCCAACTCGAGAGCTACACGCGCCGGCCCATCGACACGGCCATTCCCAAGCAGCCGCGCTGGACGCAGCCGCGTGATCGCTCCGAACGCTATCCCATCGGCGGCGAGGAAGAACTGGACGAGAAAGCTTACGTGACGCTCAATTGGATTGTCGGCGACGGCACCGACGCGCGCGAAGTGATCGCCTGGAAGGTCCTCGACCGCATCCTCCTGGGCAACCAGGCCGCGCCGCTGCGCAAGGCGCTCATCGACAGCCAACTGGGCCAGGATCTGACCCACGCCGGATTCGGCACCGGCGAATTGGAGACCACCTTCCACGCCGGGCTCAAAGGCACCGAAGCCGACCGCAAGGACCGCATCGTGGCCGTCGTGATGGACACGCTCAAGCGACTCGCCGACGAAGGCATCCCGGCCGACAAGGTTGAAGCCGCGTTCCACCAAGTCAGCTACGGTTACCTCGAAATCGCGAGCATGTTTCCGCTTTGGCTCATGGATCGTGCGTACAACACCTGGATTTACGGCGCCGATCCGTTGATTTTCCTGCGCGCCGACGAGCATCTCGAAGCCGTGCGGCAGAGCTACGCCCAAGACCCGCAGCTCTTCCAGCGCCTCATTCGCAAGGGCCTGCTCGAGAACCCGCATCGCTCCACGCTGGTCTTTACGCCCGACCCCAAGCTGCTGGCCGAAAAAGAAGAGGCCTTCGCCGCGCGCATGCGCGCGCGCAAAGCGCAGCTCAGCGAACTCGAAAAACGCCAGCTCGTCGAACAGGCGAAGGCGCTGGAAGTCTTTCAGAACACACCCAACACGCCCGAAGCGCTGGCGACGCTCCCGCAGCTTAAAGCCAGCGACCTTCCGCGTAAGCCGAAGCACATCCCCACGCGCGTCGAAACGCTGAACGGCGGCGTGCCGCTCCTGGTCAACGATGTCTTCGCCAACGGCGTTAACTACCTGCACGTGGACCTGAATCTCCAAGGCTTGCCCGAACGGCTCTATCCGTACCTGCCGCTCTACGGCGAATGCGTCACCAAGATGGGCGCAGCCGGTCTGGATTACGTCGGCGTTGCCGAGCGTATGGCTGCGCACACCGGCGGCATCCAATTCAACGCTTCGTTCGACGGCCATGCGGCCGATCCGAATACGCTTGTGCTGAGCGGACAGTTCACGCTGCGCGCGCTGGACGGCAAACTCGACCAAGCCTTGGCGCTGCTGCACGATCTGTACGTCGCGCCCGATTTCAGCGACCTAGAACGCCTCAAGGACGTGGTGGTTCAGGCCTACGCCGAACACCGCAGCAGCATCGTCCACGACGGGATCGGTCTGGGCGTCCGCCACGCCGGGCGCGGCCTGAGCCTGTTGGGGCATTTGAACGAACTGACCGGAGGGCTGCCCCAGATCCGTCTTGTCGAACGCTGGGCCGAACAGTTCGAGTCGCACCAAGACGACCTCGTCGCGCGGCTGAACGAGATTGCGGCGTTTCTGCGCAACCGCAAGCGACTGACGGCCAGCTTCACCGGCTCGGAGAAGGTTACGCCCGCGCTGCGCAAAGCGCTCGAGCGCTGGGCCCAGGAACTCGGCGCCGATCCGCTCGCACCGTCTAAGTTCGATTTCGCGCCCGCCGCGGCGCCCGCCAGGGAAGGCCTGGCCGCGCCGATGGAAGTCGCCTTCTGCACGCAGGTGCTTCCGGCGCCGCACCTGTCGCACGCCGACTCGCCCCTGCTTACGGTCGCCAGCCGGCTATTGAGCCTCGATTACATGTGGGAGCAGATCCGCGTGAAGGGCGGCGCCTACGGCGGCGGCGTCGGCTACAACGGGATCGACTCGGCGTGGTACTACTACTCGTACCGCGATCCGTGGGTGAAGAAAACGCTCGACAATTTTGCCGGACTGCGCGCGTACGTCACCGGCGTGGAATGGTCGCAGACGGACATCGACCGCGCCATCATCGGTACGGCCAAGAACGGCGAAAAACCGATCCGCCCCGCCGACGCCACCGGCGCCGCGCTGTGGCGGCATACGCACGGCGATACGCCCGATCGCCGCGAAGCGCGACACGCCGCGATCCTGTCCGTCACGCCGCAAGCCATCAAGCGCGCCGTCCTCGACCAGCTCGACCGGCACGCCGCGCGCATCGGCACCTGCGTCGTCTCCAGCCGCCTGAAGCTCGAAGAAGCGAACCGCGAACTGGGCGACGCGGCGCTGGCCATCGAAGACATTCTTACGTCCTGAGTCGGCCCCTTCTTGACCGGCCGGCCGCGCCCCACCGCGGGCCGAGCCCAAATGCGGAGAATCTTATGTCCGAACCCTCGCTCCGGACCGGCCAGAACGTCGAAGGATTCACCGTCGTCCGGGTCACGCCCCTCCCTGACCTGCGCTCGGTCGCCTACGAGCTTGACCATCCCAGCGGCGCGCGCGTTCTGCACGTCCACAACGACGATCCCGAAAACCTTTTTTCCGTGGCCTTCAAGACGCCGCCCATCGACGACACGGGGCTGCCGCATATCCTCGAGCATTCCGTGCTCTGCGGCTCCAAGCGCTTTCCGGTCAAGCATCCGTTCATCGAACTGACCAAAATGAGCATGGCGACCTTCATCAACGCCATGACCGCCAGCGACATGACGCTGTACCCCGTCGCCAGCAACGTGAGGAAGGATCTCTTCAACCTCGCCGAAGTGTATTGGGACGCGGTCTTTCATCCGCGCCTGACCGAAGAGACGTTCAAACAGGAAGGGCACCACCGGGAGTTCGAGAAAAAGGGCGATCTGTCCAGCCCCTTGATCGTAAAGGGCATCGTCTTCAACGAGATGAAGGGCGCATACTCCAGTCCCGAGCGCCTCGTCAGCCACTACGCGAACCAGACCCTCTTCGCCGCGACGCCCTACGGGAAATCCTCCGGCGGCGATCCAGAAGCGATGCCCGAACTGACCTATTCCGTCTTCAGCGACTTCTACGCGCGGCATTACAATCCGGCTAACGCTTACATCTATCTCTACGGAGACATTCCCACCGCCGAGTACGCGCGCTTCATGGCTTCGCGCCTGGCTTCGAGCGCCGCTGCCGAACGCACGCCGCCGCTCCCGCGCCAGCCGCGCTGGTCCGAACCGCGCGAACGCACCGAGGCCTACACGCTCGGGCAAGGCGAGCCCACGCAGAACAAGACCTTCCTGACGCTCCATTGGCTCGTAGGCGACGGCACCGACATTCAACACGTCGTCTACGGCGAACTGCTCGGGTATCTGCTGCTCGGCAACGCCGCCGCGCCGTTGCGCAAAGCGTTGATCGATTCGCGCCTCGGGGAGGACGTGACCTTTGCCGGATTCAGCGGATACCGCTACGAGACCACCTTTCATGTCGGCCTTAAAGGAAGCGAAGCCGGCCGACGCGCCGCGTTCGAGCAACTGGTCTTCGATACGCTTCGCAAGTGCGCCGCCGAGGGATTCCCGCGCGAGCGTGTCGAAGCCGGCTTTCACCAGATGGCGTTCGAGTTCCTCGAAATCACCGGCAGCTATCCGCTGAACACGATGTACAAGGCCTACATGGCTTGGCTGCACGACGCCGATCCGCTGGCCTACCTGTCCATCAAACGCTTTTGGGAAGCGGCGCAGCGCGAGTACGCGAAGAATCCCGCGCTCTTCCAGGATCTCATCCGGACCTTCTTGCTGGACAATCCGCACCGCATGGCGCTCACGCTGCTCCCCGATCCGGGCCTGCAGGCGCGCAAGGACCAGGCCTTCGCCGAAAAAATGGCTCGCGTAAAAGCAGCGCTTGTCCCTGCCGAACTCGAGCGCATCGCGAACGAACAGGCCGAACTGGAGCGCCGGCAGAGCGAGCCCAACTCGCCGGACGCACTCGCTACGCTGCCGCAACTGCGCGTCGCCGACCTCCCGGCGAAGCCGAAGCATATTCCCACGGCCGTCGAGACGCTCGACGGCGGCGTGACGCTCTTGCGCAACGATGTCTTCGCCAACGGCGTGAACTATTTGCGCCTCAACTTCGACCTGACTGGGCTCGATCCGGAACTCTTCGCCTATCTGCCGCTCTACGCGCACGCTATCGGCAAGATGGGCGCCGCCGGCTGCGATTACGTCAAGATGGCCGAACGCAAGGACGCCAGCACCGGAGGCGTCGGCTTTGGCGCATCCTCGGGCGGGCACCTCGTCGATCCCGATCGAATCCTGCTGCGTGGATCGTTCCGCCTGAAGGCCGTGGACGATAAGTTCGAAACGGCGCTGGGCGTCCTGCGCGACCTGCTTTTCGAGCCCGACTTTTCCGACGCCAAGCGTTTCCACGAAGTGCTGATGCAGCAAAAAGCCGCGCTGCGCAGTTCGCTTCCCCAGTCCGGTCACACCTACGCGCTCAGCCACGCCGCTCGCGGCCTGACCGCCTTAGGCGCCATGGACGAATGCCTGCACGGCATCCCACAGCCGCGAGCCTTTCGCGATTGGGCCGACCGCTTCGACGAGCACCGCGACCCGCTCGTCGCAAAGCTGCAGGCCATTCGCGCCTACCTGCTCAATCGCTCGGGACTCGTCGTCAGCTTCACCGGCTCGCCTGCCGCGCACGATAAACTGGTCAAGACGCTCAATGCCTGGACCACCGCGATGCGCCACGAATCGCAGCGGCCGCTCAGCGTCCCGTTCGAACCCTTTGTGCGGCCGCCGCGCGAAGGACTCGCCGCGCCGATGCAAGTCGCTTACTGCACCCGCGTCCTCCCCGCTCCGCACCTCTCGCATCCCGACGCCGCGCCGCTCACAGTCGGACGTCTGATGATCAGCCGCGGCTACATGTGGGACGAAGTCCGCGTCAAAGGCGGCGCGTACGGCGCGGCATCCGGCTGGAACGGCCTCGACCGCAGTTGGACCTTCTACACGTACCGCGATCCCTGGGTGAAGCGCTCTCTGGATGTCTTCGCCCATTTACGCGAACACCTCCACGCCGCGCCTTGGTCGCAACTCGACGTCGACCGCGCGATCATCGGGACCGCCAAGGAAGGCGAACGCCCCATCCGCCCCGAATCGGCCACCGATCTGGCCCTCGGCCGCTACCTGATGGGTGATACGCCGGACCGCCGCGAAGCGCGCCACGCGGCTATCTTGCGCGTGAAAGTCGCCGACGTGAAGCGCGCGAACCTCGAGGTCCTCGACGCGAACTTCAGCCGTGGCGCAGTCTGCGTCGTCTCCAGCCGCGAAAAACTCGAACAGGCCAACAAGGAACTGGGCGCCGAAGCGCTGAACATCGAGGAGATTCTGCCCTGACCGCCGAACCGGATCATGCCGCGTGGTTGCGCGAAGCGATTGCGCTGGCCGTGGAGTCCGCGCGCACCCGCGCCGGAGGCCCCTTCGGGGCGCTGCTGGTGAAGAACGGTTCGGTGTGGGGTCGCGGAGCCAATCGGGTCACGGCCATGCACGATCCCACCGCGCACGCCGAGATTCTCGCCCTGCGTGATGCCTGCGCGAAAGCCGGATCGCCCCATCTGCCCGGCGCGGTGCTATACGCGAGCTGCGAGCCCTGTCCCATGTGCTTTGCCGCGGCCTGTTGGGCCGGCATCAGCGCCGTGTACTATGCCGCAACGCGCCACGATGCCGCGGCCGCCGGATTCCTGGATGCCGGCCTCTACGCGCAACTGGCGCTCCCGCCCGAGTCGCGGACCGTCCCTTGCCGCCGGCTTGAAGTCCCCGCTTTCGAACCCTTCGAACTATGGAACGCCGACCCGCATAAGCGTACGTATTGACAGACCGGATTCACACAACTGGTAGCAATAGGCGTATTAGTTTTGAGTTTGGAATTTCACCGCTCCGCTACTGCGGCCGGTTCACCTTCGTCGCCCATCGCTCGAACGTCCCGTAAATATAACCCATCAGTATGCCGCTCATGGTCAGCGCAAAGCCCAGGTAGGCCGGCCAGATCATCGTGGGCTTGCGCAGTTCCATCGACGAACCCACCTGCTTCCACGTCACCGAATAGATCGCTTCGAACGGGCTCGTAAAACACGCCCACGCGATGGACTCCTCGGGGAGACGCTCGGCCGGCATCGTGAGGTACAGCAGCGCCTTCACGGCCATCGGCACGCCGAAGAAGAGCAAGATTACGCTGTAGGTCATGATCATGCTCTGCAACGTGCTGCGGCAGACGAGACTGAAGAACATCCCCAGCGCGGTCTCGAAGACGATCGTCCCGCCCAGGATCAGCAGGTAAATGCCGAAGAAGCCGACGCGGCCCGCCAGCGCCGAGAGTCCCGTCGTGTTGGGCGCGTTTCCACCTACCAGCAGATAGAAAAGCAGCGTTACACCCACCAGCGCGGTGAGGAACAAGCTCAGTCGGAAGCACGCCAGGAATTTGCCGCTCACTACCTGATGCGGGTGGATCAGCGTGGTTAGCAGCAACTCCAGCGTGCCCCGCTCACGCTCTTGCGTGAACGTGTTGCACGCGAAGGCCGGCGCGACCAGCATCGTGAAAACAACCAGGTAATCGACGAAGACGTACTCTTTTTTCAGGTACAGGAAGGTCAGAAATACCACGGAAAGAAACATGCTGATCTGGATGATCAGGCGCAGGAACAGCGTCCCGCGCCCGAAGATTTCGCTTCGGATTTCCTTCTGGTAAATCGGATTCCCGCGGTCCGGCAACAGGGCGTCGTCTTTCGGCGGAGCCAGGAGGTTATCGGGGAAGCGGTCGCGCACCAGCACCAGGCCCGTCTGTGTGCTGATATCCTCCTCTTCGGCGGCCTTGAACACCGGATCGAAGGGCTGGCGCAACCGCTTCAAGCAGGCCTGATACATTACGAAGGTGGCGAACAGAAGCAGCCCCGACGGCCATATCGCCGCGCCCAGCACGAAGAAACCGTCGAAGGCGCGTGAAAACACCAGCAGGATCACCGCGAGCGGCAGCACCACCAGATAGGTGATCGAAAGCGAGATCTGGCTGCGGTGGAAAAACGTCGAACACGTCAAGCCGATCATCCCGAAACTCGCCGCCACCGACATCAATAATACATACAGCCCCGCGATCTGATACGGATCGATGCCGGGCAGCCACATGCAGACGCTGACGATGGGAATAGTCGAAAACACAAGCAGGAAGAGGTAAAGGACGCTGCTCAGGTATTTGCCCATCAGAATCGTGCCGGGCTTGATCGGACTGGTCATCAGCAGATCGATGGCGCGCTTTTCCTTCTCCATCGTCATCGCGCTGGCGCTGAAGGCCGGCGAGAGCACGCTCAGCAGCACCAATTGGCCCTGCCCGAAGATGCGAAAAAGCGTGCGCGCGCGTTCGCTGCGCGTGCTGATCTCTTCTTCCGGCCACGCCAGCCGGACCACCGCGCCCAGCACGAACAGGAAAATGAATTGAAGAATAAAGGCTTTATTACTGCGCAGTGCGGTGAGCAGTTCGCGGCGCAGCACCGGGTTATCGATGGCCAGAAAGACGCGCTCTACCAGCCCGCGCTTCTCGCGAAGGCGTTCGCGCGCCTCACGCATCGCTTCGCGGGCATGAGCCGGCGGCGCGTCGGCCGGCGGGACCGCCGCGCCGGTCCCGGCTTCGCCGGGCGCGCCTCCTTCAGGCGTCACTTCCACGCGTTCTGCCATGAATCGCTTATGCCACCAGGCCCTTGGTAATCTTCATGAACGCCTCTTCCAGGTCCGCTTCTTCTTCGGCGAACCAGACCACCGGAATCTGCTGATCCATCAGATTGCGGTGCAGCTTCACCACCGCGTCGTCGTTTCCGATAAACTCGAACTTGAACTCGCCTTCCGCGTGCGTCAGATTGCGCACGTGCTCGTGATGCGCCAGCACCACCTCGCACGCTTCGTACTTGTCGTCCACTACCACCTTGATCACCCGCGCCTGCCGAATCGATTTAATCACGTCCTTCACCGGACCGGCGGCAAGCAGCTTCCCGCGCTCGATGATCCCGATCTTGTTGCAGAAGTCCGCGAGTTCCGGAAGGATGTGGCTGCTGATCAGGATCGTCTTGCCCATGCGTTGCAGTTCGCGCAGCAGCGCCTTCATCTCGACGCGCGCGCGGGGGTCCAGTCCGCTGGCCGGTTCGTCCAAAATCAGCACCGGCGGATCGTGCACCAGCGTCTTCGCCAAGCACAGCCGCTGCTGCATGCCGCGCGAAAGCCCGTTTACCAGTGTGTCCTTCTTGCTCGTCAGGTCCACCAGATCCAGCACGTCGTCGATCAGCGCGCGGCGCTTGCTGCGCGGCAGCCCGTACGCCGTGGCGAAGAAGTCCAGAAATTCCCAAACTTTCATGCCGTCGTAAACGCCGAACGTATCGGGCATGAAGCCGATGCTGCGCTTCACCTGGTCAATCTGCTGCGTTACCGAGTACCCGTTGATCCAGCCCTGCCCCGCCGTAGGTTTCAAGAGCGTCGCCAGGAAGCGGATGGTCGTCGTCTTCCCCGCGCCATTGGGCCCGATAAAGCCGAAGACGTCGCCCTGCTCGATATCCAGGTCCAGACCATCCACAGCGACGAAGCTGTCGTAGCGCTTGCTGAACCCGCGAATCTTGATCATCGCTCCGTCCCTTTAGCGGCCTTTTTCCTTAATCGCGGGCGTAAAGCTCTCGACCCGAAGCGTCCACGCATTCCACGTGTTATCCATCGCGCCGGTCACCCGCAGCTTCGGCACCGCGATGCGAACCTGCACGCGGTTGTCCGTCCCCAGCATCCCGCGCGAAAGCGGAATCGCGCATCGGTACGTTGGCGTCCGCTCAGAAACTCCGATGCCGAACGACTTCAATGCGGGCATGAGTCGCTTCCAGCGCGGGCGGCCGTCCTGCTGCCGCTCCATCACTTCCACGATCGGCGTACCGTCGTAGCGCGAAGGAACCGTCCGCGGGCGCTGGCCCAGCGGCAGGCCCTGCGAGGCGTCGTCGCGCGATTCGGCGTACAGGAAGAAGGCTATTTCCAGTTCCGGCTGGCTCAGCTTGGTCACGTCTTCCGGCGGATCGATACGGTATTGCAGCGCCGCGTCTTCGCGCGTCTGCATGCTCAGCCGCGCGCCGTCACCGGCGTTCAAGGCGCCCCAGTTCTGCGTTTGCGCGTCGATCTCGGCGTCCTGGCTGACTTGAATCCGGAATCCGCCGCGCACGGGCGCTTTGCCCGTATCGATCGGCACGGGAATCACCACCAGCGAGAAGCCGCGCTTATCGCGCGGAGAGTCGTCCCCCACGCTCACCGGAAGCATCCCGCCGTCGGCCCACGCTACAATCACCGCGTCGCCCGCGCGCTGAATCCGCGATGATATGTACGCGCTCACGTTCTGCGCGCGCTCCTGCGCCCACTGTCCGCGTGCCGACCGAAACGTAGGGGGCTTCCCGAAGAAGACTTGGTGAATATCGTCCCACGCCGGCGTGCCCGCCTCGACCGCACCGCCTTTGCTCATCGGCAGCCGCAACACCTTCGGCTCGGCTTCGCCCGGCGACAAGTGCCCCACCGGCACCGCCCACTGCCGCGCATCGTCCAGCCGCATCAGCAGCGCCGCGTCTAACAGGACCAGATGCGTCCTGTTCTGAATCTTCACCTCGTACTGGCGAGTTTTCTCATCGACCTTGATACGCGCATCGACTCCCTCGCCCAAAGGCACGCGGTGATTCACTTCCAGCCGACGCGTCGAGCGCGACTGAATCAGCAGGTCGTTCACCAGCATCCCGTCCGGCGTCTCGATCAGGTCCAACTCAGGCAGCACGTCCGTGATCCCGCGCGTCCCGAACTCCGGGCTGATCAAATGACCCGGCGCCCCTTGGATCACCTGCAGCGGCAACCCTTCGCCGGAGAATTTCAGGTCGTACGAGTCCCGTGCCGGCGCGTACACATTAAGGAAGGTGCGCGCCACCGCGCTCGCCTGCTGCGGACCGGCTTCGACAATCGAGACCTCGTCCACCGTCAGCTTGCCCTGCTGGCCGGCGTAACCCACGTAGTACGCGCCGATCGAAAAGAGCACAGCCCAGCCCGGCACCGCCAGCCAAGCCGCCTCGCGGCGTTTCAGCCAGCCGAAGAGCAGATAATTGAGCGGCACCGCGGCGAGCAGATAAAGCAAAAGAAAAGACGCCACCATGCCCGGAGGCTGCGTGGCCACCGGCGTATCCGAGGTAAAGCTGCGGTCCAGTTCCTGCCGCAACCACGGCAAGCTCTGCCGCTGCACGTTCGGCTTCGCTTCGCCGTTCCAGTTCCAGTCTTCGGTCTGCTGCGCCATGTTCGAGTAGTCGACGTCTTCGTATAGAAACATCGCGCGCCGCTTGGCCGATTGAAGGATCGCCACCGGAATATCGTTCCGGCCCTGCCAATTGCGCAGCAGTTCGTCGCGCAACGAGAACGCCACGAAATGCACCGCGCCCAACCCCACCGGACGCATCGACTGCTCGACCAGCCCCGTCGCCTTGTTGCGCCAGACCGTAACCTCGCCCAGCGTCGCGCGCGGCGCCACTTCGACGATCGGCAGCGACCAGCCTTCCGTGGTCGGATTGAATCCCGGAAACAGGTCGATGTTCGGCAGCTTGCCGGCCTGCAACACCTTCAAGCCCGCCAGATCCGCCAGACTCAGCGTCTGACCCTCGGCCGGCTTCAGACGCGCCGGATCGTTCCCGCTGCTGATCAGGATCTGGCCGCCGGCTTGGCAGTACGTTTCGAGCGCCGTCAACTGCGCGTCGCTGAACGCTTCGCGCGGCGGTCCGTCCAGGACGATCAGGCTGGCGACCGTCAAGTCATGCCATGCATCCGGCAGCTCGCTGGGTTGCACCACCGCCACCTGCCGCCCTCGCACGCCCGTGGCGCCCGGATCGGCGTACTCCGCTGGCAGATCGTCCCCCGTGTAGCGCCGCTGCGGAAGCAGGTGCTTGAACGACCCGGCGTCTTCGGACACCACCACCACCAAGTCTTCGCCCTTTTGCGCCGAACGGTCCAGGTCGTACAAACTCACCCCGCGCCGAAACGGAATCCCGTTCGCCGTGATGTCGATATCGATCTGCCCAAAGATAAACTCCGGACACAGCACGCTGAAGGTGAATTGCTTGGGCGGGCCGGGCGGCAGTTCGAAATCCTGCCGGTAGGTCGTCGTATACGGCTTCTGGCCCGATTCGGTGCCTTCTTCGCTGGGGTCCAGCCGGATCCGCATGTTTCCCACGTACAGATCTTTTTCGGTCGTATTCTGCAGCTCGACCACCAGCCGGACCCACTGTCCGCGTCGGCCGAAACCGCCCCAGAACCGGCTCTCCGGCCGCGTCTCTTCGTTCTTTTCCGCTTCGATATTCTGCGCCTGCTTCTGCGCGCCTAAGTAATCGCGAAACGCGCACCAGGCCGAAACCTTGAACGGCGGGATCTTGGGCTTTTCTTTCTTCCCGTCGCCGGTTTTGGCGGCTTGGCCGGCCGGGGGTGCTCCCGCTTCGCCCGCCAGCAGCGCGCCGGCGCAGACGCTCAGCAGCGCCAGCAAGACTCCGGCGCACCGGAGGTTGCCCGTCTGCAAAGCCCATCGCTTAAGCACAGGATGCACGGCGCGCGAGATCCTCCGGCCTGCCACCAACATAACGGGCTCTAACAGGATACATTATCTCGATCCGGTAAAATCTTTTGGACGAGTTCCGTAAAATCCCATCAAGCACCCGTGTTACCGCAAGAGTATCGGACCACGGAGCTGGCGGTTCGGTCACAAATCGGTTTCACGTCGCGCTATTCGCTCACCGGCGCCAGCCGCGCCGTAAAGTGCCGCAGAATCGGAGCTTCCTGCACGATCCGAAGCCCCCGAATCTCATCCTTATGCGCCGCCAGATACGCGCCCACTTCGATGCAGTAATCCACGTGCGCCTGCGTGTACACGCGCCGCGGCAGCGCCAAACGCACCAGTTCCTGCGGCGCGGGATACTCCTGCCCCGTCTGCGGATCCTTACGCCCGAACATCAGGCTCCCGATTTCGACGCTGCGAATCCCGCCTTCCAGGTACAGCGCCGCCGAGACCGCCTGCGCCGGAAAGCGATGCGCCGGCATGCGCGGCAGGAAGCGCCGCGCATCGATGTACACCGCGTGCCCGCCGAACGGCTTGAGCACCGGAACGCCGGACTCCTCCAAGCCGCGGCCCAAGTACTCCACGCTCCGTGCGCGGTAGCGCAGATAGTCCTCGTCGGTCACTTCCAGCAGCCCTTGAGCCAGCCCTTCCAGGTCGCGCCCGGCCAAGCCGCCATAGGTCGGAAAACCTTCGTTCAGAATCAGCAGGTTGCGCAGCGGCTCGTGCAACGCTTCGTCGTTGAACGCAAGCAGGCCGCCGATGTTCACCATCCCGTCTTTCTTGGCGCTGATCCAGCAGCCATCGGCCAACCGGAACGCCTCTTCGGCGATGGCTCGCACCGAACGTTCGGCATATTCCGGCTCGCGCTGTTTGACGAAGAATGCGTTCTCCGCGAAGCGCGCGGCGTCCAGGAAGAGCGGCTTCTTGAAGCGGTCGCACAGCGCCCGGACGGCTTTCAGGTTCGCCATGCTCACCGGCTGCCCGCCGGCCGAATTGTTCGTGATCGTCACCGCCACCAGCGGCACTCGGTCGGCGTCGGATTCCAGCAGCCGTTCCAGCGCCTCCAGATTCATGTTTCCCTTAAAGGGATCCTCAAGCTGCGTGTCGGCAGTGGCCCGTGAGGGCAGGTCGCGGGCTTCCGCGCCCGTGTATTCGACGTGCGCGCGCGTCGTATCGAAGTGGCTGTTGTTCGGGATCACCTTGCCGCTGCCGCCCAGCACCGTAAAGAGCAGCTTCTCGGCCGCGCGACCCTGATGGCACGGCAGCACGAAGCGGAAACCCGTCAGATCGCGCACCGTCCGGTCCAAATGGTGCCAGCTCTCCGCGCCCGCGTAAGCTTCGTCGCCCTTGAACATCTGCGCCCACTGCTGCACCGACATCGCCCCAGTGCCCGAATCGGTCAGCAAATCGATGGTTACTTTGCGCGAAGGCAGGTTGAAGAGGTTATAGCCCGCGACTTCCAGCAATTCGGCCCGCTCGGCGCGATCGGTAAACGGGATCGGCTCCACCACCTTAATCCGGAACGGTTCGATAATTGTCCGGAAGCGGGCGTCCATGGGATTCATAATAAGGTAGTATAGCGGAGCCGGAAACGGCGGCGATACCCTTTTGAGTTCGGCTTATGCCTGCAAGCCGAGCCGCATCCAATCGTTATACGATTGCAGCGGCCCCTCGGCTGCCGGCGCGCGCCGCCGGGCGTGATTTCGGCTGAGTTGACCGAGCGACGCCGCGTCCTTGCCACGGCGCTCATGCGGGGAACGAACGGTATGCAAACGATCAGGATCGTGCTGGGCCTGTTGCTGCTCGGACTGCCTGCTGCGCTCCACGCGGCGACCATGGACGAAGCCCGCCAACTCAAGGACGAAGCCGCTCAGATTCTGCGCGGGCAATCCGGGCAAAGCGCCGATCCGAAGGTCTACGCACAGGCCGTCTTCAAGCTCCAGCGCGCCGAAGCGATCCTCGACGAACTGCTTAAAAGCGATCCCAAAAACGTCGAACCCATCCTCGAAGAAGTGACGGCTTCGCTCTTCTGGGCGCGCCGCTTCGCCAACTTGAACATCATCCGGGAACTGGAGAAAGGCGATCCGGGCAAGGCCGCCGGCGGCAGCGCATCGCCTCCCGCCGTCAGCGGACCGCCGCCCAAACCGCCGGAAGCGCCCGAACCGTCCAAAGCGCTCGACTCGAACGCCGCCGAGAAAGCGTTCGCCAAAGCCGAAGCCTTCGAGAAAACCCAGGCGGGCAACGACCACGCCATCGCGCTCAAGTGGTTCCAGGTCGCCGACGAGACCCAAGGCACCGACTGGTCGCTTCGCGCCCTCGGACGAGCCAAGGACGCGCAGGCGCGGCACCAAGCCAAGCTCGACGCCGAAAAGCTGGCTCAAACCCAGATCGCCATCGGCGACGACGAGAAGCTGATTCTTGAGGGCAACGTGCTGTTGGACCAAGCCAAGCTTCCTGAAGCGCTCGAGAAGTACCTCGCCGCGCAGAAGCTGAAAGACTCCGTCCGCGTCGAACAACGCCTCGGACACGCATACCTCAAGCTCGGCTACCAGGGCCGCGACAAGTACCGCGAAAAGTACATGCCCATGCTGCAAAAGATCGAGCAGGCCAAGCGCAGCGGCAATAAAGTTCAGATCCAGCAGGTCTACAAAGAGAATCTCGCGCTGCTCCAGCAGCTCCGGCCGCTGGAAAACGAGATCCTTGGGCATTACACCCATGCGGCCGCCGCCTTCCAGAAAGGCCTCGACCTGGCCGGCGGCACGCAGCTCGACTGCGAAGCGCATTACGCGCTCCTGCAGTTCGAACGCAAGAACCGCATCCGCGCGCAGCAGTTGCTCGGTATCGTGATGAAGAAGTACACGCCGCAGAACGACGACGAACGGACCGTCTACGAGTACGCCCGGACGCTCTTTACGCGCCTGGGCGGACGCTTGTAAAGCCGGTTAGAGCGATACAGGTAAGACGCTAGTCGATGTGAATCGCGTAGCCGTCGCGCCGGCCGTTAAGGATCGCGAGCAGGATCCAGAACACCGCCGCCGCCGCTTCGCCGAACACCATCCCGATGCACCAGCGCTTCACGCGGCCGTAGAGCTGGAAGCCGCCGTACTTCAGCGTCCCCACTTTCAGCAGCCAGCCCAGGAAAAGCGCGAACCAGATCATGCGCATCGGCCAATCGCACATCCACATCACGAAACCGATCGGATGCGGCAGCCAGAAGATCCGCCGGCGCAGGAACAACAGGCCCCCCATTGCCGCCAATCCGGCGCCGATCCAGCCCAAGCGCACGCGGTCGAGCTTCGCCGCGCGCGGATACTCGTTAAGCGGCACGCTGCGCCCTTCCGCCAGAGCGGCGGACTGCTTCGCTTCGAACGTGCGCAGTTCGTTCGAGGTACGGCCGATCCGCTCAAGCTGCCCCTTCGTGTAGCTCCGGTAGCGCCACCCGAAATCGTTAGCGCCTCCGGGACGGTGAAACGCCAGGAGCATCAGCGACGCGAAACTCACCGGCAGCGCCAGCGCCACGCCCCAGCCCAGGCTGCGCCGGTTTAACCCCGTCAGGCGCGCCAGATGCAGCAGGTTCATCAGGTTCGGCATCAGGAGCAGCCTGAAAAAATCGGCCGTGATCGTCTGCTCCCACACCTGCGTGACGACGAAGCTTCGCGTCCCCAGCGCCGCCGGCGTGAAAGCCGTCTCGATCAAAGCCGGCGGCATCTGCCGCACTTGCAGCGCGAAGATCCCCGATTCGGCCACCAAGCGCGTGCACCCGATCAGGACCGCCGCCGTAGCCAGCACCGTCAAGGCCGCCACCCACCACGCCACGCCGGCCCAGATCAGCCACGCCGTCAGACCGCCGCCGCTGCATGCCAGCAGGAACCAAAGCACGCGCGAAGATAGTTCCTCAGTCGGGTCCGGCTCGTGCGTGCGCCCCGTCGCGCGCCGCCACGACGCCCACAGCGTCGGACCGGCCAGCACCACGCAGCCCGCCACCAGCGCCAGCATCGCGCCCGTGCCCAGATGCAGGAACGCGCCACGGTGCCCTTCCAGCGCTCCGAAATAGCGCGCGCCTAAGCCCGCTCCGCCGACGAAGAGCCCAAAGATGATCAGCTTCTGCAGGATATGAAAGAACCACAGGCTGAACGAGACTTCCGCCGCCAGAATAAACGTAATGCCGATCACTGACGGATAAATCATGAAGTCCATCGCGCCCAGCGCGGTCCAGGGCGGCTCGGTCAGATACTTCGCATGCAGATTGCGGTTGGCCAGCGGGATCAGCGGCCAGCCCGGCACGTAATCCGAAAGCGCGTTCCAGCCGTGCAGCGCGAAGACCGCCCCGGCGCCCCACCAAAACAGGCGGTCCCGGCGCGTCTCGTCCGCGCGCAGCAGGACTTCGGCCGGCAACTGCGCGATCGGAAACGCGAGCACTTCCCGCTCGCTCCAATGCCGCTCCAGCAACGCCGCCAGCGCGAACATCAGCCCGTACAGCGCCGCGAACGCCAGAGCCCACAGCGCGTACGGCCGCACCCAGGCCGCCCAGGGAATCTCCCCGCCCGGCGGCAAGCCCAACACGAACCACTCCACCGGCCGCGGGTCGGCCGAAGCCGGATCCGGCGGATCCTGCGGATAAAGCGCCGGATTCAGATGCGGCAGCAGCACCTCATGCCAGCCGTTTTCCGGACGCGCGTAGTACGTCAGTCCGTACATCGTATTGCTGAGGTACGACATCAACCCGAAACCGGGGATCGTGCAGATGGCCATCGTCATCGCGAAGACCAGCGTCACGTCTGCACGCGTCAGCAACCCTGATCCGGCGGCGCCCGTTTTCCCGCAAAAGGCCAGCGCCAGCACGAAAAGCGCGGTGAAGGCAAACCAGTTGAGCGAATTGATCGTGGTGAACGTACCGTGCACCACGAAATCGACGTACGGCGTACCCGCGCACAAGGCCACGACGGCCAGTACACCCAGCGTCCAGCCGCGCCAAGTCGGCCGCAGAGCCGGCGCGGCAGTCCATTCGTCCGTGCCTGCAACGGCCTCGCCGCTCAGCCGGCGCCCGCGATACGCCTCCTTCATCGCGCGCTCCAGATGGCGCCGGGCCGCGCCCGTGAACGATCGAACCGTCTCCGCCGCCGCGGGAGGTGCGCCTGGGAATGGTGGGGAATATCCTTCAGGGAACCGGGGGGCTTAGAGCGCAAGCCTACTTCCCCGTGATGCGCTTCACGATCGCCGCGCAGCGTTCCGCGTCCACCCAGCTTTGCGCCGGGAAGACGAGTTCGTGTTCGCCGCCGGTCGTATGCATCTTCACCGTCCGGTTGCCGCTGGCCTTGTCCTCGGACAGATCCACCAGCCGAACGGTCTCGTAGCCCATGCTCAGGCTCTGATCGCTCTTCTTGGGTAGCGCGTCGAACGGGGTATTCTCGAGTTCCAGAATCGCCTGGCGCACCAACTCGCGTTCTTCGGTGCGCGATTTCTCGCCGCGCAGCCGACGGAAGATGCTCGTCACCCGGCTGAGCGGGTTGCTCATGTCGTCCACGCTGATGCCGGTGTCGGGGTCCACTTCGCCGGCCCGCGCGAGCACCATGCGGTCGCGCGACATCGCGCCGAAGGCGAAGTAGATCACCGCCGAGGCCCGGTAAAAACAGCGGAAATGATGCAGCACCTCGCCCGTGGAACGCCCTGCTTCGCCCAGCTTCGCGCGGCCTTCCTGCAGCGCCGTCAAGCGGTCCTTGACCAGCTTCAGTTCCAGCGCGCCCAAGCCGCCGTGCTCTTCGGCCAGTTCGACGCAACGCTGATACAGCACCACCACGCGCGCCTTGTCCGGGCCGTGGTAATCGGGCCGCTCGTAGATCCGCGCCAGCGCTCGGAAACCCGACGCATCGATGGGATGCGACTTGAGATAATCGTTCAACGGTTCGATGGCCAGATCGAAGCGTCCCGCCGCACACCAGACCGCGCCCAGTTCCTCGAAGAGCGGTACACCTTCCTTGCGGCTGATGCGCTTGATCTGTTCGGTCGTCGCGATCGCGCAACCGGTGCGCGACGTCCAGTTCCCGCAGGTCAGGCAATCGCCCAGCGAGCCCACGCGCAGGTTCTTCCCGGGCAGATTCTCGGAGGCCAGGCCTTCGGCATACTCGCACGGGCCCAGGTTCGTGTCGTATCCCCAGCGCCCGTCATTGAGGCGCTTGAAGTATGCCGTGACGATCCGGGAATCCAATTTTTTCTTGCGTTCGGCGCCAGAACCGAGACTGGAACCGGAAGCCGGGCGCACCGTGCCCAGCTTGGACGACGACGGCGGAGGCTTCGGCGGCGGAGGCAGCGCCTCATCTTCCTCATCCGGCACGTTCGGCGCCGTCCGGCGCGTCGTGCCCGTGGGCGCCTTGGGCATGGCCGGCAGCGAAAGGGCGGTCGAATCGCTGGGCTTCTGCGACGCGGCGGCCTGTGCGCCCGTCGGCGGCTTGGGTTCTTGCCTGCGCGCCTGAGCGCCCGAAGGCGGGATCGGGATAGGGCGCGAAGGCGGCGCCGAAGGCACCGTATTGACGCGCGCCGCCGGCGTATCCGCAGCCTTGGGCGCCAGCGATTCGAGCGACTTCGATCCAGGCACGCTCCGCAGCTTGGTCCCCGAACCGGCCTTGGCGCCGGCAGCCGCTTCGGCCTTTTTTGCCGCCTCCGCTTCCGGCGGGCGCAGGTCCGAACCCGAACCCACCAGCGTCAGCGGCTGCGTGAACTGCATGGTCTGGTTCACCACGCCTTTGGCGTCCGGCGCCGTCGGCGGGCGCGGCGAAATCTTCGTCGCTTGGTCGATCTCTTCTTCCGTCGGGCGAGGCTTGGGCAGCGCTTTCGATTCTTCCTGCTTGTCCAGCCGGTCCTTGACGCGCTTAATCAGCGAGACTTCCGCCTGCCCCAGATTGACGTCCACTTCCGACAGCGCCAGCAGCACTTCGGACGTGGACTGGTAGCGGTCCTCCGGCTTCTTTGCGAGCAGCTTCAGGCAGACCTTCTCGAGCGCCTCCGGTACATCGGGATTGTGCCGCGTCGGCGGAACCGGTTCTTCGTACAAGTGCTTGAAGATGATCGACGGGATGTTGTCGGCCAGGAACGGCGGGCGACCGGTGAGGCTTTCGTAAAGCACGCAGCCCAGCGAATATAAATCGCTGCGCCAGTCCACATGCTTGCTCATGCCCTGCTCGGGCGACATGTACGTCGGCGTGCCGACAATCTGCCCTTCCTGCGTCAGATTCTCGATTGCGTCGGCGCTGGCTTTGGCCAACCCGAAGTCCATCACCTTCACCAAACCCGAGCGCGTGATCATGATATTGCCGGGTTTGATGTCGCGATGCACCACGTCCTGCTCCATCGCCACGCCCAGCGCTTTGGCGACGCCGCGGGCGACTTCCACCGATTCCCCGGCGCTCAGCAGCGGGCCGTGTTCGAGCAATTCGCCCAAGTCCACGCCGTCCACGTACTCCATGGCGAAGTACGGCGTGCCCTTGTGGTCGCCGATCGTGTAAATCTGGATGATATTGGGATGTACAAGCTTCGCCGCCGCGCGGGCTTCGCGGTGGAAGCGCTCGATAAACTTGGAACCCTTGGTCACTGGCCGAGAAAGGAGTTTCAGGGCGACGTAGCGATCCAACGCCGTCTGACGGGCGCGGAAGACCACTCCCATGCCTCCCTCGCCCAGCTTGGACTCGAGGAGGAATTCACCGATGTGATATGTATCAGCCATGGCCCATCCGTCGGGCTCGGTCCCGCCGAACCTTAGGACACTTGGGACGTTATAGTCTTTTGTGACGGCGTTCCAAGGTCAAGATGCACGAAACCTGTACTTCCTGGAGCTTTAACGCGCCTCTCTTGGCGCGGTTGGAAAGCAAGTTGCATTGCATGGGAGAAAGTGGCGATTAGGGTCTAACGAAAGCCGTATTCCCAGCTTAGGCCGGCGTGCGTTGAGGCGCAGGCGGGCTGGAAGCTCCGTTCCGCGCCCGATCCACCGCCGCTTGAAGCAACGCCTCCAGCTTCTCCGCATCGCCCTTTTGCTCGTGCGGCAAGACCAATTCGTGGTTGAACAAGCCCGTCCGAAGCGCCACCACCCAAGCCTTCCGCTGCGTATCGTCTTTGCGCTTAACTCCTTCCACTTGCGTGAGATCCAGGGTTCCCGCCTCGCGTTCCTGCAGCAGCCGCGAAAGCGATAAGCCCGCCACGCGCCGAATCTCGGTCTCCGTCAGTTCGACCTCGCGCTCTTTCGAGAGCGATTCGCCGGAAATCCAGCGGAAGAGCTTCGAAGCGCGCTCGAACCGCGTGCCTAGATCCACCGAGCGTATTCCCGTCTCGGGATCGGCGTCACCGACATTGACCAGGACGAGATGCTGGTCGGTCAGAATACCATAAACGAAGTGGGTGAAAGCGTTAAAGCGATAGAAACAGGTGAAGGTTGCAAGGTGTGGAGCTTCGTCTTGCGCCGCAGGATCGGGCTCCCAAAATTGCAGAACTTCAATCCGGCGCTGGGCTTCCGCGGCTTCCGGAGCGGAGGTGCCGTCGACGCCCGAAAGCGCCAGATAGCGCTTATAGAGGATCGCCGCACGGCGCTTATCTTTTCCGTGGTAGCCAGGATGATCGTAGATGCGCGCCAAGGCCAGAAACGCTTCGGCGTCATCGGGACGCTCGCGGAGGAAGCTTTCCAGCCGCTCAATCGCTCGAGCGTAGTGCCCGACGGCGACCCAGTTTTTGGCTTGGTCGCGGACAATGTTCCAAAGCGTTCGTGCGTTACGCTTTCCATCCAATTCCTGGTTCGCGCCAAAGACACAACCCAGCTGCGGATGCCAGTTGGCGCAGGTGAGGCAGTTTACCGGTTCGGTTGCGTTTGGATCGGCTTGGATTTCAGCGGCCAGACCTTCGGCACATGCACAACGAGCACGCTTGGGTTCGTTTCCCCAACGCCCGTCCGGCCGGCGATCGAAATAGCCGTGAACCACCAGTTCTTGCTCGGTCGGTCCGCCCCGATTCATGCCTTTTCCCCCGCTGCAGACCGATAGCCTAACGTACTCACTATAACTCCAAACCACAGAGGACGATAAATCTCAGGTACTAAAATATAGCATAGTACCCAAGGTGCATACTGTCAATAGTACCCCAACATTCCTTGTCTTGCATCGTTGCCGCGTGAAGGATAATCACGCCCCGCATGCCTGAACCCGACCAGTCGCCCGAGCAGCCTGGGGCGGTCCCTGTTGAAGTTCCCGAATCGCGCGGCTGGATTTTCGCCCACGGCGCGTTCAGCCGCCTATTCGCGGGCTCGCTGCTGGCCAACTTGGGCGACCGCCTGTACCAGATGGCCGTCATCGGCGCGGTGCAGTATTCCTTTCCGGTCGCGGTCAATCAGATCGCCGCGGTGACGTTCGTCGGCGTGCTGGCGCAATTCATCCTCTACCCGCTGATCGGTTCGATGGTCGACCGGATGGATCGCCGGCGGCTGTTGTGGCTGACGTGCGCGATCAAGATTCCGGTGGTCCTGACGCTCTTGCCGCTGCTGTTGCGCGTCAAGACCGCGTGGTTCGCCGAGCACTGGACGTGGAGCCTGCTGAGCATCTTCGCGCTGGCGGTGGTGGCCGTGCCGTTCGGGCCGGCGCGGGCTTCGGCCATTCCCGACGTGGTGCCCAAGCCGAGGCTCTCGCTGGCGGCGAGCTTGATCGCGATCACCGGACTGGCCGCGATTCTGGGCGGGACCGAACTGGGCACGCAGGTCAATGCGAGCTTCGGGCCGCTGTGGAGCGTCCCGCTGGCGACGGTGTTGTACGCGCTGGCGGTGCTCTTGCTGCGCGGGCTTCCGGACGCCGTGAGCGTCCCCGGCGTGGCGCGGGGCGAAGCGCAGGGCCTGCCGGCGCCGGCGCGTCCGGCCGGCGTGCTGGCCCGCATACGCGAGGATCTGCGCGGCAATTGGAGCGGGCTGCGTTACGCGGCGCGCACGCGCGGCATTCCGGCGCTGATCCTCTTCGAGACGCTTTTCTGGCTCACCGGCGTCTGCTTTTACCTGCTCAACGAATGGCACGGCGCGGCGGTGCTGCATCTGCCCGAAGCCGAGAAGGCGCTCTACTGGGGCCACGGGCTGGGCTGCGCGGGCATCGGGCTCTTCCTCGGCGCGCTGACGATGGGGAAACTCTGCCGGTTCATCAGTCCGCTCTTCAGTTACCCCGTGGCCACGGCCTGCCTGGGCGCGGCGATGCTTCAAGTCTTCGGCGCGCGCGGCGTGCCCTCGCCGCTGGGCGATGCCGAAGCGATCCAGGCGAACCTGGCGCTGGGCTACAGCCTCTTTCCGTGGCTGGGCCTGATGGGCTTCGGCGGGGGCCTGCTGATCGGGCGGATCGACGCGGACCTGCTCGCCGCCACCGACGAATCGATGCGCGGGCGCGTCTTCGCGCTGAAAGGTTTCTTCTTCACCGGCGCGCTGATGGCGCCGCTGATCCTATTCATGTTCCCGGTGACGGACGCGACCTTCGAGATGCTGGCGTACTTCCTGCCGCGGGTGCTGCTCGTCTCGATCCCGGTCGTCGCGGCGTTGAGCTGGTTCCTCGACTGCGGCCTGTACGCCGGGCGCAGCGGCGGCGTGCCGGCGCAGGGGCTCCTGGAGCTGCTCTTCTACCGCTTCGCGCGCTTCCTTTCGTACATGATCTGCAAGGTGTACTTCCGCATGCGGATCGTGGGGCTGGAGAAGATTCCGCTGACAGGACCGGTGGTGCTGGCGGCCAATCACGGCAGCTTTCTCGATCCGTTCTGGCTGGGCAGCGGGATCAACCGGTACGTGCAGTACATCATGCACGCCAGCTACTACAACTCGATCGCGCATCCGTTCTTCCGCATGCTGATGACGATCCCGGTGGACGACAAGAGCCAGATCCGCGCGCTGAAGGCCGGCGCGGAAGCGCTGAAGGGCGGGATCTGCGTGGCGATGTTTCCGGAAGGGCACGTGAGCGACGACGGGAAGCTGCAGAAGCCCAAGTCGGGCGCGCTTTTTCTGGCGCAGCGTTCGGGCGCGGTGGTGATTCCGGTGGCGGTGATCGGGAACACGCGTTCGTTCGCGCGCTGGTACCGCTTTCCGCGGCCGTACCAAATCACGCTGCAAGTCGGCGATCCGTTCACGGTTCCGAAAGACGCCTCGCGCAAGGAGGTCGCGGAACTGACGGATCAGGTGATGGCCGATCTGGCGCGGATGCTGGGCGAAGCTCCGCCGCCGAAGTGCGCGGACGACGTGCTGGACCGGGGCCGTCGCGGGCGCGACGGGGATGCGGACGCGGCGCCTTAACGCTCAACTTTTTCACGCGTCACAAGTTCATTCGCAAGGTGCTGATCGTTGCACCGGTGCGCGAAATTTCGGTACGTGTTTTAAGGAGTTAAATAATTCGACCGGCGGGTCGAGGATGGTGCGCACGTAGGGCAAAAAATCGATTTTGCCATAAAACTGCTATAATTGAATAGGTTTTGGGGTGCTCGGCGCGAGTTGGGGCATAGCGTACGCGGAGGCTATGCGCGATGGGGTGCGCTGGTGCAGACGGCAAACGGCAAGAACTCAACGAACGCACAAACGGCAATTACGGCAAAAGGGCGGTACGGTCCTCGGCATCGCGGAGGGGTTTCGGGCTGTTGCGTATGGTTGCCTCCTTTTTGAGGGTGAAGGCTGGCGCAGGTGGGCGGAAAACGTATAAGGGAGTGGGTCGTCGTTTGGGAATTGGTGTGCGGAGGTGGTGGTGTTAGGGGCACGCGGCCAGCCGCCGCTTGACTAGCGCGAGCGATAGGTGAGGAACAAGCCCACGACGTTTGCTCCGTGGCACCCGCCGATTCAGGCCACCCGCAGAGATGCAGCGTTATGACAACTAATGGCGGCCCTAGGTTCCGCTTCCACCGCTGGACGGTGATTGCCGTGAGCGTGGCAGCCTTGTTTCTGGCAGCCCTCAATATTTCGGTGAAGAGTAAAAGGGCTTCTGTTCAGGTTTTAAAGATTGCATCGCCAGAAGGAGAGGCACGGTATCGCATTTTAAAGATTGCTGATTTTAAATGGGGAGATGATGTGAAAGATATGGGCGTCGAAAATATCACCTTAGAGACGAAGGCCATCTGGGTTAAGTATCAAGGCTGGCCATACGTAGCCCGAATCTGGACGGAGGACGCAGGCAAGTTCCATGTTCTCAACGTGTCGGGTTCGGTGGAGGAGGGTATCAAGGGCAACTTTATTGTCTCAATCATCCTCCTACTTTTTGTTTTCGTCTTATCGAATTGGATTGTAGAGAGGAAGGAACGCGCAACTACAGTTCGGAGCGGGCAGTCCATGTAAGCCGGAGATTTGCGTGCGCGGGAAGTAAGGCACGGAGCAAGCCCACGACGCTTGCTCGGAGGCACCCGCCGATTCGGGCCACCCGCCATTGTCCATTGCAGCCGGCCAGCCAACATCTGGATGCCTATTATGAGTAGATCTCTACAGGGCGAGTTTGTTCGAAGCAGGGGCGCTCCCGTGCAGGTAGGTTGTTGGCAAGTGCTTCAATGCGCGAGAATTCCGATCAAAGACGGAATCATATGCGTTACTTTTATAAGCGAGAATCGAGGCGATCATCCAACCGTTCTTGCTCAAGGCGTCGAGATAATCCCAAGAATGAAGGGTAAAGTTTTCGATTTCACAACAAATGATATCTTTAATCGTGTGGAACTCTGGTTTGAAGAAGGAAGTCCACCGCAAAGAACGTTTGCCGTAGATTGTAGTGATGGAGAATTGATGGTATTTAATTCGTATGTATTAAGACATAGGGATGGCAGAACCACCGTTAATACAATTACAGGAAATGCCGGAATGACACTTTTAAGTGAGGGGAATTGTGTTCGCCGGTATGGATGCAGCCATGCCTTGGGTGAGTTTGATCCAACCAATCTAGTATTCGAAATTGGTTGGAAGGAAAATGCTGGAGAAAATGGTAGCCCATCCTCCTGACCATACGGCGGGTGGCAGGTAGGATATATTTTGTGTGCCATGGAGCCAGCGGCGTGTGCTTGCTTCGTGGCGCCGGTTGAACTTTAGGTTGTCCCTTCAGGACAAACGGAATTTAGGGGCAGCAGACCCAGGGTGGCGGGCTGCGCCCTTGCCCTGGGCTAACCAAGGTTGTGCCTTCGGCACAAGGGTCGAAGACGGATCATGGGGCGAAAGGCCACGGCGAGGCAATTCCGGCGGGCGAGGGCGCCCGCCGCTCCTGCTGAACGAGCCTCGACCGATTCGGCGGCAAGGGCAGGGCCTTTCAATGCTCGAATCGCTCCCGTGTATCGGTGTGCCGGTGGCGACTTTTTCCGCCGCTGAACGCTTACCCGGATGCGGCGCAGCGGCAGCAAGCTGCCGCTGGCACCCTTAGTCCGATCCGTTATCACCCAACACTGTACGGTTCAGGCGGCGCTGGCTTTCAGGTGACAGGTCGCCGCGCACGGCCTATCTTCTAGGCGCGGCGGCGGGGATGTCCTGCCAGGGCGCGCGGATCAACCTTGGAGCATGACACGATGAGCCAGAAGCCGGAGCCGGGCGGGGAAGAGAAGGTCGATCCGGCGTTACTGCCGATTGCGGAACAGCCCGGTTTGCCGCGGGTGCTGCTGGTGGGCGATTCGATCTCGATCGGCTACACGCTCCCCGTGCGCGCGCGCTTGGCTGGGCGGGCCAACGTGCTGCGGCCGCTCTTCAACTGCGGGCCGACCTTCCGCGGCGTGGAGCAGCATGCCGAGATCGTCGGCGCGGGCGGCTGGGACGTGATCCACTTCAATTACGGGCTGCACGACTTGAGGCTGATCGACGGCGTGCATCAGGTGCCGCTGGAGGCGTACACCGGCCACCTGCGGACGCTGGCGCGCGGCTACCTGGCCGCGGCGCGGAAGGTGATCTGGTGCAGCACGACGCCGGTGCCCGAGGGCGCGCTTTCGCCGCCGCGGCGTCCGGCGGATGTCGTGGCCTATAACCGCGCGGCCGCGGCGGTGATGGCGGAGCTGAAGATTCCCACGCACGATCTTTTCGCGTTCGCGGCGGCCCGGCTGGAACGGATCCAGCGCCCGCTGAACGTGCACTTCACCGAGGCCGGTTCGGCGGAGCTGGCGGAGTCGGTAGCGGCGGCGATCGGGTTGTAGAGCGGAGATTGCGGGGCGTCCACGGCGGCGCTTGCGTGCGGCCAACCGCCGCGGCGCTTGAAACGGCTCACGGCCGCACACCCACCCTTTCAGCGCAGCGGTTGGGCGTAGCGTTCCAGCGCGTTGGGAAGCAGCGTCGTGCCGGCGCCGGGTTCTTGCGGCGGGACGAAATTTCCGGCGCGGACGGTGGCCGGCTCGGTGAAGCAGGACCGGATCCACGGGATGTATTCGAGGATCGCGCAGGCCGGATGCGCCAGCGACGTATGCAGGTGGACCTGCATCATGTCGCCGACGTGCGCGGCGACGGGCAGTCCGTGCTTCCCGGCGAGGTCGGCCACCAGGCGCCATTCGGTGACGCCGGCCAGGCGCGTCACGTCGGGCTGGACGAAGCGGACCGCGCCGGCGGCGATGAAGTCGCGGAAATCGTAGTACGAATAAAGCTGTTCGCCGAGCGCGACGGGGACTTCCGAACGCGCAGCCAACTCGGCATGCGCGGGGATGTCGTCGTACCAGAGCGGTTCTTCGATCCAGTACACGTCCAGTTCGCGCAGCCGGGGGTTCCAGGCGAGCGCCGTATCGAGCGTCCACTTTCCGTTGGCGTCGACCATGAGTTTGACGTCCGGCCCGATGGCTTGGCGCACGGCGGCGACGCGTTCGAGGTCTTCGGCGGGATCGGGCTTGCCGATCTTAAGTTTCACGCCGCGGAATCCTTCTTCCTGCGTGAAGCGCTTGGCGTTGGCGACGATCCGTTCGCGGGAGAGATTCAGCCAGCCGCCGTCGGTGTTGTAGGCTTCGAGTGCGGGCGCGGGCGCTCCGGCGTTGAGTAGCTTCCAGAGCGGCAGGCCGGCGGCTTTGGCTTTGAGATCCCACAGGGCCACGTCGATGGCGCCCAGGCCCAGGTGGGTGATCCCGGAGCGCCCGACCCATTGCGCGGGCGGGAAGCGGTAGATCTTCTGCCAGAGCCGGTCGATCTCGGCGGGGTCTTCGCCGAGCAGCAGCGGCGCGGCGGTGTGCGCGATGAAGTCGGCGATCAGGCGGTCGGTGGGCAGGTGCGCGTGGGTGCCCGAATAGCCGTACCCGCGCAGGCCGGTATCGGTGGCGAGGATCACGCCGGGCACGCCCCAGTGGGTGAGGCGGTGCATGCTGTCGGCGATCTCCTGCCCCGTGACGGGGACGTGGAGAATGAAGGGTTCGACCGAGACGATTTTCATGCGCCCGAATCTATCCGGGGGCAGAATTTTCGAAAGCCTGCCCGGAGAATCGGAATAGGGAGGCGGGCCGGATGCCGTCCCGCTCTTTCGCGGCGGGAGCGGCCGGCTAAAATACTCGCGTATCCGAGCGCGCGAACTCGAGCCGTGCACCGCGGAACTTAAAGGAGCCGTCACCGTGGCCGACCATTTCAGCGAAGTCAGCAGCCAGGGCTGGTTCAGCCGGATCGGGAATTCGATCAAGGGCATCCTCGTCGGCGCGGTGCTCTTTCTCGCCTCGTTCGCGCTTTTGTGGTGGAACGAAGGGCGCGCAGTGGACACGGCCAAGATGCTGGCCGAGGGGAAAGGCGCGTTCGTCTCGGTGGCCAACGATAAGGTCGATCCGGCGAACGAAGGGAAGCTGTTTCACGTCAACGGGAAGGCGACGACAACGGAGACGGTGAGCGATCCGCAGTTCAAGGTTTCGGCGCCGGCGTTGAAGCTGAAGCGGCTGGTCGAAATGTACCAATGGAAGGAAGAGACGAAGCGCGAAACGAAGAAGAAGCTGGGCGGCGGCGAAGAGACGATCACCACGTACGACTACAAGAAGGACTGGGACGACGAGGCGATCGATTCGGCGGACTTCCGGCACCCCGAAGGGCACCAGAATCCGGGGGCGCTGCCGTTTCCGTCGGAGACGTACGCGGCGCAGAAGATCACGCTGGGCGCATTCACGCTTTCGCCGAGCCTGGCGAACTCGATCGATGCGTGGGAGGCGCTGCCGGTGACGGCGCCGGTGCAAACGGGCGGCGAAGCGCCGGAGGGGATTCGTCCTGCCGGCGGGGGCTACTACAAGGGCGCCGATCCGGCGAACCCGCAGGTGGGCGACGTGCGCGTGACTTTCAAAGTGGTCAAGCCGGCGGACGTGAGCGTGGTCTCGAAGCAGGCGGGCGAATCGTTCGTGCCGTACGTGGCGTCGAACGGAAAGGCTCTGGAGATGCTGGACTTGGGCTTGAAGTCGGGCGAACAGATGTTCGCGGAGGCCGAGGCGGCGAACGCGACGCTGACGTGGATTTTGCGCTTCGTGGGCTGGCTGGTGATGGCGATCGGGATTTCGATGGTCTTCAGTCCGCTGGCGGTGGTGGCGGACGTGATTCCGTTCCTGGGGGATATGCTGGGGCTGGGGATCGCGATCTTCGCGGGGCTGGTGGCGGCGGTATTGTCGCTGATCACGATCGCGATCGCGTGGCTCTTTTACCGTCCGGTGCTGGGGGTGGCGCTGCTGCTGGCGGCGGTGGCGTTGGTGGTGTGGCTGAAGCGCGCGGGGCACAAGAAGCATGAAGCGGCCGCGTAGCGATTGGGGATTTTGGATTGAATGGAATTCGATGCCTTTTATAGCGAAAGGAGAAGCGCAGGCCCTGTAACTCAGAGCCGACAGAAGGAAGGAGCCGAGTCGGGTGCCCATTATCCGGTCGTCTTACTCATACCTACTCGCCGCCGGTTTGGTTGCCGGAACCATTACCCTTCTTATATGGAAAGATATGCCGCAAGCAGCGCCCCTCAAGAAGTCCAGCGCAGAGATGGCATTCGAACGTCAACTCCTCGATATCAAAGTCCAAACGCAGGCCGAAATTCGGTGTGGTGAAGGAATACGCCTTGAGTTTTCAGGCCAACCTGAAGCTGCCGAGCGCGCCTATCTAGACCATGTGGACATCCTTCGACGTCACTTCGGTCCCACTCATGCCTACACGGGCTTTGCATGGGTAGGCTTGGAGCGATTCTATACCAATCGAAACCATTTCGAGGACGCGGAATTATGTCTGCAGAGGGGGTTGGCAATTCTGCGCGCATGTTCCGACCAAGGAAAGGCATTGGTTCCTTATACGCTTTGCCTGCTCGGGGAACTTGAATTGAAGCGCGAGCGTCCTTCGCAAGCCGAGCCCTACTTCCAGGAAGCACTCAACTTATCGCGAAGGGATTCCGAGAATATGCGGCAAGAGGTGAGTCAATCGCTTCGTGGCCTAGGCGCTACTCATATTGCCTATGAAGACTATTCATCCGCGGAGCAGTACACTCTTGAAGCACTGTGTGAAGCTCCAGGAGGGTCGAACGACTGGGGCTGCTGGAACCAACTGAGGACCATTTATGGTTTCCAAGGCCGCGATACCGATGCGGTAGAGGCGAACCAAAAGTGCGATGAACTTTTCCGGCTTCTGCACCCTGAAATTGCCGCTCAGATTGAGGCATTTGAGGAAGAGGGACTGAAAGCACTGGAGAAGGAATTCAACAAGCCGCATCGCCTTTCCGGGCGCAGGGTCCGGAAGCCTGCCGAATCGCATGCCGAATCCTGCGAAAACTTGAAATCTATCCCAGAGGAAGGTATGGTGCAGTCTAAGGAATAGGTCATGCGAGCACCTCTACTCTTCCCCCGCTTCACCCCGCGCGCTTCGGCGCGATGGGAGGCTTCACGGCCGCGCGGCACCACGCGCGGCCGGTCCGTTTTACGCTAACCTCGGCGCTTCGCTGGCCGCTTCCCGCTTCACCCGTTACCTTGTGTCCGCATCCGTACGAGCCGGTTTCCGGCCGCCGACAGCCCTTTGCCGCGCCGGGCGCGCGAGGGGTTCCATTTGCATGCCCGCGCCGACGGTTACGGCGCTTGAGACATTAAGGACCGCACGATGAGTTCCGAATCTGCCGCGAGTTCCGCTCCGCCGTCCGACGAGATGCCCAAGCAGTACGATCCGGCGCAGTTCGAGGACGCGATGTACGCGCGCTGGGAGGCGGGCGGCGCGTTCGGCACGCGGCCGCGCGAAGGCGCCCAGCCGTACACGATCATGATCCCGCCTCCGAACGTGACGGGCATCTTGCACATCGGCCACGCGCTGAACAATTCGCTGCAGGATCTGCTGATCCGCTTCAAGCGCATGCAGGGGCACGAGACGCTCTGGCTGCCCGGGACCGACCACGCGGGGATCGCGACGCAGAACGTGGTCGAGAAGCAGATCGCGAAAGCCGAGAACAAAACGCGCTACGAGATCGGGCGCGAGGAGCTGATCAAGCGCGTCTGGTCGTGGACCGAGCAGTCGGGCGGCACGATTTTGAAGCAGTTGCGCAAGCTGGGCGCGAGCTGCGACTGGACGCGGACGCGCTTCACGCTGGAAGAGAAGCTGAACCTCGCGGTGCGCCACGCGTTCGTGAAGCTGCACGCCGACGGCCTGATCTACCGCGGCAAGTACCTCGTGAACTGGTGCCCGCGCTGCCGCACGACGCTTTCGGACGACGAAGTGGAGCACGAGGACGTGAACGGGCGGCTGTACGAGCTGCACTATCCGCTGGCGTCCGATCCATCTCAGCGGCTGACGGTGGCCACGACGCGCCCCGAGACGATGCTGGGCGATACGGCGGTGGCGGTGCATCCCGACGACGAGCGCTACAAGCACCTGATCGGGCAGAAGCTGAAGCTGCCGCTGACGGCACGCGAGATTCCGATCGTCGCCGACGCGGCGCTGGACCGGTCGTTCGGGACCGGCTGCTTGAAGGTGACGCCGGCGCACGATCCGGTGGACTACCAGATCGGGCTGCGGCACAAGCTGGAGATCCTGAACATCCTGACCGAAGACGGGCGGCTGAACGAGCTGTGCCCGGAGCCGTTCCGCGGCCAGGACCGCTACCGCGCGCGCAAGGCGGTGGTGGCGGCGCTGGAGGCGCAGGGGCTGCTGGGCGAGATCAAGGATCACGCGCAGCAGGTGGGGCACTGCTACCGCTGCCACACGATGATCGAACCGTTCCTGACGTCGCAGTGGTTCGTGAACATGAAGCCGCTGAGCAAGCTGGCGGTGGAGGCGACGGCTTCGGGGCGGGTGCGCTTTCATCCCGAACGCTGGACGAAGGTGTACCTCAAGTGGTTCGACGAAGTGCGCGACTGGCCGATCAGCCGGCAGATCTGGTGGGGGCACCAGATCCCGGCGTGGTACTGCCTGGAGGATAACCCGGGGTCGATCGCGAAGCTGGAGGCGGGCCCCGACGAGCCGTTCGACGCGCTGGAGAACGGAAAGCGCGTGCGCTACCTGATCGGCGAGCACGCGAAGCCGATCGTGAGCGTGGACGATCCGCGCGGGAAGCCGGCGTACCAAGGCAAGACGCTGATCCAGGACCCGGACGTGCTCGACACGTGGTTCAGTTCGGCGCTGTGGCCGTTCAGCACGCTGGGCTGGCCCGAAGAGACGCCGGACCTGGCCTATTACTATCCGACCGACACGCTGGTGACGTCGCGCGGCATCATCTACTTCTGGGTGGCGCGGATGGTGATGATGGGGCAGCACTTGCTGCATCAAGAACCGTTCAAGGACGTGGTGATCCACGGGACGGTGCTGGACGGCGACGGCGCGGTGATGTCGAAGAGCAAGGGCAACGGAATCGATCCGCTGGACATCATCCGGCGCTACGGCGCGGACGCGCTGCGCTTCACGATCTTCGACATGGCGACGGAAGGGCAGGACATCAAGTTCCCGGTGCAGATCGTCTGCCCGCACTGCGACGAGATGCAGGAGCTTCCGCGCAAGCGTTCCGAGCCGCTGATGGCGTGCGTGAAGTGCAAGAAGGAGTTTCAGCAGCCGGTGCCGAACGAGCCGCCGCTGGCCGAGCCGGCGCCGCCGATGGGCGCGCTGGATTCCAAACGCTTCGAGAAGGGCCGCAACTTCTCGAACAAGGTCTGGAACGCCGCGCGCTTCGTGCTGACGAGCCTGGACCCGAAGATCGCGTACCGGCCGGAGGAGATCGAAAAGCGCCTGACCGACCAGGACCGCTGGATTCTTTCGCGGCTGAACCGCGCGTCGGAGCAGATCGCGCAGAGCCTGGAGCGTTTCGAGTTCTCGAAAGCGACGAACGCGCTGTACGCGTTCTTCTGGGACGAATTCTGCGCGTGGACGATCGAGCTGAGCAAGCCGCGGCTGGACGCGGCGAACGATCCGGCCGACCGGGCCGCGGCGCAGGCGGTGCTGCTGCACGTGCTCGACCGGAGCCTGCGGCTGCTGCATCCGTTCTGCCCGTTCATCAGCGAATCGCTGTGGGCGGAGCTGGCCAAGATCGCGCCGGCGGCGGAAGCGCGGAGCCTGGGGTGCGCGAGCGGCGCGGCGTTCGCGCCGGTGGCGGAGCTGCTGGCGCGTTCGGCGTGGCCGAAGCCGGACGCGGCGCGCTTCGACGTCGAGACGGAGGCGCAGTTCGCGAGCGTCTTCGAGGCGGTGCGCGCGGCGCGAAACATCCGGCAGAAGAACGGGATCGCGCCGAAAGAGCGGCTGACGGTGCGAATCCGTACGAAGGACGAACAGACCGCGGCGCGCTTCCGCGCGCAGCAGCACGTGCTGGAGCAGATGGCGCAGATCCATCCGCCGCAGATCGGAACGAACATCGAGAAGCCCAGTCCGGCGGGGACGGAGATCCTGAGCGGCGCGGAACTGTACGTGGACTTAACCGGACTGATCGACGTGGAGAAGGAACGCGCGCGGCTGGGCAAGGAGATCGAGCGGACGAAGAAGGCGGTGGAGCAGGGGCGCGGGAAGCTGAGCAACGAGAAGTTCGTGAAGAACGCTCCGCCGGAGACCGTGGAAGCCGAGCGCGGGCGCTTGCGGGAGTACGAGGAGAAGTTGGCAAGTTTGGAGGCGGCGGTGAAGGAATTGGCTTTATGAGGCAAACGCAAAAGTAAAAAGTAAACGTCCGGAGGCGGATCAGAATTCTTCGTTGGTGCGGTTGGGCTCGTTGGAGTCTTCGGACGGCGGCATCAGGCCCTTGTCGCCGGGCGGGAGGAGTTCGAGCGTGAGGCGATTGGAGACTAGGACGCCTTGCCAGGCTTCCTTAGGCGCGGCTTTGGCGCCGGGTTCATCGTCCTCGGCTTTCGTTTCGCGGTTCGAGTAGACGACGAAGATTTCGAAGGTTCCGGGCTCCTGGAGGATCATGGTGCGCTGCAGGAGCGTACCGGTCTCGCTGAGCCAGAGCGGCGCCTGCGGCGCCCGCCCGCGCAGCGGCCGCGTTTCGAGGTAAGGGCGCAGCCCGTCGACGGTGCGCAGCGCCGGGCGCGGCTGGCTGCGCTTGGCGACCAGCGCCCGGTCGCTCAGAATCGCCTGCGCCGTGCCCAGCGGGTGCACGCCCCAATAGAGCGCCGGCTTCTCGTTGTCGAAGCGGAGCAGGTGCGGCTGGCCGTCGGTGCTGACGAAGCGCACGCGCGCGCTCCAGTGTTCGCTCCCGCCTTCTTCCTTCTGCGCGTCGAGTTCGAGTTCCAGGCGCACGCCGTCGACGGGCTGGCCGAAGTCGAAGGGGCGCACGTCGAGTTCGAGGACATTGCTGCGCACTTCGCCGAGCCACGCTCGGGCGACGGTTCCGCCCGCGCCGAGGCGGCGGTCGGTGCGGTTGGCGTAGACGGCCTGGATGCGGTAGCGCCCGGGTTCGAGGAGACGCAGCTCCTGGCCGCGGAAAGCGGTCCGTTCGGTGAAGCGCAGCGGCAGGCCGGCCAAGCTGCGTTCGGACTGGTGCGCGCGGCCCGGCGCGATCGTGACCACCTCGGTGGCCGGATCGGGCTGCTGCGCCGGTTCGTCGAGGACTTCGCGGTGGACCGCGTCGGGACCCGGCCCTTCGATCAGCCAGCTCACCTGCGGTTCGACGTTTCCGAACAAGAGCGCGTGGGGCTTCTCGTCGGAACTCTCGAAGCGCAGATTCAACGCCACGGGCGCATCGGCGGGCAGAAGCTGGGTGCGGTCGGCGGAGAGGGTGAGCTTGATGCCGCCCACGGCTTCGTGCGGCGGAAGCGGTTCGACGCCGGGCGCTACGGGCAACGCGACGGGCGTAGGCCGCGGTTGCGTGGTGACGGCGGCGTGAGGAACGCGGGGTGCGGGGGGCGCGGGCGCGAAGAGCGGGGCGCCGAGGAGCAACACGGCCAGCAGCAGCGGTGCGACGAGCCACCGGGACCGGGTTGAATCGGAAGGTGCGGCCATGCCACTCCTCCGCGTGGTCGGCCTGAGCCCCCTCAACCGCCCACGACTACCCATCGTGCACAATTTCGGGTCAAAGGTCAATGGTTGAGTTGACTATTCCGTACGGAAAAGATGGCCGGTCGTACCCTTAATAGACGCGGTATCCATGCCGCGCGGCCTATAGAAGGATGTGTATGCTCAGCGTACCCGAACCGACGCCTCCGGCTCCCGCTCCGGCTGCGGTAGTAACGCCGGTCCAGCGCTGGGGTTCACGCTTAACTTGGGGCGCTCGGATCTGCCTGGCGGTCTTCGCCACGCTGGTGGTGCTGGCGATGCTTGCCGCGTCCCAGAACTGGCTCTGGCTGGCGTCTTGGTGCCTCTGGGGCCTCTTGGCTTCGGGCGCCCTGGGGTTCTGCCTAGGCATGGGCCGGCTGGTGCTGACGCTGCTCTACGAGATCCAGATCCGGCTGCACGAGATTCTTTTCGTCGTCGCGGTGGTGGGTGTCGCTCAAGCCTTCGCCTTGCCATGGGCGCACGAAGAAATGAATGCCAGCAGCGTTTCCGCAAGCGAAGCGCAGCAGGAATGGGCGGCGCTGCTGACGGCCTTCGGCGTGCTTATGTATATCGGATGCGGCGCGGTGTGGGGCTGGAGCGCCGCGTACCGGCTGGGCGTCGAGTCCGGCTGGAAGCGGCTGGGACTGCTGGCCGCAGGCTGGGCGGGCGTGCCGGGGGTGCTGGCGCTGGTATCGATGGCGCTGATACTGCTTGCGAGCTGGTTTTTCGACAGCTATCTGGAAATCGAGTTCGGTTCCGTAATCTGCGCGCTGCTCGCGGCGCCTATGCTTTGGGTGGAGACGCACGCGTGGCGGCGGAAACGGGCGGCCGGATGACGGCCTTCAATCGTCCCAGTCCCAGCGTTCGCCGAGCCAGTTCCAGAGCCGTTCGTTGTGGGGCTTGAAGTACGCGCGCAGCTTCTCGCGGGTCGCGTCGCTCATCGCATCCTTATAGCCGCCGACGTTGTGGCGTTCGAAGACGAAGCCGTCCCAGTGCGGAATGCCGAGGAAATCGAGGGTTCGGTTCGTCACACCCAAAGGATCGCGGCGGTAGGCTTCGGATTGCAGGACGAGAATGCGTTCGCGCGGAAAGTGCTCGGCCCATGCGGCGAGCTGGTCGGCGTAAATCCCGCGGGCCTGGTAGCTGAAAAAGCGGAAGCGGTTGGCGGCGTAGGTTTCGTCGGCCAGGAGCTTCTCGCGTTCGCCGGCGAGGCGTTCGGCTTCTTGCTCGATGGCCGCGTCGAACTCGAGCGTTTCGCGCCCGTCGCGCAGCATGTGCTTGTAGTGGCTGAAGGCTCGGGAAGCCGGTTCGCGCAGGATGGCGATCAGCTTGGTCTGCGGAGCGACCTGGCGCATGCGCCGTGGCGCGTGGGGATGAAACAGGTAGTAGGGCGAGGCTTCGCCGGTGCAGAACGCCTGCCCGCGCAGCGAGGTCTTCCACCAGCGCGCGGCGCGGCTGGGAAAGTTCGCGCGGTACCATTTGGGGCCTTGGTGAAATTTGGTGTCGTAGTAGTGGACTTCCTTGCGCCGGGCTTCGTGAATCAGCGGATGCTGGACCAGATTGGTGTAGAAGGCCGAACTGGCGCACTTGGCGCCGCCCAGGATGACGAAATCGGGCCATACGCCCCAGCCGGTGGCGCGCTTGGTCAGGAAGGCCGCGCGATCGACGAGGCGCTGGAACGAAATACCGCTTTTGGGCATGGTCCGGAACCGCTCCCGCCTCGCGCCACCGCGGCGCGAGACTTTCACGGCAGGCCATCATCTCCGTTCGTGCGGATATTTTCAAACCGAGGCTGCGCGAAGTCCGGGCATCAAACCACCTTGCCGTAGACGCGGCGCTGGCGAACGTCGATCTCGACGATGCGCACGGTCACTTTGTCGCCGAGCCGGAAGCTGCGCTTCTTCTTGCGCCCTTGCAGCAGGTGCTGTTCCTCGTAGTAAACGTAGTAATCGTCGTCCAGGTCTTCCATGCGCACCATCGCGTCGATGTAGCAATCCTGCAGTTCGACGAAGAAGCCGAAGGTCTTGACGCCGGTGATGACGCCGATGTGCGTGTCGCGGCGGTTGCTCTTCAGGTACTCGATCTGCCGGACCTTGGTGACTTCCTCTTCGGCTGCGGCGGCGTCGCGTTCGCGGTTGCTGCAGTGGTCGGCCAAGCCGCGCAGGAGCGAGATGCGGCCGTAGTAATCGTGGGATTCTGCGCTGGCGCGGCGCGAGCCTTGTTCGGGCAACTGCGCTTCGCCGGGCTTGAAGCGTTCGTCGAGCGCGCGGTGCACGATCAGATCGGGGTAGCGCCGGATCGGGCTCGTGAAGTGCAAATAGCGGTTAAAATTGAGCGCGAAATGCGGGTGGCAGCCCGCCGAATAGTGCGCGCGCTTCAGGCTGGTCAGGAGCGCGAGGTGAACCGTGTGCTGGTAGGGCTTGCCGACGACGGCGTCGAGCGCCTTCTGGAGCGTCGCGCGGTTGTAGGGCGGGCTGAGGTGGATGCCGAACTCGCGGACGAACTCGCTGAAGTGGTCGAGCGCTTCGGGATTGGGTTCTTCGTGGACACGGAAGAGCCCAGGGATCTCGAAATCGACGAGGTATTCGGCTACGGCGCGGTTCGCGGCGAGCATCATGTCCTCGATGAGCTGATGCGCCCAGTGGCTCTCGCGTTTGATCATCCCTTCCACCGCGCCTTCGGGATTCAGTAGCAGGCGGACTTCGGGCAGGTCGAGGTCGATGCTGCCGCCGCGCTGGCGCTTCTCGCGCAGCTTGGCGGCAAAGGTTTTCATGTGCCGCAGGACGTCGTAAATCTCCTTGGACGGGAGCTTCGAGGGATCCTTGGCGTCGATCGCTTCTTTAACGCGGTCGTAGGTGAGGAAGGCCGCGGAGCGGATGTAGCTGCGTTCGATGCGTACGCGCTCGACTTTCATCGCCTTCGAGAACACGATGCCCACGGTTTTGGTGAGGCGCAGCTTGCCTTCTTTGAGGCTGCACATATTCGAGGAGAGTTTCTCGGGCAGCATGGGCAGCACTTGCCCCGGCAGGTAGACGCTGGTGCCGCGACGCCGCGCTTCCTGGTCGATGGGGCTGTTTTCGGTGACGTAGTGGCTGACGTCGGCGATGTGAACCAGGAGTTCGGTGTGCTCGCCGTCCAGCACGCGCAGCGCGACGGCGTCGTCGTGGTCCTTGGCGTCCTCGGGGTCGATGGTGAAGGTGAGCGGGCTGGTGTAATCGGTGCGCTGTTCGAGTTCGGCGGCGGGGATCTCTTCCTTGATCCGCTCGGCATGATGCAGCGCGTCTTCGGGAAATTCGACGCGGAGGTTGAAGTTCTGGATGATGCTGGCGATCTCGGCGCGCGCTTCGCCGGCCTCGCCGTAGACTTCCTCTACGACGCCCGTGGGTTTATTCCCGCTGCGGTGCGTGGTGCGCGCTTCCATCAGCGCGATGGCGACCTTGTCGCCGTCCTTGGCGTCCTTGGCGTGTTCGGGCAAGACTTGGATATGCTCGAATAGCCCGCGCGTATCGGGGACGACGTAGCCTCCGGTCCCGCTCTCGGGCATGCCTTTCCATTCGGGATTCGCGTAGAAGGTCCCGACGACGAGTTTGTGCACGCGCTCGAGGACCTTGATCACCTGCCCGCTGGTGCGCATCCCGCCGCCGCGCTGCCGGCCGACGGGCTTGCGCCGCGGGAGGACCGCGACGAGGTCTCCGTCGAGCGCTCCGTGCAGTTCTTCTTTGGGGATGTACAGATCGCGCCCGGGCGGTTCGCTGATCAGGAAGCCGAAGCCGCCGCGCTTCACGTCGATGCGCCCGACGATGGCGTTTTTGGGAAGGCTGCGCGCGTCCTTACGTTTATCGCCGCGCACCGGGGTTCCGCCGCGGGCGGCCTCGGGATCGGTGAGTTCGTACTTGCCCCGGCGGGGCTCGACGACCGCGCCTTCCTCGACCAGCTCGTCGATGAGGTGGCGGAACTCGACGTATTCATCTTCGGGAATCTCGAGCAGCTTGGCGAGCCGGCGCTTGCGCTGCGGCATGTAGGTGGGCTTGGCCATCAAGCCGAGCAACTGTTCCCGAACGACATCCTTACCGCGTGCCATGGTTATCCTTATAAGGAGTGAATTCCTGCCCTGACCGACAGTAATGAAAGGGGCATCCTGAATCCGCCGCCGTCTTTTCGCCTTTTGTTCGGATCTTACCGAACGGCCTATTCTGGCCCGCCTATGGCGCCGGCTGGACATTCCGGCCAGAATCATCGTAACCAAAACTCGGCCCGCTCACTCTCAAAAAGCGGAAGATACGCAGGTCCGGAGCTCGAAGGCTGGAAGCCCGCATGATCGATACGGACGGCGAACTGGTGGCGGCGTTCCAAGCCGGCGATAGCGCCGCGCTGGAGACGCTGTACCGCCGCCATGCCGAGCGTATCTGGCGCTACGGGCGCTTTTACAGCGGCGACGACGAGCGCGCGGCGGAGATCGTGCAGGAGACGTTCATCCGGGTGGTGCGGCACTTGCCGAACTTCGAAGGACGCTCGCGCTTCAGCACGTGGCTGTATCAGGTCTCGCGAAGCGTGGCGATCGACGTGACGCGCCGGCAGCGCCGGCAACCGGAGGCGCTGGACGAACGAACGATGAACGCGCTGCCCGCCGATGCGAACCGGGAAGATTCGGCCGAACCGCTGGCGCGGGTAGAGCTGGATGAAACGCGCGCGGCGGTCCGTTCGGCGGTCGCGCAACTGCCCGAGAACGAACGCGAAGCGGTGGTGCTGTGCGAGTTGCAGGACTTGAGCGTGCGCGAGGCGTGCGAGGTGCTGGGCTGGACGGAGTCGCGCGTGAAAGTGACGCTCTTCCGCGCCCGGAGAAGGTTGAAGGGACTGCTGGAGCGGTACGTGAAGGCGGAAGCGGTTTAAGGTCGAGGTTGCCCTGCGATGGATTGCAACGAAGCCCGCATCCTGATCGACGAGCGCGTGCACGGTTCGCTAGACGGCGAACAGTCCACGCGGCTCGATGCGCATTTGGCGGGCTGCACCGACTGCGCGCAGGATCTGAAGGAACTCTCGCGCATCCGCGCGCTGCTGGAAGATGCCAAGGAACTCGCCCCGCCGCCCGCCGCACTGGATGGCATCTGGTCGAACGTACTCTCCGCCGCGCGCGAAGCCGACGCCGGCCCTACCCCGCCAAGGAATCCGCCCATGACTCCGCTTACCGCTCCCGCATTCGTCTATCCCGAAGCCGCCGCCGCGAAGCGCCGCGAAGCGCGCATGACGTGGGCCGCGTCGGGGCTGGTCGCCGCGGCGCTGATCCTGCTGTGCTTCATGCTGGGGAATGCGACGGGGCCGAACGCAACGGGCTACTACCGCGGGGAACGGGCCGTCGCTACCGATAGGCTCGATGACGAATTAAGCACGGGCAAAGACAAAGGAGGAGTGGGCTGGAGTTCGCGATACGGGTACGCGCCGGCGTCTCCTGCGCCGCCGCCAGCCGCCACCGAAGCGCCGGCGGAAGAGTTAATGAAAAAGTCCGAGGGCTTGTACCAGCCCGGAATGGGCGGCGGGAGAAGTTCGTCGCACTCGAGCTCTAGCGGAGGCGGTTCCAGCAGCGGTGGCAGCGGCGACGGCTCGTTCGACGGCCTTGACGATTCTCGGCTGCCGGCCAACGATCCGCGCGCGCAGAGCCTTCCCGACACCGCCCTTAAGCAACAAAGCCAACTGAGCAAAGAGTACGATCAGAATGCGCTTGGCGAAGAGCAGGCCGGTGGCAGGAATAAGGACGACTCCCCCAATGCGCCCGTTTCCGGAAACGGCGCCGAAGAAGCCGGGCCGACGAAGCCGAAGATCATCAAGACGGGCGAGCTGACGCTTGAGGTCAAAGACTTCAAGGAGTCCAGCCGCAAAGCCGACGAACTGATCGTGCAGTCGGGGGGCTTCATCGCCGACAGCCGCGTATTTAATCTGGAAGGCGCGGCGAAGAAGGCGGTGATCAAGGTCCGTGTGACGCCGGAGAAGTTCGAGGCGCTTTTCGTGGCGCTGAAGCAACTGGGCGTGGTGCTGCACGAACGCGCGGGCGGGCAGGACATCACCGCGCAGTACACCGACGTGCTGGCGCGGATCAAGAACATGCAGATCGCCGAAGAGCGGCTGCAGGAGCTGATCAAGACCAAGACATTCATGGACAAGGTTCAGAGCTTGCTGGAAGTGGAGCGCGAACTGAACCGCGTGCGCGGCGAGATCGAGAGCATGCAGGGCCAGATGCGCGTCTGGAACGACATGCTGGGGCTGAGCACGCTGACGCTGACGATCCAGGAGCCGACGCGCGCGGTGCCGAGCGGGAGCCTGGCGATCGAGGTGCGGACGCTGGCCGAAGCGAAGCAGAGGCTCGACGAAGCGCTGGCTCCGCGCGGCGGGCAGTTGCTGAGCGGACAGACGACGAAGCGCGGCGACGGGACGCTGCAGGGCGACTACTCCCTGCGCGTCGAGTTCGGCCAGTTCGCGGGCCTGTTGGACGCGATCAAAGGCCTGGGCCGCGCACAGGACGAACAGGTGGTCAATCAGCCCTTCGGCGCTCAGGTGCCCGAAGGCGCGGAGCGCGTGCCGTGCGAATTGCGCCTGCGGCTCTTCGAGCGCGGCGTGCAACTCCCCAACGGCTCGCTGCACCTCGAAGTGGACCGCCTGGACGGCTCGGTGGAAGCGCTGAAGAAGGCGCTCGAGCCGCACGAGGCTGCGATTGTGACGAACCAGACCAGCCGCCAAGGAGACGGGACGCTGACGGCGGGCATCCAACTGCGCGTGAAGGCCGGAAACTTCATCCGGCTGATCGATGCGCTGAAGCCGCTGGGGCGGATCACGCACCTTTCGGTGAACGGCGAAGGCGGCGAGATTCGCGGCGGCGCGGCGGAAGTGCCCTGCACCGTTCATGTGCAGATGGCCGAACGTCCCAAGCAAGTGCCCAGCGGCGCGATGGCCGTCGAAGTCGACGCCTTCCCGGCCGCGCGCGACGCGCTCTCAACGCTGATCCAGAAGGAGAATCTGCAAGTGCTGGGCAGCGACAGCCAGCAGCAGCCCGACGGCGCGTGGGCCGGCGTCTTCCGGCTGGGCATCAAGGCCGACAAGATGGACGCGGTGGTGACCGAGTTCGAGAAGCTGGGGCGCGTCAAGACGCGCAACCTGCAGGGGCTGGGCCTGGGCGATCTCTCGCGCGTCGATCCCAGCGTGCTGGGCGAGGTGACGGTGACGCTCTCCGAGCGCCCCAAGTTCACTCCGCACGAGGAAGGCGCGTTCCGGCTCTTCCTGCGCGACACGTTCTCGGGCTTCCTGGCCAGCATCGCGGTGATCGTGCGCGGGTTCGGGATCGTGCTGCCGTGGCTGCTGGGCGCGGTGGTGGTGTACCTGCTGCTGCGCCGCGCGGGGAAGAAGCCGGCGGCAGCGGCGCCCACGGTGGTGGAGCCGGTGGATGACCAAGCGAAAGGGAAGTAGTCCGCGACTGCCGCCAGCGGATCGAACTTGGATTGAAAAGCACCGAAGACAGCCGTAAGAGTTAGATAAGTCGGACTGGAAATTTCCGGTCGGCGCTGGGCTCCTGGTTTCCGGGGGCCCTTCGCATTTAAGCCCCGCTTCTACTTCGCCGGTTCCAGCGCCTTCTCGGCGGGAGTTGCTTCCTTGGGCGCCAGCGCGCTCAGCGCCGGGTCGGGCTTGGTGGCGTTCTTGAACTTCTCCGCCAGCTCGCGGTACTGCACGATGCCGGCCAGGTCCACGGGCATCTTCTTGCTCAGCTCGAAGACACCGCGTTGAAGCACCTGGTCTTCCTGCAGATCGCAAGCGTACTCCTGGCGCATCTCGTCCTGGGCCATGCGGCGCACGACGCGGCGAATCTCGCTGCGCACGTCGTCGCGGGCGATGCGGCGGTCCTTCAGCCCCTCGTAGAAGGCGTCGAAGTCCGGATACTTGGCGGTTTCGCGGCCGTCCCACTCGGAGAGCAGCAGGAACGAAGCTTTGTTGGCGTCCCAGCGGTCGCGGACGAAGTTTTCGAAGGTGCGGGCTTCGCGCAGTTCGTAGATCTGGCGCCAAGTCCAGTCGTCGTATTCGGACTGCGCCTGCGCGCCGTCGGGTTCGATGCCCTTCTCGTGGATGCAATGTCCGCTGGGCAGGTAATACTTGGCGATGGTGAGGCGCAACTGGGTTTCGCGGCGGGTGGCGCGGAGCGGGATGATCTGCTGCACGCTGCCTTTGCCGTAGGTTTTCTCGCCGATCAGTTGCGCGCGCTTGTAGTGCTGCAGGCAGCCGGCCACGATCTCGCTGGCCGAAGCGGAACCGTTGTTGACGAGGCAGACCATGGGGAACTCCTCGCGGTCGGCGCCCCCGTGGCTGTAGAAGGGCTTGTACGGCGCGAACTCGTCGCGGCCCTGGCTGTAGACGATCAGCTTCCCGCCGCTGAGGAACTGGTCGGCGATCTCGACGCCGGTGCGCAGGAGCCCGCCGGGGTTGTCGCGCAGGTCGAAGATCATGCCCTTCACCTTCTGCTTATCGACCAGTTCGGCCAGCGCTTCCTTCATCTCCTCGGTGCTGCGTTCGCCGAAGCGCGTCAGGCGGATGTAGCCGATATGCCCGGGCAGAAGCGCGTGGTAGACGCTCTGCACTTTGATGCTGTCGCGGATGATGGTCACTTCGAGCGCCTTCATGAAGCCCTTGCGGAAATACTTCAGCTTCACCGGCGAACCGGGTTCGCCTTTCAGCCGCGTGATGACCGTGTTCATGCCGCCGTCGTCGATCATTTCGCTGGTGTCGTGCCCGTCGACTTCGAGGATCACGTCCATGCTGCGCAGGCCCGCTCGGTCGGCGGGGCTGCCGTAGATGGGGCTGATGATGGTGAACTTGTTGTCGCGCACGCCGACGTACGCGCCGATGCCGCCGTAATCCTGGCGCAGCATTTCCTGCGTGGCCTTCACTTCTTCGCGGTCGAGGTACTCGCTGAACGGATCGAGCGTGTCGATCAGGCCCTTGCTGGCGTGCTCGAAGAGCGCTTCGAGGTCGTTGCCCTTCGCTTCGTCGGGGTAAGCTTTCTGGACCCAGCCCAGGACTTCCCGCATCAGGCGGAAGCCGTCCTGCATCTCGGGGTGCATCAGGCGCTGCGCGTCGGCTTCCAGCGTGTTGAAGAGGTTGTCGGCGCGCTGCCCGCGTTCGGTGGGTTCGTCCTTCAGGTCTTCCAGGCGTTCGAAGACATCGCGCAGGAGCGCTTCTTCGGGCCGGCCTTCCCATTCGTCCTTGGCGACCAGGAAGCCCATCTCGGCCAGCGCCAGCGCCGATTCGTCGCGTGCGGCCTTTTCGCGGCTGGTGCGCATGGTCTGCGCCAGCAGCGCCTTGGCTTCGCCGCGCCCGCTGATGCGCCAAAGCGCGCGCGCGGCGGCGATCTTGTTCTCGGCGGCGGTCTCGGCTTCGAGGGCCGCGACGAGCGCCTCGGTCGCGCCCTTGTGCCCGTAGAGCTTGGGCGTCAGGCCCACCGCGGCGGCGGCGTAGCGGCGCACCTGAGCGTCTTTGCTGTCCTTCACGAGCGCCAAGAGAATCGTACCGGCCAGATCGGTCTGGCCCAACTGGCACAGCGCGCGCGCCGAAGCGAGGCGCACCTTTTCATCCGGATCCTTCAGCGCCTGTTCCAGCAGTTCGGCCACCGGGCTGTCGGGCAATCGGCCCAACCGCACCAGCCGGCCCACGGATTCCCACACTTCGTCCAGCGGCGCTTCGCGGATGGTCTCGAGGATCAGTTTCGAAAGCTGGCGGACGGGCGTAAGGTCGGTCAGCGCTTCGCCGGCTTCGGGCAGAGGCTCTTCTTCTTCGCCGCGCGCCACAGGCGCCAGTAGCGCGCACACGGCCAGCACCAGCACCGCACGAAATCGAGTTCGATCAAGCTGTCCGGCGAACGCCTCGAACCAGGATGCGCAACGCATGCAGGGAAGATCCTCCGAGCGCCCCCGGGACGAGCAGGGCAGGCGAGGCAAACTCGCAGGCCACGGCATGCGCCCGGCAAGTTCGACACGCACTATACTTCGCGGGGTAAGCGGCGGCAACGAAACGCACAAGTCCATCGTGCACCTGTGCACGCCCGTCGTCCCCCAACATCTATATGTCGTCCAAATCGGCCCGCGCGTTGCCGAATCATTTCTAACGGGACTGGATTTATCGCTCCCCGCTCCGTTATTCTTTTCCGGTCGTCTTATGGAACGCGCCGGACCTGAACTGCATCCGGACCCGATACCTAACGCATGTCTGCATCGCCAGCCGCTTCTTCGTCCGACTTGCCGCCTCAAGCTCCGCCTTGGCGCGAGCAAGCCGAACGCCTGCGCGTCGAAGTCGACCGGCTCACGGCGCTGGAAGAGCAACTGCGGCAGAGCGAAGAACGCTTCCGCCAACTGACCGATAATCTTCAGCAGGTCTTCTGGCTCGCCGACTGGCAGCAACACCGGATGCTTTACGTCAGCCCCGCCTTCCAGCGCATCTGGGGCAAGCCGGCGGATGAACTCTACGCCAACCCGCTGGCGTGGCTGGAGAGCATTCCGGAGTCCGAGCGCGCGGAGGTGGAAAGCTCGTACTTTCAGGGCATCGCCAAAGGGCACTGGGAGCAAGAATATCCGATCCAACGCCCCGACGGCTCCGTGCGCTGGATTCGCGACCGCGCGTTTCCGATCTACGACGCGCAGGGCGGCGTCTCGCGGGTGGCGGGCATCGCCGAGGACATCACCGAACGGAGGCGCACGCAGGAGGCGCTGCGCGAGAGCCGGCAGTTCGTCGAGCGGATCGCCGAAGCCTCGCCGCTGATCATTTATCTGTTCGACCTTCAGGAGCGGAAGAACGTCTACGCGAACCGGCAGTTCGCCCAGGACCTGGGCTACAGCCCCCAGCAGATCAAAGAAATGGGAACCGATTTCCTGCCGCGGCTGACTCATCCGGAAGACCTCAAGCGCCTGCCGAGCTTGATCTCGCGCTGGGAGACGACCGGCGACGGCGAAACGCTCGAAATCGAATACCGCATGCGCCACGCCGACGGATCGTGGCGCTGGTTCGTCGGGCGCGACACGGTCTTCAGCCGCACGCCGGAGGGGCGCGTCAAGCTGATCGTGGGCACGGCTCAGGACATCACCGAACGCAAGCGCATGGAGGAAGAGCTGCGCGCATCGGAGGAGAAAAACCGGAAGCTGCTCGAAGCCGCTCCGGATCACATTTTGATCTACGACCGCGCGCACCGCATCGCGTACATCAATTTCGTCGCGCCGGGCTACAGGTTGGAGGACGTGCTGGGGGTCGAAGCCGAAAAGCTGACGCACCCCGACGACGCGCACCTCACGACCGCGGCGCTGCACGAGATCTTCGCCGGCAGCGCGAGCCACAGCACCGAGGTGCGCGACCTGAACGGCCGCAGCTACTTGTGCCGCTACGTGCCGCTGGGCAAGCCCGGACATATCGAGAGCGCCCTGTGCGTCGCCACCGATATCACCGAGCGCAAGCGCTCCGAACAGGCGCTAAAGGAAAGCGAAGAACGCTTCCGGCTGCTGGCCGAGCACGTGCCCGGCGTGATCTACCTGTGCCGCAACGACGCGCGCTATTCGACGCTGTACCTGAACGACGCGGTCGAGAAGCTGACGGGCTACGCGAAGGACGACTTTCTTTCCGACCGCGTCAGTTGGGTGGATTTGTATCATCCCGACGACGCGCCCGGAATCGCGGTGGCGGTGGACGCCGCGCTGGCCGCGCAGCAGTCGTTCGAATTGCGTTACCGCATCCGGCGCAAGGACGGCGCGCTGCGCTGGATCGACGAATTCGGTGCGGGAGTCTTCGAGGACGGCCGGCTCAAGCTGCTGGAAGGATTTCTGCTCGACGTCACCGACCGCGTCGAAGCCGAGGGGCAGGTGCGCGAGAGCGAAGCGCGCTACCGCGCCATCGTCGAGGATCAGGTCGAATTCGTGGTGCGCTGGAAGCCCGACGGCACGCGCACGTTCGCGAACGAAGCTTACCGGCGCTATTTCGGACTCAGCCCCAAAACGGCGGTGGGGAGCAGCTTCTTTTCGCTCGTCAACCCCGACGATCTCCAGTCGCTGCGCGACAAGGTCGCGGCGCTGACCCCCGCGCACCCTTCGGCCACCGACGAACACCGGGTGCGCCGCCCCGACGGCACCTGGGGCTGGCAGCAATGGACCGACCGGGGCCTCTTCGACGCACAAGGCCGCCTCACCGAATTGCAATCCGTCGGACGCGACATCACCGACCGCAAGCTCGCCGAACAGGCGCTGCGCGAAAGCGAGGAACGGTTTTCGCAGTTCATGCGCCACATGCCCGGCCTGGCGTACATGAAAGACGAGCGCCTTCGATTTCTTTTCGTCAACGAAGCCTGCACGCGGCTTTACGGCATCCCGCGCGAACAGTGGATCGGACGGACGAGCGAGGAAGTGCTGCCGGCCGAGGCCGCCCGCACCATCGGCGAAAACGACCGCTGGGTGCTGGCGCGCTGCGAATCGCTGCAGATCACCGAGAGCATCGTACACGGCGGTAAGAAGTCGCATTACCTCAGCTACAAGTTCCCGATTCTACGGCCCAACCGCCCGCCGCTGCTGGGCGGGATCAGCATCGACATCACCGACCGCGTACGCGCCGAGGAAACGCTGAGCGAGCGGCAGGCGCAGTACCGTTCGATCTTCGAGGCCGTCACCGATGCGCTGATCCTGCTGACCGAGGACGGCGCGGTGATCGAAGCGAATTCCGCCGCGTGCGCGCTGCTGGGCTGCACGCGCGACGATCTCCTGCGCCCGCCGCTGGAACGCTTCATTCATTCCGATTCGCTGTCCGAGTTCACCCGCTTTATCCGCGAGACGGCCAGCACCGGATCGTTCAAGGGACACGGTTCGCTGATCCGCGCCGACGGCGTCGTGATCAGCGTGGAAGGCCAGGGGCGCGCCTTCCACTACGCGGGCAAGCCGCACCTGCTGGCGATTATTCACGACGTGACCGACCGCAAGCGCCTGGAAGCGCAACTGCTGCACGCGCAGAAGATGGAAACCGTCGGGCGCCTCGCCGGCGGCATCGCGCACGACTTCAACAACCTGCTCGGCGCCATCATCGGCTACGCCGAACTGAGCGTGCTCAAGGCACCGGCCGGATCGCAGCAGGAGCAGTATCTCCAGCAAGTTCTGGAAGCCGCCAAGCGCGGCGCATCGCTGACCGGGCAGTTGCTGGCCTTCGCGCGCAAGCAGGTCGTGCAGCTCAAACCCATCGATCTGAACGAACTGGTGCGCCATTCCGCGGGGCTGCTGCACCGTCTCATCGGCGACAACATCGAGCTGGAGACGAAATTCCAGCCGTCGCTTCCGTCGGCAACGGTCGATCCGGGACAACTCGAACAGGTGCTCTTCAATCTGGCCGTCAACGCACGCGACGCGATGCCCCAGGGCGGGAAGTTGGCCGTCGAAACGTTCTATGCGCATATTGCCGAAGACGCCGCGCGCGCGCTGGAATTGACCCCCGGCCCTTACGCCGGGTTGCGCGTACGCGATACCGGCGCCGGCATGACGCCCGAAGTCCAAGCCCACATCTTCGAACCGTTTTTCACGACGAAAGAACCCGGCAAGGGCACCGGCTTGGGCTTGGCCACGTGCTACGGGATCGTCAAGCAGCACCAAGGCCAGCTTACCGTGGAAAGCGCGCCGGGGCGCGGAAGCACCTTTAGCGTTTACCTGCCGGCCACCCGGCTGAACGCCGAAACGATCGGCCCGCATCCCGAGCCCGAGACGTTCCCTACGGGCGACGAGACGATATTGCTGGTCGACGACGAGCCGTCGATGCTCTCGATGGTCTTCGAGATGCTCGGCGAACTCGGCTACCGCGTCCTGACCGCGCCGCACGGACTCGCGGCGCTCGACACGGCCCGCGCGCACAAAGCCACGATACACCTGCTCATCACCGACGTGCTGATGCCCAAGCTGGGAGGAAAGGAACTGGCGCGGCTGCTGCGCGAAGAACGCCCGGAGCTGAAAGTGCTATTCTCGTCCGGGTATCCGGAAGACATCGTCAAAGAACACGGCGTGCTGGAGTCCGGCCTCGACTTCATCCAGAAACCCTACATGCCCGCGACGCTGGCGACACGCGTCCGTGGAATCTTGGACGCAGGAAGGTAAGCGGATTGGGGATGTTCCGAATTGGCTGTTGGATATTGGATTGAACGGCCATGGACTTGCGATTCGCTGCGGCCCGCCCTTCTTACTTTTTACCGTTCACCTTCGCACGCCTCACACCGCCGCGCCCAGACTTTCCCGGTTCACGCCGCTGTGGCTGTCGCTCCAGAGCACGCGGCGTTCGGGGCCAATGAGGAGCGCTTGAGGCGATTCGTGGCGCACGCCGGTGTCGGCGGCGATGCGCTGCGAGATCGGCCGGCTGTTGACGACATCGACTTCCACCACGCTCAAGTCTCCGACCGGGGCGCTGGACTTCAGCCACTCGCGGAAACTCCGTTCGGCCATGTGGCTGACCGGGCAGATCGGGCTTTTCTTGAAGATGAGGAGACGGCCGGCCTCGGCGCCTTCCTGAGCGTCCCAGAGTTCCGTCCACGCTTCCAGGGTCGTCACTTCGCGGCATTCGATCATGATCGGCGTCCCATGTTCCTCGCGCGTAATGCACGCAGCATGAAACTACCGCCGCGTAGGGCGCTGTCCAGTCGGCGGAAGCGGACGAATGTGCATGGGAATTTACAGAGCGATAAGTGCGATGGTTCGGCCGTCCCCGCCAATAACTACCGGAGCGCACGGGTAACGCCGCCCCGTCCGCTCCGGCCCTCGCTGCATACTTCACCGACGCGCAAAGCAATCGGCTATTCAAACCGCTCGTTCCACCTGCATCCCGAAGGCCCGGTTGAAGTTCCCCGCGACCGGGCCCGCCCGGCCGCACGCCGCGGCGTCGAATCTCCTTGCGCCCCACCCGCCCCGCGCTAATCTCCGAACGTTCATCCTCGCCGACTCCACGACACGCATCGAAAGGACGCGCCATGAAGATCGCCGTGCAAACCGGACTCCTCCCGGGCAAGGAACTTTCCGACAAGCTGAAGTGGGCCGCCGACCACGGGGTCGAAGGCATCGAGATTTCGGCGTGGCAGTACCGCCCGCCGGCGCTCGACCAGGCGCTGCGCGATTACGAGCATTCGCCCGTCCCGGTCGTCTCGATCTGCGGGAACGCTTCGTTCGAGTTCCTCGACCCGGACCCGAAGAAGCGGCGCCAGAGCATCGACGAGAGCAAGCAGTACCTCGAACTGGCGGGCAAGTTCGGCGCCGTCGGCCAGATCGTGCCGCCCATCTTTGGGCCGCCGCGGATCAACGACCTCGCGCCGCTCAAGAGCGCCGTGGACCTCGAGAAGGACCTGCTCACGCTGATCTGCCAGGAACTGGGCGAGCACGCGAAAGAGCACAAGACGCTCTTCATGCTCGAACCGCTGAACCGCTACGAGCAGCACCTGCTGCGCAAGCAGGCCGACGGGGTCGAGATCTGCAAGCGCTGCGCGCATCCGAACGTGGCGATCATCAGCGACTTCTTCCACATGCACATCGAAGAGGAGAATTCGCCGCAGGCGATCCGCGACGCGGGGGCGTACGTGAAGCACGTCCATCTGGCCGACAACACGCGCAAGGAACCCGGGACCGGCGACATCGATTTCGTCGCGGGCTTCAAGGCGCTCTTGGATATCGGCTTCACCGGGTACATGGCCTACGAATGCAGCGTGGGCGGCGACGATAAGTCGGCGGCGCTGGCCAAGAGCCTGCAGTACGTGCGCGATTGCATCGATAAGGCGCGCAAGAGCCGGTAGGGCTTTAACTGCCAAGAACGGATTGGGACGAGGGTACGGCGTACCTTGCGCACTCCGATAAAGTACGGATGGCCCGCGAGTTCTGCGCCATGGATTCCCGGCTACGCCAAGCGATTTGGATTCTAGGCCTGCTACAGATACTCACGGGCAATCTGCTAGGCATCTTATCCATCCTGCTCGCTGGGAAGTTGAAGCGCGGCGACCGAGATGGCTATGGTCTCTATACCGTGTTGTTTGGCGTTCAGACCTTAGGGATTGTCCTTTGGCTTACGTACCTGACCGTCGTCGGGACCGAAGGCTGGACTTTCCGCGCTTGGGGCTGGAAGCGGCTCGATCCGCCTATCGCGGTCGTCTATGCGTTGGGGGCCGTGGCGATCGCGTCCAGCATCCTGCCCATTATAGCGATCGATCGTTGCCGGCGAATGGGATCGTGAGCAAGCTCAACAGACCATTTCACCGCCTTTAATGGGTTTACGGCATAGGCATGCATGGCGTCTTGGCGGTTTAAGCCGTCCCGCCGCGCCTTTACCGTTCACGGGCTTCCCGTTATAAGCGCCGTCCCATGGCTCACTCGTCGCGCCGTATGACTTCCCCCCTTCACGACCGCGCCGCCTTGAAGAAGGCGCGCCGCGTCGTCGTGAAAGTCGGCACCTCGCTGCTCACCGGCGGCGGCCTGCACGTCAACCGGATGTATCTCCGCGCGCTGGCCGCGGCCTTGGGCGAACTGTGGAACCAGGGGCGCGAGGTGGCGCTGGTCACGTCGGGCGCGATCGGCGCCGGCGCGGGGCAACTGGGCTTCAAGACGCGGCCCCAGTCGGTCCCCGAACGCCAGGCTTGCGCGGCCGCGGGCCAAGTCGCGCTGATGCACTACTACGCCGAAGCCTTCCGCAAACAGACACCGCCGCGCGCCGTGGGGCAGTTGCTCCTGACGCGCGACGGGCTCGAAGACCGCACCCGTTACCTCAACGCGCGGCACACGCTGGAGGCGCTCTTCGAGCGCGGCGCGGTCCCGATCGTAAACGAGAACGACACCGTCTCGGTGGACGAGATCAAGTTCGGCGACAACGACCGCCTCAGCGCGCTGGTCGCCGTCGCCGCCGAAGCGCAGGCGCTGGTGCTCCTGACCGACGTCCCGGGACTGCTCGACGCGCCGCCGCGCGAGAACCCGGACGCCAAGCTGATTTCGTGCGTTCCCGAAGTGACGGCGCGGATCGAGGCGCTGGCGGCGCCGACCGGATCGTTCCTGGGCACCGGCGGGATGGTCACCAAGCTGCAGGCCGCGAAGATCGTGACGGCCGCCGGCGAAGCGATGGTCCTCGTCGGCGGGCACGATCCGCGCGTGCTGCTGGAAGTCTTCGAAGGGCGCGAGGTGGGCACCTACTTCCCGCCGCGCGGCGACCGGCTGGTCGCACGCAAGCGCTGGCTCGCCTTCAGCGCGCGCTCGCAGGGCACGATCCGGGTGGACGCCGGGGCGCGCGAAGCGCTGGTGAAGCGGCACAAGAGCCTGCTGCCCAGCGGGATCGTGAGCGTCGAAGGACGCTTCGGCAGCGGCGCGCTGGTGGAACTGGCCGGCCCCGACGGGCACGCCTTCGCGCGCGGGCTGGCCAACTACACAGCCGCCGAGATCGACGCGATCCGCGGCCTGAAGACGCAAAAAATCGCCCAGGTGCTGGGGCAGTTGCTCTTCGAGGAAGTGGTGCACCGGGATAATCTGGTGGTGCTGTAGGCGAGCCGTACCGCGTAAGGCGTGAAACCAAGCCTGAAGAAAACGCGCCCGGGTCTGCGCGCCGGCGGCGAAGCCCAACCTTGCGATGCGGACAGTGGCTTTCGTTACACCTTCGCGCCGGCGGGCTGAGCGCGTCCGCGCTGGCCGCGCAGACGGTCTTTCTCGTTCAACAGGCGCTTGCGCAACCGGATCGACTTGGGCGTCACTTCGACCAGTTCGTCCTCTTCGATGTACTCCAGCGCTTCTTCGAGGCTGAAGCGGATCGGCGATTTGAGCTTATCGGTGGCTTCCTTGTTGGCGCTGCGGATATTGGTGAGGTGCTTTTCCTTCGTCACGTTCACCGCGATGTCCTTGTCGCCGCCGGTCTCGCCGACCAACTGGCCCATGTAAACCTCTTCGCCGGGGCTGACGAAGAACTCGCCGCGGTCCTGCAAGTTCATCAGCGCGTACGAGGTGGTGCGCCCGGTGTCGCTGGCCACGAGCACGCCGTAGCTGCGCACGGGCAGGTCGCCGGCCATGGGCCGGAATTCGCGGAAGCTGTGGTGCAGCACCGCCTCGCCCTTGGTCGCCGAAAGGAGGCGGCTGCGCAGGCCGATCAGGCCGCGGCTAGGGCCGACGAATTCGAGGTGCGCCTGCCCTTCGCGCTGCGACATCATCTCCAGCACGCACTGCCGCGCGCCCAGCAGCTCCATCACCTTTCCCATCACCGCTTCCGGCACGTCCACCGCGACCGTCTCGTACGGTTCGTACGCCCGCCCGTCGATCTGCTTGATGACCACGTGCGGCTTGCCGACCTGCACTTCGAAGCCTTCGCGCCGCATCGTCTCGATCAGGACGCCCAGATGCAGCAAGCCGCGGCCCGCGACGACGAAGGTGTCGGGAAGCGTCTGTTCGATCCGCATGGCGACGTTGCGCATGCTTTCCTTTTCGAGGCGCGCCTGGAGCTGCCGGCTGGTCACGTACTTTCCTTCGCGCCCGCTGAAGGGGCTGTCGGTGGACGTGAAGACCATCGTTAACGTGGGTTCGTCGATGGGCACCGGCGGGAGCGGCTCGACGTTATCGCCTTCGAAGAGCGAGTCGCCGATGCCGACCTCGGGGAAGCCCGCCAGCGCCACGATCTCGCCGGCGACGGCCGATTCCACATCCTTGCGCCCCAGCCCGTCGAAGACCTGCATGCTCACCACGCGTTCCTTGGTGCGCTTGCCGTCGGCGGCGAGGTACGTGTAGGTCTGGCCGCGCTTGATCGCGCCTTCGAAGATGCGCCCGACCGCAATGCGTCCGACGTAATCGTTGTAGTCGATGTTGCTCACCCGCATGCGCATCGGCTTGGCCGGATCGCCTTCCGGGCCCGGCACGTGCTGCAGGATCAGGTCGAAGAGCGGGCGCAGGTCGGTGCTTTCGTCCTCCAGCTTGCGCTTGGCGAAGCCCATGCGGCCCGCGGCGAAGATGAAAGGGAAGTCGAGCTGCTCGTTGTTGGCGCCCAGTTCGATGAACAGGTCGAAGATCTGGTCCAGCACCTCCATCGGGCGCGCGTCGGAACGGTCGATCTTGTTCACGACAACGATCGGCCGCAGCCCGTGCATGAACGCCTTGCGCAATACGAACTTCGTCTGCGGCAGCACGCCTTCCGCGGCATCCACCAGCAAGAGGCAGCCGTCGGCCATCTTCAAGACGCGTTCCACCTCGCCGCCGAAGTCGGCGTGGCCGGGCGTATCGATGATGTTGATCTTCACGCCCATGTACGTCAGCGCGCAGTTCTTGGCCAGGATCGTGATCCCGCGCTCGCGCTCCAAGTCGTTGCTGTCCATCACGCAGTCGGTGACTTCCTGGTTCGAGCGGAAGGTCCCGGCTTGGCGCAGGAGGTGATCGACGAGCGTCGTTTTGCCGTGGTCGACGTGGGCAATGATCGCGATGTTACGCAGCTTCTCGTTGCGAATCGTGGTGGGCGTGCTCATGACCGTTTCCTGTCCATTACGCGTATCCGGCGCGGGCGCACGTGTGCAGCTCACCGCGTCGGCTCCAACCCGTCCAGCATTGTCCGGGGGATGCCGTGGGCGCGCGAACGCGCAACCCGCTTAAGAGGCCAACATCCTACCTTTAGAAGTTCTCAAATACTAGAGGGAGCTTACCCAATCCTAATACCTCCCAAACAAAAAAATCGAAACTGACCTCTAGCCAAGCGGCGCAAGGAGTGCTAAGCTCTGTAACAAGTAACGTAGATTTTATTTACTGTTACAGACCGGAGCCCGCCATGAACCTGCCCGACCGCTTTCGCGACGAAGAGCATCTCGAAGACGTGATGTCCCTGCCCAGCCCGGCGCTGGTGGAGCAGATGAAATCGCTGGACGGCGACCTGATCGTCCTGGGCATCGGCGGCAAGATGGGCGTGACGCTCGGCCGCCAGGCCGTCCGCGCGATCCGCGAAGCAGGCGTGAAGAAGAAAGTCATCGGCGTCAGCCGCTTCAGCGACGAGTCGGCGCGCAAGAAGCTCGAAGCCGTGGGCCTCGAGACCATCTCCTGCGATCTGCTCGACCGAGCCGCCGTTGCCGATCTGCCGCGCTGCGCGAACGTGCTTTACATGGCCGGGCGCAAGTTCGGAACCAGCGGCGACAGCGCGCTCACGTGGGCCATGAACACGCTGGTGCCCAACAACGTCGCCGAGCATTTCACGAAGAGCCGCATCGTGGTCTTCAGTACCGGGAACGTCTACCCGCTCACACCGGTCGTCAGCGGCGGCGCGACCGAAGAGACGCCCGTCGCGCCGGTGGGCGAGTACGCGCAATCGGCGCTGGGCCGCGAAAAGATCTTCTCCTACCACGCCGCGCGCCACGGCACGCCGCTGGCCATCTTCCGGCTCAACTACGCCATCGACATGCGCTACGGCGTGCTGTACGAGATCGGCAAACAGGTCTGGAAGGAGCAGCCCGTCGACGTGACGATGGGCCATGCCAACGTGATCTGGCAGGGCGACGCGAACACGCAGGCGCTGCTGGCCTTGAGCCATTGCGGCACGCCGCCCAACCTCCTGAACGTGACCGGGCCTGAGACGCTGAGCGTGCGCTGGGCCGCGCAGAATCTGGGCCGGTTGCTGGGCAAGGAAGCCAAGATCGTGGGCAAGGAAGCCGAGCACGCGCTGCTCAGCAACAGCGCCAAGGCCACGAAGCTCCTGGGCTACCCGCGCGTTTCGTTGCTAACGATGCTGGAATGGACCGCCGACTGGATTCGCCACGGCGGGCGCGACATCGGCAAGCCGAGCCACTTCGAAGTACGCGACGGAAAGTTTTAGCGGAAGGTTTTGCGCCTGAAATGACAAGCAAGAGCGCCGGAGGGCAAGAGTAAAAGGTAAATGTAAAAGCAACCGAGGCGGTCCAAGCCCGAGCGCAGCCGAGTACGCTCTCCTGGGACAGGCCCTCTTTCTTTTTACTCTTCACTTTTTACTCTTTACCACTGCATTTTCAGGACCAAGGATCGTACGCAACGCTACGGAGGCCTCCATGTCCCTCAACGCCGAACTTCGCGCCCGCGTCCGCGCCGGGATGGTGATTCCCGCGAACCCCCTGGCGCTCACCTCGGAGCGCAAGCTCGACGAACGCCGCCAGCGCGCGCTGACACGCTACTACATCGACGCCGGTTCCGGCGGGCTGGCGGTGGGCGTACACAGCACGCAGTTCGAGATCCGCGAGCCGCAGCACGCGCTCTTCGAACCCGTCCTGCGCATCGCGAGCGAGACGGCGGACGACTGGTGCAAGAAACGCGGCGTCTCGATCCTCAAAGTGGCCGGCGTCTGCGGCGCGACGGCGCAAGCGCTGAAGGAAGCCGAGTACGCGGTCAAGACCGGCTATCACGCGGGGCTGCTCAGTCTGGCGGCGCTTAAGAAGGAAGACCTGCCCGCCATCGTGAAGCATTGCCGCGAAGTCTCGAAGGCGATTCCGCTGATCGGCTTTTATCTCCAGCCGGCCGTCGGCGGACGGAATTTGCCGTACGAATTCTGGCGTCAATTCGCCGAGATCGAGAACGTGCTGGCGATCAAGATCGCGCCGTTCAACCGCTACCGCACGCTGGATGTCGTCCGCGGCGTCTGCGAAGCCGGGCGCGAGAAGGAGATCACGCTCTATACGGGCAACGACGACAATATCATCGTCGATCTGCTGAGCGAATTTCGGGTGGTCACTTCGTCGGGGTGCGAAGCGCGCGTGCGCATCGCCGGCGGCCTGCTGGGGCATTGGTGCGTCTGGACCAAGCGCGCCGTCGAACAGCTCGCGCGCTGCCACGAAGCCGTTCGCGCGAACGCGCCGATTCCGCAGGAACTGCTCACGCTGGCCATGGAAGTGACCGACACCAACGCGGCGTTCTTCGATCCCGCGCACGATTTCGCCGGTTGCCTGCCGGGCATCCACGAAGTCCTGCGGCGGCAAGGCTTGCTCGCCGGAACCTGGTGCCTCAATCCGCACGAAGTCCTCTCGCCCGGACAGAGCGAAGAGATCGACCGGATGTACCGGAGCTACCCGCACCTTAACGACGACGCCTTTGTGAAAGAGCACCTCGATACCTGGTTGCGCGGATGATGCAGCGCCGTGACTTTAACCTTGGCGGTTACCGTTTTCCGTTAGTCATTACCCACCGATCGCCTTCGCCTCCCGCAACGCCGCGATCTTCGCGTCGTCGAAGCCCAACTTTTCTTTGAGCAACTCGGCCGTGTGCTCGCCCAAGAGCGGCGGCGGCCGGCGCAGCTTCGGCTTCTGGCCGTCCACGAATCCGGCCGCATGCGGAACGCGCAAGGCGCCGGCCGTAGGGTGCGCCATCTCGGCCACCGCTTGCCGCGCTTGCACCTGAGGATCGTCGAAGACGGCTTTCATATCCTGCACCACCGCGGCAGGCACGTGCGCGGCGCTAAGCCGAGCGACCAGTTCCCGCCCGTCAAGCTCGGCCAATATTCCTTCCAGAATAGGGCACAAAATAGTCCGATTCTCGACGCGCTTCCCATTGGTCGCGAAGCGCGGATCGTCGGCCAGATCGGCCCGCCCCAAGGCCGAACAGAAATTCCGGTACAGCTTATCGTTTCCCGCGGCGACGTTGATGTGGCATGTCTTTGTTTTAAAGGTCTGATACGGAACGATATTGTTGTGGCTGTTCCCGCGCCGCGACGGCACGCGCCCGGTCATCAGGTAGCTCGTGGCCTGGTGCGTCAGGATATTCACCTGACTGTCGAGCAGGCTGATGTCGAGGTAGCAGCCGTGTCCGGATAGTTCGCGCCCGTGCAGCGCCGCCAGAATGCCCGAAAGCGCGTGCAAGCCCGCGAAGATATCCACGATCGAGATGCCCGTGATCGACGGCTCGCCCTGCGCAGGACCGGTCAGGCTCATCATGCCGCCGCGGGCCTGGATCACTACGTCGAAGCCCGGCAGGTCGCGGTCCGGGCCCGTCTGCCCGTAGCCGCTCAGCGAAGCGTAAATCGCGCGCGGGTTCAGCGACTTGATGTCCTCGTACGCGAAGCCCAGCCGCTGCATGGTCCCCGGCGAAAAGTTCTCGATCACCACATCGCATTGCTGAGCCAGCTTACGAACGATGGTTTTGCCTTCGGCCGATTTGAGATCCAGCGCCAAGCTGCGCTTGTTGCGGTTCACCGACATGAAATAGCAGCTTTCGCCCCCTGCGAACGGCGGCCCCCAAGCGCGCGTATCGTCCCCGACTCCGGGGCGTTCGATCTTGATCACATCCGCCCCGTAATCGGCCAGCATCATTGTGCAATACGGCCCGGCCAGCACATGGGTGAAGTCCAGCACCGTGATGCCTTGCAGGAAATCCATAGCGCGCCCTTTCGATCCATACAAACCGAGATGAGGATTGTGGAGTTGGCGGCAGCGAGTGTCAATCGAACGAGGCGCGATTGCTCCGCCGGCCGCATCGAGATTCTTTACTGATCCTTAAGTGCGAAGCAGGGCTCCGTATGCGAATCCGCACGGAGGCGGTGCTCACGTGCAATTTCAATTGTTCCGGTATGGCTCCAATCGAGCTCTTAAGAGTTGTTTTAGGTTCGTGCTTCCGTAAGCTATCCATAAGTGCAGCAGGGCCCCTTTTAAGAGTGGAAATGGCGATATCCATGAGGCGTAACAAGTGGAAAGCCGGGTGGGCGTGGGGGCTCGGCCTTGGGCTTGTCCTATGCTTGACCGGAACCACCCTCCATGCGGTGGATGTCACGTGGGACAACGACTCGGGCGATGGGTTGTGGACCACGCCCGCCAATTGGTCCGGCGACGCGCTTCCGACTTCCGCAGACCGCGTGATCTTCGACGCCACTTCGGCGACGAACTGCACGGTCACCGGAGCCGTGGAAGTGGACGGTCTGACGATGGACGCGGCGTATACGGCCACGCTGACCTTCGACGCCGTCGCTCTGACTCTGAATGGAAACTTCACCCAAGCGGGCGGTGAAGTGGATTGGGGTTCGGCGACGCACGTTTTCAAAGGCCACTTCACGCGCACGCAAGGGATTGTCTCGCCGGCCTCGTTCTCCTTCGAAGGTGCAGCGGCGCAGGATTTCGATTCCGGTCCGGGCGGGATGAGCCTCGATCTGCTGGCCACCGCCGGCGGCGGCCAAGTGCTGAATATTCTCGGCGGCCTGGGCCTGAGCGGAACCTGGACGCTGCCCGCCGGGGACACGATCAACCTCTCCGGCACCGTGACGCTCGACGGCATCGCCTTCGAAAACGCCGCCACGCTGAACGTGCTGAACGGCGGCGTCCTCGATGCGCGCGGGGCCAGCAGCTACACCAACTCGGGAGTAGCCAGCGAATCTGGCAGCGGGCGCATTCGGCGCGTGGCGGCCGACCTGTTCTTCTCGAACATCGCGGGCGGCTTGCAGTGGTTCATCGAAGACGGCGATGACGTGTTTGTCATGCTCAACGACGAAGACGAAAACCTCGACGGTTCGGCTCCCGACACGACCACGGTGCTCATTCAGAGCTTGACCACGGGCGACTCGGAGACGCTCACGCTGACCGAGACGGGCGCGGCCACCGAGATTTTCCTCAACCTGACCGGCCTGCCCACCGCCGCAGGAGCGGCCAACCCCGGCGACGGGATCTTGCAGTACAGCTCCGGCGAAGACGTGCAGGTGCGCTACACAGACGACGAAGACGCGGCGGATGTGTTCAGCCGCAACCTGCTTCCGCGGGTGCTGGTCTGGGACGGTGGCGGGGCGGACAACTACTGGGACACGGCGGCGAATTGGAATCCGGACCGGGTGCCGACGCGGTTCGACAACGTGGTGTTCGACGGTACGTCGAGCAAGCACTGCCGCTTGCTGGGGCCGATGGAAGTGCTGGGGTTCAAAGTGGAGTCGGGCTACACGGGTTGGGTCAACCTAGATCGGCAAGATTTCACCATTTATGGGGATGCTGTCATTTCGGGCGGCACCGTGAAGGTCACCTCAACCTCCAGCGGCGACGAGATGGTGGTGAAGGGTGATTTGCGTGTGCAGGGCGGAAATGTGGTATGGGAGCGGGAAGTCGAAGGCGATTTAATTGTCGAGGGCGGGGTATTTAGCATTACAGAGGATTTATTTTTACAGGGAGATTTAAAGTATCTGGGAGGTCAGTGGTCTATCAGCAGTACACCATCGCTTAACTTAGTGGCGAACGGCCCTCAGAATCTCTATGCAACTGCGGGCACGGTGACTCTCGATTTCCTGATTGTTTATACTGCTGGTTCCGGTGTGGGAAGACTCGTGAATATATGGGGTGATGTGGATGTAGAGCAGCGCCTTGAACTTGGCGGGGTGAACCAGACCACCAACCTTTACGGCCGACTGCGCATGACCACGAGTGGGAACGGATCGGGGGTCGATATCAGCACCTCCACGGGGGTGTTGAACATCCAGGACGGGGGCGAACTCGACGCCCGGCTCGCCGACTTCTACGAGAACGCCGGCACCGTCAACGAACTCGGGACCGGAAAAGTCCGAAGGAATGTTCGAGCGATGGGCTTTACGGATATGGACGGCGTACCTGTAGTTGAAGCCGGCACAGACGTATTTGTTAGCCTGCTGGATGACGACAGCAATAAGGACGGAAGTGTGGCGGAGTCCGTCGAAGTGGTTGTGGAGAGCTTAGCCACAGGCGATAGGGAAGTATTAAGCATTCAGGAAATCACTGACGCCGCAGCGGAATTCCAGAACGCTGTGGGCTTGCCCATAGGAACCGGGGCTGCTACGTGGGGCGATGGTATTCTTCAATATGACGGCAGCGAAGATATCCGTGCCACCTATATAGATGCCGAAGATTCGAACGATACGGCAACGGCCCATTTGATACGTCCACCCTTGGTCTGGGACGGTGGCGGGGCGGACAACTACTGGGACACGGCGGCGAATTGGAATCCGGACCGGGTGCCGACGCGGTTCGACAACGTGGTGTTCGACGGTACGTCGAGCAAGCACTGCCGCTTGCTGGGGCCGATGGAAGTGCTGGGGTTCAAAGTGGAGTCGGGCTACACGGGTTGGGTCAACCTAGATCGGCAAGATTTCACCATTTATGGGGATGCTGTCATTTCGGGCGGCACCGTGAAGGTCACCTCAACCTCCAGCGGCGACGAGATGGTGGTGAAGGGTGATTTGCGTGTGCAGGGCGGAAATGTGGTATGGGAGCGGGAAGTCGAAGGCGATTTAATTGTCGAGGGCGGGGTATTTAGCATTACAGAGGATTTATTTTTACAGGGAGATTTAAAGTATCTGGGAGGTCAGTGGTCTATCAGCAGTACACCATCGCTTAACTTAGTGGCGAACGGCCCTCAGAATCTCTATGCAACTGCGGGCACGGTGACTCTCGATTTCCTGATTGTTTATACTGCTGGTTCCGGTGTGGGAAGACTCGTGAATATATGGGGTGATGTGGATGTAGAGCAGCGCCTTGAACTTGGCGGGGTGAACCAGACCACCAACCTTTACGGCCGACTGCGCATGACCACGAGTGGGAACGGATCGGGGGTCGATATCAGCACCTCCACGGGGGTGTTGAACATCCAGGACGGGGGCGAACTCGACGCCCGGCTCGCCGACTTCTACGAGAACGCCGGCACCGTCAACGAACTCGGGACCGGAAAGGTCCGAAGGAATGCCAAGGCAATTGGAATTACAGATGGTATCGGCACTCCTACAAGTTTCGCATTTGGCAATCCATTCTACATAACGTTGCTTGAAGACGATGAAAATATAGATGGGACAGCCGAGGACCAAACCTCAGTTACCGTTCGCAACATCGAAAACGAAGACGAAGAAACCATCAGCCTACTTGAAGCGGCGATCGCACTCGCGGAATTCCGCAACCTCACCGGCTTCCCCACCGCCCCCGGACCGCCCACGCCCGGCAACGGCATCTTCGAAGGCTCCGGCCGCGACCGGATCGAGATGCGCTACCAGGATCCGCAGGATCCCGACGACGTCCTCGTCATCGCCGACTTCGACGTGCGCCCGACTAGCGTCGTATTCCCGGCCCAGGGCTTGGCCGACGGCGCTTCGGCCGCGCGCACCGTCACCATCGAGAACACCACCGGACAGGAACTCTCTTTCACCAGCATCCAACTGGGTTCGGCCGGCGGCGATACCGTGGGTTCGCGCGCGGCCAACGCCTTCAGTTTCGTCTCGGCCCCCAGCCTCGCGCCGCTGGCGCCCGGCGAAAGCCGGACCGTGCAAGTCCGCTTCGATCCAGACGCGCTGGGCCTGGCGGAGGCCGAACTGGTCGTCGTGACCGACAACGCCATCCGCGCCGAACAGCGCGTCGCTATCGAGGGCCTCGGCGTCCCGGCCGTGCAGCGCCCCACGGCGGTCATGAACCTCAGCGGTACGGTCACGCTCGGCAAGGACGAAAACTTGGCGGTGAACGCCATCGGCTCCTTCGATCCCGACGGCACGGTCGAGACCTATCACTGGGACTTCGGGGACGGAACGGTGCTGGACCTCGACGCGCCCGGTGGAGCGG
>BTVV01000009.1:0-94397 GCA_045863855.1 Planctomycetota bacterium | reverse complement strand
GGGATTCTGGATTTTGGAATGACCGGCGGTGCGCGGCGCCGGTGCGGCGGGCGTGGAGCGGGACTTCGGCGTAAGTCCCGGTGGGCCGGCAGCGTTTAGCCCACGGCGTAAGCCGTGGGAGGCCGGCGCTCCAAACGCGTGCCGGCCCCTGAGGGGCGGCAGCGCGGAACGGTTGCGAACAAGGACGGGATCAGGGCAGCAGGGCGCTGGTCTTGATGCCGCTGGAGACGGAAGAAGTGGCGCTTTTCTTGGCGGGCTTGGCCGCGCTGACGGAGACAGGGCCGGAACCGGCGGAACCGACCTGGCCGCGGAAGCTGCTCATGCTGAAGTAGCGTCCCGGGCATTGCGTATCTTTGCCGGGCACGTCGGAATGCCCGACGATCTTGTTCGCGGGGATGCCGCACTTGGCCTGCAGGAAGCGCACGAGCGTGGTGAGGGCTTGCATCTGGCGCGGTGTGGGGTGCGTTTCTTCGAAGTTGCCGACGAGGCAGATGCCGATGCCGTGTTCGTTGTATTCTGCGTTGCCGGCGTGGGCGCCGCGGGTCTGCTGCTGCCAGCGGTATCCGATCTCGACTTCGCCGTCTCCGCTTCCGGAGCCGTTGCCGATGACGAAATGGTAGCCCAGTCCGTCCCAGCCGCGGGCGAGGTGCGCGCGATGGAAGCTGGCGGCGGAGCCGGTGGCGCTGGCCGAGTGGTGCAGGACGAGGTAGTTCCAGTCGGTGCCGAGGCGGACGTCCCAGCGCGGATCGGCTGCGGCGATGTGGGCCGGAGCCGGTCCGGCCGAAGCGGTGGATGCCGGGCGCGCGATGCCGACGTTGGTGATCGCGGGCGCGTTGATCAGCTTATCGAGTTCGGCCTGGGGCATGGGTCCGTAGAGGGTGATGGAATCGGACCAGCGCACGGCGCCGGTTGGAGCGGGCGGCGGGGTGCGGGGTTCGGGCTGGGGCATGCTGGGCGTCACCGAGGGCGCGGAGGCCATGCGTTCGGTGGCGGGCGCGGGGGCCTTGGCGTGCTTCTTGTCGCCGCAGCCGCTGAGCGCGGCGAGCGCCAGCGTGGCGGCAAGCGCGCCGCGGAAAAGCACTCGAGAAACCGACCGTTCGCGCTGCCGCATCCTTACGTCCCCCGTAGCTTCGGGCCGTCAGGCCCGTGCGGGGAAGCGGAAGGACCGTTTCCCCGCGATCAGACGATTCGATTGACGATCTTGCCCAGGCCGTGGACTTCCAGTTCCACGAGATCGCCGCGCTTCAGGAGCGCCGGCGGCTTCATGAAGACGCCCACGCCGGCCGGCGTGCCGGTCGCGATGATGTCTCCCGGCTGCAGCGTGATGCCGCGCGAGATGTAGGCGACGAGCTTCGGCACTTCGTGGATCAAGTTGTTCGTGTTGGAGTTCTGTCGGATTTCCCCGTTCACCTTGCAGGTGAGCTTGAGGTTGGCGGCGTCGACTTCTTCGGGCGTGACCAGCGCGGGTCCGAAGGGGCAGAAGGTATCGAAGGACTTTCCGCGAAACCATTGCTTGTCCCCAAACTGCGCGCACCGCGCCGAGACATCGTGGAGCGTGCAGTAGCCGGCGATGTAGCGCCCGGCGTCTTCCGCCTTAACCCGCTTGGCCGGCTTGCCGATCACGACACCCAGTTCGACTTCGTAATCGAGCTGCGTGACGTCTTCCGGATACTCCACGTCGTCGTTCGGCCCGACCGCCGAGAAGGGCGCTTTGCAGAACAGCAGCGGAGCCTTGGGGTATTCGTGCCCCTGTTCGTCGGCATGGTCCTTGTAGTTCAGGCCCACGCAGACGATCAGCCCCGGCCGCGGAACGGGAGCGCCCAGCCGAACGGCGGCCCGGTCCACGACGGCAGAGGGGGCCACCTGGGAGGTATCGGCCAGAAGCTTGCGCACGCGCGACTCAAAATCGCCGCGAAGATAAGCCAGCATCTGGTCCGGGAGCGCCGGATCGGCTTTGTTTAGGTCCACGATCTTGGTTTCGTTCGCAATGAGGGCTCCGAGGCGTTCGGAACCGGCGGGGCCGAAGCTGACCAGACGCATGGCGATCTCCTTTAGGTGTTAAGGCGAGCGGGCATGGTAGCAGCCGCGCGGAAAGGTGGCGAGCGCAGGCGGCTGCGATGGTTGCTATATAAGGAGGCGGGCGGGATCTTAGTTTTCAGATTCCAGTTAAGGTTGCATCCGCTGATTATATAAGTGCTTATCATAAAATGTTTTATGTTATTATTAAAACACCGGTGTTTTAATCTAACTACATCGATGTTACGGTGTATGCGGAGGTATGGAACCACGCATGCTCAAACATCGCGAAGTGGTCGAGGCGCTGCGGAAGCGCATCCGGGATGGGGTGTACGAACCGGGGAGCCGCTTACCGGGCGAGACGGAATTGCCGCGGTTGCTGAAGGCGGGGAAGCAGACGGTCGTCCGCGCGTTGGGGGAGCTGGTGCGCGAGGGCTTGATCGTGCGTCGGCGCGGGGACGGCACGTACGTGGCGGATCCTGCGCGCCCGCCGCTGCTGCCGGGCCGGCATTTGAAGATCGGGGTGCTGTGGCCGCGGTCGGTGCGACCGGACCGGATGCAGAACTGGTTTCAGGGCGAGATGACGCGGGGCCTATTGACGGCTTGGGGCCTGGAGGCGGCGGCGCCGGAGTGGGATCGTTCGGGCGAGCGGGAGCCGACGCGCGTACGTTGGTCGGACGTAGGCCGCGCGGTGACGGTGGAGGCGCTGGGCGAATCGAGCTGGAGCCGCGAGCGTCATCCGGCGCTGGAGGCGGTGCAAGCGGGCCGCTTCGACGGGCTGGTGGCGTTGAGCATCATCGAAGAAGACTGGCTGGCTCGGGTGCTGGATTCGAACGTTCCGGCGGTGCTGGTGGATTTTCCGAACGAGCGCTTCGCGTCGCGCGCGGACCAGGTGTACGTCGATCCGACGATGGGCTTCCGCGCGGCGGTTCGCGCGCTGTACGAGCAGGGCGCGCGGCGGATTCATTTCGTCGGGGCGGAGATGGTGGTTGCGGCGCCATCGGACGCGCTGACGCCGGCGGAAGTGGTCGCGTACCAGCTCGGAAAGCGGCGGATCGATCCTGACAGCTTTCTGCGCTTGAGCGCGTTCCGCGCGGCGATGGACGAACTGGGTCTGGTGGCGGGCGAAGACGCGCTGCATTTCGAGCTCGTGGGGCGCGAAGCGCAGATGGCGGACCGGCTGCTGGCGCTGCCCGAAGAAAAGCGGCCCGACGCGGTGGTGTGCCATTCGGTAGCGCAGGCGGAAGGATTGCAGGCGGCGTTCGAAGCGCGCGGGCTGCGCTTGCCTGCGGCGGGCTGCATCTCGGGCGCGTACCGCGGGGCGGCGCTGCCGATTCATACGGACGGCGCGGAACTGGGGCGCACGGCGGCGGAACTGCTGCTGTGGCGAATGCAGCGCCCGGAACGTCCGGCGCTGCGGGTGGGCGTACCGATGACTTGCGATGCACGGCTCGCGGCGAGTGTGCCGAGCGCCGCGGTTTCCTCTTAAATTCAGGAACACTCGGAAGCGAGGGCGGACGCATGCGTACGGCGATGGCGATCCTGGTCACGGTGGTGCTGCTGGCGGGGCCGGTGTTCGGCGGCGATGCGGCGTACCTGCCGGGCGGCGAGGAAGTCAAGAAGCTGGTGGAAGCGCGGCGCGGCAAGACGGAATTGTCGAAGCTGGCGGCTTCGATGAAGCCGGGGACGTGGGCGGTGCTTCCGTGCGAGGTTCCGAAAGGGTTGTGGTCGGCGCCGCAGCCTTCGAAGGGGCTGCACATCGGCACGTGGTCGGACGACGGGCACTGGGATTCCCGGACGGGGCAGTTCCTGTATTTCGGCGTGCGGCAGGCGCGTAAATTCGTGGCGTACTCCGAAGAGACGAACACCTGGCGGAACATCGAGTTCCACACGAAGGAGAATGGGCCGGAGCTTTTGCAGAAGTTCGGACACCAGTATTCGGCCAACGCCTTCGACGCCGAAACGAGCCGCTACTACACGAACGGGCGGCGCTACGACCTTCGGGCGGATACGTGGACGGTGCTGCCGCCGATCGGCGGCGACACTCAGTCCATGACGATCGAGTTCCATCCGGGCCTCAAAGGGCTGCTCAATCTGACCAAGAAGCCCGCGGGTGTGGTTCACCTCTTCAGCGAGGAGAAGCAGGCCTGGTCGAACCTGGGGAAGATCGCGCCGCACGGCTATCACTCGGTGGCGCGGGAGAATCCGTTCCGCAAGGAAGTGCTCTTCGCAGGCGGCAACGACTCGGCAGCCGTGGCCATCGTCCAGAAGGACGGCACGCTGAAAGCCATGAAGGACTTCCCCGGCGGGCCGCTCACGATCCGCTTCTCGACCTGCACGGTAGACCCGCAGTCGGGGCGGTATTTGTTCATGGTTCCGGAGCGCCAATTCTACGAGTTCGACGCGGACAAGAACGATTACCGGAAGATCGACGACTTCACGCAGACGGCTTGGCCGTTCGGCTCGTACGACTCGCCGCTGGTGGCCTATATACCCGAGCACGGCGTGAGCATGTGGGCGGACAGCAAGGTGTGGTTGTACAAGCACGATCCGTCGGTCTGGGACAGTCAGGCGAGCGAGAAGAAGTAACGCCGGATACGAACGAACCCTCACGGAGACCGAGTCATGCGAATCTCGATCCTTACCTTTTGCGGCCTGGTGCTGGCGCTTTCCGCTCATGCGTTCGAGCCGACTTGGCTGCCCGGCGGCGAGGAGACCAAGAAGGCGGTGGCGGCGCGCAAGGGGCAAAGCGAGCTGTCCAAGCTGGCGCTTTCGATGCAGCCGGGGACTTGGGCGGAGCTGAAGACGGAAGTTCCGCCGGGCACGTGGAGTTCGCCCAAGGTGAATGGGGGGCGCAACGGCGGCGGTTCCGGCGGGTTGCATATCGCGGGCTGGACCGACGACGCGCACTGGGACAGCCGGACCGGCCAGTTTTTCTTCATGGGATTGCGCCAGACTCGGCGCTTCATCGCCTATTCGGAGGAGAAGAATGCCTGGCGCACCGTGGAACTGGATCCCAAGAGCGACAATCCGTGTTTCCGTTCCAAGTTCGGCCATATTTACAGCAGCAACGGGTTCGATCACGAACGCAGCCGTTTTTACCACCGCTACAACGGATTCGAGAGCGAGACGGAAGGCCTGAAGCTGGAGGGCGGCATCTCGTTCTTCGACGCGCTGACGGAGAAGTGGACGAAGCTTCCCGCCAAGCCCGAAGGCCAGGGCGGCAGCATGTCGATCGAATACTTTAACGCCATGGACGGATTGATTTCGCTCGGCAAAACGCCCTGCATTTTCAGCCAGGCGCGCCAGAAATGGGAGCCTTTGGGCACCAGCCCCGTGGATGGCTACCATAGCCTTTTCCGGCACAACCCGTACCGCAAAGAGGTGCTTATGACCGGCGGCAACAACAACCGCCGCGTCGTGGCCCGTTTCAAGGCCGACGGGACAATCGAGCAGCTTAAGGAAGCGCCGTTGGATCTTGGCGTAAGGGGGGACAAGATCACCATCGATCCGGCGACGGGCCGCTACCTGATTTTCGGATTCCGCGATGAAGCGGGGGCGCAGTGCTTCGAGTTCGACAGCGACAAGAACGAGTACGTGGCGATTGCATCGGCGATTTCGCAATGGCCTTTCAAGAGCAGCGCGATGCCGGTCTGCGCGTTTATCCCCGAGTACGGCGTGAGCATGTGGGCCGACGGGAAGGTATACTTGTACAAACACGCGCCAGCGGCGGCCGGCGTTCAGGCCCAGACGGTCAGCAAGTAACGCAGGGCCTACGGCCGCCGCGGAGCTTTGCGACAAGGTATCGCGCATGGAATTCTACTTCTGCGAAAAGTGCGGGAAGCGGGTCACGGCCGTGGACGTGGCTCAAGGCCAGGCCAAGAATAAGAAATTGCGCGGCGTATTCTGCACGGAATGCGCGGAAGGCGTGCTGACACTGGAAACGATGGCGCTGACGGACGACGCGGCGCGGGCGATCCTGGACAAGAACCCGACGCCGTCGAAACCGAGTGCGGCGGTGGGCGTGGCTTCGTCGAAGGCGATCCGGCCGGCCAAGGCACGGGCGGCGCCGGCGAAACCCGAGCGCTCGAAGGCCGGCGTGTTCGCCGCCGCGGGCGCGGGGTTGCTGGCCGTCGTCCTGCTGCTGGCCTTCGCGTTCGGACGTTCGAGCGAGCCGAAGCCGGATCACGCGAAGGCTCCGACACCGGCGCTCAGCGTCCTCGATCGTTCCCCTCCTCCCGCAGTACCCGAACCTCCGGCACAGAAGTCGATCCCGGTCGTTACGGAGCGCGAACCGGCTCGCATTGCAGCGCCTGCCGTCGAACCGGCTGTTCCGGCCCCCGTGGAGCCGCCGGTTCAAGCTTCGGTCGAGACCCCTGTTCAGCCGGCCGCTCAACCTAAGGAAACCGTGGAAGTAAAGACGGAAGAACCGTCCGCGCCTGTGCCGACGCCGGCGCCCGCAGTGGTGTCGGAAGGTCCTCCCCTACCCGTACGGACGGAAGCGCCTGCCGAAGGCACGTTCGCGAAGAGCGCGCCGCCGGACGAACCGGGTGCATCGAAATCGGCATCGCCGTCGGAAGCCAAGACGGTGGATCCGCCCGAATCCGCACCCAACGAAGATCCGGGGCTCCGGGAAGGCTTGGTCTTTCACCAATCCTTCGAGAACGTCGGTGCGATCAAGGGGGTCGCCTCCGGCGAAGATACCTCCGCTCCGGGCATGCACGGAAAGGCCTTCCGCTTCAACGGCCAAGGGCACGATGCCGGAGGCGTTATTCTGCAAGGCCCGCACCTTAAGAATACCGAGCAAGTGAGCATCGCGTTGTGGATCAAGCGCGCCGCGCATGCGTCGAACCCGGTCTTGCTGGAAAACCGGCACCGCTACCGTCTGAGCCTGCAAGCCACGCAGGTGACCTGGCACTGGATCCAGGGAGAGACCGGCCACCAACTGTCCGCGCCGATGCCGGTCCGTGCGCCAGAGACCGGCTGGATCCACTTGGCTTGGACGTGCGACGGCAAAACCGCCTTGGCGTATGTGAACGGCCGGCCGGCAGGCCAGGCTCAAGGGGGTGGCGGAGCGATCGGCCGAGCCCAGAACTCCGGGTACAGCTTGCGCATCGGCGGAAAATTCGTGACCGGCACAGAAAAAAATGTTCCCACGTTCGACGGCTGGATGGACGACTTGCGGGTGTACCACCGCGTGCTGAACCCGAAAGAAGTGGCCGCATTGGCGAAGACGCCGTAATCGAAAGGAGTCCACCCGTGTCCCGAGCCGCATCCATCTCGCCGTGCGGTCTGGCGGTTCTGCTCGCCGCGGTCTGGTGCTCGGCCGCCCGCGCGTCGGAAGTTCCGGCGAATACCTGGCAGAAAGTTCAGATCGACTGGAAGGCGGTGCTCGCGGCGCACACGCCGGACGGGCGCTGGGATACCACGGACGGGTACTCGGATAATGTGTATCGCTCGAAGACAGGCGAGATATTGATCCGGACGGGGATCGAGTCGAAGGCGCTGGGCACTTCGCCGGGGTACTACACCAACACCACCGTGAAATGGGACCCGAAGGCGGATTCGGCGGCCGTGGAAGAGATCGCGCACTGGGGCGGCGGAAGCTACGGAGGCGGGAAACTGCTGCCGGCGTTTCAGGAGCATCCGACGCCGAGTCCGCGGCATACGTACGACGGAATCTGCTACGTCGAGCCCGAGGACGCGGTGTACCTGGTGCTGGGCGCGAACTGGAAGACGGGCCTGGGGGATAAGGCCGAGGCCTCAGCGAAAGAAGCGCTGGCCAAAGACAACAAGTCGCTCTGGAAGTACGCCTTCGCGGAGAAGCGCTGGACGCGGATCGAGGACGGGATCGCCAGCGCCGGCTACACGGGCTCTCCGTACGAGAACCATCTGACGCATTGGCCACAGGGCGAGAAGCTCTTGTTTTTGAACGACGGCGGCAATTTCTACGCCGAGTTCGACCTGAAATCGCAGAAGTGGGAGAAGCTCGCGCCCAAGAACAAGTGCCCGATGCGCGTATACAACGCTCGTTCGGCCTGGGACAGCAAGCGCGCGCTGTGGGTCTTCCGCCTGGGCGAGAAACTCTGCACGTTCAATCCGGCCAGCAAGGAGTTCGCCGCGCTGCCGGACTGCTGGGATCTGCCGGTGCTTACCAAGGAGGAAGCGGCGAAGGACAAGGACCCGCGCCGCAAGACCAAAGGCGTCTGCTATATCTCCAAGCACGACGTGTACCTCGTGATCGGCCCCACGGGAAACGATACGCGCGTCTTCGACCCCCATACGAACGTGTGGAAGGACGCCAAAGGCGGCGAGTTGCCGCTGGTGAATGGGTATTTGCAGTACGATCCGTCGACGGATTGCGTGCTGATGAACTACCAGCTCGAGTGTTTCCGGTTCCGGTACGTGCCGTGAACTTCGCGTTGGCCTTGCTTTAAATAGACCGTAGAACCGGGAGAACTCGCCATGCCCAACAAGTCGGTTCGCATCCTTTCCGCTCTCTTATGCTTGACGTTCTCGCTTGTGCATGCGGCCACGGATTCCGGCCTGCTCGCGGAAGCTGCGGCCAAATTTCCGGCGAACCAATGGGTGAGCCTGCCGCCTCCGGCCGTGGTGATTCCCAAGCCTTGGGAGGGCGGCCGAATCGTGCACATTAACTCGTTCGGCAGCGACGTCTTTTGCCCGGGGATCAACAAGATTCTGACGCTTACCGGCTACACGACCATGCCGCCGGGAAAAGCTGTACCGAATAACTATTCGGACAGCCTGTATTCCTACGATTGCATGCGCAACGAACTTGAACTCGTCAAGCGGAGCAACTGGCGCGCGGGCGCGCGTTCCACGGACCCCAATCAATGCTCGTATCCGCTCGACGAGAACAAGACCGATCCGACGCCCTGTCCGCGGCATACATACAACGGCATCTGTTACGACGCCGCAAGCGGTTCGTTCTTCCTGATTAATGGAGCGAATGCGGGGGTACCCAACAAACATCCGCTATTCGATGCGAACCAAGGCACCACGGTATTTACGTTCTGGTCCTTCGACATCAAGTCGAAGCGATGGACACAACTCGAATATCCCGCGCTCAAGCGGCAAGAACCGTACGACACCATTTTGCGCGCGGTACCGGAGGCAGGCGCGCTTTACCATTTCGGCGTTTGGACGGTTTCCAAGTACGACCTGAAGGCGAAAGCCTGGAAGGTTTTGCTCGACAGCCCGGGCGGAGGCCCCGTGGATGCGAAGGCGAACGCCGCCAACGGCTATACGGGAGGGCAAGCGGCGGTGGATGGGAAGCGCCAGCGCATTCTGTTTCATGGCGGAAGCGCCTGGCGTCCCAAGAAGGATGGCCCAGCCGAACTGCCGATGCACACGGTCTTGGTCTTTAACGCCAAGACCGAGAAATTCGAGCGATTGGGCGCGGGCTCCGTGGAAGGCATTCCTCGCATGGGTCTCGTTTACGTCGAGCACCTGGATCGGTATTGGCTGCGCACCGATACCGGCGAGTACCTGATGGACCCCGATAGCGGCACCTGGACCAAACTCAAACACGTTCCGTTTTCATTTTCCGGAGACCGTTCAACGGAGTGGAATTACGCCTGCTACGACAGTGCGCGCGGCTTGATTCTGCTTTCGAGGTGCTCCCGCGAATGGGCGGTGCTGCGCCTGGATGCAACGGCCCTCGTCGCCGCCCCGTAGACCGAAAGGATCAATTTCTTGACCCTAGAAACCCAACCGGTGAGCTTGGCGCCTGAGCGCCTGGCGGACCCTCCAGCCCGGCCCTTCGACGCCGTGTGGCTCGAACTGGAGCGGCGGCACGGCTGGCGCGTGGAGGTGGTTGCGTACGACAATCCGCGTCCGGCGGTAAGCCGAATGCCGTTCTGCTTCCAGGATTTCGATAACCGTTTCGCGGCGGAATTCCGGGTGCGCAACCGCTTGGAGGAGGTCGTTTCCGGCGCGCGTGGCGAGTGGGACGCGATCTTGAAGCTGCGGCACTGGGTATTCGTGCAGCTCGTCAACGGCACGGACCCGGCGGTTCCGGGTCTGGAGCCTGCGACGCTGCTGGCGGCTTCGCGTTCGGGCGGGACTTTTTTTTGCACGCACTTCGCGACGGTCTTCGTGGCGGCGGCCGCGGCGCTGGGGATTCCCGCGCGCAAGCTGGCGGTGGACGGCGAGCACCTGCCGACCGAAGCCTCGAACATGCACGGCGTCGCCGACGTGTGGGTGAACGAACTGCGCAAATGGGTCTGCGTGGATCCGAACTACGACCATCATTACGAACTGGACGGCGTGCCGCTGAACGCGGAGGAAGTGGGGCGGCGCTGGCAGACGCACCGCGGCGAAGGGATCGTCGCACGCGTCGGTCCGGAGAACCGCGCGGTGCCGCGGGCGCGGACGGGCATCGCGGGGAAGCCTGAGGCGTGCGCGCTATTCTGGCATCTGATCGAATGCCGCAACGACGTTTTCCGGCGCGACGGCCGCGGGGGCAAGCCTCCGGTGGTCCTGCCGCTGGACGAAGCGCGCAAGCGGCAGCGCTGGTATCAGGGCAAGCCGCCGAAGACCTTCGAGCACAAGCGCTACTCGAGCGGGACCTTCCTGTTCACCGAAGAACTCGCCGACGCGTATCCCGATCTGGACGCGGCACATTTCGAGATATTGCCGCCGCATAAAATGCCGTACTACGGCCGGGTGCAATTCTACACGCCGTGCGCGCCGTATTTCAGCCATTACGAAGTGCGTGTGGACGACGGCGCGCCGGAGCGTATCGAAGGGATGGAGTATCCGTGGCGCTTGCATCCGGGGCGGTGCCGCTTCGAGGTGCGGACGGTAAACGTGATGGGGCGGCAAGGTCCGGCGTACACGATGGTGTTGGAGATCGCGGAAGACGCGTCTCGGCAGCCGGGATGGCCGGCGCGGGCGTAAGTGAAGGGTCCGAGCGGCTGGATCGGCCGTTTATAGGGCAGGCAGCCCCGCAAGGTGCAGGCGCGAATATCGATCTGATCTGCCGCCTCCCAAGCCTAAAATCTCATAACCTGTTTATCTACATGAAGTTCATATAGTACGCAGACTCAGAATTTCGTGAAGCTGGGGAATAGTGTGCGGCGTCTTGTACCTGAATGAGATGCGTCGACTGGCGTCGAATAGCATGTGAAGGAAAACCCCATTTTCAGGAGGCGTACGATGAAGCGAGTTTTGGCGAGTGCTTTTGCGGTGGCGTTGGTGGCGATGCTGGGCGTGGCGAGCTACGCCGGCGATCCGGTGGGCGATATCAGCCTCGAGGATCTGAAGAAGGCGATCGCCGAGAAGAAGGTGACGCTGATCGATTGCAACGGCGCGGATTCGTACAAGAAGGGGCACATCCCGGGCGCGATCGATTTCTCGGCGGCCAAGGACGATCTGGCGAAGCACCTGCCTGAAGACAAGACGGCGCTGGTGGTGGCGTACTGCGGCGGTCCGAAGTGCAACGCGTACAAGGCGGGCGCGGCTGCGGCGCAGAAGCTGGGTTACACGAACGTGAAGCATTTCAGCGGCGGGTCGTCGGGCTGGACGGCCGGCGGCGAGCAACTCAAAGCGGCCGAGTAATCCCGCGCAGCTTCACGGCAGGACGACGGATCGAACGGCGCTCGCTTCTGGCGGGCGCCGTTTTTTTTTTACGGCTGCCGCGCCAGGCCGCCGGCCATGCGGCTTTGGCGCGCGCGGAAGTCGCTGGGCGAGACGCCTTCGCGGGCGCGGAAGATGCGCGAAAAGTAATACGGATCGGCGAAGCCGGCTTGCGCGGCGACGGTCTGGACCGGGCGTTCGGTGAAGGCGAGGAGTTCCTTGGCTCGCTTGAGTTGTACGCTGAGGAGGTATTCCTTCAGGGCGTAGCCGGTGTGGCGCTTGAAGTGCCGGCGCAGGGTCGAGTATCCGACGTGGACGCGTTCGGCGAGGGCTTCGGGCGTGAGGCCTTGGGTGGCTTCGCGGTCGATGAGGCCGAGGACTTCGGCGACGAGCGGATCGGGCGGGGCACGGTTGCCCCATTGGCCGGTGGCGAGGCCGTGGACGACGACGATGAGCTGGTGCGTCAGCGCCGAAGCGAGGGGCACGGCGAGCGGGTGGCCGTGGATGAAGTCGTCGTGGAAGCGGGTGAAGATTTCCTGGACCTGCGGATGCGCGCCGACGTCGACGACGGGCTTTTCGGGGCGCAGGTAGCCGTGGCGTTCGTAGCGTTCGGCGACGGGGCCGTCGAAGATCACCCAGCGTTCGTGCCAGTACTTGTGCGGCGCGTAGCGGTGCGGGACCTCGGGAAAGATCCACCAGAGGGATCCGGCCTGAACTTCGACACGGCCCGTGGGTTCGCTCCAGAACCACCCGCTGCCTTCGACGAGATAGACGGCGGCGTAATTGCCGAGGCGGCGGTCGGAGGCGAGGCCGGGTTTGGTCTGCTGCTGGTAGCCGGCGGCGCGGACCCAGAGTCCGAGTTCCTTGTGGGCGGCGCTGGGGACTTCCCAGCGCGCGCCGTGTTCTTCCCCGGGCGGCGTGGGGGGCCTGACGGGGAGTTCGGGGACGGTTCGGGCGCGCGCCATATGAGCAAAAAGTCCAGGTAGTTGGAGCACCCTATCCATTCCGGGGGCTCCATTAAGGGAATAGTATGAATGGCACCAAGGCGGTTGGCAAGAAATAAGGTCATTTCGTCCAGCCCGCCCCGAACCCGACCGGAGACTCGAAACGCCATGAGCACCGCCACCGGACTTACGCTTCCCATGGGCCAGCGCCAGCTCGAACTGGGCGGCAAGTACCTGGGCCACCTGCGCGACAGCAACGATATTCAAGACAACCCCGAAGCGCTGCGCGCGCGGATGGCCGAAGACGGCTACTTGCTGCTGCGGGGCTTGCAGCATCGCGAGAAGGTGATCGCTGCGCGGAAGGTGCTGCTGGAGAACCTTGCCCAGAACGACCAGGTGAATCTGGACTTTGCGCTGATGGACGGCGTGATCAAGGAAGGCGCGCGGGGCGGATTTTTGGGCGGCGCGAAGGCGGTCTCGCACACGCCGGAGTTCTTGGGGGTCGTCGAGTCGCCGGAGATCATGGGTTTCTTCGACAAGTATCTGGGCGAGCCGAGCCTGACGTTCGACTACAAGTGGATTCGCGCGGTCGGCAAGGGCGGGTACACGGGCGCGCACTACGACGTGGTGTACATGGGCCGGGGCAGCGAACGGCTGCATACGGTCTGGACGCCGCTGGGCGACATCGGCTACGAAGACGGCCCGCTGGCGCTGCTGCTGGGTTCGCACAATCTGGAGAGCTACGCGAAGCTGCGCGCGACGTACGGGAAGATGGATGTGGACCGCGACAAGGTGCAGGGCTGGTTCAGCGACGATCCGGTGGAGATGGTGGACCAATTCGGCGGACGCTTCGCGACGACGGAATTCCGCATGGGCGACGTGCTGATCTTCGGGATGTACACGATGCACGGTTCGATCACGAACCAGAAAGACCGCTACCGGCTGAGCTGCGATACGCGCTACCAGCCGTTGAAGGATCCGGTGGACGAGCGCTGGATCGGCCAGAATCCGATCGCCCATTACGCGTGGCAGAAGGGGCAGACGAAGTCGATGGCCGACGCGCGGAAGGAATGGGGCGTGTAAGGCATTTTCACCGTGGAGGCACGAAGGACGCAGAGAACGTCGGGACTTAGGAACGACTTGAAGATGCTACAGCCGCCCCGGTTCGCGAGAGCCGGGGCGGTTTTCTTTGGGGGGATTTCACCACGGAACGCACAGAAACAAACGGTGGAGGAGGGTCAACGGCTTCGCGGCTTACCAACTGCCTGGCCGTGGCATAAGACTGCCGCGTTCAATTCTTCTATTCAGGTGTCGCTTCCTGGGATGATTTCTGCATTCGTCCTGCCTTACTCTGCGCCCTTTGCGGCTCTGCGGTGATTGCCCCCGTCCTCGGCGCACCCTCCAAAATCCAGAATCCAAAACCCAAATGCACGTCACGCCCACGCCGGGCCCATGATGCGGCGGACGTTCATGAGGCGGGTGGAGGGGACGATCTGGCCGGCGACGGCTTTGAGGCGGTATTCGCGGGGCGGCATGCGGAAGGCTTCGCGGAAGCAGCGCGAAAAGTGGAAGGCGTTCTCGAAGCCGGTCTGGCGAGCGATTTCGCGGACGGGCAGGTTGGTGCGGGCGAGGAGCGTCGCGGCGCGGTCGACGCGGATCAGGCGCAAGGCCTGAAGCGGGCCGCAGCCGAGGGTCTGCTTGAAGACGCGGCAGAGGTGCCCGGAACTGACGTGGGCCGCCCGGGCAAGCTGCGCGAGCGTGAAGGCCGAGACGGACCCTTCGTTCCAGCGCGCCTGGACGTGCCGCAGCGCGCGCGCGACGGGTTCGGGCAGATCGCCGCTGCTTTCGGCGCGTGTGTGCAGTTCGCCGCTGACGAAGGCTACCAACAGATGCCGCAGCGCGCTTTGCAGCAGCGCGGCTTGGTGCGGCCCCTCGCGATCCATGAGCCAGCCCAGGTGCCGGAAGAGCGGCCGGACGATGTCGCTTTCGGGCAGGCGCACGGCCCGCGGCCAGGCTTCGCGCGGCGGCAACTCGGCCAAGGGCGCGCGCATCTGCCAATGGATGTAGCTGGCCTTTGTGTGGCGGACGGGATCCCAGCGGTAGTAATCGGTCATGCCCGGATGGAGCAGGATCATCGTGCCGGCGGGGGCGTCGTACGTGCGGCCGTCGAGTTCGGCCACGGCGTCGCCGGCCTCGATGTAGAGGAACTGGTAGTGGTTGACGCGGCGCGGCCCGTAAGTGGCCCCGGGCGGCAGCGCGGCCCAGCCGGCGTCGATGCGGTGCAGGAAGTCGGCTTCGTCGGGCATGGGGCAGGATCCCGGTATGTGAATTTCAGATAGGTTTTTACCATGCCGGTCCATTCCCCGGCAAGGGGGGATGGGGTTAGATGGGGGAACGGGAAGGCGTAATAAGAGAAGAGGCAAGAGTAAGCGGCGGACGCCAGGGTAGGGCTTGAGCCTATAGGACAGCCCCTGGTTCACCGCTCACGGCCTTTTCGCGTGGGTACATTTCAGAAAGGTGCGGCCATGGCGCTCAGTCAGGAACAGCTCGATTTCTTCGCGGCGCAGGGGTACTTGAAGTACGGTCCGCTGCTGGAGCCCAAGGAAATAGAGGCGTTGCGGGCGGAGTACGACGAGGTCTTCCGGCAGGCGGTGGAAGGCAATTCGTTCCGCAACTTGTCCCTGGACGACGGCGGGGACGCGAAGCAGAAGGCCTCGGCGACGAAGCAGATGCTGCAGATCTGCCAGATGTGCGAGCGGAGTCTCGCGTTCCGGAAGCTGCTGTACGACACGCGCATCCTCGACGCGGTGCAGGATCTGATCGGCCCGAACATCATGCTCTTCCACGACCAGGCGCTTTCGAAGCCCGCGCGGACGGGCGGCGCGGTGAGCTGGCACCAGGACAACGGGTACTGGCGCTGCCGGCCGGCGAACCTGGTGAGCTGCTGGATGACGCTGGACGACGCGGACGTGGCGAACGGCGCGATGCAGGTGATCCCGGGGAGCCATTTGAAACCGGTCTGGCACGACAAGAACGAAGAGACGAACGCGCTGCTCAAGATCAAAGACGTGGACGAGTCGAAGGCCGTGGTGGTGGATCTGCCGGCGGGGGGCGCGATGTTCCACCACTGCCAGACGCTGCATTACACCGCTCCGAACACGACGGACCGGCCGCGGCGGGCGTTTGCGATCCACTTCATGACGCCGGGGACGCGGGACCGCAAGGGGGAGCCGATGCGGGTGGATTTCCACCACCCGTTGCTGCGGGCGAGTGTTTGAAGCCATCGAGGAAGAGGCACGTTCCCCGCGAACTCGCGCAGGTCTTTAGGGTTTGGGAGCGCGCTTCGTGCGAACGGGTTGTGTCACCTCCCCTGCCCCTCTTTAGCAAGGAGGGGAGGCGACCGAGGGCATAGGGCGACGTATGGCCCTATCGAGCGATAGACGGCCGATGGCCGGTTTGTTTTGTCACGGCCCGAATATTCGCGCCGCTGGCGGGGGCTTCAGCAGCCGGCGCGTTTGCGTCCGGGCAGTCCCCTGTTTTCGCGGTAGGCCATGACTTTGCGGATGTACTCGACGGCATCGGGCGTCTTGCACTCGGTCTCGCCGTGATCGATCTCGACTTTTCCGATGCGGCCGGCGGCGGCGATGGCCAGTTCCTGGAGCTTGCCGCCGCGCGTGCCGATGTTGATCAGCGCCATGTTCATGGTGTGGCGCGTCCGGTTGGGCGCTTTGTGAATCTCGCGTTCGATCTGCGCGATGCGCTCGGCCAATTCGTCTTCGGGCAGGTCCTGCTCCTCGCAAAGCAGGACGGACAGGACGGCCCAGCCGGCGGCGCTGGACCATTCGGCTTTGGTCTTGATCCACTGCGCGGCGAGTTTGGCGGCGTCGGGGCTTTTTCCGGCGACCTTGGAGAGCGCATCGACCAGGACGTTATTGTCCACGTCCTTGAGCCAATCCTTTAGCAAGGGCGCGCGCGAGGAAGCGGGGTCGGCGATCATGGTCGCGAGGACGCGGGCGTCGTGGTTCTTGCTGGTCCAGAGCTGTTCGGCGAGGCGCTGATCGGTCTTGATCTGTTTGGCGAGTTTGCCGAGTTCGGCGTAGCTGACGCCGAACATCGGGCCTTTGACGCCATGGCGGGCGTAGGTTTTGCGCGTCTGTTCGGATCCCGCGCGTTCGAGGGCCTTCAGGGCTTCGGCTTTGTTCATCTGGGCCTCCTCCCGAATAAGAGCCATTAACGAAACCATCATGGGTCGTCTGGTTGCGGCGGTCTTTTGCGGGACTTCATCAGGCTCAGGCGCCGGATGCTCGCTCCGATCCGGCTTCTTCGCCCTTTGTCCCGCTTGACCGGCGCGGCGCAGCCGCCTCGACGCAGGTTTTGTTAGCGGCCCGAAGTGTGCACCGCGGAACAAATGGATCTGCGCAGCGCCGCCCGTATCCCTTGGGAACAGGCGGCCCGGTTCGGATGGAATGTTCAGGATTCGCTTCGCGCGCTTTCGGGTCACCTCCTCCGCCCTTCCCGCATTTCGGGAGGGTGAACGGCAGGTTCGAATGCTACGGCCCTACCCATAACCGGTGACGCGGCACGCCCTCGCGGCGTGCGGGTCAGTTGTTGATCTTACAGGTCCGGCACGGCTTGAGGTTCGTGAAATCGGCGGCCAGGTATTCCTGCCGCATCTTCGTGAAATAGGGACCGTTCCAGATCTCGTAAACCGACTGTTCGTGCACGTTGCCGAGTTTGACTTCGCGCATGTAATCGACGCAACAGATGACCGCGTAACCTTCCCACGAGAGGACCAGCGTGTGGAACGGGCGGCGGCAGGTGGTGTTGGGCTTCATCTCTTCGGCGGCGAGGACTGATTCCTGGCCCATATCGAGCTGGTCGCCGCGGTTGTCCATGTCGAGGACGAGGAAGCGGAAGCCTTCCTGGCGCTCCCATTTTTCGCGCATCTTTTCCAGTTCGGGCTGGACCTTCTTCGTGTTCACGACCTTGACCGCGATGTCGAGGTTGCGGCGCACTTGGGGATGGGCGCGGAGGTACGCGCAGAAGCGTTCGATGGCTTCCATGCTCTTCTCGAACGGGAGCTTCATCAGCGCTTCGTAGGTCTCTTTCGTATAACCGTTGATCGAGAGGAAGACTTCGTTGACGGCGCCGCTGCCGAGAAGTTCCTCGATCTTCTTGTCGGTAAAGAGCGAGCCGTTGCTGGTGAGGTTGCGCTTGGCGTCGGGGCAGTGGCGCTGGAGGAGCTTGTACTTCTCGACGATGCCGCCGTCCATGAGCGGCTCGTTGTCGAGCGCCAGGATGAAGCGTTCGACGCCGCGCCCGCCGCACTCTTTGGCGATCTTCTCGAAGGTGGCGTTGGTCATGCGCCCGCGGGGCAGGTCGTCCTTGATCTGCGGGTACTGGCAGAAGACGCAGCCGGCGTTGCAGCCGAACTGGGTCTCGATCAGGATCGTTTTGGGAAAGTCGGGCACGGGCTTTCGGAAGATGCGGTTGCGCAGCTTCTGAAGGACGTTGGACTCTTCGCCCGGGTAGTAGTACCAGCGTGCCACGCGCCTGCTCCGATGCCGCAGAAAAACCGCTCTATCCTTTTATCGGCAGAACGGGTCGGGGCAACTCTTAAAGATAGCCTGTTCAGTCCACATTTCCGGCGGCTTTCGCGGCGTGCACATCGCCGGCCAGGAGCGCGCGGCGTTCGGGCTGCTTCGAGACCAGCAGAGCTTGGACGACGGCGATGAGGAGGGCCGTTAGGGCGAGCACGGCAAAGGGGGCGCGGAGGGCTTCGCGGGTTTCCCAGCCCGACTCCTTGGCCCATTGGACGACCACGCCGGCCAGGAGGGGGGCCATGGTGCCGAGTCCGACGACGGCTTCGTGGACGGTGGTTCCGGTGCGCGGCGAGGCGAAGAATCCGGTCGCGGCGACGATGCCGGATTGAAAGGCCAGGGCGAGGACAAAGCCGACGAGTACGACGAGCAGAAGCAGCAGCGGGAGGTTTTCGACGTAGGCGAGCGCCAGGCTGACCGCCGCAAGGACCGCGCCGAGCGCGAAATAGGTGCGGCGCAGGCCGAGGTAAGGTTCGTACCAGCGGCCCATGGCGAAGGCGAGCATCTGCCCGGCGAGGCTGGCGGCGCCGAGGTAGCCCATGCGATCCTTGCCGTAGCCGTAGACTTCGTTCAGTTCGGCGTAGTTGACGTTGACGATGGCGCGCCCGGCGAGAGCGGCAAGGTTGGCGAGCGCGGCGGCGGCAAAGAGCGCCCAGCCGACGGGGTGCGCTACTTCGCGGGCGGCTTCGACGGCGCGGCGCTGCTGGGTAGGCAGGACTTCGGCGTGCCGCGGCGAGGTGCCGCTTGGGAAAAGAGAAAGCACGAGGACCACTCCGAAGAGCGCCGCGCAGGCCAGGAACGCGCCAAGCACGATGCCGGCCGCGCAAAGCCATCCTCCAACGAGAAAACCGAGCATCGTCCCGGAAGTCCAGCCCAAGTTGTAGAATCGCAGAATGCGCGATTTGGAGATGCCTTCGCACTGAAAGTCGAGCATCCAGGCGCTGCAAAACGGCCAGAACGCTCCGGCGGCCAGCCCGAGCAAGAGTTGCGCGGCGGTGGCGCCGGAGGCATCGCTCGCCTGGCTCATCCAGACGGCCGCGGCGAGCGAAATCGCGACGCCGGCCAGCAGGACGTGCTTACCGCGCAGTCCTCGGCAAAGCTGCCCCAAGATCAGGCAACTGAGCGCATAACCGACGGCCGGCCCGGACCCGATGAGGCCGAGTTGCTCGCTGGAGAAGCGCAGTTCGAGGCAGGCCTGTGGCGTGGCGGTGGCCCAGGTGCCGATCGCGACGCCGTACAGGAACGAGACGGTGGCGAGCAGCCAGACGTTCTTCAAAGGGTGGGCATCCACGGAGGCGAAGGGTACGAGTCAGCCATTTTGGCCGCGGCGCGGGCGGCGCGCAAGGATATCACGGCACCTGGAAACCGGAGCCGCGGATGGCCGCGGCGAGGCGCTCGCGGTCGGCGCGCGCCGGATCGAAACGCACGCGCGCGGCGCCGGGGTTAAGGGTGACTTCGACTTCGGCGACGCCGTCGATGCCGCGCAGCGCATCCGTGACCGTCTGGACGCAATGCCCGCAGTTCATGCCTTCGACCGGCAGCGTGATCGAGGCGGCGGGTGCGGGCTTGGGGTGCGCCGGAACGGCTTCCGGTTTTTCAGGCGGAACAGGCTCGGCGCGGCGCAGGCCGCGCAGGCGCAGCGCGTTGCCGACAACGGAGACGGACGAGAGGGCCATGGCGGCGGCGGCGATCATGGGATTGAGGAGGCCGAACGCGGCCAGCGGGATCGCCAAAATGTTGTAGCCGAAAGCCCAGCCGAGATTCTGCAACATGGTGCGGCGCGCGGCGCGGGCGAGGTTCACGGCTTCGAGGACCTTGGCGATGTCGGACTGCTTGAGCGTGATGTCGGCGGCTTGCATGGCGATGCCGGTTCCGGAGCCGACGGCAAAACCGACCTCGGCGGCAGCGAGCGCGGACGCGTCGTTGATGCCGTCGCCGACCATGCCGACGCGGCGGCCGGCGGCGCGGAGCTTTTCGACAAGCGCCTGCTTGGCGGCGGGCGTGAGTTCGGCGTGGACGCGATCGGCGGGAATCATCAATTCGCGCGCGACGGCCCGCGCGGCGGGTGCGCGGTCGCCGGTGGCCATGTGCACTTCGATCCCGGCGGCGGCCAGTTCGCGGAGCGCATCGGCCGCGCCGGGGCGGAGGGTATCGGCCAGGCCGAGCACGGCGACGGGCTTTCCGTCGAATGCGACCCAGGCGGCGGTGGCTTCGGACGGCAGGTCGCTCAGTTCGGGAAGCGCAGTCTGGGGCTCGAGGCGTTCTCGGACAAAGCCGGCGCTGCCGGCGCAGACGTCGACGCCGCCCGCAAAGGCCCGGACGCCGCGCCCGCTGAAGGACTCGAAGCGCTCGGCCTCGAGCACCATTCCCGGCGCTTCGCGCTCGCACCAGCGTACGATGGCGCGCGCGACAGCGTGTTCGCTGGGAAATTCGGCGGCGCGCAAGCGCGCATGGAAACCGGCGGGCCACGATCCACCGGGCGCAAGCGCGCGGCTGAACGTGACTTCGGGGCGGCCTTCGGTGAGGGTGCCGGTTTTGTCGCACAGCAGCGTGTCGAGTCGGCCGGCGCGTTCGAGGGCCGCGGCGCGCGAGACGAGGATGCCGGATCGCGCCGCGCGGCCGGAGACGACCATCACGACGGTGGGCGTGGCCAGCCCCAGCGCGCAGGGACAGGCGATGAGCAAAACGCTGAGCGCGGGGAGCAACGCGCCCTCGAAACCGTGACCGCCGAACCACCAGCCCGCGAAGGTGGCGGCTGCGAGGAGGAGCACGATCGGAACGAAAACGGCGCTGATGGCATCGGCCAGACGCTGCGCGTCGGCCTTGGAACCAAGCGCCTGTTCGACGGCTTGCACGGTCTGGGCCAGGGAGGTATCGGCGCCCACGCGCGTGGCTTCGAAGATCAGCGAGCCTTCTTCGACGACTGCGCCGGCGCTGAGCACCTCGCCGGGGCGCTTGCGCACGGGAAGCGGTTCGCCCGTCAGGGCGCTCTCGTTGAGTGCGGCTTCGCCCGAACGTACGCGGCCGTCGACGGGGACGCGATCGCCGGGACGGAGGCGAACGGCATCGCCCGCTTTCAGCGCGGCGACGGCGACTTCGCGGTCGCCGCCGGGTTCGACGAGGGTGGCCGTGGCCGGTGCGAGGCTCATCAGGGCGCGAACGGCATCGCCGGCGGCGAAGCGCGCGCGTTCCTCGAACCAGCGCCCCATCAAGATCAGCGTGACGATGACGGCGGCGGACTCGAAGTACAAGTGGTGCCCGCCGTGCACGAGCAGGACGTAGGCGCTGTAACTCCAGGCCGAGCCGGCTCCGAGTGCGACGAGCGTATCCATATTGGTGCGCAGGCGCGTGGCGAGTTGCGCGGCGTTGAGGAAGAAACCGCGGCCCGGGCCGGCCAGAACCAGCGTGGTGAGGAGCGCGCTCCCCCACCCCATGATCTCGGGAAAGCGATCTCCAAAGCCCGGCCACATGGTGAATAGAATGGGGACGGTCAGCGCGGCGGAGACGGCCAGGCGAACCCAAGCGGCGCGGAGCTCGGCGCGGCTCTCGTCGGCCCCGGCGGCGGCGTCGATTTCGGCCAAAGCGTACCCGGCTCCGCGAACGGCCTTCGACGCGGCCTCAAAAGAGATGGCTCCTTTGACGTGGGCCGAACGCGTGGCGAGGTTAACTTCAGCGGCTTGCACGCCGGGGGCGGCGCGCAACGCGTTCTCGACCGCACGTACGCAACTGGCGCAGTGCATGCCTCGAACGGCCCAAGTTCGCTCCGCGGACGCGGGCACGCGACACCTCCTCTTTCCTCAGTTATGTTACACGGCAAGCGAAACATTGCATGCAAGCGGATTGACGTCTCGAAAAGGCGGCCTATCGTGTAACCTGCCGCAATAAAGCGGCTATTGGAAACCGCATGGGTGCTATTGGCAGGGGCTTGGGAAACGCGTCGCGCTGGCTGATCCGGCGTCTGGCTCGCATCTACTATCCACGCATTGAGGTCAGCCACGCCGAGCGCATTCCGCGGGACGGTCCGGTGCTGCTGGCGGCAAATCATCCGAACAGTCTGCTGGACGCGGTTTTGCTGGGCATCGCGGCGCAGCGTCCGGTGCGTTTCCTGGCCAAGGCTCCGCTTTTCGAGGTGCCCGTCTTCGGCGCGGTGTTGCGCGCACTGGGAATGATTCCGGCGTACAGGGGACAGGACGATCCCAAACTAGTCGAGCAGAACGCAGGGATGCTGGAGCGCGCGGCGACGCTGATTTCGAGCGGCGAGGCGCTGGGTATTTTCCCCGAAGGGCTGACGCACGACGCTCCGCAGGTGGCAAAGGTGCGCTCCGGCGCGGCGCGGATCGCGATGCAGGCGCTGGAGCAGGGCGCGCAGAAGCTCAAGGTCGTGCCGATCGGGTTGAACTACCAGGAAAAAGGTCGCTTCCGCAGCGCAGTCTGGATTCGCGTGGGCGAACCGATCGACGCACCGGCCTGGCTGGAAAAGCACGGCGGAGACGGGCGCAAGGCGATGCGCGAATTGACGCGCGAAATCGAGCGCGAATTGCGCACCCTGACGGTGCATCTCGACCGGCCGGAATGGGAAGCATTGCTGACCGACCTGGAGGTGCTCGCACCGCCCTCGGAAGAGACGCGCCAGCATCCTGCGTCGGCGCTGATGTTCCGGCGGCGGATCGCGGGAGCGATCAACTACTTTCATGCCAGCGATCCGCCGCGCGCGGCGACGGGGATCGCGGCGATTCAGGCGTATCGGGAGAGCGTGGCCGAAGTGGGCTTGCGCGTCGACAGTCCGGTGCTGCGCTTCGGCGGCCTGGAGCTTTGCGCGCGATTGCTGGCGACACCGATCCTGCTGCTGCTGGGCCTGCTGCCGGCGCTGGCGGGTCTGCTGCATCATTTCGTGCCGTATTCGCTGGTGAGCCTGCTGGCGCCGCGCGTGCAGACGCCGGGGCGGACGACGGTGGCGCTGGCGCGGCTTTCGCTGGGGCTTCCGATATACCTCGCGTGGTACGCGGGGGTGATCTGGTTCTGGCTGACGCAGACCGATTTCCGGCCTTGGGCGATCTACACCTGGACGGCGCTGATGCCGTGGGCGGGCCTGATGGCCCTATTGTACCTGAATGTTGGACGCGAGGCGTTCTTCTTGTGGTGGCACCAGATGCGACTGGTGCTGCATCCGCGCCGCGCGGGGAAGCTGCGCGGCGAGCTGTCCCAATTGAAGATGCGCCTAAACGCCATGGCCGCGGATTACGTCCGCGCCTTTCCCCAGGAGCCGTTGCCGCCTGCGCCTCCGGTGTGGCGGCGCCGGTTGGCCGCGGGCGTGGGCTGGGGCCTGGCCGCGACGGCCGGCTGCGCGGCCTTCTTCGTGGGCCGGGAGATGCTGCGCGAGAAGCCGCTGGCGGAATTATCGGGGCGCGCGCCGAATCTGGGCCGGATCGATCCCGAACACCTGGCTGCTCGTTTAGTACGCGACGAGGCAGGCCTGGCCGATCTGCTGAACGGCTTGGATGAACTCGAAGCGCGCGCGCTGAAGCTGCGCAGCGAATTCGAGTCGGGCGAACGGACGTACTACAAGCAGGCCGACAACGACGCGGTGCGCCAGGAACTGATGGCCTACCTGGGTTACCGGAAGGCCTTGCTGCATTTGCTCTGGAAATACCGCGAGGCCGGCGAGGTGCGCCGTGAAGACCTGCGGCTGCGCGCCGGACTGCTTTCGTGCACGGCGGCGGCGGTGCTGTACGAAGCCAGCGCTAAGTTCGTGACCGGCTTCCAGTGTGACGAGACCATCAAGAAGCTGAACGAGGCCGCGCCGCAGTGGGATATCCCGGCCGGCACTTACGACACAATCAAGGCGAATCTCGCGCAACTGGACAACCTGAAGCATCTGCACGAAGCGCTGGCGTACCACCGTTCCCAAGCGGAAGGGTTTGCACGGACGGGTTTGCACAAGACGGAGCCACAAGCGCTATTCCATGCACGCATCGCGCGGGCCACGGAGACGATCGAGCGTCTGGGCGGGGAGGTCTGGAAGACGAAGGTGAGCCTCGCGGCCACGGACGTGACGGGCCTGGGCAAGAGCATCGCGTACGGCGCTCAAAGCATGATCGCAACGTGGATCGGCGATACGAAGATCCGGGCGCCCCGCGAAGGGCAGGCGCTGCTGACGGCGGAGGATCTGGAGCGGCTGCGCGGACTGCTGCAGCCGGGCGACATTCTGATCGAGCGGCGGAACTGGTATCTTTCGAATATGTTTCTTCCGGGCTACTGGCCGCATGCGGCGCTGTACGTGGGCGCCGCGGACGAATTGCACGAACTGGGCCTGCATACGGACCCGCGCATCGCGCCGCATTGGGACGCGTTCGCGGCGGCCGACGAGCACGGGCATGCGCACGTAGTCGTCGAAGCGTTGAGCGAAGGAGTGGTCTGCACGTCGCTTGAGCACAGCGCGGGCGGCGGCGACTCGGTGGCGGTGCTGCGTCCGCGCTTGTCGCTGGAGCAAAAGAAGGAAGCCATCGCCCGCGGCTTCAGTTACGTGGGCCGGCCGTACGATTTCGAGTTCGATTTCTTCAGCACGGACAAGATCGTGTGCACGGAGCTGGTGTTCCGCGCGTACGACGGCGTGGTCGATTTTCCGCTGGTGGACGTGATGGGGCGCAAGACGCTTCCGGCCATCGAGATCGTGCGCAAGTACGTGAGCGAATGCGGGACGGAAGGCCAGCAGCTCGACCTGATCGCGTTCGTGGATGGCGACGAGATCAAACAGTGCACGGTCTTCGCGGACGAACAAGCCTTCATGGGCACGCTGACGCGGCCGGCGATGACGTGGCTGAACATGCTTTCGCGGCCGTCGGCGCCGGACGGCCCGCCTAGTAAGTGACGACGCTCGACTCGGGCAGCCAGCCTTCGCCTGCTTCGGGTAGGCGCAGGTGGACCCAGCCGCCACGCCGATCGAGAACCTCGAATTCGGCGCCCTGCTTGAGCGGCTGATCGAAGGCGGGTTCGTAGCTTTCCCCGTTTCCTTTGCGTGCCTGGGTTTCGGCGAGGACGACGCCACGCGGCCGGGCGTACTCGTCGAGATCCCCGAGCACGGCGCTTGCCGAGGCCAAGAGCGCCACGAGCAGAGCAAACGCGAGGGCTCCGCGAAGGGCGCCGGCCGTTCGTTCAGGACCGCCCGCGCGCCAGAGCCGCACCAAGGCGAGCAGCAATAGCAGGCTCCACGCGCCGGCCGCGGCGTAGAGGCGTTCTCGCTGCGCGAGCGTGGCGTGCCAGAAGAAAACGCGCTTCCACCACAGCGGATCGGCATCGGCGCGTCCGCCGGGGGCGGCGTCAAGCGCGGCGTTCAGGTTGGCGCGCAGGTAGGGGTCGCGCGGGCGCAGCCGCAGCGCGCGGCGGTAGGCGGCGATGGCGCGCCCGTAATCGCCGGCGCGGAAGTGCGCGTTACCGAGGTTGTAGAGCACCGCTCCGTTCTCGATGCCGCCGTCGAGGACGGCTTCGAAGAGGCGCGCGGCGGCGCGAAATTCGTCGGGACTGCGGGCGGCATCGAAGGTATCGAGCGCACGGTGGAAGACACGTTCGCGGTCTTCGGCGTGCAACGCCGCCACGCTCAAGCACCAGCATGCAACCGCCAACACGCCGCGCAGGCTCATCGGCGCACCTCGGCGTCGATGCGCGGGGCCAGTGCGCGGGCTTGATCCAAGACCCGCGGATCCAGCATGCTGCCGCCGCCGTAGGCGACCTGTTCGAGGCGTTCGAGCAGCGCCGACAGTTCGCGCCGCAGGGGCTCGGATACGCCGGCGCGCAGCAGCGCCGCGTCGGCTTCGCGCGCCGTCAGACCGGCCTCGGCCAGGTGGCACAGATCGGCGCAAAGGCCCAGCAAGGCGGCGCGCATCGGGCCGGGGGCGGCGGCGTCCGGCGCATCGAGCCGCGCCAGCGCGCTTTTGAGCGCGCGCAGGCGGCGCTGGCGCGCCCAGTCGCCCGCCAGCCGGCGACGTCGCACGACAAAGGTGCTGAGCGCGGCGTAGAAGACGGCCAAGCCGGCGATCCATGCGATAACGAGGCGCGGATCGGCGCGTTCGTCTCGGATATCCCGAAGTCCGGTGACATTCTGGTGAATGCCGCCGGCGCTGGCTTGAACGGGTCCGCGATCGTCGTTTGCACGCGGCGCGCCGACGACATCCTGTGCGCCCAAGGCCACGGCCTCGGTGACTTTCAGCGCGATGGGTTCGCTGGCGGTATCGACGTATTTCTCGGCCTGGGGGTCGAAGTACGAAAACCGCAGCGCCGGAATCTGCACGCCCGCGCGCTTGGGGCGCAGCGCATACCGGAAGCGTTTCTCGCCTCCGGCCACTTCCCCGATGGGCTTTTCGTCGACCACCACGAAATCGCGGGCCAGCCCTTCCTGGCGGGTCAGATCGGGTGCGCCGACCTGTTCCAGCGAAACGCTGCCGGGAGCGGGCTTCACGGCCAGTTCCAGGGTCAAGGGATCTCCGACACGCAATTCGAGCGGCGAGGCGGTGGCCGAGATGGAGAAGCGGCCGATGGCGCCGGAGAATCCGGGCGGCATGGCGGCCGGATCGAGGGACGCGACTTCGACTTCAACCGCCGGCGCGACCACGGGGAAGCGTTTGACGATCATACGTCCGGCATTCACGCCCGCGATGAAGCGGCCGTTGAGCAGCGCCGGCCCGAACGGATACGTGCCGGGCTTGTCGCTGGCGTATTGCGTTTCGATTTCGTAAACGAAATAGGAAAGCTGTTTTCCGGTCTTGTCGGTTCGCACCACGCGCTTGGGTTCGGGCCGAACGACCGCCTTTTCCGAAAAAAAGCCGCCCTGAAAGACGAAGCCTTCCAACTCGAAGCCCCGCGCGTCGCCGGATCGGCGCGTCTGCACCAGGATGGGCCCGAGAATGTCGTTTTTTTCCTGCAAGGCGCGCACGTCGGCCGGCGGCTCTTTCAGCCACGGCATGCGCAGCACGGGCGGCTCGGTGAACTGGAGCGGTTCGCGATCCGCCTCGGGCAACGGCTTCATGACCACGCGCAGAATAACGCTGAACGGTTGCCCCGCGTACACACGGCGCGGCTTCGCTTCGAGTTCCAGGATCGCCACGTCCTGGTCTTCGGGCGGGAGCACGTTGACTTCATGCCGCGGCCCGGCGTATTCGTGATCGTTTACGGTAACTTTGGGCGGCGGAAGCACTAACTTTCCAGGGCGGCGCGGCGTCAGCACGTAGCGAAATTGCGCGGCCACCCAGGAGCGAAAATTCTCGCTGCGCGTGGAGTACTGGACGCTGGGACCGGAGATCTCGAATTCGGCTTTCAAGGCCGAGAGATCGGGCGGCGCGACATCGCGCGCGCCGGTTACCTGGACGACATAGACCAGCGAGTCGCCGATGTACACTTCCGGCGGATCCACGGCGGCATCCACGGTGACGCGGCTGTCGCGGGCATGCGCCGCTCCCGCCAGGAGCAGCAGCACCGGGAGGAGCCAGCGGATCACAGGAAGCGCGCGGGGCATTACCAATCCTTATCCACATCGGCCGGTCCCAGCAAGCGGCCTTGGATTTCGTCGAGCTTGCGGCGGCGTTCCTGTTCGCGCTCGCGCACGCGGCGCAGCAAGGCGTCGATCTGTTCGGGGGAAAGGGTTAGCTTCGGCTCTTTCTTTTCCCCGTCCTCGGGCTTGTCCTGCTGGTCCTCGCTCTTCGATTCCGGCGTTTTACCGTCCGCGCCGGTCTTGTTTTCCTGCGGCTTGGGCTCCGGTTCTTCTTGCTGCTGTTCCTGCTGGTCCTGCGAGTCTTGATTTTGCTGCGGATCGGGCGGCTGCGGGGGTTGCGCCTTGACGATCTCTTCGAGGATTTTGCGCGCGGCTTCGGCTTCCGGATAGGCGTCGAGCCGCCATTCGGCTTGCAGGTGCTTCAGCGCCGAAAGCTGGCTTGCGACGGCGCCGGGCGCGAGTTCGATTGCTTTCTCGAGCCCTTGCTTGATCTGTTCGGGCGTCGGCGGCGCGGGCTGGCCGGGTTCCGGGGGCGGCGCGGGGTGCTCGGGCGGCGGTTCGTTCTTGAGCTGTTCGAGTTCCTGCTTGGCCTTGGGCACGAGGAGTGCGGTCCGGCGCGCGATTTTCTCCTGCGCTTCGGCCAAACGCTTCGTCTCTTTCGAGGCGTCGGGCGCGCGGAGCGGCAGGGGTACGTGCGCGGCTTCCTGGGTGATGCGCGTGGGCTCGAGGTGCTTGACGATCTCGGTCTGCCCTTTGAAGTCGTGGCCGAGGAGGCGCTGGAACGGAACGACGATCTCCCAGATGAAATCGAGTTTTTCGATGGCCACGCGCTGGTCGTCCAGCGCCGCCGCGCCGTCGCGCGCGGCGAGGCGCGCTTCGGCCCGCTCCATCGCCTGCCCCGCTTCGTCGCCGGCTTTAAGCAATGCCTCCAGCGCTTGTTTCTGGGCTTCGAGCGCTTTCGGATCGGCGGCCTGCGGATCGCCGGCTTCGGTTCCGGCGGCCTGTTCGATCTTCTTTCTCAGGAAAGGAATCTCTTCGATCAGCTCGCTCTCCACGCGCTTCAGTTCGGCCCAGGCATCGGCGGGCGCGCGTTCCTGCGCGGCGAGTTCTTCGGTGGCTCCACGAAATTTCTGCTGCGCGGCGACGAGATATTCGAGAAAGCGCACCAGATCGAGCTGTTCGCGGCGTTTCTGGCGATCGAGTTCCTTCCAGCGGCCGGTCCAGTACTTGATCCACTGGCGCAGGAGTTCGAGGTTTTTCCGCGCGGGCTGGTAGCCTCGGTCCAGATTCAGGCACGCGCGGTAGTGTCGGACGGCGGATTCCAGCGCCTTCAGGATCTCCTCGCGCTTCGCGGATTCGACCTGCTCGGGATCGGCGCCGACGAGTTTGCGCGCGGCATCGCAATCGAGGGTTCCCATGTTGAAGCGCGCCTGGACGGCGAGGCGGCGATCCTGCGCGAGGCTGGCCGTCGAATACATGCGCTCGGCTTCGTCGCGTTCTTCGAGCTTGTGCGCAACGCAGCCGAGATTGAATTCGACGACGGAGGCGTCCTGCAGGCCGGCGCGCGCCTGTTCGAAACGCTGGCGCGCGTCCGCGAACGCTCCCGCGGCGTAAAATTGCAGGCCTTCCTCGTTGCGCGCGTAGGCTTCGTTCTCGTCGAGCGCGGGCGGACCGGCCTGGACCGGCTCAGGCTCGGCCGGAGGTTCGGGGGACTTCGCTTCTCCGGCAAAGCCCGCGGCATTCGTGACGATCCCCAACCATATCAATGCGGCTGCGGCTTTCGCGCGTTTGCGAACGGCCGCGACGGGAACCGCGGCCTGCTCCCGGGCGCGGGCGTGGCGCGGGGGATACGGCGCGATCAGGAGTTCGGCGCAGAAGCAGAGCAAGGCCAGCGCGAGGAACCACTGGTAGCGTTCGTGGAGGCGCTGGCGCTTTTCGCTGGTGATCTCTTCGCCGCGTAGATGAGCAAGGTGGTCCTCGTAAAGCTGGCCTAGATCGTAGCTGCGCGTACCGGCCAGGATGCTGGCGCCGCGGGTGCGCACGGCGAGCTGGCGCAGCAGCGTCGGATCCATCTTCGTCCAGACCTGCTGGCCTTCGTGGGTGAGAAAGCTGCCGGCTTCGCGCCCGGGCACGCGGGCGCCTTGGTCGGGATCGCCCAGGCCGAGCGTGAAGACGATGACCTTGCGGTCGGCGCATGCGGCTGCGGCTTCGAGCGGATAGGAGTTCTGGTCCTCTCCGTCGGTGATGAGCAGCATGGCCTGATCGCGCTGCGTATCGGCGGGGAGCAGTTCGAGCCCCTTGCGCAGCGCATCGCCGATCAAGGTGCCTCCTCGCGGTGCGCTGTTCGTATCGAGATCGTCGAGCGCGAGGCGGAAGAAGCCGTGATCGGCGGTGAGCGGGCATTTGATCACGGGCTTGCCGGCGAAGGCGACGAGCGCGACGCGCTCTCCTTTCAGGCGCTGGAGGAGCAGCTTGATATCCCCCTTCGCGCGCTCCAGACGGTTGGGAGTAACATCGGTGGCGAGCATGGATCGGGAGACGTCGAGCAGCACGACGAGGTCGCTGCCGCGGCGCTTGACCTGCTCGACGTACGAGCCAAAGCGCGGGCGAGCGACGGCAAGAATCGCGAAGAGCAACGCGAGCGAGCCGAGGGCGGTGCGCGTCCAGAATCGTGCGGCGGAGGCTTGGGGGAGCAGTTTGGCATGCGCGGCCGGATCGAGGAAGGCCGCCGCGGCGCGCCGGCGGCGCGAGCGGGCGTAAACCTGCAGGCCGATCCAGGCGGGGATCAGCCAGAGCAGATAAAACGCGGCAGGTTCGGCCCATTCCATCGCTTACGCACGGCTCCTTCGGTTCAAGGCATTCAGGGCAGCGTTCGCAGCCGGGTGGCCGCGAGCACACCGTCGAGCAGCAGGAGCACTAACCCGGCCAATAACGGCGCGGGGTAACGCTCGTGGTAATCGGTGAACACGCGGCGCTCGGTCTCCGTCCGCTCGAGTCGGTCGATCTCTGCGTACACTTTGCGCAGCGCTTCGGTATCTTTCGCGTTGAAGTATTGCCCGCCGGTCATGCTCGCAACTTCCTTCAGCAGACGCTCGTCGAGTTCGACGTCCATGGGGCGCAGGACAGTCTTTCCGAAGCGATCGGGCACGGGAAACAGCGCCGAGCCGGTCTGCCCGATGCCGATGGAGTAGATACGGATGCCCATCTCTTTCGCCGCGCGCGCGGCCTCGACGGGATCGGCCACGCCGGCGTTGTTCACGCCGTCGGAAAGCAGGACAATGACCTTGCTCTTGGCCGTAATTTCCTTGAGCCGCCCGAGCGATAGTGCGATGGCGTCGCCGATGGCGGTGCGCTGCTCTTCGCGCCACAGGTCTTCGTTGACGACGTTTCCGCGGCGGTCTTCGAGCAGCTTGGGCGTATCGAGGGTCTTTACGACTTCGACCAATGCGCCGTGATCGAGCGTGAGCGGGCAGCGGCTGTCGGCGTATCCGCCGAACGCGACGAGGCCGATCGGATCGTCGGGCCGTCCGGCCAATCCGGCGGCTGGCGCCCCGGCCACGAACTCGGTGAAAACGCGCTTCACGGCTTCCATGCGCGAACTGCGCTTGCCGTCGAGTGTGAAATCCATCGCGTCCATGGAACCCGATGTATCGAGCGCGGCCTGAATGGCGATGCCTTCGGTGCGCAGCAAGGTCTCGGTGATGCCCTGCTGCGGGCGGGCCAAGGCGACGATGAGGCATCCCAAGCCCAGCATGCGGACGTAGGGCATGGCCTGCTTAAGTCTGTGGGCCCACGAGACCGGCAGTCCGCGCAGGTCGGCGACGCTGGAGTAAAGCACGGTAGGGCGCGCGGCGCGACGCAGCGCGTAGTAGACGGTTCCGGCGGCGACGGGCAAGAGGGCGAGAAATTCCGGCGCGCGGAAGGTGGGCCACGTTTCGATCATCGCGCCGCTCCGCCGGCTTCCGCGAGTTCGGGAGTTGGCTCCGGGCGCAACAGCCCCTGCCCGCCCAGTCCAACGAACTGCTGCGCGCGGTCGAAGGCGTCTTCGATCTCTTCGGCGCGCGGACGTTGTGCCGCGTACTTGACCAAGTCACTGGCTTCGAGGAAGTGCCGCAAACGTTCCCGCTGCCCCGGATCGAAGCGCACGTCGGCGCGCATCGCGCGAAGGAATTCTTCGGTAGTCTGCTCGGGCGCATGAATGGCGGTGCGCAGTTCGACGTAGCGGCGGACGATGGCCGTGAGTTCGACGTAAAACTCGGCGAACTGGCCCTGTTCGGGCAGGCGGCGCTCGCGCAGGAGTCTGAGGGCTTCGTGCGCGATCTCCTCAGGCGACCGCTGCGGCGCGGCGGCTTCGAGCGCGTGCCTGCGGCGGCGCAGGTACAGCAACAAGCCCGTGAGCGCCAGCACCCCGAGCGCGCCGGCGACGATCCAGGCCCAACGCGAAGGCGGAACGGGCAGCGCCACGGGATCGCGCATCGGTTCGAGTTGCGCGAGATCGGGGGCGCCGGAGGCGAACTCGGAGGTCACGTCCACTTGAACCGGGTCCAGCGCCACCTCGCCTCGGGCATCCGTCGCTTCCGAGGCCGCTCGCCGATCGACAAAGGTGACCGAAAGTTCGCGGATCAGGTGCGGGCCGGCCTGCGTGGGCTCCAACTCGTAGTGAAAGCGCCGCACGGGTACGCCATCTTCGAGGCCCGCCGCAGCTTCGTGGAAGTCGGAGATGAGAAACTCGCCCATGGATTTGGCGAAGGCTGGGGGCTCGATCTCGACTTCCGGCGCGGCGCGGACTTCGAGCAACAGGCGAACCGTATCGGAGAGCCGGGGTTGCGCGGGACGCAGTTCGAGGCGCAGCTTGACGGGCCCCTTCTCGGCCTCACGGACCAAGGGTTCGCCCAGCGCCGCCGGGTCGTCGTTCGAGGTACCGGCATCGGGCGCCGGCGCGCAAGCCGCCAGCGCCGCCAGCAAGACGTATACGGAAGCATGGCGTATTCGGCGTCTCATCGGTAGCGCCGCTCCCGCATGCGAAAAAATCGCTGCAAACTGCTGGCGTAGGGCCGGTCGGTGCGAATGTCCATGCGGTCGACGCCGCAGCGGCGCAGCGTTTCGGCGAGGCGTGCTTCGCGCTGTTCGGCGCGGTGCGCAAAGAGCGCCCGGACGCGCGGGTGGCGCGCGTCGACCTCCCGAATCTCGCCGGTCTCGGCGTCTTCGAGCGTGACGAAGCCGACTTCGGGCAGCGCGTGTTCGCGCGGATCGGCCAGCGTGATGGCGATGACGTCGTGGCGCTGGCGTGCGATGCGCAGCGCGCGGCTGCAATCGGGCGCCTGGAAATCGCTGATCACGAAGACCACGGCGCGGCGGCGCTGGACGTGGCCCACGAACTCCAAGGCCGAAGCCAGATCGGTGGGCTCGCGGACGGGCTCGGCGGCCAGGAGGTCGCGGATCAACCGCAGCACCGCGCCGCGCCCTTTGCGCGGCGGCACGTACTCGCGCACGCCGTCGGCGAAGGTGACGAGTCCTACCTTATCGTTGTTGCGCAGCGCGCTGAACATCAGCACCGCGGCGACCTGGACGGCGGTCTGAAGTTTGCTGCGGCGCTGGCTGCCGAATAGACCCGAGGCGGAGACGTCGACGGCGAAGAGGACGGTCAGCTCGCGTTCCTCGCAGAACCGTTTGACGTACGGTTCGCCGGTGCGCGCGGTGACGTTCCAATCGATGCTGCGGATCTCGTCGCCGGGCACGTAGGCGCGGACTTCCTCGAAGACCATGCCGCGGCCTTTGAAGGCGGAAAGGTATTCGCCGGCGAGCAGATCGTTAACGAGGCGGCTGGCCACGATCTGAACGCGGCGGACTTCCTTCAGGAGTTCGGCGACCTCGGCTTCGGCCATGGCGTCAGGGTGCTTTCGATGCGCTACGGAACGGGGACGGATTCGAGGATGCGCTTCACCACCTGCTCGCTGGAAATCTCCTCGGCCTCGGCTTCGTAGCTGAGGATCACGCGGTGGCGCAGGACGTCGTAGGCGATGTCCTTCACGTCCTGGGGCGTCACAAAACCGCGCCCGGCCAGGAAGGCGCCGGCGCGCGCGGCGTGGCAGAGGTAAATCGAGGCGCGCGGGCTGGCGCCGAACTCGATCAGGTTCTTCAAGTCCTTAAGCTGGTACGCCTCGGGATGGCGCGTGGCGGTTACCAGTTCGAGCACGTAATCGCGGACCTTGTCGTCCAAGTAGACGCGCTTCACGAGGCTCTGCATGTGCAGAATCTGTTCGGGCTCCAGCACCGGCTTGACTTCGCGGGCCGTTTCTCCGAGCGCCAGATCTACGACTTTGCGCTCTTCGTCCTTGTTGGGGTAACTCACGACCACCTTGAGCATGAATCGGTCGACCTGCGCTTCGGGGAGCGGGTAGGTGCCTTCCTGCTCGATGGGGTTCTGCGTGGCCAGCACCAGAAACGGCGCGGGCAGCTTGAAGGTTTCGTCGCCGATGGTGACCTGGCGCTCCTGCATGGCTTCCAGCAGCGCGGACTGAACCTTCGAGGGCGCACGGTTGATCTCGTCGGCCAGGATCAGATTGGCGAAGATCGGCCCCTTCTTGGTGGTAAAGCTGCCTTCGCGCGGGTTGTAGATCAGGGTGCCGATCAGGTCGGCGGGGAGCAGGTCGGGCGTGAATTGAATGCGCTGAAAGCGCGTCTGAACGGCAGCGGCGAGGGCTTTGATCGCGGTGGTCTTGGCCAGCCCGGGAACGCCTTCAAGGAGGATGTGGCCGCCGGTTAAGAGCGCGGTAAGCAGGCGCGAGAGGAGTTCGTCCTGACCGACCAGCACCTTGCGCACTTCCAGGCGGATACGCTCCATGGTTTCGGCGCACTTATCGACTTCCGCCTTAATCTGCTGAACGTCAATGGCACTCATCGACCGCTCCCGGTCCTGTGGTTTAGTTCGCTCTGGAACGCCGTTGCGTCCCGTTTAAGGAGTAGCCCTTCCATTATAACGCCTGACGAGAGACGCGGATACTCCAACGGAGCTTCAAGGCAAGTCGTGGCTGGGACAGTAGATGCCGCAATCGGCCGGATCTCCAGCCCGTGTCCAAAAAATTGCCCGAATCCGAGCGAACTATATATAGTAACGGTGTACTGTCCATAGGTGCTGTCTATACCTCCTGAGAAGCTAGGAACCCGCATGCGCATCGGAACTCGCTGGATCTGCCTCCTGCCTCTACTGGTTACCGGGTTGATTGGCGCCGGTGAGGATGCCTCGGAGCCGCTGGGGGAGCCGGTTGAGGAGATCCCCACGATTCATTGTTTAGGGGTGCGCTGGAAGATCAAAGGCGACGCCAACGCCAATGCCGAGATTGCGGTGCACTACCGCAAGGTCAGTGAACCTGATTGGCGGCAAGGCTTTCCGCTCTTCCGCAGCCGCCCGAATCCGCACGCAGAGAATACTTCGAAGAAGCACACGGTGGAAGGCGGTTGGATGTTCGCCGGAAGCGTCCTGGGGCTGGAACCGGCAACGGAGTACGAAGTAAAGCTCAATCTGAAAGACCCCGACGGCGGCGCCGCCGAGAAGGTCCTGAAGATGACGACTTGGCAGGAACCGGTGGCCCCGGCGGACCTGACTACCGTCCACGTGGTGCCCGGCACCGGCGGCGGAACGGGTACGAAAGAAGATCCCTTTAAGGGGCTCGATGCGGCGGTGGCCGCGGCTCAGCCGGGGACACTCTTCCTGCTGCACGCGGGCACCTACGTAAAGGAACAGTGCAAAGGCGACACGTTCGTAATCCCGAAGTCCGGCGCGCCGGGGAAGCCGCTGGTCTTTCGCGCAGCGGGCGATGGCGAGGTGATTCTTGACGGCGGCGGGGACCACAAAAAAGGCGGCCGGCTGATCAGCGCCAACGCGCTCAAGCACATTTGGCTGGAAGGCTTGACGCTGCGCGGGCGCGAGTACGGGATCGTCGCGCACGAAGGCAGCCACTGGGTGATCCGGCGCTGCGTCTTCCGGGAGGTCACCAAAGGCTTCACGGCTCACAACGGCGACGAGACCAAGAGCCAGCGGCATTTTATCGCCGATAACGATTACCAGGGGCCGACCACTTGGCCGCGAACGAAAGGCATCGAGTCGTTTTGCCTGACCTACATGACCGGCGCGGGGCATGTGGTCTGCCACAATTTGATCCAGAATACCGGCGACGCGGTTCACGGCTGCGGGCACGGCGGGCTTTCGTCGACGGACTTCTACCATAACGACTGCAACATCTGCACCGACGACGGGATCGAGACGGACTACGCGGACTTCAACGTGCGCGTGTGGGGCAACCGCGTACGCAACGTCGCGCACGGCTTCACGGCGCAGCCGATTCGCGGCGGTCCGGTCTACTTTTTCCGCAACGTGATCTACAACTGTACGTACTCGCCTTTCAAGCTGCACAACCACACCAGCGGGGTGGTAATCTTCCACAACACGAGCCTGCGCAACGGCGGCGGCTTCAATATCGTGCCGGCCCACGAGACCGTGACCAACCTGCTGCTGCGAAACAACCTGTTCCTCGGCACGGGCGGGACGGGCCTGAACGTCGGCACGCCGAACATGCGCTTCTGCGATTTCGACAACGACGGGTACGGCGGGTTCCAGACGTTCGCCACGTGGAATGCCCGCAAGACTTACAAGACGATCGAGGATGCCCGGGCGGGCGGCGAGATCTACAAGGACAAAGGCGCTCATTCGATCGACGCTTCCACCTGCTTCGCGAACGGCACCAAGCCGCCGGCGGACCCGAAAGTCGAAGCGGCGCCCGAAGCTTGCGATATGCGGCTGGCCGAGAAGTCGGGCGCGATCGACAAGGGCGTCGTACTGCCCAACTTCAACGATGGGTATAAAGGCGCGGCGCCGGACTTGGGCGCATTCGAGTTCGGGGCGGAGCTTCCGCATTACGGCCCGCGCGCGGTGAAGTAATCCAACGACTCAGCGCCAGGAGAGCCCCCATGCGTACCGCCGCGGTGCTGTGCGCGGTCTGGATGACCGCCTTCGCTTGTCTCGCGGCGGACGATTCCCTGACGCTTGCGGAACTCCAGGCGGCGCTGGGCGCCGATCATACGCTGGCGCCGGCATGCACCGAACCTCCCCGCATCGACGGCAAACCCTGGGACGCTGCTTGGCGTTCGGCGCCAGCGTTGGACCTGCGTTATACGCATCCCGATGTGGCCGGTCCGGCCAAATTCGGCGGCGAAGTACGATTCGCCACGGATGCGCGGCACCTCTACGCGCGCTTTCATGGCCGCATTCCCAAAGGCGGACTCAAATCGGACGCACGCGAAACGGATGCGCTGGGCGTACTGGACGATTGCGCCGTGGGCCTGTGGCTGGGTGCTGTGACTGAAGAAGGCCAGAGCGGATTTCTAATCGCGGTCAATTCGAACGGCGTCACCTGCCGCAGGATAGTAGCGGAGGGTGCTTCGAGAGAGGTCTGGGCTGCGCCCGGGATCGCTTCCGCCAGCGGGCAGCAGTACGGCTGGTGGACAGTGGAAATTCAGGTTCCCTGGACCGCGCTCCCGGATCACCTTCAGCCGGCTGCGACGTGCCGACTGGGGCTGCACGCGTTTCGAAAGAACCGCGCCGCGCCGCTTGCGGCGGCTCCGGAACCCGCTTGGGGCACCCAGCTACTGGGCTGGCCCGTGGATACGGAACGGATCCGGCATCCTTTTCGGCCGCTGCTGGGCGTATTGCTTCATCCGCACGGCCCGGCTTTCGCCGCCGAGCGCGAACGAATTCAGCGTTTGGCCCGAGCACTTCCGGCCCATCCGCTGGCCGCCGCGAAGTCTCCGGAAGGTTTCGCCTTCTCCCGCCCCCAGCTTGAGGAACTTTGCGGAGGCAGTCCCGCACGCCTGGTGCCGGTCGTTCCGCAAGCGCCCGAGGTGGACGGGCAACCCGACGATGAAGCGTGGCGCCACGCGGAACCGATCACGTTGGGATTCCTGGACGGCGAACTGGCGGGCACGCCGCTGCGCAACCGAACCTTCGTTCGGACGGTCAGCGACGCGGAACATTTGTACGTACTGTTTTTGTGCGAAGAAGAAAAACCGGCGCAGATGATTACAAAAGGCGCAATGTGGGCGCAGGACATGTGCGAAGTGCTGCTCGACGTTGGGCGCACGGGGGATCTCGCCTCGGGCGGCTATTTCATACTGGAAGCCAACTCCAAAGGCGAGACGGCCTTGGCGCGCGGCGACGGGCAAGCCTGGAAGCCGTCCTCGCTGCGCACGAGCGCGCGAGTGAACGAGCGGCACTGGGTGCTTGAAATGCGCATCGCCTACCGCGATCTGGGCATCGAGGCCGACGATCTGCCGGCGGTATGGGGCGTCAACTTTTTGCGTTACCGCACGATCGGGCGCGCCAGCGACGATCACTCGGAGGACATCGTTTGGGCGAACACCGAGTTCGCCTGGCGCGGGAACGTGGCCGATTCGTCCCACATGCCGGATCGCTTCGGCGTGCTGGGATTCCAGAACTGCCGGACCTTGCACGATGCGACGGCCACAGCTTGGGAGCGCCGAGGGCTGAATCTTGCGGCGCTTGGCCTTAAACGACGCGCGCCGCCCGCGGATGCACGAGCGCTTCCCCAAGCCGCCCAAGCAGCGGAAGCGAAATTCACGCAGGCGCCGGAGGTTCGAATCGCGGGCGAACTGGCGACGATTCACTTCACGGTGCAAGCTCCCGTGGATGCGGCCGTCTCGATTCTGGACGCGCAAGACCGCGTGGTCCGGCATCTGGCCGCGGGCCACTTGGGGCCGAAGGCGCCCAAGCCCTTTCAACCGGACTCGCTGAAGCAAGAATTGGATTGGGACTTCAAGGACGATTACGGGCGGCGTCTGCCCGCGGGCGCCTATCGCGTGCATGTGGGACTGGGCCTGAAGGCTTCGTTCGGCGGGATTGTGGTGGGCGACCGGCAGCGGCTGGGAAAAGTTCACGGCCTGGTGGTGGATGCCAAGGGCATTCTGTACGCCATTTCGGAATCCATCGGCGGTGCGCATTACAGGCAACATGCGATCGTTGCGTTCGACCGCGAAGGGCGCTACGTACGCCAGACACTCCCCTTCCCCGTCCGGCTTCCGCGCGAAGAGGTCGCCGGCGCGCGCGTGCTGGCAACCGCCGAAGGCGGTTGGATGCCGCTGACCTACCAACCTCTCCTGCATCCCTTCGTGCCTCAGATCGGTTCGCTTCCGCCGCAGCAACCGGCTATCTCGGGTGACGGCAGACTGATGGTCATCAACGGCGTTGACGAAATCCGGATGCGCGCACCCAAGCGATTGCTCTTCCTGGGCTCCGACGGCGGCGTCTCATCCGATTATTTGGGTCCGGTTTTGGCCGATGAATTGATTCGCGGGCAGGCGGCTATGGCGCTGAGTCCCGACGGTCGCTTTGCGTATGTTACCGGCCTCGAAGGGCGAACCATCTGGGGCGGTACTCCGCATCATGCCGTTTATCGCTTTGACCTGAACGCCGCACCGGCGGAACTGAAGGACGGCTTCGCGGAGCCGTGGCTGGGCACCTTCGAAACGCCGGGCGACGGCGAGACTCGCTTTCAAGATCCAACTGGATTGGCCGTGGATGCACAAGGGCGCGTGTATGTGGCCGACCAAGGCAACGGGCGCATCGCGGTCTTCGAGGCCAGCGGCGCTTACGCCGGAGCGATTCGGATCGAGCGGCCTTCGCAAGTGGCGGTGCATCCCAAAACCGGAGCGGTGTACGTGCTGGCGCTCACGGGGCAAGGACAGCGGTTGGTGAAGTTCGACGGTTTTTCCGAAGGGAGGCAATTGGCGGAGCAGGCTCTTTCTTTGGCGCGGCGAACGCCCGCGCTTATGGCGCTGGATGCTTACTCGGAGGCTCCGTTGCTTTGGGTGAGCGTGGCGCCGGGTCGCGTTCATCAACTCATCGATCAAGGCGCCGCCTTCGAAGACCGCGGGGATACGATCTCGGCCCATGGCCGGCGGGTGGGCGACGACGAACAGTCGCAGGCGCTACAAACCTTCGAGGTTGGCCACGAGGAACGCTTTCTGCACTGCGGCGGCTATGTGTACGACGTACGCGACGGGAGTTTGGTGAAAGGCGATAAGCCGCAACACTTTTTCCGGGGACGCGATGGCAAGCTATATGCGTTCAAACCTAAAGACAAGCTAGAACGCTTTTCGGCTTTGGGCGAGCCCGACCCCTTTCCGAATAGCGATGCGAAAGGCGCGCTGAAGACGCCGCGCTGCTATTACTTCACCGTGGATGCGGAGGGTTCGGTCTTCACGCTGGCGAGCCAGGCGGAGGAGTCCGGTTCGGTGGTTCGAAAGCACCTCGCGGACGGCACGTTGGCCTCCGAGAGCCACTTGGCGCTGCCGATGCCGGCGCTGAGTTCGGGGCCGGCGGCGACGCTGGCGTGCGACCGCGATGGGTCGCTGTATATCGCCTGCTCGCTGAAGCATCCCGACGAATTGATGCCCAAGTTTTTCGAGGGGCGGCTCCCGCGCGACAGCGGCGTGGCGCCCGGCCCGTGGCTGGGGTATGCGCACTGCTACGGTTCCGTCGTCAAGTTCAAGCCCACGGGAGGCCGCGTGACTCTGGACCCGGCCGGAGATTGGGCCATCGGCGTCAACTACGGCGGGCATCCGCTCTGCAAAGTCGAGGGGCTCGAGTGGGCCCACTTGGGTATTTCGCCGCTGGTCGCGCGAACGCGAGATCATCTGCGCTGCACCTGCGAGCATGCCAGCTTCGGGACCGACGGTTTCGGCCGAATCTTCGTACCGGACGCGATGCAGTTTCGAGTGGAGGTGCTGGATACCGAAGGCCAAGTGCTGACGCGTTTTGGACGCTACGGAAATCGCGATGCGGAAGGTCCGGGCAGTCCCGCCGGAGAACCTGAAATCGGCTTCGCATGGCCGATTCGCGTACGCGTGACCGAACGTTCGGCCTTCGTCGCGGATAAGCTGAATGGACGCATCGTTAGGGTGGATCTGGGTTATCGCGCGGAGGCGGCGGCCAGCATCTCCGCGCCATAACCTTCACTCGGCGAGCTTCAGCGCCCAGACCGTCGTCGCCGGATTGCTCGTGACGAGCAAGAGCGCGCCGAGGTTGGGCGCGTATTCGAGGTTGTAGTTCATCCCGCAAGCAAAGGGGAGCGTCGCCGATTCGACTTGCGTCCACGCGTCGGCGCCAAGATCGTAAAGCCACGTCTCGGTCGTATCCTTTTCGGCGCCGTCTTTCTTAATCGTCTTGTCGATCAGCACCACGGTTTTCCCGATTCCGGGGTGAAACTCCATGGGATTATGCTGGTCCTTGGGCGGTCGCGCGCCCGGGGTGGGCATCAAGCGCGCTTCGGCCTTCGCCGGGAAAAATGCCACGATCTCGTTCGAATTCTGGTGGTGCCCGAAGACCAGCATAGCCTTCTGCTTGGCGTCGTACGCCGCGTTGGTGTGCCAACCCGTAAGCGGCGGCACGGCGGGTGCGACTTTTTTCCAAGCACGCGGCTCGCCGGAAAGTTCGTAGAAGCCGTCCGCTCGATACCCCAGCACCGCGTTGCGGTCGCTATCCCAACAGGCGCAATGAGGAAAAAAACTGACCCCCTTGGGCAGCATGGACCAGGCTTTCGTTTCGCTGCTGAAGAACCATGTGGGCTGAAGCTTGATTTGCGGCCAGAGATCCTTGAATACCGAGGTGAACCGGCCGGGCTCCAGGTGTGTGTCGAAACACGCGACCGTCATCTCGCCGCGATGCGAATCGTAAACGACCGCGCCGAAGGTGTGGCTCGCCCATGGGTGCGCACCATCGGGGCCGCAGACCGGCGCGCCCGCTTCGGTCACGCGGTAGGTCTCAAACGCATCGTCGGGATATTCTCGGGTCCACGTTCGAGTGAGCGGATCGAAACAGAGCGGACTGTTGGTCCAGTCTTTCCCGTGCGTGTCACTGCCGAAAAGCACGAGGAGCCCGCGCCGAGTGTCGAAGCAACTCCCGCCGTGCGGTTGGCGTCTAAACGTTACGCCTTCGCCGGCGCGCTGTTCGTGGAATTTCGTCCATACGCCGAGCGGCAACTCGGACGAGGCCGCTTGCGTTTCTGCGCCCCAACTTGCGGCGCAGACCGTCCACACAGAGACCAGTAATAGAAGTTTGCACCGCATTACTATAACATAACATCACTTGCCGCTTGCGCCAACTCGCGTACATCGCGGCGAGCCCATCTGGAATCATCCTTTGAATTACTCGACCTCGGCGATTGTAATTGGCGGTTTGCGGGCACCCTCGATACGGAGCATGGCATGAAGGTAGACACCGGGACGCATCCCGTTCGCGCCACGGACGAGTTGGCGGAACTGAAGATCGACCGCAGCGGCAAACGCAAGGGCTTGCCGCTGTGGCCGTTCGTTGTGGGCGGCATCTTCCTGATTCTGGCGGTCGTGGCCCCGGCCCTGCAGCGCAGCATGCGCGGCGTGGAAGTGAAGACGGCGTCGGCGGTTAAAGTGCTGACCTTGAACCAATTGGCTCAAGGGGGCGCTCAAGATACCGAACTGACCGCCGCAGGATATGTTGTGGCGGATCGAAAAGCGGTCCTTGCGGCCAAATTCGTAGGCCGGCTCTCGAAGCTGAACGTCAAGGAAGCGCAGGAGGTCAAGCAAGGTGAGATCATCGCCGAGATCGAGCACCATGAGTTGGATGCACAGATCGCCCAGCTCAAAGCCGAGATCGCCGGGAGAAAGGCGGAAGTGGAACGCCTGCGTTCGGCGCACGAACAAGCCGAAGCGGAGATTGTTTCCGCAAAAGTGCTTTTGGCCACCTTCGATGCCGAAGTCGCCGAAATGAAAGTGATGTGGGATGACGCGCAGCGCCGGCTGGAGCGCGACACGAAGCTCGCTCAGGCCGAGGCCATGGGATTCTCGGAAGTGGACGACCGGCTGACCGAAGTGCGCATGGCCGAAGCGAAGATGAAGACCATCGCGCGGCGGCGGGAAGCTTCGGAGCAGCTCGTCAGCGTGCGCCAGAAGCAAGCGGAGGTGGCCAAGCAGTCGGTCGCGGTGGCGCAAACCAACGTCGCAACCGCCGAAGCCAGCCTCGCGGTACTTGAATCGCAGTTGGTGGAATACTTCATTCGTGCGCCATTCGATGGCGTCGTAACCGAAAAGGCGGCGGAATTGGGCGAGATTATCGCGCCCGTCAGCGTGGGCGGACAGATGGCGCGCGGATCGATCGTGACCGTCGCAGATTGGGCGTCCTTGCAGGCCGAGGTGGACGTGGCCGAGACGTACTTAGGCCGCGTGATGCCCGGACAGCGCGCGGCGATCAACGTCGATGCCATGCCGGGCAAGACCTTCGCGGGCAAGTTGCAGCGCATCCTGCCACGCGCGGACCGCAGCAAGGCGACGGTTCAGGTGCGGGTGGACTTCCTGCCCAATAAGGAAGGGAAAAGCGTTTTCGTGGCCGAACGCATCTTGCCCGACATGGGCATCCGAGTGAAGTTTCTTCCGGACGATGCGCCGCCCGGGGCCGACACCGGTGAAGCACCGCTGAAATGCGCGATCCCTTTCGGTGCGCTCCAAGATAACGGGCAGACGGTCTGGGTCGTTAAAGACGGCATCGCTTTCCGCCGTCCCGTGAAATCGGGTACGCGGGCGGGCGACTGGATCGAGATTACCGAGGGCGTGGCGCCGGGTGAAACGGTGGTTGTTTCCGGCGCCGAAGGTCTGAATCGGGACGGCGCGAAAGTCGTCGTTCCTGAAAAATAGCCAACGCAGCTTTGGACCACCAGGCACAGCCCATGCCCAATCCCATCATCCAGCTTCGCGAGTGCACGCGCTTCTACCGCAAGGGCGGCGAACTGATTCTGCCGCTGGATCGCGTCAGCCTCGATATCGCGGAAGGCGACTTCGTCGCCTTGATGGGGCCGTCGGGATCGGGAAAAACGACGCTCCTCAATCTGATTGGGGGCCTCGACAGCCCTTCGGACGGCACCCTGATCGTGTGCGGGCAGGATTTGGGAGAACTTTCGCCGCGCCAACTGGCGCAATGGCGCTCGCGGCATGTCTCGTACATCTTTCAATCCTTCAATCTGCTGCCGGTACTGACGGCCTTCCAGAATGTGGAACTTCCGCTGACGCTGTTGCCGCTGACGAAAGCCGAGCGCAAAAAGCACGTGGAAACGGCACTACGGATCGTCGGTTTGGCCGAGCGCATGCATCACCGGCCCGACGAGCTTTCCGGCGGGCAGGAACAGCGCGTGGCCATCGCCCGGGCGTTGGCGTGCGACCCGGAATTGCTGCTTGCCGACGAACCCACCGGGGATCTGGATGCTCATTCGGCGCAGGAGGTGATGGATCTGCTCCTCTCCTTAAACCGCGATCACGGAAAAACGATCATCGTGGTGACCCACGATCCCAAGGTTTCGCAATGCGCGCGGCGGCAGTTGCACTTGGAGAAAGGGGTACTGGCCCTGGACTCCGCGACGGCGCCAAAGGCATGAGAGCCGGCCCATTCGCATGAATCTTCTGCTCAAATCCCTGCTCCGCAAACCGCTGCGAACCTTGCTTACCGTGGTCAGCATCGCGCTCGCGCTGTTTTTGTACTGTTTTCTGGAGTCGGTGCTATACGCCTTCAACGTGGGCGTCTCGATGTCCAGCGCCTCTCGTTTGGTGGTACAGCACAAGGAATCGCTGGCATTTACGATCCCGATCGCCTACCGCAGCAATATCGAGCAATGCGAGGGCGTGAGCGGCGTCGCGCCGATGGTCTGGTTCGGCGGACTTTATACGCCAAAAGATACGCAAGAGGACGCGCGGGAGGAATTCTTCGCCCAGTTCGCGGTCGAATTGAAGGACTACCTGGATATCGTGCCGGAAGTCATCATTGCGGATCAGGACGAGCTTCGAGCGCTGCTCAACGATCAAGCCGGCTGCGTCGTAGGCGACAAGACGGCCGAGCGGCTGCACATCAAGGTAGGCGACCGGATCGTCCTGCGCAGCACCATCTGGAACCAGCCCGGAAACAAGCCCTGGGCTTTTAACGTACGCGCCATCTACACCTCGAACAGCCCGACCTTCGATCGAACCATGATGCTCTTCCATTACAAGTACTTCGACGAAGGCCGCGAGTTCGGCAAAGGACAAGTCGGAATTTTCCTGATGAGCATGGACGATCCGGCACGATTTCAGGACATCGCGACTTCCATCGACCGCCGCTTTGCGAACAGCCCGTTCGAGACAAAGACCGTGACCGAGAAAGCGTTCAACATGCAGTTCGTCGCGATGATGGGCAATCTGCAACTATTGCTGCGCTCCATCGGGTCGGCGATCGTGCTTACCATGCTGCTGGTGGCTGCCAACACGATGATGATGAGCGCGCGCGATCAGACACGCGAGATGGGCATCCTAAAGTCGATCGGATTTACGGACGGCTTCGTATTCCGCCTGCTGATCGGCGAATCCATGGTGATTGCCGGACTGGGCTTTGTCCTAGGCGCGGGCGGAGCCTTCGGGATGTTCAATGTGGCCGAAGTGAATCCCAAGCCGGACTTCTTTCCGATTTTCCACATGCCGCCGGCTTCACTGCTGGGTGCGCTGGGCATCGCGGTCCTGACCGGCGTGCTGAGCGGCATCGTGCCCGCGGTGGTGGGCATGCGCATGAAAGCCACGGAGGCGCTGCGCAGCGTTTAGCCATGGCGATCCCGCTTACGTACAGCTACCGCAGCATCGCCATTCGCAAAGGCTCATCGGCCATGGCGGTATTCGGGATCGCACTGGTCGTGGTGGTGTTCGTGGTGCTCTTGGCGCTTGCCGAGGGTTTCCGGCGCGCGGTGGCGACATCGGGGAGTCCCCGGAATGTAATCGTGCTGCGCAAAGGGGCCGACGCGGAAATGCAGAGCCAGGTACGGCGCGAAGTCGCCCGCATCATCGAGGAAATGCCAATCGTGGCCACTGGCCCAGATGGCGCGAAAGTTTTCAGTCTGGAATGCCTGACGCTGATCAATCTTCCGCGCAAAGACGGCAGCGGGGACAGCTACATCAACCTGCGCGGCGCATCGCCACGATCTTTGGATGTCCACGAGGAAGTCAGAATGCGCGAAGGGCGCTGGATCGCCTGGGGCACCAATCAGGTGGTCGTGGGTGCGGCGCTGGCTCGCCGTCTGGAAGGCTTCGGCATCGGCGGCGAGTTTGTCTCCGGACGGCACCGCTTCGAGATCGTGGGCATCTTCGAAGCGGACGGGAACTCCTTCGAGAGCGAAATATGGATGGACGGGACGATCTTCGTCAGCACCTTCAACCGCAAGGACGTGTACCAGTCCGCAATCTTCCGCGCCAATGGGGACCCCGAAGCGGCCCGCAACACTTTGGAACAGACGATCGCGGACGATCCGCGGCTGCAATCGGTGCAGGCGTTGAACGAAAAAGAGTATTACCGCAAGCAGTCGGAGCTGATGGCCAGCGTGATCACGATCTTGGGCGGCATTCTTACGTTCATCATGGCCATCGGCGGCGTGGTCGGCGCGATGAACACGATGTACGCGGCCGTAGCTCAGCGGAAGCGCGAGATCGGCTGCATGCTGAGTATGGGATTTTCGCCCGAGTCCTTGTGGGTGGCTTTTATCGTCGAGTCGCTGTGCTTGGCGAGCATCGGGGCGGTCATCGGCTGCGCGGCGAGCATGATTTTCGACGGCATGAAAACCGGTACGACCAATTGGGCCACCTTCAGCGAGACCGCTTTCGAGTTTACGGTCACGCCCAACATCTTGCTGATCGCGTCCTTCCTGGCGCTGGCGATGGGATTTATCGGAGGCTTCTTGCCGGCTCTCCATGCGTCGCGGCTTAAGGTCGTCGAAGCGTTACGTAGAGCTTGATGCGGACCGGCTCGTCCTTATCCGCGCGGCGGGTACGGTCAAGGCGGCGAAACTTTGGATTTCTTCGCCAAGCCCGTTTCGAAGAAGCGCTTGGCGTCCACGCGATGCGCGGCGTCGTGCGGACACGCATACACGCAACTGGGCTCGCGAAGGTCGGTGCACAGATCGCACGTCACCGCCTTCTTTTCCATGGCGGCTTTCTTTACCTCTGCCGCCGGCGCTTCGGCACTCTCGTCCTGCGCCCCACCCTCCGGCGCGGCCCCGGCCTTGGCCGGAAACTCATGGATGGCGATATTTCCATAGGGGCACTGCTGCACGCACTTCTCGCAGCCGATGCACCAATCTTCGATCACCACTTCCAGGTTTTCCTTGCGGCGGATGCTACCTACCGGGCAGCCAATCATGCAAACGGGGTCGAGGCAGCTTCGGCACGAGGTCGCGACCAGAAACTTATCGAAGCGCAGGCCCTCCCGCACCAGCCGCGTAACGCCGTCGTGGCTGTCCGCGCATGCGCGCACGCATTCGTCGCAGCGCGTGCAGCGTTCCAAGTCCAGCAGGAGCAGACTCTGCGCCTGCATCAGGCCTTGCGAGAGAAAATCGTTCAGCGGAATACGGGAGGCCACCTGCTGCGCGCGCTGCATCGACTTCGAGCGCTGTTCGTACACCTGCTCGAACTTCTCCTTTAGGTCGTCGTACCAGCTCAGCATAAATCGAAAGTCTGCCATACGGATGCGGACCAGCTCCACGTGGTCCAGCGCGGAGACCGTCGCGTTGCGCTTTCCGCCCTGCAACAGTCCCATCTCTCCGAAGAATTCGCCGCGGCTCAAGTACGCCAGCACCAGTTCACCGCCGGGATGCTCCTGGCTTACCTTCACGCAGCCGACTCGAATCAGGTAGAACGCATCGGCCGGCTCATCCTGCTTGCAGATCACCTTGCCCGGCTCGTACGAGACCAACTCCACGCGCTCGCGCAACTGGTCAATGAACTTGTCTTCAAGACCCGCCAGAATCGGGACGCTACGCAAATGCTGGCCCAGTGCGCGATCCCGGTAGTTGCGTTCCAGCCTCTGCTTGAACTTGGGGTTCTTCTGCAACACCTGCAGGACATTGCGCAGCATCTCCAGCGTCGTGCAATCGCTCAATGCCTTGACCGTCGCCGAACGCGGATTGAAATTGAGGCACGTCATCTCGCCGAACAGGTCGCCCGCGGCCATCGTCGCGATGGGCTTGTTCATGGGCAGGTCGACCGATCCGTCGATGGGAATATAACGCTGCTCGTTCGCCGCGTGGGGCCGCGGGTCTTCCTTCCCGCTGGCCAGCCGGTGCGTAAAATCCCGAAGCAGGCCGAAGAATCCGCCGCGCTTGGTTTCCGCCTTCCGGCTCGCCACGTGCGCCAGCGGCGACTGCAGCGAGACCTCCACTTGGCCGTCTAGCATGTAAAACGCGGTCGACCCGTACTCGCCTTCGCGGCAGATTACTTCGCCCGCTTTGAATTGCCGCCGCACCACCGAGCCCGGCAGCCGAGCAAGCTGCGCCAGCGGAATTCCTTCGAAAATGGGGATGGCTTGTAAGTCGTCCGCCGAAAGCGGCTGGCCGCGCTCCAGTTGGATCTCAGCCAGCACGCGAATGGTGGCCATGCCCGGCTTCAGCGTCTTGCCTGCGATGTCATTAGAGCCGGCAGGTGGGGACGTCATGAAACCAACTCCTGACGCCTTGCGTGACGCGCGGCCAAACCTCTTTACAGTCTCTTTCGAAAGCGACCGAAATTCAAGGCCGTCAACGGAATCAATAGCTGACTACCACGCCCAAGTGCACGCGTCCGTGGTCGCCGCCTTCGGTATTGCCGTCGATCCGCCTGAGTTGCCGGCCGTAATCGAACCGAACGTTCACGTGGTTGCCGAGGCGGTAACGCAAACCCGCGCCGACGCTTTCCAGATCCGTCCGCTTCGCTTCGCCAATCAAACGCCCGTGGTTATGCACGCGGCCAAAATCGTAAAAGGCAATGAACTGCAGGCGGTTCTCGTACTGCGGATCTCCGTTCACGGTACCCAGGAGAAAATTCGGCGAGCGCAGTTCCACGTTTGCCACGAAGCCCTGATCGCCGGAGACCAAGCGATCGTCGTATCCACGCACCGAGTTGTATCCGCCTGCCAAATACTGTTCCGTACTCTGCATGCGTCCCGTCGCCAGTTGCCCATGAAAGCGCTGCACCAGGAGGATTTCTTTCGGCAATCGCCACGCTCGTTCGAAACTCAACTCGCCGTATGCGTACTGAGGATCGGTGCCTGGCCGCGCGACGTTATACTCGTGCGATGTGTTCCGGCTCGTCAAGTGCCCGGGGCTCGCGTAGCCGCCCACCGAAAAACTCGTGCGGCCCCAAGCATCCGGATAGCTTCCACTGTACTGAAGCGCGAACTGCGCGATATCGATGGTCGAATCGAAGATCGCTTCACCGCCGAAGTCCAGATTGTTGTTCGTCTGCTTGAAATCGAATCCAATCTGCACTTCATGCCGGTAGCGCCCCAGTTTGGGCAACGGCGCGATGTAGCGCATACTGGCCTGCCAGTTGAACCCGCCGTTATCGATGTCCGCATTGAGGGGCGCCTGAATGGTCGAATAGCCGCCCGAAAACGCCAGCGAGTGCTTATTCGGAAGCGGAATGCGCCAGTACCCGCTGTGGCTCAGGAGCCGCTCCACGTCGATGTCCGCCGCGAACTGGTATCCGATCTCGTGGCCGTGCATGAACGCATTGCCCCAGTTGAATCCAACCAGCATTCGATCCAAGCCGGTGCTCTGCGTTCCCGTATCTTCGTAGCCTCCGTAGAAGCGCACCGGAAAGCGCTCCTCGGCTTTTAGGACCAAATCCGTCGTATTCGGCTCTTTGCCCGGCTTGAAGATCGGCTTTACCTGGCGGAAGGCGTTTTCGTTGAAATAGTTCAACTCCTCGATCAGCTTCTGCTCGCTCACCGAATCGCCGGGCTGAAGGGTGACTCCATTGCGGTATTGGGCAGTGCGCCAGAAGCGGTTCCCTTCCACGCGCACTTCGCCCACCTTCGCTTCCACCACCAGGAGCTGCACCACGCCGCCCGTGATGTCCTGTTCGGGGACCGAGATATTGACGAAGGGCCGGTCGTGCGCCCGGCAATGGAGAATCACTTCCCTCGCCATGCCGCGAATCGCCTTCAGCGAGATCGGCTTGCCCACAAATTCCGAAAGCTTTTCGTGCAACTCATCGGACTCCAGCATCGGCACGCTGGAGGTATCGATGCCCGAAACTTTCGCGTCTTTGGGAATCACGTCTTCGGTGCGGCCCACGAGACGAAGCCCGATCAGCGCTTCGACGAGGGTCTTCTCGGCGTCCTTATTCTTCTCGGCTTCGGTCTGTTCGGGTTCCGGCTTTTTGATTTCCACGTCCGGAGCAGCGGGCTTCTCGGGCTCTTTGGGCTTGCGCCGCTCGTCCTCCACGCCGTGCGCGACGCTCAGCCCGCTCAGGCCGAGGGCCAGCAGCCACGCGACGACGTGCATGCGATTAGGCACGAGGCTGCCCATGCGGAAAACAACGCTCCATGCGCCCGGTTTCCCGGCGCTTTTCCCAGCCGTACTACGGCGGTCCATGACCTGGCAAAGCCTTATCGGTCGGTCCTTTACCGCTTAGCGTCCGCCGCTCGCGGCCTTCGGAGCCAGCGCAACGCGCAGCCCCAAATGGTCGTAGCGATTGTCCGGGTGCGCGTAACTGCGGTACGCCGACCGGCAGTGCTGCGGCAGGTTCACCCACGAACCGCCGCGCACCACTTTAAATTTCTCGTTGTCTACGTTCATCGGAGCCTCTTTCGCTCCGGTCAGGTAGTAATTCGGGTCGTAAGCGTCGTGACAGAGTTCCGAGACATTTCCGTGAAGATCGAACAGACCCCACGGATTGGCGCGGCGTTGCGCCACCGGGTGCGGAGCGCCGCGGCTATTCAGCCGGAACCACGCCGCATCACGCAGGGCCGCTTCGTCGTCGCCCACGGCATACGCGGTATTGGTTCCCGCGCGGCACGCCCACTCCCACTCCGCTTCCGTCGGCAGACGGAAAACGTAGCCTTCCGGCGCGAGCGGCTGCAATTTCGGAAGCAGCAGACTTGAGATGTCATTGTAGCTCACGTTCACCACCGGGAGGTCCGGCAGATCCCCGCCTTCGCTCATGGCCGGCGCGGGTTGACCCGTCAGCGCTTCCCACTGCGCGCGGGTTACTTCCGTCGCGCTCAGCCAAAACGCCTGCGGCAGCATGACCTGATGCAGGTACTCTTCTGCCGCGCGCGAAGACTCCTTGGCGGGACTGCCCATGACGAAAACGCCTTCGGGCACCAGCACCATGCGCAGCTTCGCGGCTTTGGGAAGGTCCAGGTCCATCTGCGCCGGCTTCCCAAGTTTGGCCGCCGCTGCGGCTTGGCGTTTCTGGGCATCGGCGCCGTCGAAGATCCAGTCTTCCGAGGCCTTGATCAGCATGCCCGTGCGTGCGGCTTCCGCCTGCGCTTCGTCCGCCTTTTTCTGAGCCTCGCTCTTCAAAAGTTCCGCCAGTTCCGTCTTTTTCTTCGCCTCCAACTCGGCCTGCTGAGCTTCGATCAATTCTCGAGCCTGCTTCTCCAGTTTGGAGTAGGCTTCTTCTACCTTGCTCTTCTCCTGGGCCAGATCGGTGAGCGCCTTCTCCGCGCGCTCGCGCTGCGAAACGGCTTCCTTGCGCGCCGTCTCGGCGCGCACGCGCGCATCTTCCGCCTGTTCCTTGCTTCGCACCGCTTCGGCACGCTGATTCTCGGCTTCCTGGCGTTGCTGTTCTTCGGCTTTCTTGGCCAGTTCTGCGTTCTGCCGCGCCACCTCCGCGCGGTCGCGCTCGTCGGAGACCAGGAAGTACGCCACCGTCACGCCCACCAGGAAGAGCGCCGCCAGGCCCGCCGAACCGTAGGTCAGCGCGCGCAGCCGGAAGCGCCGCGCATCTCGCGAGCGCATGCGGGACTTAATCTCGTTGAGGAAGCTCCCGAACTTATCCTTCGCAGGCTCGATCAGCGAAGCCGCCAAGTCCAGGTCTTCCTTCTCCACTGCCGCCTTCGCGTAATACAACCGCGTATCCAGTGCGCCTTGTTTGGCGGCCTTGTTCGACTTCCACATCTGTAACGCTTCTTCGAAACCGAAGAGCGCCTGCGCGAAGTCTTCGTACTCTTTTGTTTTCAGCGCCTTATTCAGCCGCTCCTGGCTGCTATCCGAAAGCGCGATGCTTTCGAAGTGCTTCTGCGTCGAGCGGATCGCATCTTGGAAGGCCTTGACGTTGGGGTAGCGGTCCTCCGGCTTCGCGGCCATGGCCTTCAAGGCGATATCGATCAGTTCGCCCTTCTTGTCCGTCCGCTGGATCTTGTTCGTCGCGATGTTGAACAGGAGATCCATCATGTCTTTGCCGGCGTGCGGGCGTACGCCCGCAACGATCTCGTACAGGATCGCGCCCAGCAGGTACACGTCGCTGACGTAGCCAATCAGTTCCACGTTGCCCGTGGCCATCTCGGGCGCCATGTACGCAGGCGTGCCGCCCGCCGCGTTGTCCGGCGTGAGCCGGCCGATTTTTCCGCCGTCCTTCACGCAGGCCGCCAGACCCCAGTCCATTACCAGAACTTCGCCGAACTCGCCCAACATGATATTTTCGGGCTTCAAATCGCGGTGAATGATGCCCTTCGCGTGCGCGAATGCCACCGCGTCGGCCACCTTCATTAAAATCTCGATGTTGTCCTGCTGCGCGCGCTGGGTGAGCACATTCTTCCACGGCACGCCCTTCGCGTGCTTCATCGCGTAGAACAGCACTCCGTCGCTCGTCACACCCAGATCGTAGATCGGTACGATGTTCGGATGTTCCAGGTCGCCCGTTACTGCCGCTTCAGCCAGGAAGACGGCCTGGATATCCGGGTTCTGCGACATCTTCGGCTTGATCATCTTGAGCGCGATTTCGCGGTCGATGGCCGTCTGCCGCGCGATGTACACCACGCCCATGCCGCCTTCACCCAGCACCCGCTCGATCTCGAAATCCGCTACGCCGGCTTCCGGGTCCAAATCCAGCGGCTGCGCTTCCACGGGCTTATCGACAACGCTCTTTTCCTGCACGATCAGGCGAGAAACGGAGATCGACGCCAGCTTCTTGGCCGCTTGGAGCAGGGCTTTGGCGCTGGTGCTGCGCGTCGTCGTCGTACCGCGCGCCGTCACCGATCCGCGGGAGGTTACGGTGCCCCGGGCCGTCTGGGTCGGCGTCTTGTTCGGGGACTTGGTGCCCTGCGGCCCCATCAGGGTCGCGGCTGTCTCGATGGCCTTCGCACCGGGATCGTCGATCTGTGTTTTGGTGCCCGTCACGCCCAGCCGCGATCCGGTCGAGCCGATGACCGTCTGCGTCTCCGGCAGCGAGAAGACCGTTCGCGGATTCGCCTTCGGGACGCTGCTGGTGCCGTTCCCCATCACCGTCGCCGCCACGGCTCCTTGCGGCAACGCTTGCGCCGTCACGATGGTCACGTCCGACTTGAGCTGATCCGACTTCAGCGGAACTTTGTTCATTTCGTGCGGCGCGATCGTATTGCGCCACACTTCCTGAAGCAGAGTTTTCAGCTCCTCCTCCGACTGTTCGGAGGGCAGGACCACGTCCGGCTCGGCGTCTTCTTTTTTAGGTGTCTCGTTTTCGCTCATGGGCTATTTCCCGTCGGTACCTTCCGGCTTGCGCCCTTTTTCCTGCGCCTTGTATTCTTCCAGGGTCGCAAACTTCGCGTCCTGGCCCACGCGGTCCTGCCGGTCGCGCGCATCCGCCGCCTCGCGAGTGGCCTGCTCCCGCGCGCGCTGAGCCGCCACTTCAAGCACCGCTCGATCCGCCGGGGCCGCCGGAGCGCCCGCCGGCTGCTGAATCGCCTTCAATGCCGCTTCCAGCGCCCGCGACGTGACGAGCAGCCGCTCGTTTGCGCGCTGCATGCCCTTCAGCGCGCCTTCCAGCGCATCCTTGCCCACGCGATCCGGACGGCCGTCCGCGTACAACTTCGCGATCAACTCGGCCAGCGCCACGTTCGATTTCCGCACTTCCTGCGAGGCCGCGTTCACTTCGTCGATCAGCTTCTGCAGCGCCTCGCGCAGTGGGTCGCCCGGCTGCAGCGAACGCAGCACTTTGGCCGCGTGGTCGAGCACCTGCTGCGCCAGCGTCAGCGCCTGCTCCGATGCCTGGAACTCGTCCAGCGAATTGCGCAGGCCTTCGTCTTCGAAGCCCGTCGTCGAAGTCACCGAGAGCACCGTATTGAACGCTTTGAGCAACTCTTCCGGCAGCGTGATCTGAAGGTCGTCGCCGTTCGTCCCAAGATCGCCGCCCGCACCCAACCCGTCCGGATCGTCGAACGTATCGATCCCGATGTTTACGTTCCCGAGGTCCGGCAGCGTAAAGCCGCCGTCCTGCGGTCCCATCGGAATCGAAGGGTTCAACTGGAAGGTCGTCGTATTCCCCGCGCCGCCCCCCGGCAGAATCTGGGCCGTGAGCGTGATGTCGCCCGATCCCGCGAGCATCGGATTCGCGGGGCGAATATCGCCCGTCAGCGTCGCCGTACCGGGCGGACCGGCGCCCGTATTGATTGGACGATCTACCTGGATAAATCCGCCCGGCGCGGCCAGCGTGACCGAGCCGCCCGTGGTCAGGATCCCGTTCTGAACGCCGACCGTCCCGATGAACAGGTTACCCGCCGTGCGAAAGTTCAGCGTCGAAGCCCCGCCGCCGGTCAGGTTGCCGGCCAGGGTGCGGATCAGGTTGCCGCCTTCCAGAAGATTGAAAGCGCCGGCGCCCGTCAGCAGCAAGCGGTCGGACATGATGCGGGCGCCTGGAACTTGGTTTACGCCGCCCGCCGCCACATTAAAGGTGGTCGTGGCCAAGCCCGCGCGGACTTCCTGCGCCAAGATCAGCATGCCGCCGGTCGACAGCGTCAGGTTATTTCCGCTCGTATCGATCCCCACCGTCACGCCGACCGCGCCGATGGTCAGGTTATCCACATCGGTAAAAGAAAGAGCGCTGTTGGTCTGCGCCGCCAGGACATTCACGTCGTTCGTCGCGCCTGTCAGCGTAAACGCACCCGGTCCGGCCAGCCGCAGCCGGTCGGCCTCCAGCGTTCCGCCCGTCTGCAGCGCGCCATTCCCTTGCAGGTGAATCTCGAAGCCCGCCGCGCGCAGGTCCTGCGCCAAGTTAAGGCCGCCCGGAGCCGTCAGCCGGATATCTCCCCCGGTGCTGATCAGCCCGTTCTGCGCGCCCACCGTCCCGATCGTCAGCGTGCCCGCATCGGTGATTGTCACCGCTCCGTTGACATTCCCCGCCAGGCGGTCCAGCGTCGAGGTCAGAGCGAAAGCCCCCGTGCCGAAAATCGCCAAGCCGCCGGCGCTCACCGTTCCGTCCGCGCCCGCCGCCGTCAGGAGGAAATCGACGCCTGCCGCGTTGAAGTTGTTCAGGTTCAAATGGCCCGCGTTGGTAAGGTCCAAGTTTCCGTTCGAGAACCCGCGCAGGACCGTTACGTTCGCGTCCACCGTCGCGGCGCCGCCGCTGCGCAAGTCCAGCGTCTGGGCCGTTACGGTGCCGCCACCTGAAGTCACGTCGCCGGCTGCATCGAGGATGACCGTCGCACCGGCAGCCGTCACATCCTGGTTCAACGCCAGGACCCCCGCGCCGTTCGTGCCCAGCGTCACCGCGCTGCCGTTGCTGTTCACGCCCGTAACCGCGCCCACGGTGCCCACGGTCAGCCCGTCGGTGTCGTCCACGCTCAGCGCGCCCGTCACATTGGCCGCCAGCGTGTTCACCGTCGTCGTGAGGTTGAAGACTCCCGTGCCGTTAAGTTGCAGTTCGTTCGACGTCACGCTGCCCGTGGCGCCGTCGGCCGAAAGGCGCAGCGAAATCCCACTTGCATCGAACCCGTTCAGGTTCAGCGCGCCGGTATTGTTCACGGTCGTCGCCGCCGCGCCCGTCAGCGTACCCTGCAGCACGTTTACGTCCGTCGTCAGCGTGAACCCACTCGCTCCGGCCAGGTCCAGCACGTTGCCGGTCACCAACGCCGCGCCGCCCAGCGTCGCGAAGTCCAGCGTCACATCCCCCGCCGCGCCGGCATTCACTTGCTGGTTCAGGATCAGCGCTCCGCCGGCCGTCAGGCTGATGTCGTTCCCGCCCGCGGTCTGCACACCGTTCTCGCCGTTGACGGTGCCCACGATCAGTCCGTCGGTTTCGTCGATCGTCAGCGCGCCAGTCACGTTCGCCGCCAGCGTGCCGACCGTTGTGTCGAGATTGAAAATTCCAGTGCCCGTGAGCAGCAGATCGGCGGCGCTCAAGTCTCCGTTCGCCCCTCCCGCGTTTACGCGCAGGGAATTCGTATCCGCGTCGAAGCCCGTGAAGGTCAGCACACCGGCATTGTTCAGTGCCAGCGTGCTCGAACCCGTCACCGTTCCCGCGATCTCGCTCACGTTGAGCGCCAGCGCAAGGCCCGCGTTGCTGTCCCCGGCCAGCGTCAGCGTGCCGCCGGCAATCGTCCCCGCGTTCTGCGCCAGCGTGCCGCCCCAGTCGAGGCTCACATCGCCCGTCCCCGCGCTCAGCCCGCGGTTAAGCGTCAGGTCTCCGGCCGTGACGGTCAGGTCGATCCCGCCCCCGGCCGTCAAACCCGACCCCGCGCCGACGTCGCCCACGGCCAGCGTCTGGTCGTTTACGAGCGTGACCGAACCCGCGCCCAAGTTGGTCGAGGCCACCGTGTCTACCGAGGTAGCCAGGTCGAACGTTCCGCCTCCGGACAGCAGCAGATTGTCCGCGCTCACCGTCGATCCGCCGGTCGTCGTGGCGCCGCCGGCCGCATCCAGAGTTACCGTTCCGCCCGCGCCGGTGGAACTGACGTCTTCGTTGATCGTAATCGCGCCGGCCAACGTGCGCAGGGTCACGTCACCCGCGACCGTCAGCGGATTCACGTCCACGGCCAATGCGCCGTCGTTGGCCAGCGACAGCGAGCCGCCCAGCGTCGCGCCGCCGCCGTCGAGCGTAAGGATATTCGTGCGCAGCGCGTACATCGCATCGCCCAGAAGCGTCAAGGTATTGGCGTGAAGCTTTTCGCCGGCGTCCTGCGTCACCGGTCCGTCGGTGTTCAGCGTCAGGCTGTTCAAGCGCCCGCCCGAGGTGCCCACGTTGCCGTTGAAATCGATCCCCAGGCTGCCCGCGGTCAGGGTCAAGTCCGCGCCCGCGCCTGTCACATCGCCCAGCGTGATCCCGCCGCCGGCTCCGCTGGTCAACGACGCCACACCCGAGACGCCCAGCGTTCCGGTGAAGGTGATGCTGTTACCCACCGTAAGGTCGCCGGCCAACGTGATCCCGCCGCTCGAGGCGCCCGTCGAGAACGAACCTTTAAGATCCACGGGACCGTTGATCAGCAGATTGTCGCTGCCGAAGTTAACCGTCAGGTCGCCGGTCCCGGCCGCGCCCGTCGTATCGAACGCGCCCAAGGTAAACGTTCCGCTCGCCGGGTTCGTCGTCACCTGAACATCGTCCAGAGTGTTCGAGAGGGCGGTCAGCGCCTCGATCTGGTTCGCCGCCGAATTCAGCACCACGCTGCCCGTGCCGTCCAGTTCCAGCGTATCGGTGCGGATGCCCGCCGTCTGCGTGATCCCAGTGCCGCTCAGCGTCACCAGGCCCGCGCCGCCGTCGAGCGCCGTGAGCAGACCGTTCACCGCGAGCATCCCGTTGGCCGTCAGGGTGATCTCGTCGGCCGTCAGAGCCGACCCGACCGTCAGGTTGCCGCCGGTGTTTTCGAAGGTGATACGATCGGCGTTCAGGCCCGTACCTGTCACCGTGATGCCACCGGCTTGGTTGGTGGTGAGCGCGATCTCGCCCAGGCGGTTCGGCGTCCCCAGCGTGCCGAAGGCGAACCCGCCGCCGGTCAGGTCGAGCGTATCGGCGCCGGCCACCGAGTCATTCACGTTCGCCAGCGTGATCGTTCCGCCGCTGGCCCCTGCGTTCAGCGTCAGGTCGCTGTTCAGCGTCGCGTTGCTCTTGAAGGTGATGGCCCCGCCCGCGCCGCTCGTATCGATCGTCCGTTCGGCTCCGGCGAGCGTGTTGACGCCGCCGGCGCTGCCGCCCGTATTCCCGACGTTCGATTCGACGAACGAGTCCGCGGTGATGTCCCCGCCCAGCGTCAGCGCCCCGGTGTGTTCGACGGCCACGGCGTCTGCGGTAATGTCGCCGGTCGTCACCGTCGAGCCGGTCACGAAGGTCAAGTCCCCGGCCAGCGCGCCGTTGGTTTCAAGCGTGCCCACCGCGTTGTCCGCGTCGAGCAGGGAGAAATTCCCGGTCCCTTCGAGCGTCAAGATCGTCGCCGCGATCCCACCGCTGCCAACGGCCTGCGAGACGCCGCCGGCGGTCGTGTTCAGATGCACCGTAGCGGCCGAGAGCGACCCGCCCGTGTGCGAGATCGTCCCCGCCGCGTTGATCTCGATCAGCGACGCCGCGTCCAGGTCCTGGCCTAGCGTGATCCCCGCGCCCGTATTCAGCGTAATCGCGTCGAAGCGGGTGGCGCCGCCAATGGCGCCGGAGTAGGTAATCGAGCCGGTATCCACGGTGAGCGTGATCGCGTCCGTATCGGCCGTGCTTCCGTCGATCGTGAAGAAGCTCAAGTTCCCCGTACCCGAGGTCGAAATCGATCGGTCTCCGGAAACTTCAAGGGCGCTCTTGAAGGTAATATTCTGGTTCGCCGCGACGCTCAGATCCTGCGCCAGCGTCACCAATCCACCCGCGCCGGTACCTGCCGCGTTTTCTTCGACGAACGAACCCGTCAGCGTGATCGTGTCGGACAGGTCCAAGGTTCCGTCGTGTCGCAGCGTCAGGTTGCCCGAGCCTGTGGTGTCGATCGCCAAGGTCGTTAGCGCCGTATTGCCGTTGTTGAAGACGATGTCGCCGGCCACGCCTGCGCCACTGGTGCCGAACTCGTCCACGCTGTTCGCGTTGTTCAGCGTGAAGTTGCCCGTGCCTTCCACCAGCAGCGTCGTCGCATCGATGCTCGCCGTACCCGACTGCGTCGCGCCGCCGGCCGACGTGGTGAGCGTGACCGTGTCGGCGGAGATCGTTCCAGCCGTCTGCGCGATGGCTCCGGCCGCGCTCACGTCCACTTGCGTCGCCGCGGTCACGTTCTGGTTCAGGGTGATACCTGCGCCCGAGTTGAAGGTTACGTTGTCGAGCCGCGTGCCGCCGCCGATCGCACCACCCAGGGCCAGCGTGCCCGTGCCCAGCGTAAGCGTTACCGAATCCGCATCGACCGTCGCACCGTCGATGGTGAAGAAGTTCAAGTTGCCCGCGCCCGACGTCGAGATCTCCACCGTCCCGTCGATCGCCAACGCACTCTTGAAGGTGATGTCCTCGCCGGCCGCGACGTTTAAGTCCTGCGCCAGCGTCACCAGCCCACCCGCGCCGGTACCTGCCGCGTTTTCTTCGACGAACGAACCCGTCAGGCTCACCGCGCCCATCAAGTCCAGCGTCCCGTCGTGGCGCAGCGTCAGGTTGCCCGTACCTGTCGTGTCGATCGCCAGCGTAGTAAGGTTCGTCGTACCGTTGTTGAAGACGATGTCGCCGGCCACGCCTGCGCCACTGGTGCCGAACTCGTCCACGCTGTTCGCGTTGTTCAGCGTGAAGTTGCCCGTGCCTTCCACCAGCAGCGTCGTCGCATCGATGCTCGCCGTACCCGACTGCGTCGCACCGCCGGCCGTCGTGGTGAGCGTGACCGTGTCGGCGGAGATCGTTCCGTCCGAATGATCGATGTTCCCGCCCGCGTTGATCGTTACCTGCGTCGCCGCGCTCAAATCTTGATCGATCGTGATCCCCGCACCCGTGTTCAGCGTGATGTTGTCGAAGCGCGTCCCGCCGCCCAGTCCGCCGGTATACGTAATGGAGCCCGTGTCCACCGTCAGCGTGATCGAATCCGTATCGACCGTCGCACCGTCGATGGTGAAGAAGTTCAAGTTGCCCGCGCCCGACGTCGAGATCTCCACCGTCCCGTCGATCGCCAACGCACTCTTGAAGGTGATGTCCTCGCCGGCCGCGACGTTTAAGTCCTGCGCCAGCGTCACCAGCCCACCCGCGCCGGTACCTGCCGCGTTTTCTTCGACGAACGAACCCGTCAGGCTCACCGCGCCCATCAAGTCCAGCGTCCCGTCGTGGCGCAGCGTCAGGTTGCCCGTACCCGTCGTGTCGATCGCCAGCGTAGTAAGGTTCGTCGTACCGTTGTTGAAAACGATGTCGCCGGCCACACCTGTGCCACTGGTGCCGAAGCTCGAAACATCGTTTGCCCCATTCAGCGTAAAGTCGCCCGTCCCCTCAAGCAGCAGCGTATCGGCCTGAACCGTGAATCCGGCGTTCTGCGTCGCGCCGGCGGTCTGCAAAAGCACCGTTCCCGCCGCGACAATATCAACGTCCTGCGTAAAGAGCTGGTCCGAGGTCAGCGTCAGGTCGTTCAACGCCGCCCCCGCCGCTCCCAAATCGCCCCCGAAGGTGAACCCGCCCGAGCCCGCGTCCAGCGTCAGCGACTCCCCGCCGTCGGTCGATCCCACCGCGCCGCCCAGGAATTCGATCTGGCCCCCGCCGCTCGTCACAGCCAGATCTCCGTCCAGCGTCACGATGTTGGTGAAGGTCACATCCGCGTTGCTGGTGGTGATGCTGCCCGCCGCGTTCACCGTCCCGGCGCCGTTCTCTAGGAACGCGCCGTCCAGGTTCATCACAGCCGCTGCATCGATCGTCAGCGCGCTGGCCGCCGTCAGCGTCACGCCGCCGCCGTTCACCGTGTCCACGGTGCCGTTGACAAGGATGGTGTCCGTCGCAACGTTCAGCCCGCCCGCCGCATCCAGATCCACGGCGCCGTCGAAGGTCGTCGTGCCCGTGCCGGCGACCTGCGTGAAGCTGCCCGCCGTCAGGCCCAACAGCGAGAGGTCGGTGGCATCGTCCACTTGGATAGCGCCCAAGCGCACCGAGGAGCCGATTGCCCCCTGGAAGTCGATGGCGCCGGCCACGTCCAAGGTCAGGTTCTGACCGCCCGCGCCAGAACCGTCCACCGTGTCGGCAAAGGTCACGTCGCCGGCTGTGCTGGTGGTGAGTGCCACGTTGGCCTGCAATTCGACGGCGCCGTTGTAGTCCTGCGCTCCGGTGGTGGTTACGTCCGCGCCGAGCAGAATCGTGTTCGCCGTCACGTCAAGGCTGGCCAGGCTGCTGAGGTCGCCGCCGAAGTCGGCCGTGCCGCCCGTGGCGTCCACAGTCAGATTTTCAGAGCCGAGGTCGCCTTCCACGATTCCGGAGAAGGCCACGCCGCTGCCCGTCAGGATCACGTCCCCGTAGAGCCTCACCGAGCCGTCGTAATCCTGCGTGCCGGTAGTCGTCACGTCCGTGGCCAGGAAGATATCCACGCCGGACGCGTCGAAGTTGTTCAGGCTGCTGACGGCGTCCTGGAAATCGGCCGTGCCCGTCGTGGCGTCCACCGTCAGGTCTTCGGTTCCCACGCCGCCGGCGACCGTGCCTTCGAACAAGATTCCCGCGCCGGTCAGCGTGAGGCTCGCGTTGACCACCACGTTGCCCCGGTAGGTCTGCGATACGGTGGTCGTGACGTCCCCACCCAATTCGATGGTGGTTCCGGTCAAGTCGAGCGTCCCGACGTCCGTGACGTTCCCCGCGATCTCCACCGCCGCCGTACCCGCGTCCACCGTCAGGTCGTTCGTGCCGCCGTCCACGTTCCCGTCGAAGGTCACGCCGTCGTTGCTGGTCGTGAAGAGCACGCTCCCCGTCAGTTCCACGTCGCCGGTGAACGTCTGCGCGCCTTCGGTCGTAACGTCTGCAGCGAACCGGATCGTGGCTCCCGTCACATCGAGCACATCGATCGAATCCACCGTGGAACCGAAATCCGCCGTCCCGCCAGTTGCATCGATCGTCAGGCTCTCCGCACCCGTGTCGCCTTCCACGGTACTCACGAAGGTCACGTCGCCTGCCGTCAGCGTAAGCGAGCTAAAAATCGTGACCGCACCGTCGTAGCTCTGCAGCCCGGTCGTCGTCACGTCGGTGGCCAACTGAATCGCCGCACCGGTAACGTCGAAGCTGGAAAGTTTGCTTACCGCGTCCTGGAAATCGGCCGTGGTCGCGCCGGCGTCCACAGTGAGGTCTTCATCGCCGTCGCCGCCGGCGACGGTGCCCTCGAACGTGAGGCCGGCGCCCGTGAGCGTAAGGCTTTCGTTGATCTGCACATTGCCTTGGTAGGTCTGCGCGCCGGTGGTCGTGACATCGCCGCCTAACTCGATCGTGGCGCCGGTCAGATCGAGCGCCCCCACGCCGGAGACCGCGCCCGTGACGATCACGTCGCCTGCGCCGGCCGCGACGGTCAGGTCGTTCCCGCCGCCGGTGACCGCGCCGTCGAAGGTCACGTCGTGATCGGTGGTGGTGAACAAGATATCGCCATTTAGGGCCACGTCGCCCGTGTACGTCTGTGCGTTGGTCGTCGTCACGTTCGCGGCGAACTCGATGGAGTCGGCCGTTACGTCCAGGCTGCCCAAGTCGCTGACTTCCCCGCCGAAGTCCACCGTGCCGCCTGTCGAAGCGATCGTCAGGACTTCGCTGGTCGCGTTGCCCGTAACGGTCGCCGAAAAGGTCACTCCAACCGCGTTAAGCGTCAGGTCGCCGAATAGAATCACGTCGCCGGTGTAGCTCTGCGAAGCCGTGGTGCTCACGTCCGCGGCGATCTGGATCGTCGTGCCGGTGGCGGCGAGGCTGTTGAGCGCGCTCACCTCGTCCTGGAAGTCCACCGTCCCTGTGCCGGAAACGGTCAGGTCTGGTCCGCCGGAGCCTGTCACCGTGCCTTCGAAGGTCAAGTCCGTGCCCGAGAGCGTCGCCGTGCCGTTGACGGAAACGTCGCCGTGGTAGTCCTGCGCTCCGCTCGTCGTCACGTTCGCGCCCACGCCGATGGTCGTGCCGGTGGCGTCCAAGGAGGCCAAGTCGGTCAACGCGCCGGTGAAGTCCACTGCGCCGGTCCCCGCGTCCACGGTCAGGTTTTCGGCCGCGGTATTGCCCGAAACCGCGCCGTCGAAGGTGATGTCAGCGTCGGAGGCCGTGAAGGTCCGGTCACCGAAAAGTTCAACGGCGCCGGTGTAAGTCTGCGTCCCGTCGGTGGTCACGTCGCCGGCGAAGAGGATCGCCGCGCCGGAGGCCTCGAAGTTATTGAGAAGGCCTACCGCACCCTGGAAATCGGCCGTCCCCGTCGTCGCATCCACCGTCAAGTTCTCGGTGCCCGAACCGTCCACGTCGCCGGTGAACTGAATGCCCACACCGGTGAGCGTCACGTCGCCGCCGGTAATCAGCACGTGTCCGTCGTACACTTGCGCGCCGGCCGTGGTGACGTTCCCGCCGATTTCGATGGTCGTGCTGGTGCTGGTCAGGTTCAGCGAGGCCAACGCGTTGGTCGCGCCCACGTCGCCTGAGAGCACGATGTCGCCGTTGCCGACGCTTACCGTAAGCGCCTGGCCGCCATCGGTATCGCCTTCAATCGCGCCGTCGAAGGTCACGGTGCTATCGGTGGTCGTGAGCGTCACGCTCGCGCCAGCGATCTCCACATCGCCGTGGTAGTCCTGCGTGCCCGTCGTGGTCACGTTTCCGCCCAGCGAGATCGTCCCGCCAGTCACGTCGAGTGTGTCCAGGTCGCTCAGCGCGCTGCCAAAGGTCACCGTTCCCGCGCCCGAAACCACCGTGAGAGTGTTCGCGTTGCCGTCGAGCGCGCCGGTGATCGAGGCATTCCCGTCGCCGGTGTTCAGGGTGAGGTCGGTCTGCAACGATACCGCCCCGGCAAGGGTGATATTGCCGTCGAGCGTCGTCAGATTCTGATGCAGCGTGATGGTGCCCGAGGTCGTGACGGAGATATTTCCGCCCGTCGCAGTCCCCGTCGAACCGGTTGTGTCCAGCACGCCCAGCGTCGCCGAAGCGGCGGTGACAATCAGGTCGCCGCCGTTCGTGCGGATGGTGTTAGTGGTATCTTCAAACGTGAACGAGGTTCCCGCATCAATCGTCAGCGAACCTGAGGCGAGCGCCAGTTCCAGCACCCCATCCGTCGTCAGATCTTTCAGGATCACGCTGTTGGTGGCCTGAATCGTGACGTTCGCGTTTTCCGCTAGGCCTTCCAGTTCAGACTCGAAGATCACGCTCGTCGCCGGAGCGCCGCCCGGAAAGTTGTTCGAAAAGTCCGTGGCGGATGCTCCCGTGTCGTCCCCGTCACTGGAACCGTTCTGAATCTCGATATCCGTCGGGTCCAACAGCAACGTTCCTAAACTACCGTTGGCGGCGCTCAGATCCGCCGAGCCAGCCATGCGCAGGAAGGCCTTGCCGCTGATTTCCGCGAAGCCGCCGTCGCCGCCGGACGCACCGCCCTTGGCGCTCAGCGAACCGTAAAACCACGTCCCCAGATCCGACCAGAAAATCGCCGTCCCGCCGTCGCCCACTTCCAGCGCGTCCGCGTTGATTTCGACGTTCGAGCCGACCCAGACGTACTGCGCGTTGGGAAGCGGGCCTTGGCCTTGGTAATTCCCGCCGACATGGATCGTCCCCCCGCCCAGATCGCCGCTCACGTCCAGCCGCGCCGGACCGTCCAGAATCACCTCCGCGCCGGCGACCTCGATCGTACCGCCCGTCGATTTGCCGTCGGCGTTCAGCGTCCTCGCGGTGAGCGTCCCGCTGTTCACGATCCGTCCGCCGTCGGCGCGCAGCAGGATCCGCCCGCCTTCTTCCACTACGCTCGTCGCGTTCACCGTCCCGCTGTTGTTGATGGCCAGCCCGTACAAGTTGCCTTGCGCCACCAATTCGGCGCGAGCCGCTTCGATCGTGCCCGTATTCTCGATGCCCGTGCCGCCCAGCGTCTCGGCCGAAGGCTGAATGTAAATCTGATCGTCCGCCGTCAGCAGCACGTCGCGTCCCGCGACCAGCCCCGCTACGCCGTCCGCCGCTCGGATCGTCCCGTGGTTCTCCACGCGCGGCGCGATCAGCAGCACCGGACCGCTGGAAGCTTCGATCGTCCCCAGGTTCACCACCGACGCCTCGCCGCCGCCGGCAAAATGCAGCGTCCCCGCCTCCAGGAATTCGCCCTCGTTGACCCCCAGCGTGCTCGCGACAAACCCCGCCGTGCGAATCACCCCCGAAGGACCGACCAGAATGCCGTTGGGATTGAGCAGGTACACTCGGCCATTCGAAAGCAGCGCGCCGGCAATCTCGGACGGCAGCGAACCCGTTACTTTGTTCAGCACCGCCGAGCCCTTCCCCGGCTGGATAAACTGAGTGGTTGAACCCTGGGGCACGCCGAAGCTGTTCCAGCGAATCACCGTCCGATTCGAACCCGTGGTGACCGTCCAATTCGCGCCATTCTGTGCGAACGTCGCAGTGCCTCCCGTTACTTGCGGCCCCGCGGACTCGCCGGCCCAAAGCCCGACCGTCGCGGTCAGTAAGACCGCGCTCAATCCGACCAATTGCCGTAACATGGGATGGCTCCAGCCGTTCTAGTGATCTGCGGAGACCGACTCAACAATAAGGTTGTAGGCTAGGAGGCCAAATTTCGCAACCACAATCCCAACCCTGCACGTCGGAATTCATACGTCGTGCAGTAGCACGTACGGTTATGCCTTTAACTATATTAAATACATGTCGAATATATGTTTAGCTATTTACCTAACACGCCTTCTGTGAGCCTCTTCAAGGCGGCTTGCGCGCGAGTGTGCCCTTGTGCACTTGCTTTCTCGTACCAAGCCTTTGCCGACGCCAAATCGGAGGCCAAGCCGTCTCCTTGTTCATAGGCGAGACCTAATGCATATTGAGCATCCGCCCAGCCCTTCTCGGCTGCCTGCTTGAACCAGCCCACCGCCGCCTTCGAATCCTTCGCCGTCCCGGTCCCGTCGCGGAACATGATGCCCGTATTCGTCATCGCCAACAGGCTGCCTTGTTCGGCCGCCCGCTGCATCAAGCCAAAAGCTTCCGCCTCGTCCTTCTCCACGCCTTGGCCCTTGAAAAGTAGTACCGCATACTGGACCGAAGACTCTGTATTTCCGCGCGCTGCCGCCGCCCGAAAACAAGCCGCCGCCTTCGCGTGATCCTGCGCCACGCCTGTTCCGTTCAGGTACATCAGCCCCAAATTATGCTGCGCCTGAGGATGCCCCTGCTCTGCCGCGCGCTTCGTCCACACCGCCGCGGCGGCCTGATCGATCCCCACTCCGTGGCCGTTGATCAACAGCAGCGCATAGGTTACTTGCGCCGCGGCCAGCCCGCCTTCGGCTGCTTTGCGGCACAGATCCGCCGCCAGCTTGGCATCCTTAGCCACACCCGTGCCGTTCAGGTGCAAGAGCGCCAACGCATGCTGCGCTTCGCCGTCATTCTGCGCCGCAGCCTTGCCGAACCACTCCGCCGCTTTCTCCGGTTCAGCCTTCCCCCCCAGCCCGTCGCGGAACATCACCCCGAGCTTGAACTGCCCGTCGGCCAATCCTTGAGCGGCCGCTTTTTGCACCCAAGCCCGCGCGCCAACCTCATCTTTCGGAATGCCCAGTCCCTGCGCCAGTGCGCCCGAATAGCGAACCTGCGCGCGAGCGTGCCCCGCTTCCGCCGCTTGCCCAAACCAGCGCGCCGCCTGAGCGAAATCCTGGCGCACACCCTGCCCTTCCGAGTAAATCAGGCCCATCGAATACTGCGCGTCGGACAGCCCCGCGCTCGCCGCCTTGCGATGCCATGCCGCGTACGCTTCCAGATCGCGCGGGACCACGCCCTGTCCGTTCTCGTCTAGCCCCAACCGATACAGATTCCCCAACCGCAGCATGGCCGGCGCGTATCCGGCATCGGCGGCTTCGCTAAGCAGCTTCAATCCCGCCGGCGCGTCCTTCTCCACGCCCAGTCCCTGAAAGTACATCTCTGCGAGTTGCACCTTCGCGTCGCCTTGCCCCTGTTCGGCGGCCTTTTGAAACCACCCCAACGCCGACTTCACATCGCGCGGCACCCCCGAACCGGTCAGCTGCAGGATGCCCAGGTTGTGCTGCGCCGTACCGTGCCCCGCCTTTGCCGCTTCCAGGAATTGTTTCGCGGCTTCTTCGAACTGTTTCGCCTTCACGGCCTCGACGCCCTTCTGAAAGGTCGCCTCGGCTGGATGAACCGCGGCCTCACCGCCGTACGCGGCGCAAGCGTTCAGCGCCACGGCGCACACCCACACGCACCAAGAAAAAGAGTTCAGAACTGCACTCGAAGGATTTCGCACTCGTTAGTACCTCGCACCCGTTTCGCCCGACCAAACGTCGAGCCGAAAAGCGCTGTAAAGGTATCGCGGGCGTCCCCGCCCGCAAGTCGGGTGTCCTCGAGAAGCTCGAATCGCCGAAACCCCAATGCGTCCACAACCGCATTTCGATGCAACTGGGAGACGATCGGCGCTCGAATTCGGCTTATCGATGCGATCTAAAAATAAGCGGATTCAAGGCAAGCTACCGGCTGCCACCCAATGAGAAGAATACGAAGGGAAGCAGGAATAACCACACCACTCCTGATAACAAAGCCGCCACGGCCCACCACGTCGTCCGCTTTAGAATCGTCCAATCCGCATCGGCGTCGGCTTTCCGCGCCGCTCGGCGCATCAAACCATTCGCAACCAAGACCGCTAGACCGCAAACCGGGCTCGCAAAACAAGAGAATAGATACACGCTAAATAGCTGCACGCCCACGCTGGAGCGCACAAATCCCATCGCCGCGGCCCAAACGATGGCCCCAGTCGCCAGGATACCAGGAATGCCTACCGCCGCCGCACACACGTATGCGCCGTACCGGCTCCATGAATGCAGCGCTTCGATGGACATAAACCCCTAATGGATACGAAGGATCGATCCAGCTAAATTCCGCCTATACTGTAAAAACACGCAATTATGGGAGGCCTATCCGCCCATCGGCCTAGGCGAATTAGCGTCTAGGCTCACTCGCTCACGATGATCTGCATCGCCTCCTCCAGCGATGTCACCCCCGCGTTCACCAGCGCCATGGCTTCGTCCTTCAGCGTCCGCAAGCCTTCGCGCTTGGCCACCTGAGCGACCATCACTTCCGTCCCGCCCTCGGTAATCACGCGCTTCAGGTCTTTGCTCTTGATGGGCATCACCTCGTAAACCGGCGCGCGTCCCCGATATCCGGTCCGATTGCAGGCTTCGCAGCCGCGCCCGCGGCAAGTCTTCTCGAGCCCCGCCAGCGTCGATTCGTGCAGATTCTCCTGCTCTTCAGTCGAGATTTCGACCTCTTCCTTGCACTGTTCGCAGATGCGCCGAACCAGGCGTTGCGCCACCACCAGTTTCACTGCCGACGCCACCAGGTAGGGCTCGATGCCCATATCCACCAGCCGCACCACCGTCGACGGCGCGTCGTTCGTATGCACGGTGCTGAAAACCAAGTGCCCCGTCAGTGCGGCTTTGATCGCGATTGCCGCCGTCTCGTAGTCGCGCATCTCGCCTACCAGGATGATATCCGGGTCCTGCCGCAGGAAACTTCTCAAGGCGACATCGAACGTAAAGCCAATTTGCGGCTTCACCGAAACCTGGGTAATTCCAGGAAGATTGTATTCCACCGGATCTTCGGCAGTCACGATATTTACGTCGGGTTTGCGCAGCTCCCGAAGCATCGTATACAGCGTCGTGGTCTTGCCGCTCCCGGTTGGGCCGGTCACGACGATCATGCCAAAGCTGTTGCGCAAAGCTTCTTTCACGTATCGATGCGGCTGGCCGGTCAGCCCCAGTTCATCCACGCTTTCCTTAAGTTGACCCGTGCCCAGAACGCGCAGCACGATTTTCTCCCCAAAGATGCTCGGCAGCGTGCTCATCCGGAAATCGATACTGCTTCCTTTCTCGGGCAGACCAAGTTTAATCCGTCCGTCCTGCGGGAAGCGCTTCTCGGCGATATCCAGGCTCGCCATCACCTTCAGCCGGCTGATCACCCCCGACTGCGCCGCGTGCGGCAGTTCATGCGCCGTCACCAGACTGCCGTCCACGCGAAAGCGCACCCGCACCGCGTCCGGATACGGCTCGATGTGAATATCGCTCGCACGGCTCTTCAACGCCTGAATCAGGATCGCGTTCACCATCTGCACCACCGGCGAGTCGCCTTCCACGATCGCCAGCGGCGGCACGTTCTCGCTGCGTTCGGAAACTTCCTCCTGCGGAAGTGCAGGAATCAGGCTCTTTACGAAATCCGCTGCCTGAGCTTCCGAAAATTCCGACAACGCGCCCCGTCGCACCGATTGTCCTGCCGAACTTGAATCGTTCTTGGCCATGCACGGCTCCCTTTACGCGTAGCGGCTGGAAACCCGAACCCCGTCTCAAGTCCGAATCGGCGGTTATTCCAGCAGCTTCAAGGTCCATTTTGCGCCCGTCTGCTCCGCCACCAGCCATTCGGTGCCTTGATAGCGGACCAGACTGTACGGCCCCAAATCGGCGGCGGGCGGCTGCGTCACGCTCAGATGAATCGTATTCGGCTTGGGTTGCTCGGCTTTCGAGACCGTCTCGGGCGTGAAATCGTCGGGAATCGGTAGTTCGCCGGCCAGATCCAACAGCCGTTGTCTGGAATGCGCGTCGAAGTTCGGAAGGCCCGCCTGCAGCGACCGATTCAAGGCCGCGAAATTCGCCCCGCGCGCGCGTTGTACGCGCAGCGTGCCCACGATCCGATCCACCCATTTCCGCGTCATCTGCGCCATCAGGGTGCCCAGTCCCTCTTCGGGGCTCACCAATTCAGGCGCTTCGTGTTCGTCTTTGTTTGACATACCCACTCCTCCTCGAACCACCTCTACAGGATACGCGCACTTTCGTATCGCCGGAATGCCCAAATGTTCGTGCTTGCACCCGTGCGTGTCGAAATTGAACTCGTGCGCTCGAAATCTTTCCCGCCTGGCGCGCTAAATACAGCCGAATTCGGAGGCGAGCCTCGCTTGCGCCTTTCGGCATTCCGCCAGGACCGGTAGAATGACATGGAATCATATCTTAAGCTCGGGGACCGCGGATATGCCCGCCAAGCTGCTCGGCCGAACCCTCGGCGACTTCGAGATCGAGTCCGATCTCGGACAGGGCAGCATGGCCCGGGTCTACCGCGCGAAGCAAATCTCGCTCGGTCGTTCCGTTGCCTTAAAAGTCCTCGAAGAAAATCTGTTCACGCCCGGCGAGAATATCCGCCGCTTTCTGCGCGAAGCTGCCGCATTGGCCAAGCTCGAACATCCGCACATCGTCCCGATTTACGCCGCCGGAGACGAAGAACCCTATTACTTCTTCGCCATGCGGCTTATCGCCGGTGGCACCCTCGCGTCGGCCATGCAGAGCGGGATCGGCCGGCGGACCGCCGTCGAATGGGCGTACCAGATCGGCCGCGCCCTCGCTTACGCACACGCCGAAGGCATCGTTCACCGCGACCTTAAGCCGACCAACATCCTGCTCCAGGATGGCGTCGCGTTTCTCAGCGACTTCGGGCTCGCGCACTTGCGCGATTTGAGCACGCTCACGCGCAGCGGCTTTACGCTCGGCACGCCGCTCTACATGGCGCCCGAGCAGACCCGCGGAGAGGCCACCGGCCCGCATTCCGATTGCTTCGCGCTCGGTGTGATCTTGTACCAAGCGCTCACCGGCAAGCACCCGTTCCTAGATCAGGCTTGGCAGGGCAAGACCCGTGCCGAACGCCGCACGCTCCTCTTCGAAAAAATTCGCGGCTCCGTCTATGTCCCGCCCGAATCCGAGCGCCCCGATCTCGGACCGGCCCTGCGCCGGACCGTTCACCGCGCCCTTCAAGCCGACCCGGCCAAGCGCTACCCCGACGGCGCCGCGATGCTCGAAGACCTTCGCGAAGCATGGCAGGAAGTCCGCGGCGATGCGCAGACCGTCCGCGCCAACCCCTCCGGTATCGAGTCTTCCGCGCGTTACCCGGCCGTTCCCCGGCTGGAGGGCGCGCCGCCCCCGCGGCCGCCTTCCAGCCGCGACGAACCCTTCGACGAAGACGCCACACAGGATGTCGCGCCGGTGGCCGATTTCGGGCGCTACCAACTGCTCCGCGAGATCGGTTCCGGCGGACAGGGTGTCGTCTACCACGCCTACGATACCGTCCTCGACCGCGACGTGGCGCTGAAGGTGCTCCAGGCCAGCTTCCACACCGACCAGGAAATGCTTGCGCTCTTCCGCCATGAAGCCCAAGTCGCCGCGCGCCTGAACCATCCCCACATCGTCCCGATTTTCGATTTCGGCATCCAGCAAGGCAGCCCTTTTCTGATCATGCCCCTCGTCGAAGGACCGTCCCTCGACCGGCTCATCGCGCGACGTGGCGCGCTTCCTGCCGCTTTCGCGCTCAGCGTACTCACGCAAGCGGTCGAAGCCCTCGCTTACGCGCACTCACGAGGCGTCGTGCACCTCGACGTCAAACCCGGCAACATCCTGCTGCGCCTGAGCGCGTCGCTCCCGCCCGCCGAAGCCTTGGGCGAGCCCAGCATCTTGCTCACCGATTTCACCATGGCCGATTGGTTCCGCGCCGGCGAAGCCCACGCGAGCGCCGGACGGAAACGCGATTCGCGCCGGGTCGAACGCCACCACGGCGGAACGCTGCCCTACGCCGCGCCTGAACAGCTCGACGAAGGACGGCAATCTCCCGGCCCTGCCGCCGACTATTATGCCTTAGGCGTCGTCTGCTACGAAATGCTCACCGGATCGCGGCTCTTCGGCACCCCCGACTTGGGTGTCACTCGCCGGCTCACCTTAAGCAGTCAGGTCGAACCGCCCTCCAAGCGCCGCCCCGAACTCAGCTCGGCGCTCGACGCGCTCTGTCTGGATCTGCTTCAAACCGACGCCGGAAAGCGGCTCGCGGATCCCCACCTGCTGCGCGAACGCATCCGTACGATTCAAAATTGGAGCGCCGGCTAAGGCCATGCCCGCGCCCCGCGAACCCGCCGCCCTCGCCGCCGCGCTGCTTGAGCCCGGCGGAGCTGCGGACGCACGCCTCGCCTTCGCGCATCTCGAGGTAGCCGCTGCCGTTCAATGCCTGCACGCCTTGGCCAATATGGACACGGCGGCCGCGCGTGCGGCGGCGCTCGACGCCCTCGCCGCCCATCCCGCCCCGCAATCCGAATCTTTCCGGCCCTTTTGGAAACGCATCGCCGAAGATGCCGACGCCCGGTTGCGCGATGCCGCTCTCGACCGTGCGGGGCAGCTCCATCCACCCCACGCCGCGCTCCTGCTGGGGCTCTGGCTCGCCGACCCCGACGCCAGCCTGCGCCGCCGTGCGCTGACGCGCATCCTTATTCTCAACCAACCCGCCGCCGAAGCCGCGCAACGCGGCCTCGCCGACGCCGATCCGGCCGTCCGCGCCCAGGCCGTCCGGCTCGCCGCGCGCTTCCCCGATCCGGCCTGTATCGAAGGACTTTTCGCCAATCTGCGCGGCGCCGATACACGGCTGCAAGCCGAGGCGCTCAAGGCGTTGCCACGCCACCACGAGCTCCTGGGACTCGCCGCCGCCGCGTGGGCCGCCGAGTACGCGAACGGAGAAGCCGCGCAGGCCGGCGCAGACGAACTGCGCCGGCTCGGCGCGCAACGCATGCACGCATCGATCGTTTCCGCTTGCGCCGGCTATCCGCAAGATTGGCCGGCTCCCGACCCGCCGGCACTCCTCGAACTCCTCCTCCGCGCCGGCGCGCGGCCGCGCGACGAACTGGTCCGCTGGGCAGCCGCCGAACCGGCCGCTCCCAAGGCGGGTTCCGAGTCACCGCTCTGGCTACGCCGCGCCCTCGTCGCCGCCGAAGCCGTTCAGCCCGCCGGGAACGCGGGGGCGATCCGACGCCTCCAGCGCCTGACCCACGATTCCGATCCGGATCTGCGCGCCGAAGCCGTCGCCGCGCTCGAACGCCACGACGCCGCCGATCCCGGCGCCGTTCTCGCTACGCTGCTCAACCACCCATACGCCGACGTCCGGCGCCAAGCGCTCGAAGCCCTCGGCCGCGCCGGAACCCGCGCCCTGCGCTGGGTCCGCCGCTTCCTCGACAACGCCGAACCCGATCTGCGCCGCGCCGCCTGCACCGCGCTCGCCGAACTCCTGCCCGAAGACGCCGCGCGACTCTGGTCGCGCGCCACCGCCGACGCCGATCCCGCGCTGCGCGCACTCGCCGCCGCGCGCCTCGTCGAACTCCCCGAAAGCCTAGATGCCGGGCGCGCGCTGGTGCGCGCCGCGCGCCACGAAGATCCGGCCGTCCGCATCGCCGCCCTGCGGGCGCTGCTGGCGCGCGAGATCGTCCTGCCCGGACTGGCCTCCGCCTACAAACGCACGCTCGAAGACCTCCTGGCCGCCGGTTTCCAACCCGGCGGGCGCCAAGCCGCGCGGTCGCGCGCGCTCCTCGACTGGGAAGCCGCCGAACTCGCCGCGCTCGTCGAAGCCCTCGCGGCCTCCGCGCCTCCCGGCTACATCGAATGTCTCGTGGCGGCTGCGCGCCACCCCAGCGCCGTCGTGCGCCGCGCCGCGGCCGAAGCCTTGCGCCGCGCCAGCACCCAAAGCCCGCGCGCGCGCCAGGGACTCGCCATGCTCGCCGACACCGACGACCCCGACGTCCTCCGCCGCGTCGTCGAGGTCCTCGCCGAAGCGAAAGACCCGCGCGGGCTCGTGCCCCTCGTACGCGCGCTCGACGAATGCGGCGGGCAGCGCGAGCAGCTCGAGCCGTTTCTCAAGCGCTACCCCGAACACAAGAGCTTGCGCTTCCTGCTTAGTGCGCTGCGCCAGCCCTTCGCCTCCGTCAAACGCTTCGCCCTGCGCGGCCTGAAGGAACTCGACTCGCCCGAAATGATCGAGCCGCTCCTGCTGGCCAGCCGCGATCCAGACCCCGACGTCCAGCGCGGCGCGCTCCAAGCGCTCGCCAAATTCGCCAAGCATCCGGCCGTATACGAACGCTTGCTGCAACTCCGCGATGCCGGCGGCGACGAACACCTGCGCCAGGAGGCCGTCGCCACGCTGTTGGGTATGGACAGCCCCGCCGTCGTCGAACCGCTGCTCGAAGCCACTCGGGACAAGGATTACGAGGTGCAGTGCGGCGCCGTCGTGGCGCTCGGCAAGTTCGCCGCGCGCCCCGAAGTTCTGGAACGTTTGTTGGAGATGATCGAATACGGGGATGTAAGCGTCCGCGAGGCCGTCGTGCGCACGCTGGGCGAGCACAAGATCCGCGAGGCCGTACCGGCCTTGGTGAGACTCGTCGCCAACCCGTTTCTATGCCACCGTGTCGGCGAAGCGCTTCTGAATATCGGCGACCGGCAGGGGCTGCTGGCGCTTAAACGGCATAAAATCCGCCAGCGCATCTACGGCAAGAAGGGTAAAAAAGGTCCGCTTCCCAGTCTCGGCCGGCGCAGCCAAGCGAGACGCATCGGCCCCCGATAGCGCTCCAATAAATGCGGTTTTTGTGGGGTAAATTCGCGGCCGGAGACTAGGTGTTGCCGCGGCTCAACCGCTCCAGTTCCTTCAGCAGCGCATCTTTGTCCACGGGCAAACGCAAGTAGCCCTGAACGTTTAACTCCAGCGCGCGATCCAAGTCGGCCTCGCTCAGTTCCTTGGTCGAAAAGAGCAGAACCGAAGCCGGACGGACATGAGCGGCCTGGCGGATGCGTTCGATCAGCTTCCAACCTTGCGCATCGCCGTCCATCGTGATCAGCATCATGTTCGGGTACACATCCTGACATTTCAGCAGCGCGTCGAGCAGACTGCCGGCCACCAGCAGTTCGCGTTCCTCGTGAGCCACGATCGAACTCAACGTCTCCAACGTTGCTGGATCGGACGAGTAAATCAGCACCCGTGTCTTTGGCGCGCTCACGCGGCACTTGATGAAACGTTCCAGGTCGTCGACTTTGATCCGCCAATAACCGTTCGTCAGCTTGGTCGCCGGAAGCCGGCGATCGTAGATCCAGCGCTTCACCGCTTCGCCCGTCACGCCCAATACGCGGCCGGCCTGATTGGGAGACAACGTCTTCGGAGGACCCTTCGAGTCGGCGTCGATGCCCATTTTACGAGCCTGCCTGGCGTCCACCTTCAATTCCAGTTTCGGCCCCTTTTTGGCATGTCCCGAACGAACTTTGCTCTTCATGATGTCCCTGTCTCCAAGTTGCACCGGTGCGAACAGCGCAATGTGCTATAAATCGCCTCTGATCGGCCCAATCGAATTGAGGCCGTATCGGCGGCACGCCCGCCCGATTTACACTTGTTTCATATCTAAATTGCCACGCGACAACAAGCGCTAGACGGGCTAGCTGGCGGCCCAACAGGCTAAATGCAGGCTTATTGGGCCAAAATGCGCATTTCGTGTTGCAAATGACTACGCACTACTGCGCAAATTCCAACCGAATTCAGAGCTAATAGGTCCAGTGTTTTTTGGAGAGTTATATGATTTATTGCTTTGGGTAATCTCAAAATTACGCGCGCGACCCGGCCAAGGAGTGCCGGGCCGCGCGCGTTCGCATCCGATTTAGACTCGAGCGGCACGGCGGCGCGGCGTGTGGGCCGCGCGAACCGCATCGATGTACCGCTTCAGCTTCTCGTACGTATGCTCGCTGCTTACGATCGGATGTCCGATCGAGAAGTGGTCCGCGCCCAACTTCGCCGCCGCCACCGCGTCCTCGATCTCGAACGTCGCCACACCCACCGGGATATCCACCGCCTCCAGCACAGACGCGACCCACGGAACCGTATCGCGTGAAGGAAACGCGCGCCGCTCATCCGCCGCAAAGTGCAAGTAAATCATGTCCACGCCCAGCGCTTCAAGTTCCTTGGCGCGCTTCACTTGATCCTTCACGCCGATCGTATCCGCGCAAACCAGGATGCCCGTCTCTTTGCCCGCCTTCACCGCGGCCTTCACCGTCTCATCCGCCGCGCCCGCGCAGACCGTCATGATGTGCGCGCCTTGCTGCTGCGTCACCAGCACGTGCTTTCCGCCGCTGTCCATAGCCTTGTAGTCGGCCAGAACCGGCATCGTCGGGAACGCCTTCGCGATCGCGCCGATCGCCTTCACGCCCTGCGCCACGATCAGCGGCGTGCCCGCTTCCAGCCAGTCGCAGCCCGCCTTCACCGCGGCTTCCGCCACCGGCAAAGACTCTTCGACGGTCGCGAAATCCAGCGCTACCTGAATCAACGGAGGTCGAATTTCCATCGCCAAGCTCCTTGTAAATTCCTTTTTGCGTACGATGCGGTTGCTGCCGTATTCGTACTCGCCTGCACCACCACCCCTGCTCCAAGCACAGTCCGGGCCCATTCCCTTCCCGCTTACTCAAGCGGATCCGGCGGCCTCGCCGTCATACGCTGTCTTTCGTTTGCCCTTGTGGACCGGCACCTCAACCTACCGCCCGGCCGCCTCGCAGCACCGGCACCTGATCGCCGGTCAACGCACCGGTCTCGGTCAGCTTCACGCGCGGCACGTGATACTGCGGCACGTATCCGCGCCGCGGTGTCTTCGATCGGTTCGGGCCGCTCTTATGCAGCGTCAGCGAACTGAAGATCGCCACCTGCCCCGCCTCCAGTTCCACCGGGATCGCGCCGGTTTCGTCGTCAAGCACCGCATCCAGCGATTCCGGTCCGCGCTCGTGGCGCAGCAGCCCGCGCTTGTGCGAGCCCGGGATCACCCACACGCACCCGTTTTCCAATGTCGTCCGGCCGATCGCCGTCCAACACGTGATATACGCCAGCGGTTCCGTAATCCCATACCCGCTGTCCTGATGCCAGCCGAAGGCCAGACCCTCCTCCGGCGGCTTGATCACCACTTGGTTGTAGTACAGGTCCGCGTCCGGCCCGATCAGCTTGGCGCACGCCTCCAGATACACCGGAGCCTTCACGAACGCCGCGATCGTCGCACTCTTCAAGTGCGCCTCGCCCACGAACGGACGCTGCCGCGCGAAGCGGATGCGTTTCGCATCGCCCGTGGCTTCGGCCGCTTCGATGCACTCCGCGTGCAAGCGGTCGAACTCGTTCACCATCGCCGACAGTTCATGTTTCTCGAACGCCGGTTCCGTCACGAAGTAGCCCAGCTCTCGAAACTGCTCCATCTGCCGTTCGCCAATCAGTGCTCTGCCCATCGTCCCCTGCATCGCCGCGCTCCCTTTCTCGTGTTGGGCTGCCCGCCTGAGTCTCAAGCGCCTGTCTGGATCGCTTGACGGATGGCCCTTAAGGTGCCAGCTTTCCGATCAACTCAGCGCATTTGCTCTGCCACGGCCCGCACAACTCCCCCACCGTGGCGTCCATGCCCTCGCCCACCAGCGCCCCCGCGTCCGGCGAAGCCAGACCCTTCACTTTCGGGAACTCAGGGATGCTCTTCTTCAGGGCCGCCAGAAACTCGTCCGCCGCCTTCACCGCCTCGGCCTTCGCCGCATCCGTGCGCTTTTGCTCAAGCACGCGTTCCAGCGTCGTGAGGTAGGCGTAATCTTCGATGCCCTTCGCCACTTGCAGATAGTTCGACTTGAAGAGCATCCCGCCTGGGAAGCTTGCGTACGGCGCATGCAGCGCGAAACCGTCCTGGCTCGCGAACGGCGAATACCATTCGTTCTCCGCCGGGTATCCTTCGGGACTCTTGCGGTCCTGCCAGCAGAAATGCCACTCCCAGCGCCCCTTCGACTCCATCTTCCAGTTGTAGAATCCCCACGAGAGCCGGTCCATCCCGGTGTTGTAGAACCATAAGGTCTTCTTGTGCTCCCGGGTTGCCGCGATCATGCGCCGCGACGCTTCCCACGCATGCACCGAGACGATGCGATGATGCTGCGCAAGCGACGTGTAATCTTTTCCCGATTGCATGTCGCCCATCGGCGTCACGAACGAATTCAACCCCACCTCTTCCATCCAGTCGCCGTACGTATTTGTGTGCTCCAGGTTCCGGTTCCACGGATTCGGCACTTCGCGCGGCTCGTCCACTGTCTCCACCGCCACCGGCAGGCCGGTCGACTCGATGAACGCCTTGTATTGCCTCAGCGCGTCCTGGTAGTAACCCTTTAATTCCGGCTTAGTGAACTCGATCCCCGGATTGTGGTCCACCGCCGGACGCAGACCCAGCAACCGGGCGATCTGCCGCGCCATGCCCAGCGAATTTCCCATCTGCATCTGCTCGGGCGTGCGGCCCATCCCCACTTCTTTGATCAATTCAGGCAGCAGCGGATCGAACGTCACCACCACCTTGCCATCCGGCTTCAAACTCTTCACGCTTCCCGAACCGAACGACGAAGCCGTGAATCCGATCTCGCGCTTAAAGACGAACTGCTCCTTCAGCAGCTTCCGGCGGTCGAAGCCTTCGGGAAAATTCCACGGCGCGTAGTACATCCCAAAGCTCGCCGGAACGTCCTCCGCCAGCTTGAACGCATGCACCGTCAACTCCACCGGCAGCGACTTCGCGGCGCCTTTCTCCGGCTTGAAGGTCAACGAACCCTTATAGGTACCGGGCTTCGCGTCGGCCGGAACCGACAGCCAAACCCAGTACGCCCACGTGATCCCCGGTTCGAAGCGGATATTCGTCCACGGCAGGAGCATCTGCTCGTCCACGCTCGTCCCGCGCACCACGTAATTCTGGTGGTACAGCCGCCCCGCCGCGGCAGGAATCGTCCCGGGGCCGCTCAGATCCGAGAGCGCCACGTCGCCCGAACCCAGGTCCTCGAACGCCGTCACGCACACCCGGGCGACCACTCGCCGCCCCGCCGCCGCCTGCAGCTTTACGTTCGAGTCCTTCCGAGCGGCCTCGCTCGGAGCGCTCCAGGGACGGATCGCATCCGTATCGTTCGGCGCCCAAAGCACGTACGATCCATCGCCCGCCGCCGCCTTCGGCGCTTCGTGAGGATCGAGGAAAATATTCTTATAGAAGTACGTCAGCCGCGCCGCACGCAACTCGGCGCACAGACTCTTAAATGCGCCTTCTTCCGCCGCCGGCAGCAGCAAGAGCGCGCCGATCCGGTAGTTGCTCGATTCCAGCACAAGCCTCCCGCCCTGCACCTCCACTTGAACGGTGAATTCCGGGAATGCCGGAAGCACGTAGTCGAGCCACTGCGCGTGCTCGCGCTGGCTGTACTGCGTGCGCAGGTGCCGGAAGATGCCCTGCTCGCCGTAATACTGCTCCGTCGTCAGCGTTTCGTTGCGCAGCAACTGCTCGCACAGTTTCAGCCGGAACGGCTGCTTACGCGTTGCTTCGCTCAGCACCGGCGCCGCGCACAGCCATGCGTGGTACTTCCCGTCCGGAACGTCCGCCGTGAAGGTATATGCGCCGTCGGCCTCCAGCCCGCCCCCCGTCAAAGGATCGGGCCAGTCGCGTCCCGCGTCGCGCACGTTCGTGCCCATCACGCCCGCATGCTTCGCGTCCACCGCCGCCCAACCCGGCGATGCCGCGCCCGCCGAACCGAAATCGAACGCTTTGGCCGAAGCCGGCAGTGCCACCTTAATCGTTCCGCCCACTGCGTCGGCCTTCATCAGCCGGACCTTGTCGATCCAGAAAACCGTGTTCCCGCCTTCCTTGGGAGGCACGAAGAAAAGCTTCACCTTCGAGAGCGCGTTGCGCCGGATCTTGTCCTTCGGCTGCAACTCATCCCAGTCCAGCCCTTCTTTCCCGTTGCGCTTCGGCTGATCGATCTTCCACAGCAGCGTCTGCTGCCCCGGCCGTGTCTTCAGATCCTCGTACGTGCAGCGTGTCGCGTAATTCTTCGAATCGCCGTCCCACAATTCCATCACGAAGTTGATCTTGTCCGTCCGCTCGGTAAAGAGATCGATCGCGAAGTACTCGTATTGGTCGAAGCCCTTCAGCAAGGCTCCGTGCAGCTCCATGACCGAATAGCCCGATCCGGCGTTCCCCACCAGGCGGCAGCAGTTCTTTCCGCTCGTCACGCCGTTGTCCTGGACGATATCCAGCGCGATGTTCTCGCTGTGGGCCTTCAGCGCCTCCAGGTCCGCGCCTTCTTCGAAATCGAGCAAAAGCTTCATTCCATCGCTCTCGCCCGCGCGCAGAACCGCGGCCCCGATCGAAAGCGCAAGCAGCACCAGAAACGCCGTCTCTCTCATGGTCATGCTCCTTTTAGTCTCGACGTAAGCGTTCTCTAAAAATCGTCCGTGGCCGGGGACCGGCTACGCATCTCCGAGCGCCACTCCGCCCGGGATCTCGCCCGCCGTCTCGCCAGCCACCCAGCGGTGCGGCACCAGGATCCGCGTGCCCGGAGACACTTCGTCCGCCGCGGCATGCACCCGCTCCAAGGCGGCTTCCACCGCGCGCACGCCGATCTGCAGCGGACTGATGCAGATCGAACTGAACGCGATCCCCGCCGGATCCGGAGCGTCGAAGTTACGGAACGAAGCGATGCTCAAATCTGCCGGAACCCGCCAGCCGGCCTCCTGAGCCGCCAGCCACGCACCCAGCGCATCCGACTCGTCCGTCCCGAAGATCGCCGTCGGACGCCGCTCTTCCGGAATCGCCCGCATCGCCGGCACGAAGCGCGCCCGCACATCCTTCGCATCCGCCGGCATCCACCACACGAATTCCTCGGCGATTCCGGCCTCCTGCAGCGCCAGACGGTATCCGGCCAGACGCTCGTGCGCGTTTAACGATTCCACAAATCCGTCGCCGCGCCTGAAGAGCGCTCCAATGAACGCGATCCGTCGGTGGCCCATTTCGATCAGCCGCCGCACACCCTCGCGAGCGCCCAGCGTGTTGTCGAAAACCACCGAATCGATGCCCGGGCCGTCCACCGACAAGTCCACGCAAATCACCGCGCGACCGCTCGCCGCCAGACGCCGCACCGCCGCGCGGTCCTCCGGAGCCACAAACAGCGAAGCACCCGCCGCCGTGTTCTTTCCCGCGTCGGGACCGGCCTCGCGCAGCACCAGTTCCGCGTTCAGCCGCCGAGCCGCCTCGAACATCCCCTGCACGATCGCCCCGATCCAACTCGTCTGAATCTTCGCTTCTTGCGAGCCGCGCAGAAAAACTTCCAGCGGAACAGGCGGCGCCTGCGTTTGATCCGCGATGTACGTCCCGCGGCCCTTCCGACGCACGATCAGGCCGGCCACTTCAAGCGGCGCCAGCGCGCGGCGAACCGTCCCGCGGCTGAGCCCCAAGTCTTTCGCCAACTCCCGTTCCTCCGGAAGCCGGCTGCCCGGGCTCAAGCGCCGCGATGCGATCGCCTCCCGAAGCGCCTGCTCCAATTGAAGGTAAGAAGGTGTTGGCCGAGCCAATTCGATGCGCAGGTTGCTTACCACGGTCTCTGGTGTCTCCATGATCATCAATTGAACCTGATGGAACCTACACCGCACAAGTGGTCTCGTTCAGAAAATGTTGGAATTCCAAATGCGTGCGTAGTTCATTATTAAATACAATGTAAGTAAGGTATTATATTATCTATACCACATCCACTTTCAGGTACATAAAGTTAACCTGAACCATTCTTTCTCCAGGCCTCTTGACATACCTGAATTATATTGTTTAATTCCTACAGAGGAATATAGAGATATGACTACAAACCCTTCCCCCGAGCTCATCGCCAAAGTCGCCGAACGCCTGCGAGCCCTTGGCGATGAAAACCGCCTGCGCCTGCTCATGCGCTTACGCGAAGGGCCCTGCTCCGTTTCCACGCTCACCGAGGGGCTCGGTCTGGCTCAGCCGTCCGTCTCCAAACATCTCGGCATGCTGAAGCAAGTCGGCTTGGTCCGGGCGCGGCGCGAAGGCAACCAGATGATCTACTTCGTTCACGACGCTTCGATCTTCGACCTCTGCGCGGTGGTCTGCGAAGGCGTCGTCAACCATGTGCGCGACCAGCATGCGGCGCTTGGACTCGCGCCTGCAACCCGCAAGGAGGACTGACGCCATGAACCCCCTCACGCTTCCGCGCTGGAATCCCTACGTCGTCGGCGCGCTGATCGGCGTCCTAAGTTGGGCGACCTTTCTGGCGCTCGATAGGCCTCTCGGCACCAGCACCACGATGGTCCATCTGAGCGGTCTCGCCACGCAGGCTGTTGCGCCCGATCGCCTCAAGGACAATGCGTACTACGCCGCGGAGATCAATGCCAAGAAGCCCATGTTCGACTGGCAGTTCTTCCTCGTGCTCGCGCTTCCCCTCGGCGCCTGGATCGCCGCGCGCCTCGGCCGTGAGCATTTCACCGAAAAGGTCCCCGCGCTGTGGGCTTGGCGCTTCGGACCGGCGCCCTGGAAGCGTAATCTCGCCGCGTTCGTCGGCGGAGCCGTCCTGCTTTACGGCGCACGCATGGCCGGAGGATGCACCAGCGGCCACGGTATCAGCGGCGGGCTCCAGCTCGCCGTCAGTTCCTGGGTCTTCTTCGCCGCGATGTTCGCATCCGGCGTCGCGACCGCATTCGCACTCTTCGGAAAGGAGGGCCGCAGTCATGTTTGACTCGATGCTGCTCGTCACCGCCGGCGTCTTGACCGGGCTCGTCTTCGGCTTCTTACTTCAGAAGGCGCGCGTCACGCGCTACGGGACCATCCTGGGACAGTTCCTCTTCAAGGATTACACGGTCCTTAAGGTCATGCTCACCGCCATCGTAGTCGGCGGCATCGGCATCTACGGCATGCACCAGGCCGGATGGGTCAAGCTCCACGTCAAATCCGCGCAGCTCGTCGCCAATGCCCTGGGCGGACTGATCTTCGGCGTCGGCATGGCGCTGGCCGGGTACTGCCCCGGCACCGGAGTCGCGGCGCTCGGCGACGGCTCCCGCCACGCCCTATATGCCGTGCTGGGCATGGTCCTCGGCGCCGGCGTCTACTCCGAGACCTATTCGTGGATCAAGCCCCGAGTGCTGGACCTCGCCGACTTCGGCAAAGCCACCTTCCCTAGCCTCACCGGAGTCTCGCCTTGGTGGTTCGTGACCGGCCTGGCGCTCCTGGCCGGAACGCTCTTCGTACTCATCGAACGCAGCGAACGCCGCCGAGCGGCCATCGCCTGATCGACGCCGTACCGTGCGCGACCTCAGCCGCGGGGCAATGGGAAACCCCGGCCCCGCGGCTCAAGGCCCCGCCGATGGAAGTTAGAATGGGACGTTTGAAGGTTGTTTGGTTCTTGCCGTTTGTCGTCTGCCGTTCTTAACTGCGACGTCCTACTTCAATCTGCAACGCCTCCACCGCCGCCTCGTACTCGCCGCGGCTGCGTGCCACCAGCCCGCGCGTCTCTTCCACCTTACCCTCGCGCGCCAAGTGCTCGATCTCGGCGCACGTCGTCGAAAAGATCCGCGCACCCACGTTCCCGCTGCTGCCCTTCAACTCATGCGCTGCGCGCACCAGATCGTCCTGCGCGCCCGCTTCCTGCGCGCGCACCATCCGAGCGATCCGTTCCGCCCCTTGTTCGACGAACAACTCCACCAGCCGCTCCAAAAGAGGCCGGCCTGCTTCGGTTTTCAACCCCTCCAGCGTGGCCAGGAAGGCACGATCCAGAATGCCCTCGGCTTCCGCGCCGGCGGGAGGATCCGCGGGGGGCGCCGCTGGCGCCAGCGCGGCGGCGGCCGGCACGCCGCCGGGCAGCCAGCGCGTCAGCATCTTCGCGAGCTGCTCCGGCGTCACCGGTTTAGGCAGGTAATCGTCCATCCCAGCATCGAGGCAGCGTTCGCGGTCACCCGGCATCACGTGCGCCGTCAACGCCACCACCGGCAAGCGGCCGTCCCCGCGTTCGCGTTCCCGCCGCCGTAGCTCCCGCGTCGCCGCATACCCGTCCAGTTCCGGCATCTGGCAATCCATCAGCACGAGATCGTAGTCCTTCACCTCCAGCGCCTGCAGCGCTTCGTGCCCGTTGGCGGCGATATCCACTTCGCAGCCCAGTCGGCGCAACTGTTCGCCCGCGACCTTCTGGTTGATCGGGTTGTCCTCCGCCACCAATATCCGCCCGCGCTGGAGCGACGGCATGCCCGCCGTCTGCGGCGCAGGCTTGACCTGCAGGAGATGCACAGGCGTCATCGTCCAGCCGCGCAGCAGCGCCTTGAGCAGCAGGCTCGGGCGCACCGGCTTCGCCAGCCACGCGTGCACCTGCGCCGCCTTCGCCCGACGCAGCACCTCGCGGTCGCGCTGCTCCATGGTCAGGACCACCCGCGCCCCCACCAGCCCCGGATCCCCGCGCATCGCGTCCAGCAGGCTCCATACGTCGATCTCCGCCAGCTCCGAATCGAGCAGCAGGAAACGGAACGGGTCAGAACTGCCGCGTTCACGGCACAGCCGGTCCAGCGCCTGAGCTCCGTCGCTCACGCCTTCCGCGCGCAATCCCCACGAAACCAGTTCTTCCACCAGCAGATCCCGCCCCGCCGGATGCGTCGCCGCTACCAGCACCCGCACGTCCGTCAGCGGCGACAGCGCCAGCGGGTCCAGCATGCTCAGTACCGTAGGCTGCGTCTCCAGCGGCAGCGTGAACCGAAACACGGTCCCCTCGCCCACCGTGCTCTCGTATCCGATCTCGCCGCCCATCATCTCCACCAGCTGCTTCGAGATCGCCAGCCCCAGCCCCGTCCCGCCGTAGCGCCGCGAATGCGAACCGTCCGCCTGGCTGAACGCCTCGAAGACGCGCGGGCGGTAGTGGTCCGGAATCCCCACGCCCGTGTCCCACACTTCGAAGCGCACGCGCGACGGGCCTTCCTCCTGCTGCGCACCCGCCACGCGGATCGTCACCGCGCCGCGCTCCGTGAACTTCACTGCGTTCGAAAGCAGGTTCGTCAGCACCTGACGCAGCCGGTGCGGGTCCCCGCGCAGCGCCGTCGGAGTACCGCCCGCGACCATCAGGCCCAACTCGAGCCCTTTGGCGCGAATATGCTCCGCAAAGAGGTCCAGCGTACTTTCCAACACGTCCAGCAGCTCGAACTCCAACGTCTCGACTTCCAGACGGCCCGCCTCGATCCGCGAGAAATCCAGCACATCGTTCAGGATCGCCAGCAGCGAATCCCCCGATTGCCGGATCGTCTCCAGGTAATCGCGCTGCTCCGGTGTCAGGTCCGTGTCGCCCAAAAGCGACGTCATGCCGATGATCCCGTTCATCGGCGTGCGGATCTCGTGGCTCACGTTCGCCAAGAATTCGCTCTTCGCGCGGTCGGCGGCTTCGGCCTCTTCCTTCGCCCGCGTCAGCGCCTCGTCCGTGCGACGCTTCTCGGTGATATCCCGGCTGAATACGCTCAACCCCACGATCCCCCGCTCCGTACGGATCGGGTTGAAACTCGAAATGAAATAGCGCTGCGGATTCGGCGGTCCAAACGGATGTTCCAGCGCGAATCGTTCGCCCGACAGCGCGCGGTCCCAGTACGGGCGGTAGCGGGCCGTCTCTTCCGCGCCCACCAGATCCATGATCGAAAGGCCCACCTCAGGCCGGCGTCCCATCAACCGCTGGCAACCTTCCGAAAACGTATGGTTGAACGCCACGAAGCGGTAAGCGCGGTCCAGCGAAAAGATCGTGTCGTCGGTGTTGTCGATCAGGCTCGCCAGATTCGCCTGCGATTGCCGCAGCGCCTGCTCGGTCCGCTTGCGCTCCAGCGCGTTCGCGAACGTCTCGCCCGCGATGCGCAGCAGCGCCACCAGATTTTCACGCCAGGCCAGCCGCCGGCCCACCGTATCGAAAAATACCGCCCCCACCAGCCGCCCCGCGCAAAGCATCGGGATGACCAGCACCGATTCCGCCCCGCGCGACGCCAGCACGCCGCGCTCGGCTTGCGCATCCGACGGCAGGTCGTCCGGTGATTCCAGCCGGACGCTCTCCAGCCGCAGCAGGCGGTCCTTGAACCAGGGGAACGGTTCCAGCGGAAGCTCGCGCTCCGGCTGGCTCAGCGGGCGCAATCCTTCGCGCGCGTAATCGTGCGTGATCGTGCCTTTCGTAAACGCCGTATCGAACAACGCCACGCACGAACGGTCCACCTCGATCAGCTCCGCGATCCGCCCCAGCGCATCCGAGATCGCGGCGTCGATCTTCTCGGTCGGCAGGCTGATGAACTCCGTCGAGATCGCCGCCACCAGTTCCTCGAAGCGCGCCCGGAATTCAAGATCCCGCGTGCGCTCGGCCACCGTACGCTGCAAGCTTTCGGCTTGTTCGCGCAGCGCCCCGTCGCGCTGCCGCACCGCCTCGCGCATCGAATCGAACGCGACGGCCAGCCGGCCCAGTTCGTCCTCCGAATCCGATTCCACCGCCCGCGAAAAATCCCCGCGCTCCAGTTCGGCGCTCGCCCGCGCCAGCCGCCCCAGCCGCAGCGCGAACCGCCCCACTGCCACGTACGCCGCCAGCGTGCCCAGCGCGCCAAGCACGCAAACCAGCGCCAGCGTCCATAGCGCCTGACGCGTCTGCGCCGCGTATAGCGGTTCCGTCGACCAGCCCACCACCAGCCAGCCAGCCGTACCGTCCGCGCCGATCGGCGCCTTCGCCAGGAGGAACGTCTCGTCCTCCTGCCCCGTCGACGCGAACCGAGTCCAGGCTTCCGGACGCGATGCCGCTTCCGCGCGGAAATTCCCCTCCGCGTCTTGAACCGCAGCGAAGGCCAGCATCGGATCGCGGTGCAGACGCTCGATCAAGCGCTCCAGCCGTTCGTCGTCTTCTGCCAGGAGCGGACCTTCCGCAGCACGCGCGAACCCGCTCGCCAGCACCTCCGCCGCGCGCCGCTGCTCCGCCAGCGCCTGACGGCGCATCAGCGCCATGTTCAACAAACCCGCGCCGCCCAGCGTCAGCGCAAGCAGGGCCGCCACAGCCAGCGTCGCCCGCCAGCGCAAGCTGTTGGGATACGGCGTCGCGCCGTGTGCGCCGCTCTCGTCAACCGATGAACGCTGCTCGGACGCCATACGCATCCCGTGTTTATAGCCGCCCTTCGGAACCGCCTACCGCTCCCCAGTTTCCACCAACCTCCATCCTCCTACAAGCCGCCATCCCCCACCCTGTTTCGAGCCGTGTCGCTCCCCAGCCCCGCCCGAAAGCAGCGCCCATGCTCATCGACTCGGTTGAAGGTATGAAGTTCGCGCGAATACCGCCCGGCGCCGTTTACTTGCCGATACTTTTTACGCTCTACCTATTACTTCTTCACTTCCCCGATCCCTTCCACCAACTTCACCATCGCCGGTCCCAGCGCTTGCAAGCCCGGCGGGCGGTTCCAAGGCAGTTGGTTGGCGCCGGGCAGCGGCGCATCGGGCGGCGGAGCTTTCTTGGGAGCCGGCGGCGGCGCGAGCCACGCCGGCTCCGGGATTACCCAGAGCGGATCGCCCGGATCTTTCGCTCGTACGCCGGGCAATGGCTTGAGCTTCAAATCCCGCTCCTTGGCGCCGGACTCCAAGGATTTGGACGCCTTCTCGATATGCTGCTGCGAACGCTGCATCGCCTGGGCCACCGCGCCCGAGTGCTTTGCGAATTCAGCGCCTTCTTTTTTGAAGAATTCCAGGGCCGCCTGAATCGCGCCGTCCTTGCTCTTGCGCGCCGTCACCGCGCCCGAAACCACCGGCCCCGCTAATTGATCCGGAAGCCACTGCGAGAGCAAACCGTCGTAATACGCCGCGCTCTCGCCCCACGAACCCAGTGCGCGCCGCACACGCGCAAGCGCTTGAAGGGCGTACTCCCGGTCGCGCGGATGCTCCGTCCCGTCCGCCGCAAGCTTCTCCAGCGTCGTCTGCAAATCCCGCAACGCCGCCGCTTCCGCCGCCGGGTCGCCCGCCGGAACCTCCTCGCCGCCGGCCTCCTCCTGCCCGTGAACAAGCCCCGAGCACAGCGCGGCGCACAGGAAAATGCAGATCCAAGAGCCAAATTTCATACGCCGTTTCCCTGACTTATTCGACACTCCGAAGGCCGCGCTTGAGCCTTCCGCCTACTCCAGCCCTTTGAAAGGATCCGTCGCGCCGCCCTTCCCTTCCGGACCGGCCGCGCCGTAATTCAGCCAATCGTAGAACGGCTTCAGCCCGGTCGTATGGCCCTGCACGGTCTTCACCCCGACCAGCACCCACTCCTGCGCCGCGCGCTGCAAATTCGCGTCGTCGCACAGCGCGAACTGCGCCCGGAACTCCGCCAGCGCCTCCTTCGGGCGGCCCAGCAGAAGGTTCAAGAACGCGCGCTGCCGGGCGCCCCCGTCGCTGTCGCCCGTCTTCGCCAGTCCGTCCTGCAGCAGCTTCGTCCGCTCCGGTTCCGACGGATACGCCACCTTCATCAGCGGATCGGCCAGGTCGTCCGTGCCGGGTTTCCCGTCCACGCCCAACGGGCCCCATTTCTGAAAGCGCAGGAACGCATTCGCGCGCTCCAGATTACTGTCGATCGCTTTCAGACAGCCCGCGACGATCGTGCATGCTTCCACGATCCGCTTGTCGTCGTTGGCCAGCGCGAAGAGCAGCTTCGCGTGCGCCAGCGATTCCGTGAACTTCTGCTGCTCCACCCACAGCGCCACGATCTGCTTCTGGCACTCGTACAGGTAATCCGCTTCGTTGGGATACGCCGCCTGGCATTGCGCGTATGCGCTCAACGCCGCCTCCCGCTGCCCCGACGCCCGCAGCGCGTTCGAACGGTGCAGCCCCAGTTCGCTCTTGAACTTCCAGTCCGTCTCCTGCGCTTCCAACTGGGCCAGAAACGGAACGCCGTCCGCCCAAAGTTGCCCCTCGTTGATCGCACGGATCGAATTGCCCTTCGCGCCGCGAAGCGTCCAATGCGGCTGATCCTTCACGAAATCCGTCAGCACGCGCTTATACAGCGCCAGCGCCTCCGCCGGACGCTTCTGAACCAGATGGCAATCCGCCATGCCCATCAGAGCCGACGACAACCGCGCGCGGTCCTGATTATCGGTCTGCTCGACCTGGACGAGTTCCGCGATCGCCGCTTCGTAATCGCGGGTGCGGTCTTTGTGGATGTACCCTCGCTGCAACCGAGCGTCCGCGCAGAGCGGGCCGGCCTTCGGGTACGTGTCGAGTATCTTCTGATACGCCGCCAGCGCCTTCTCGTTGCGCTGCCCATCGCGCTCCGTATCCGCCTGCGCCTTCAGCGACCACTGCTTCGCCTTCTCGTCGCCCGGAACCTTCTCCGCGTACTCCGCGTACACCCGCACCGCCTGATCCCATTCCTTGCCGCGGCGGCACGCATCGCCCATCAACTCCGCGATCTCACGGATCTTGTTCGGATCCATCGCGAACGTGCCGTACATCTCGCGGCCCTTCACCAGCGCCTGCTGCCACTTGTTTTGATCGCGCAGCGTGCGCAGCTCCTGATAGTCCTTGTGCCAATCCTCTCCGCCGGCGGCGGAAACCGCGCCAAGCATCGCCAGTACAAGCAAACCGCCGCGCACCGTCATGGCCGTCTCCAGAACAACGCCTGCATCGAATCCCGTGTACCTGCCCTATAACGTAAAGCGAACTCGCCCCGCGCTGCCGGACCCGGCGCGTTCCGCGTTTCACGCGTCACCCGTTACGGTCCTTCCACCTCGAAGCTCACATCGTCCACCAGGAACGCCTGCCCTTCAGGATCGTCGCCGCCCAAAAGGATCGCGCCGCATTTGTCCGCGAAAAACGCCGATCCTTCGGCCAGCCGCCGCATCGGAATGCGCACTTCCTGCCACGCGCCGCTGAAGCTCTTGACGTAACCGTCCTTGATCAGCCACGCTTCCTTCGAGCGATTCGCGCCGGTCCAGTGGTCGGTCATGTCCATCAGTTGTATCTTCACGTCGCGCGTATCCGGCTGCGGCGTCTTGATCCACAGCACCAGCGTATCCTGAGCCGAAAGATTGCGCCCCGCGCCGCCGCCGTCGCCCCACGCATCGACGCCCCAGCCGATGCTCCACGCGCCGCCGCGCGAAAATGCCCGCAGGCAGCGAGACCCCGAATGCGCTTCCGCTTCGTGCGCGGCCAGTTCGCAGTCGCCTTCCGCCGCCAGTGCGCGGCCCCAACTGTTGTCCTCGCCGTCCCAGAAGCCCACGTGTTCGCGCCGCGGCCATGCCGCGAATACCAGCGCCGCCGTGTTCGACTTGCCCGCTTCGTCCGTTGCCGTCGCGCGCAGCACGATCGAACCCGGAAGCCCGCCCCCGTTCTGCTCCGAAAGCGCCACCGCGCGCGGGCGCAGCGCATGCACGCAGCCGTAAATCCCGTCCCCCGCCGCGCCGTCGCCGTGCTGCCCGTCGTCCAACAACACCGCCGAACCCGGACCTTGCAAGGGACTCAAGTCCAGCCGCACTTCCTTCACCGGCGATCCGCTCTCGCCCGGCTTCACCGCCACCCGGAACGCCACCGGCGTCCCGTCCGACCACGCCGCCAGCTTCTTCGCCTTTTCCTGCATTCCCACCGCCATCCGGCCCGCATGCCGCGCCGAAGCCAGCTTCTGAAGCTGCGCGCGCAACCCGCCCATGTAGCTCAGGTAACTGTAGTACGGCAGCTCCAGCGTGCCCGGATCGGCCTTCGCGCGCGACAAGATCGGACCCGTCGGATATACCGCGCGCCCCACGTAAAGCTGCCCGTTTACGCTCACGTAAATCGTCGATCCGTTCGCGTTCGCCGCAGCGCTCGCCCCCGACTTTACCAGCGCGTCGACGTACAACCCTTCGTTCTCCGCGCGGTACGTCTTGAACCCATCCCCGCTCACGATCAGCCCGTGCTTGAAGGGATCGTACGCATACAGCCATAGACCCGCCTTGCCGTTCCCCGGCGCCGCGAACAGCGAGACCCATTGACCCGGCTCTTCCGGACCGAAGCGGTCGCCGCTCTCCGCGTGCATCAGCCGCCCGCCGCGCAGCCCAAAGAGCGGCTCGTCGCCCGACGCCGCGGACGAAAGGCTCGAAAGCGGCCTGATATCGCGCGCCAATTCGCCCCAGAAACGCCCGCCGTCGATGCTCCGGTACACGCCCCAGATGTCCGGCTCTTCCAGCGCACCCCCGCCCGCAAACGCCTTGGTGCCCTGAAAAACCAGCTCTTCCGCGTACTGCTTAGGCGCCAGCACCGTCCACGTCTTCCCGCCGTCGACGCTCTTGCTCAAGCCTCCCACGCCTTCGCCGTGCGTCACGTAAATCGTGCGGCGCGAAAGATCGCCCGGGTACATCACCAGCTTGGCGACCTTGTTGTCGGCCAGGCCCTTATCCGCGTTTCCGGCGTTCGACCACGTCCGCCCGCCGTCTTCCGAACGGAAGACCCCCAGTTCGCGGCTGCCCAAAAACGCCAATCGAGGATCCTGCGCGCAGAAGCGCAGATCCGCGATGCGCCCCAGTTCGGCGCGCCCGGTATTCGGGATGTCGGTCCAGGATTGTCCGTCGTCGCGCGTCTCGGCCAGCCCCAGGCGCGTGGCCACCAGCACTCGGTCAGGATCGCTGGGATCGGGAAAGACCCCTTCGGCGCGCTTCACGCGCGTCTCGGCCCGCCAGACCAGCCGAGGCGGTTCCGCCGGCGTCGCGGGGGCGCCCGCCTAAGCCCCCACGGAACTCAGCCACGCCGCTAACAGCGCACCCACGCACACCCGGCGCATGCTCACGGCGACTTCTGCTCGGGATCTTTGAACTCCGGCAGCCCCGCCAGCCCGCGCGGCTGGCCCGGAACCGCCGCCGACGCCTGCTTCCCGTCTTCGCCGGGCTCGCTCCCTTTCAGCGGCGTGAGCGCTGTGTTGTTGAAGACCGCGCTGCCCACCCGGTCCCCGTTGTCGTCCAATTGCGCGAACTCCGTGCACATCCGCCGACCCATCCATTGTTCGCCCCACTCGCCCAACTGCGGCTCGGCGTCCTCCGCCTCGGGGTCCATCGGAGCGCCCATCTTCTTCTCCGGATTCGAACCGTAGAACTTCTGCCACAGCGCCCGCGATTGCTTCCCTTCCGTGCGCCACTCTTTTCCGTCGTAGTATTGCCGCAGATACCACTTCGCGCACTCCTGCGCCGAACGGTTGAACAGCTCCAGCCACTCCACCTTGCCGTTACCGTTCGCATCCGCCCCCGGCTGCTCCCACGCGCGCAGGAAAAACTCCGCGAAGTAGGTCGCGTTGCCTTGCCCCGGGTTATTCGTCGAAGCAATTACGATCCGGTCCGGATGGCTCAGCGCGGCCACGAAACCGTGCGACGCCGAACCCGCGTGCACCACGCACACGTCCCGCGTAGGCACCTGCTTCAGCGCTTCCGCCAGCTCCGCCGCCGTCAGATCGGGACCGGCCAGACACAACTTCGAGCCGCCCGCATCTCCCGTCCCGTGCCCCAGCAGAACCACCACCACCGCGTCGCCGGGCTTCACCTCGGCCGCCCAGCCCGCCAGCGCCTTCTTCACCTCCGCCAGCGTCGACGGCCCGCGCGCCACGCTCTTCAACGCATCCGGCTGCTCCACCAGAACCGCCACGCGCTCCGGAGCGATCCCCGCCTTCGCCGTCAGCAGCGTTTGAAAGCGTTGCGCCCATTCCGGAAAAAGCGTGGTGAACGGCGCCTCGCCGCTTTCGCCGGCCACGATCAACGCATGCGCCTTTGCCGCCTCACCGGCCTGCAACGCCGCGGCGCCTGCCCATAGCGCCAGCACCACCTTGAGCCACACGAATTTCATGCGCCGTTCCTAAACACCGAAAGGAATTGAACATTCAAAAAACCAAACAGAAAAGCTCCGCCCGCTCATCCCGCTCAACCTTATCTCTTACCCTTCGGCGTTCGGCGCCGTTCATTACTTTTTACGTCGTGCCCTTCTCCCAACCCTCAGGCCTACGCCAACCCCGCCCGCCGGCGCAAACTCCACTCCGCGCCCAACAGCACGATCAGCGCCAGAAAAAAGACCGGCGCGTCCCAGAGATCCTTCTCTTCCACATACGCGCCGCCCTGCTGCCGCTTGCGCAAGAGCGATTCGATCTCGCCGGCCACCTTCGCGCCGTCGGCTTCCGAGAAGTACGCGCCGCCGGTGATCCGCGCCATGTCCGAAAGGAGCGTCTCGTTGAGCCCCGCTTGGTTGAACTCCAGGAACGGCCGCGTCACCGCGAATCCGGTCCCCGCTTCGCCTCCGTTGGGCAGGCGCGAACTTTCCGCCTTCACCGTCACCTGGAAGTCGCCGTGATCGCGCGGAATGTACCGAGCTTGGTACACCCCGTCCTGCGTCAGCACCCAGGGCAGTTCCAACTCCTCTTCGTTCCCGAACGGATCCTTCACGATCGCCTTCACCGCCGCGTCGTTCACCGCTTCCAGCGCCGGGTCCAACACCGTCGCGCGGATGATCACGTGCTCGCCCTTCGCGTAGATATCGCGGTCCAGGCTCACCGAAACCTTCTCTTTGCTGCCCACGGCCAGCCAGCGCACGAGCTGCCGCCAGAACTTCTCCTGAATCTCCACGTCCGTCGTCACCGACATGCGCCAGTACCAGCTTCCGCCCGTCGCGAACGCCGCCACGCGCCCCAGCCCGTAGCTCTGCACCGCCAGGATCGGCTTCCCCGTCCCGGGGTTGCGCCCCAGCAACTGCGCGCCGCTCTTCAGGTCCATCACGACGTTGTAGCCCTTCAGTTCGGGCACCTGCTGCCAGATCTTGCGGTTTTCGTCAGGATCGTCGTCCTGATGCAGAATCGGATGCTTCAACGCGTCTTCGGGCACGGCGAGCTTGAAGTGCTCGTCCGAATACGAATCGTTCTTCCCGCCCAGCGTCACCGGCAGCATCTTCTCCACCGCGCCACCCTGGTAACCGCCCAGGTTGAACGAGTTGACGCCGCCCAGCATCGCGAACCCGCCCCCGCGCTCCCGCACGAACCCTTCCAGCAGCGCCAACTGGTCCTTCGTGAAATACTCCGCCTCGATGTCCCCGAAGATCACGGCTTCGAACTTATAGAGCAGCTCTTTCGTTGCCGGGAAACCCTTGGCCAGCTCCGGCATGTCTTCGCCGCCCTGCACGTAGGCTTGCCCTTCGCCCGTGCGCAGGATCGAGACGATCCGGAAATCCGGGTCGCGGAAAAGCGCGCGCCGGATGAAACGGAACTCCGTCCGCGGGCTGCCTTCCACGTACAGCACCGGCAGGCGGCCTTCCTTTACGTCCACCGCCAGCTCGAACGAATTGTTCTCGGCGATCCGTTCCTTCGGGTCGGGCTTGATGAAAACCTGGTACTTCTGCAGGCCCGCCTTGTCGGGGTAGAAGCGGAAATGCACGCGATACATATCCTGCCCAGCCTGCGGCTGGACCTTCACCGAACCCAGCACGCCTTCGGCCTCGGCATGTTTGAGGTACACCGTGAACTCTTCGCTGAAGCCCGTCGCGCGCACGGTGGCGAAGGCGTCGACGGTCGTGTTGCGCCGCACCTCGCGCGGAGATGCCACGCGCACCACTTCGTAATCCTGCGGAGGATTCGGCGAACCGTAGCCAACCGCGTAAAATTTCGTCTCGCGGGATTTCAAATGCCGGGCGATGTCCAGCGGCACGCCGCCCGCGTTATGCCCGCCGTCGCCCAGCAGCACCACCGCTGCCAGCGGCACCCCGCGCAACTCCTGCTCCACGTCACGCACCGAACGGTACAGGTTCGTCCGATCGCCATCCGGCGCTTCCGCGCCCGGCGGCCGCCAGCGCCGCGCATCGTCGTCGAACTCGAAGACCCGCAGCGCGCACGTCGAAGCCAGCTTTCCCGCCAAGCCGCCCTCACCGTCGCCGCCCGGCCCGGCCAGCAATTCCTTCGCCGCCACGAAGCGCGAACGCCCGTTCGCCGCGTCCTCGATCGACATGCTTCGCGAATGGTCCAGCATCAGCGCCACGAACGTCTCGTCGTCCTTCGCCCGCGGCAAGCGCAGCGCCGGACCCAGAATCATCAATAGAAGGATCAGCAGCGAGAACGTCCGCAGCGCCGTCAGGATATTCCGCCGCCGCGCCGGAAGCGGTGCTGAAGCGGTGTCTGTAGCGCGACGGCAGCGAGTTGCGAGTTGCGAGGCGCGAGAACCCTGTCACGTCGACCAACGGGAGACGTCCGGCCGCCATCAGTAGCGAGTTGCGAGAACCCTGTCACGTCGACCAACGGGAGACGTCCGGCCGCCATC
>BTVV01000008.1:0-104667 GCA_045863855.1 Planctomycetota bacterium | reverse complement strand
TCCGCGGCGGGGCTGACGAAATCCTCGGTGTCGAAGCTGATCAGGACGGCGGTGGGCATGTTCGTTTCAACCTTTAACCAGATCTTGCTTCACGCCTTTGAAGACGTTGCCTTCGCTGCTGACGCGCAGCGCTTGCGGTCCGATCCAGATACCGGCGTCGGGACCGTTTCCGGCCGCGCCGCGCCCGATGGTGTTCCCACGGAAGACGAGGTCGTGCGTCTCGCCGCGAACTTCGACGGCGGCGAGGGCTTCGCGCTGCCCGTTGTCGAGGATCGTGTTGCCTTCGAAGACGTTGCGGTGCGCGCCCATGGGCTCGCTCTCGTCGCGGAAGAGCACGCCGGCCTTGGCGTTGTTCACGATGGTGTTGCCTGCGAAAAGATTGTCGGTGTCCTTGTGCCCGATGCTGACGCCCTGGCCGCCGTTGGCCTCGACGGTGTTCGCTTCGAAGAGCCCGTGCTTGACGCGCCAGCAGACGAAGATGCCGTCGGAGCCGTTGGCGCGCGAGGTGTTGCGGCGGACGACCGGGCGCTGGCTCCCACTGCCGGGATGGAGACCCAGATGCGTGCATTCGGCGGCGAGACAGTCCTCGATCCAGACGTCCTGCGACACCTGAAAGCTGATGCCGTCGCCGGCGTAGCGCAGGAACTCGCACTGCCGGACCCAGAGGCGTTCGGATTCGAAGGCGTAGTACGCGCCACCGCGGCACCCGTTAAGGGGCTGGGCTTTTTCTTTGTTCCCGTCCAGGACGAGTCCTTCGACGATGGCGTCGCGAACCTGCCACGCGCCGACGAGCGGAAAGGCCAGCCGCGCCGTGGCTTCCTGCTTGACCAGGTAGTCGAGGTACAAGCCGCGGTCGAGGAGAAAGGCGCGCGGGTCGTCGGCGGCGCGGGCGACGAGCGTCGCGGTGCTGGTCGCGAAGCCGCCGGACTTGGGCGTCTGGACCGAGATGCCGTCGCCGACTCGGAAGGCTTCGGGTCGCGCGAGCGTCACGCGGCGTTCGTTGCAGTCGCCGTCCAGCGCGAGGGGGCTTTCGGCGCCGTCGCAAGCGACGAGCATCGTCTTGCCCGGCGTTCCGCGCAGACGCACGCGGTCGCGCAACGCCACGGCGTTGCGCAGGGTGTAGCGCCCGGGCGCGAGTTCCACCGTGCCGCCGCCGAGTTTCGCGACGTACTCCACGGCGGCCTGGATCGCACGGTGATCGGCTCCGCGCAGATCGCCCTCGTCGGGACCCACGCGTACGCACGGGCCGTGCTCGATCCGTTCGTACGCCTCGGGATCGAGCGGCCCGGCCGGCGCATCGGCCGCCGCGCCGCCTTTTAGCCGCTCGCGCCAGCCGATCGGGTACCCCAGCGCCGCTTTCTCGTCCATTGCCACGCTTCTCCGGGGTTACTTGCCGATCGTCGCCTGCTCGCCGCTGGTCTCGCTCTTCAGGTCGATCTCTTCGTAATCCACGGTCACCGTTTCGAGCGGCCGTCCGCCGGAGGCTTCGTCGGCGAAGACGTCGATCGAAGTGACCGTCGCGTTGCTGAGCGTCAGCGTGAAGATGTGCTTGAGGGCTTCGCCGGGCTGCGGCGCCTGGAAGACTTTGATCGTGAGCGTGCGCACGCGGCGGCCGTCTTTGACGCACTTGGCGAGCTGCGGCGTGGCGCGGTCGAGGCCTTTCACGAACGAGAGCGAGTTGGGGCGCTTCTCGATGCCCAGCTTGCTGGCGAAGCTTTTGGAGGCCGAGCGTTCCAGGCGGTATTCCAGCTTCTCGGCGCGGATGGCGCCTTCCATTCCGGCTTCGGCGTGCTCACCGTTCACGCCCTCCATCTGCACGAAAATCTTGGCCTGTTCGGCCGCCGACGCGGCGCAGACCGCGCAGAGCACGAAGCAAACGGACGCGAAACGCAGGGGTGCGAGCATGGGGGTTTCTCCTTGTGAAGCCGCGGAGCCATGGTAGCGGGGCGCGCGAAATCGGTAAACGTCCAAGTGCGGCGGGGCAAACGTCCCGCATCCCATTCGTAGATACCGCGCGTTCGAGGGCGGAGCAGAAATTCCGACGGCTGCCCGTTGGGCTCTCTTAAACACTCTGTGCGGCGCGGTTTAAGCCCTTCCGGCGGCTGAATCGGAGGTTTAATTTTCGCACATATCTTTTACAGTCCAAGGGTTATAGAATTTTCGAATGCTTCTCAAAAGCTTGCGTCATTCTTTACACGGAAGCAAATCGGTTACAGGCGGCCGGACAATCGGACGATGCCGATATGCGGAGCAGGTGACGCGGAGGATACATCATGCATAAACTGACTTTGATTCTGGGCGTGGCGGCGGCGATGGCGTTTTCGGGCGGCGCGCTGCGGGCCGAAGAACCGGCGAAGCCGGCGGCAAAGGAAGCGCCCAAGCCGAAAGCCGACGACGACAAGTACACGAAGAAGGACGGCGGAGAGGGCGGCAATCCGATGGTGCGCTTCTTCACGCACACGGTCGGCGAGCCGATGCGCAAGGGGCTCTTCGGCGGCGGCAAGAAGATGGAGAAGGGCTTGAAGTCGGGCGCGGACAAGATCGAAGACGCGTTCACGACGTCGGACGAAGAACGGAAGGGCAAGTAAGTCCGGCTTCGTACTCGAAGAAAACTCAAACGGCCGCGAGCGATCGCGGCCGTTTTTTTTTTGCGCCTGAGGCCGCGGCTATTCGGAACTCTTTTTGCGCCGGGCTTCGGTGGTGACGGGGAGCGTAAAGAGTTTGCTGAAGCCGCGTGACGTTTCGGAGGCGCTGGCGTCGGCGAATTCGGAGGACGCGGTTTCGGCGTTGTAGAGGCTGAAGTCGCTCTGGCGCGTGACGACCGTGGCGTTGCCTTTGTAAAGCCCCATGGTGACCTGCCCGTTCACGTTCTGATTGATGCGGCGGTAAAATTCGTCGAGCGCCGAGCGCAGATCGCTGAACCACTGCCCGTTGTAGACGCAGCGCCCGTAGGCGAGGGAAAGTCCCTCGCGGACCTGAAGCGTCTCGCGGCTGAGCGTCATTTGTTCGAGGGCGCGCTTGGCGGCGTAGAGGACCGTGGCGGCGGGTGCTTCGTAAACTTCGTGGGACTTGAAGCCGACGAGCCGGTCTTCGATCAGATCGGTGCGCCCGATCCCGTGGCGGCCTGCGGTCTGGTTAAGCTGTTCGAGCAGGGCAATCGGCGCGATGCGTTTGCCGTTGAGCCCCACGGGCACGCCTTCGCGGAATTCGATCTGCACGGTTTCGGGTTCGTTGGGCGCGTTGAGGAGCGAGGTGGTAAGCGTATAGGCTTCTTCGGGAATGGGCTTGCTGGTGTCGCCGAAGGCCTCGCACTTGACCGACTGTCCCCACAGGTTGAGGTCATACTTGTATTCGGAGGACGGTCCCTTGCGCACGGGGAGGCGCTTGGCCTTGGCGTAATTGAGTCGCGCTTCGCGGTTGCGCAGGTTCCATTCGCGGTGCGGCATGATCACGCGCAGATGCGGCGCGAGGGCCGTGATGGCCGACTCGTAGCGGATCTGGTCGTTCCCTTTAAGGGTGCTGCCGTGGGCGACGCAGGTGGCGCCTTCCTCGAGCGCGACGCGGACGAGTTCGCGGGCGATGAGCGGCCGGGCGAGCGCGGCGGCGAGCAGGTAACTCTCGTAGTGCGCCAGCGCATGCAGCGCGGGCGTGATGAAGTCGTGAAAATAGCCTTCGCGCACGTCCTCGATCCGCGCGGCCACGGCGCCGGCGGTGAGGGCCTGTTCGCCGAGCAGTTCGAGATCGGCGGTGCCGCCGAGGTCCACGGAGAGCGTCACGACATCGAGGTCGTGATGCTCCTTGAGCCAGGCGATGGCGATGAGCGTGTCGAGACTGCCGGAAAACGCGAGTACACACTTGGGCATGCAGGCCGGTCCTCCCGAAGACCGCGCCGATTATAACACGTCCCTCCGGCCGGAGGTGGACGATTGGAAGAAGGCTCCGCATTCGGTTGCGAAGAGCGAAACGGGGGCCGGTGTGTGGAGCCCGTCTTCCGCGGGTGGGACGGCGAAGGCGGGCGGGGCATTCATGCGGATAGGGGGTTCACGAGACGCGATTGGCAAAAAGTAAAAAGTAAGAAAAGGCCAGGGCCCTCCGCCAAGCTCGGTGAGGCTGGCGCTAGGCGGGCAGGGTCGAAAGCCAAAGGCGCGCGAGTTGTTGGCGCTGGGGGTCGGGGTGCCAGGCGGCGGCTTGGCGGAGGTGTTCGGCGCAGGCATCGGCATAGGCGCGCGAAGGCGCGGCGCGCAGGCGGATCAGGTAATCGCGGGCGATGCCCAGATGCGCTTCGGCGGCATAGGGCTGGCGGTGAGGGTGGTGTTCGAGGAGCCGCGTAAAGGCGGCGCGGGAGGCCTCGGCGTCACCCCGTTCGGCCAGGTCCAGCGCGAGGACCAGTTGTTCGGGCGGCGGCAGGACGCAGGTGCGGTCGATCATGCCGCGCGAACGCCACAGCGCTTGGGCTTCGGGGATGCGGCGGGCGCGGACCAAGCCGAGCAAGTCTTCGGCGCAGCCGCCCGGAACCACTGGCTCAAGCGCGGGCGCATCGGGTACGACTTCGTCGCGCGGCCGGCGGCCTCGGCCGGTAAGCCAGGCCCAGACGTTGCCGCCGTCGTCGCGGATCAGGCCGGTCACGGTGAGGATTCCGGCGAGTCCGAAGCCGGTGAGGAAGCCTCCGGCGTGGGCGAGGTGCCCCACCCCGCCTTCGATCTGCCGCGCGGCGGCGAAATATCCGAAGAGGACTTCCTGGCCGAAGAAGAAGATCATGGCCACGATGGCGGGGAGTCGCGTGACACCGGCGAGGATCAGGAGGAAGTAGAAGAATTTGATGCGGTTGGCGGGAAAGAGGAAGAGGTACATGCCCATCACGCCGTAAATCGCTCCGGAAGCGCCGATGGTGGGCACCTCGGAGGCGGGGAAGAAGATCATGTGCCCGTAGACGCCGCCGAAGCCGGTGAGGAGGTAACACAAAAGATATCCGAGGGGGCCCAGGCGCGCTTCGACGTTATCGCCGAAGAGGTGCAGGAACCACATGTTGCCCAGGAGGTGCCCGATGCTGCCGTGGAGGAACATGCAGGCGAGCGCGGTCTCGAAGCTGGGGTACGCGGGAACGAACGCGTAGCGTTCGACGATCTCTGGAAAGTCCGGACGCGGATTGAGGCTCAGGAAAACCGCGACGTTCGCGGCGATGAGGGTGTACGTGACCCAGACGTTGCGTCCGTCGCGGGGCTTATCGTCGGCGTAAGGTAATAGCATGAGACGCTCGGACGGTGAACCCCGCAACGCCCGCGACCGGCCCAGCGGCCGTCAACCTGGGCGTTCCAGGCAGCATTGACGCTTGCCAGCCTGTGACCTACAGTGCCGCCAAGCGATTGTAAGGTGAAGGCTCCCCTAACGGCCAGCGTAAGCGCTCGGAAGGGCTTAGCGGAACCGTAAACCCTCGAGGTACGCATCGTGACCGTGCGCCGAACGGTTATTCTCCCGCCCGTCCCGCCGCCGTTACAGCTTTACGAACGGATGTACAAGATCCGCATCTTCGAATCGCGGATGGAGGAAGAGGCGAAGGCGGGCCGGCTGCCGGGGACGTTCCACAGTTCGGTCGGACAGGAAGCGGTGGCCGTGGGCGCGTGCGGTTCGCTGCGCCCGCACGACCTGGTGGTGAGCACGCACCGCGGACACGGGCATTTCCTGGCCAAGGGCGGCGACGTTTTCAAGCTGATGGCCGAACTGTACGGGCGCGCCGAAGGATACAGCGGCGGCAAGGGCGGCACGCAGCACGTGGCCGGCCCCGAATGCGGCTTCATGGGCTCCAACGGGATCACGGGCGGCGGCATCCCCGTGGCGACGGGCCTGGGCTTGGCGCTCAAGCGCCAAGGCCGCGAGAACGTGGTGATCAGCTTCTTCGGCGACGGCGCGGCGAACCAAGGGACGTTCCACGAAAGCCTGAACATGGCGGCGATCTGGAAGCTCCCGGTGATCTACGTCTGCGAGAATAACGGCTGGGGCATGTCGACGGCCGTGAAGGACGTGACCGCCGGCGTGAATATCGCTCACCGCGGCGAAGCCTACGGCATCCTGTACCAGCGCGTGGACGGGAACGATCTGGAGGAAGTGCTCGAACAGATCCGCGCGGGCATCCAGATGGTGCTGAACGAACAGGCGCCGGTGCTGATCGAAGCGGTGACGTGGCGCGTGCGCGGGCACAGCCGGAGCGACCAGAATCTGTACCGCAGCAAGGACGTCGAGGCGGAATGGGCGCAACGCGATCCGCTCGCGCGCTACCGCGCGAAACTGCTCAAGACGGGCCGCGCGACGGAGCAAGAACTGGCCGCCTGCGAAAAGCGCTCGGACGAGGAACTGGCCGACGCGTACGCGCGCTGCCAGAAGCTGGCGCCGGTCGCGCCCGAGACGGCGGTGACGAAAGTCTACGCGACGCCGGCGGAAGCCGGCGCGCCCGACCCGAGCCAGGAGCCCTTGAAGGACGGTGCGTGGGAAGAGAAGCCCTACTGGCAGGGGATTCAGGAAGCGCTGCGCGAGGCGATGGACCAAGACCCGCGGATTTTCCTCTTCGGCGAGGACATCTGCGAGTACGGCGGATGCTTCAAGGTTACGCGCGGGATGCTGGAGACGTACGGCAAGGAACGGCTGATCAATACGCCGGTGAGCGAAGCGGGGATCGTGGGGCTCTGCACCGGCGCGGCGATGGGCGGCGTGCGTCCCGTCGGCGAGATCATGTTCATGGATTTCATCCTGCTGACGCTGGACCAGTTGCTGAACCACGCGGCGAAGTTTCATTACATCTACAACGGGCAGGTGAAGATCCCGATGGTGATCCGCACGCCCATGGGCGGCTACCGCGGCTACGGCGCGACGCACAGCCAGTGCCTGGACGCGCTCTTGACGCACCTGCCCGGGCTGCGCGTGGTCACGCCGTCCAACGCGCGCGACGCGAAGGGGCTGCTGGCGACGTGTCTGACCGAGAACAATCCGGTGGTCTTCGTGGAGCACAAGGCGCTGTACATCACGAAGGGTCCGGTGCCGAAGGAATCGGAAAAGATCCCGCTGGGCCAGGCTAAGATCGTGCGCGCCGGGAAGGACATCACGATCGCGGCGAACAGCTACATGGTGCTGCTGAGCCTGCAAGCGGCGGAGATTCTGGCGAAGGACGGGATCGAAGCCGAGGTGGTCGACCTGCGCTGTCTGGCTCCGCTGGACCGCAAGACGGTGGCCGAGAGCGCGGCGCGGACGCAGGCGCTGGTGACGGTGGAAGAGAGTCATTTTACCGGCGGCTGGGGCGCGGAATTGGCGGCGAGCGTGCAGGAGCTGGCGTTCGGATATCTGGACGCTCCGATTCTGCGCGTGGCGGCGGCGGACGTGCCGATCCCCGCGGCTCCGGAACTGGAGCGGGCGGTGTTGCCGAGCGTGGACAAGATCGTGGCGACGGTGAAGAAGGCGTTGGAGGTGAGGGGGTAGTGGGATTGCGGATTGCGGATTGCGGATTGCGGATTGCGGATTGCGGATTGCGGATTGCGACGGATAGATACGCGCATCGAATTCTATTCAAATAATCTCCCCTAATTGCTTTTCCATTCTTGGAGGATGTCGATGCCCCGCATCCTCACACTGGCCTGCTCCCTGCCGATCAAGCCCGCTTAGGCTTGGGCGATGTATCTGAATCCCAAGACGCATGCGGCGATGACGGGGGCGCCGGTCAAGATCGGGAAGAAACCGGGGTCGGTGTTCAGCGCGTTCGGCGAACTGGAAGGCTCGCGAGCTGGACTCGACCTTGGTCCTCACCTTACTTCCCCGAGGGCAAGGGCACGCGGTTGGAATTCTCGCAGGTGAACGTACCGGCGTCCGATTTTGCGGGTGTCACGCAGGGCTTGGAGAAGTATTATTTCGCCCCATGGCGAGCGTATTTAAGCCGGGCGTAATTCGCTGAAGCGCTTCTTTCACGCCGGTTTCATCGCACCTTCCTTTCGGGTGGCGCGCCGCGGGTGTGGCGTGGGCAGGCTTGATTTCGGGGAACGGTTCATGGCGGGACGGGCAAAGAATAGCCAAGCGGACGGGGTTGCGGCGCTGCGGCGGTTCCAGCGCGGTTCGGCGCGGATCGATCTGAACTTCGCCAAGCAGGTGCTGCGGGCGGAAGCGAAGGCCGTCGCGAACCTGACGAAGCACGTCGGGCCGGCTTTCCTCAAAGCCGCCGAACTGATCCTGAAGCGCGGCGCGAACGGGAACGGGCGTGTCGTCGGCACGGGGATGGGCAAGGCCGGCCTGATGGCGCAGAAGTTCTGCGCGACGCTGGCCAGCACCGGGACGCCGGCGCTGTTCATGCATCCGGCGGAAGCGGTGCACGGCGACCTGGGCATGGTGACCGGGCAGGACGTGCTGATCGTCTTCTCCAATTCGGGCGAGTCCGAAGAAGTGCTGCGGCTGCTGCCTTCGGTCAAGAAGGCCGGCGCCGCCGTGATCTCGGTGACGGGCCGTCCGAATTCGGCCTTGGCGCGCGCGGCGAATATCGTACTGGAGATCGGCCGGATCGAGGAACCGTGCCCGCTGCGGCTGGCGCCGAGCGCTTCGACGACGGCGATGCTGGCGCTGGCCGACGCGCTGGCGCTGTGCGTGCTGAAAGCGCGCAAGTTCACGCTCGAAGATTACGCGCGGCTGCATCCGGGCGGAGCGCTGGGCCGGAAGCTGATGCAGTCGCAGGATCTGATGCGCAAGGGCGAGCGGCTGGTGCTGATCCGCGAGACGACGCCGGTGGGCGAGGCCCTCGACCGCATGACCAAGGCGCGCTGCGGAGCGGCGGTGGTGATCGATGCGCGCAGGCGGCTGCGCGGGATCTTTACCGACGGCGATTTCCGGCGCCTGATGCTGTCCGATCCGGCGCAGTTCCGCGCGCGGGTCGGCGCGCACATGACCAGCCCGTGCCGCTCGATCGGCGCCGAGACGCTGGTGGCCGAAGCGCAGGAACTGATGGGCGCGAAGCGGATCAACGTGCTGCCGGTGCTGGACCGCCGCGGGCGCGTGGTGGGGCTGCTGGATATTCAGGACTTGGTGAGCTTGCCGGTGTTGTAGGATTTTGGATTGGGGCTTGAACGGCAAGAGCCAGGGCGCCGATCCGAGTTCTCTGGAACCTCACGCGAGGCTTGGCGAACGGTAAGGGCACCTCCCCTACCCCTCCTTGAACGAAGGAGGGGAAAAGGCACGGAGCTACGGCCCGCCTACTCCTCCTAAACACTGGGAGGGGGGAACCGGCAGGGCGGAAGGGAATGCGATGGCGGAGTATCCTCAGGAAGTTCGGCCGGGCGGGCGCGGGTTTCCCGGTGCGGAGGTGTATCGCGCGTTGAAGCTGGTGGTGCTTGACGTGGACGGAACGCTGACCGACGGCGGGATCGTGCTGGACGAGAACGGGGTAGAGGCCAAAACCTTCTACGTGCAGGACGGTGCGGGGATCGTGCTGGCGCGGCTGGCGGGGCTGGAGGTGGGGCTCCTGACGGCCCGTACGTCGAAGCTGGTGGAACGCCGGGCGGCCGAGCTTAAGATCCCGCCCCAGCGGGTGTTACAAGGGGTGATCGGAAAGCGCCAAGGTTTCGCGAGGCTGCTGGCGGCTTCGGGCGTCCAACTCTCCGAAGCGGCATACGTGGGCGACGACTTGATCGACTGGCCGGTGCTGCGCGAGGCGGCGTGGGCGGGCTGTCCGGCCGATGCACGCCCGCAGGTGCGCGAAGTCTGCCACGGAATCGCCGCGGCGAACGGCGGGCGCGGCGCGGTGCGGCAGATTCTGGAGCACTTGCTGCAGATGCGCGCGGACGGGACGTGGGAACGGACGCTGGCGGCGTACTTGGGACGCGAGAGCTGAATGCGGATGCGGTACGCGTACTTTTCGATGCTGCTCTTGTTTGCCGCGCTGGCGCGCGCAGGCGAAGCGGCGCCGGCGCACGGGAATCCGGCGCCCGGCGAGTTGCTGGTCAACGACGTCTTCCGTGTTTCCGAACGCTTGAACTTGTGGGACGACGCGCAGCGGCGCGCGCGGCTGCCGCTGGAAGCCACCGGCGGTATCGCGCCACGCACCGACAGCATGATGATGGAAGGGTTCCTCGGCGGACGCGGAGTGAGCACCGAGGTGTACGCGGGCGAAGGTTCGACGCGCGAACTGGTGCTGGAACTGAGCGCTGACGACGCAATCCGCGAAGACAAGAAGATCAAGCTGAGCCTGCTGCGGATCTGCTACTACATTTCGCCGAAGTCGGTGGAAGCCGTCTCGCAGACGATGCGATCGGCCGGTCCACCTGGGTCGGCGCCGACGGCGGCCGCGGCGATTCCGATCAGCCTGCCGCGCGGGCGCGTGGCGATCACGGCTCAGGGCGGCGTGATCGACATGGAAAACGCCGAAGGCGAAGCCACCGGCGGTGTGGTGCTGGAGATTTACGCCGACGACCTGCCGGGGGACAAGCTGGAGCCGACGGGCGTCCTGAGCTGCCAGCGGCTGCGCTGGCGGACGTGGCGCAATCCGACGACAGGCAGCAGCGAACTGGTGCTGTTCGTGCTTTCCGAAAAGGAAGGCGAGCCCGATCCGCTGGTGCGCGGGCGCTTTCTCGCGTTCAACGCCGACGGTTCGAAGAATTCGATCGACATCCAGGCCGAAGGCATGGTGCTCGAAACGAGCACGCGCGACGACCCGTATCCGCTGCAGGTAAACGGGCAGCGCGTGGGGACGACGACGGTCGAGCGGCGGCGGGTGGTTTTCCGGCGCAACATTCAGGTGGTGGCCGAAGGGATGGGTTCGGCACTGATTCCGTTCCAGCAGGCGCAAGCGAGCGCGACGGCTGCTCCCGAACCGGCGCCGGCCACGGAAGAGCCGGCCGTGCCGGAAGCGCGGTCTCGGACGGAAGTTCACTGCAACGGGCCGGCAGTGCTGGACCTGGCGGTGCTGCCGCATCTGATCAAAACGAGCGATCCGAATGCCGACGTGGTCCTGGCGCGGCGCTTCGAGTTCCTGAACGGCGTGAAGATGCTGCGCCGCCCCTTGCCCGGACCGGACGGCAAGTTGCCTCCGGACGCGACGCACGCGGATCTGACCTGCACGCACCTTTGCATCCAATATCCGTCGGGGCTGGCGGCGACGATGTTCCCGGAATACGCGGAGGCGCTGGGGCAGGTTCGCATCGGGGGCGTGAAGACGCCGCCGGCGGGTACGCCTCTGGAAAAGCCGCGGCAGCCGTTCCGGATCGACTGCCAGCGCATCTATTTCGACGGGCGCACCGACGCGGTGACGCTGGAGGGGATCGCCAACAACCCGCTCGAGATCGTGGACGAGATGGGCGAACTGTATACGCCGAAGTGCGTGATCTCGCGGCGCGACCAGATGCTCTCGATGCCCACGTGGGGCAAGAAGCGGCTGGTGATCCGTCCTGGCGCGATGAGCCTCCTGAGCAGCAAGCCGCCGGCGGAAGGCGAAGCGCCGAAGACGCCGAAGACGCCCGAGAGCCCCAACCCGGCGGGCCATATCCTCGACCTGGGCGCGGGCGAACTGGCGATCGAATGGTATGGGGAGTTCGCACGGAAACTTTACGCGCCGCCGGGACCGCCGGATCAGGCGGTGCGCGAGAAGGAAATCCTCTCGCTGGACGGCGACGTCTCGATCAAACAGGAAGCGCGCGGGCTGCTGATTCAGGGCAAGCGGCTGAGCGTCGAGCGCGATGCTTCGAGCGGACGGCTCGAACGAATGGAAGGCGAAGGCCAGGTGCTGGTGCGTCTGGAAGACTTGCAGGTAAAAGGCGAGAAGCTCACCGCGGGCCTGCGCTACAGCCCCGAAGGCAAGCTGATCGAGAACATTCTTTCGGTCAAGGCCGCTCCGGGTCAGCAGGCGATGCTGTGGCAGGGGGGGAGCGCGATCGCGGGCCCTGAGTTCGCGATCGACGCGCTGAATAACCGCTTCCGCGCCTACCGCGGCGTGGTTGCGCGCGTGGCGCTGCCGGCTCCGCCGACGCCGACGAAACCGGAAGAGGCCGCGGGCGGCGCAGCGCTGATGCCGGGCCTTTCGCTGGCCGGCGGCGGGAAGCTCAATTTCCAATGCGACGGCGACCTGCTTTTCGACGGGACTTCGGGGCTGCTCAAGATTTCGAAGAACGTCCACGTGTACCAAGACCAGATGCGGATCGTCGCGGACGAACTGTATTTGCGCCTCGATCAGCCCAAGCCGAAAGAGAAGCTCGCGCCGAAAGACGCGAAAGCCGAGGGCAAGAAGGAAGAAAACAAGGACGACAAAAAAGACGATAAGAAGGACGAGAAGAAGAAGGCCGAGACGACGGGGATGTTCTCCGGCACGCCGCGCTCGATCGAGTGCCTGGGCCGGCTGGAAGTGGTGACGGATTCACAGGTGGTTCAATGCGATCACGTGTACTTCGATATGATCGACGATCAGGCATTCTTGAAGATGAACGACCGCGAGCATTGGGTGCAGATCTACATCAAGGAAACGAACGGCGGCACGAAACTGCTTTGGGCGAAGCACCGTCTCGACTACGACGGGAAGCTGGGCGCCTTCCGGCCGGCGGAACGCATTCTGCTGACGCCGTACCAGGGCGTGGTGCCGCTGCCGCGCGACGCCAAACCGCAGGACCTGCGTAAAAGGAGCGCCCAGCCATGAGCCTCCGCCTGACGGCCGTACTGCTTCTGGCCGGTTGCGCCGGCGCGCTGCAGGCGGGCGAGCCCGCGCCGGGGTTCACGATTACCGAAGCGGAATTGCAGCGCGTTCCGGTGCCGCGCAGCGGAATCTTTCCGTGGAAGCTCCCCTCCCCCGGCGGTCCGAAGAAGCCGGAAAAGGAGAAGCCGAAGCCCGATCCGGCCGCGGCCGCAAGCCCGCTGGACGTGACCGGCGGCGACGGCGTGATCCAGGCGCTGGGGCCGTTCTCGCGCATCGAAAAAGAGGTGAAGGGCGAGGACGGGAAGCCGGCGCGCAAGGAAGTCCTGACGCTGCGCGACAGCGTGGAGATCGAACAGCCGTCGACGGGCGTGGTGCTGCGCGGGGATTCGATCGGCGTGGAGCGCGACATCGCGTCGGGCGACGTGGAGATGCTGCGGGCCACCGGCAAAGTGGAAATCGTACTGCCGGGGCAGTGGGCCAAGGGCGAGACGCTGGAGTACGAATCGCGCTTCGACGAAAAAGGCCGGCTGACGAAGCAGACGATCACGGTTTCGGGCGACGTGGAGAAAGGCAAGCCGGCGACGCTGGGCAGCGGCGAGAACGCGCTGCAGGCGTTCAAGTTCGTGATGGACCTGCGGCTGGATACGTACCGCGCGTTGGGCGGCGCGCTGGCCGAAGTGCGCATGCCCGAACCGGAGAAGACCGCCGAACCGGACGCGCCCGTTGCCGGAAGTCTGGTGCCCTCGTTTTCGGTTGCCGGCGGCGGCATCATCACGATCTCGTGCGACGGCGAGATGCTCTTCGAAAGCTACAGCGGCAAGCTGACGCTGCGTCGCAACGTACAGGTCGAGCAGGCGAGCCTGAAGATCTGGACGGACGAATTGATCCTGAAGGTGCAGAGCACCGAGCCGAACGTCGAAGCGGCGCCGGGGCCGAGCGGACTGTTCACCGGCAGCCTGGAAAGCATCGAGTGCAAGGGGCGCGTGGAACTGATCGGCGCGGGAAACGTCCTGCATTGCGACCGGCTGCTGTACGACATGGGGCGCAGCCTGGCGCGGCTTGAGATGACGGATCCGGCGCAGCACGTGAAGGTTTACATGCGCGATCCGGCAACGGGCGCGGCGCTCACGGCGGTGAAGATCAAGCATTTCCTGGAAGTGGACACGACGACAAGCACCACGAAGTCGGGCGGACCGCAGTCGACGGAAGCCGTGAGCGGCGCGGTACCCGAACTGCGCCCGCACCGCGCACCGCGCATCCGGATGCTGAAGGAACGCAATTCCGGCGCCGCGGAATAGCTCCTATCGGCCGCTACGATTTCGCGCTCTTTCGAACGAGTTCGTTCCACGCCTCGTAACCGTGCGCGCGAGCAACCAGCGACCGTGCTTCATCCGGAGTCAGCGTGTCGGGCTCCCCGGCCGCGGGTTCGTGCTTCAGCAACCGATCGCGCGCATGGCGCTTCAAGCGTTGCGCGCGTTCATGGAGCGGCCGGCGGTCCCATTCGCCGTCGCGTTCGAATTGAAAGTGACCGCCAAGGCGTTGTATGGCTCCGGCTTCGCCCGTGGCGTAGGCGTCCTGCCAATCCCGCGCCAGCGCTTCGTACTCCTCCAACACACGGCGCGGAAGCTGGCCCGAAGCTTCGAATGCGTCCAGGATCCGGAGCACCTCGGCATGCCCGCGCGTTTGGGCCCACGCTCGGGGCCGCGCCCAAGCGGGCGCGGCGGGAAGCGCGGGGTTCGCGCCGTGATTCAGGAGGTATTCGACCATGCGCGCCTTCCCGCAACGCGCGGCCCAGCCCAGGGGCGTGGATTGAAATTCCAGATCCACCAAGTTGGGGTTGGCGCCGTGAGCCATGAAGATCGCGGCGTTCTCGACGTCGCCGATCTCGGCGAAGCGATGCAGCGGCGTGATGCGCAGCCAGCTCGGGAAATTGGGATCCATGCCCTGCTCGAAGAGATGCTCGGTCAGACTCTTGGTCTTGACGGGATCGCCCGGCCCGCGGTGGCGCACGCCGACGGCCACGCGTTGGGCGAGCTTGGGCTTGTGGCGCAGCATCAGACGGACGAAGCCTTCGTGGCCCTGCCCGGCGGCGCATTCGAGGGCATGCGGGTTGTCCGCCTTTTCGGGGTTCGCGGCGAAGACGGCCGCGGCCGTCTGGATATCGCCGCTGTATGCGAGCAAGTGCACGGGCCGCGCGGCGCCGTAAGAGCACAGCAGCTCGACCATCGGCTTGTTGCCCCGCGATAGCGCGGCGCTGAGCGTGTCGGCGGAACTTTCGATCTCGACGTTCGGCAGCGCGCCGCGTTCCAGCAGCAAGCGGACGATCTCGATGTGCCCGTTGCAGACAGCCATATGGAGCGCGTGCCCGCGCGGCGCGATCTCTTCCTCGGGCAGGTTGGGATCGGCGCCATGATCGAGAAGCAGCTTGACGATCTCGAGGTGCCCGCCGCCGGCGGCGTTGCGCAGCGGGGTGCCGGAGCAGGCGTAATAGGTGACGTAATCCGAAGGCCGGTTGGCGAGCTTGGGGTCTTTCCGGAGCAGCGCGCACACACGCTTCAGATCGCCGAAATGGCAAGCGGTGCATAGGTCCACCGTCGCGCCGCGAGCGCGCAAGTGCTCGTAGATTTCCCGCGGGCTCGGGGCACGGTCCTTGGGCACGTCGCGCCAGCCACGAAAGTGATAGTCGCCGTTGGTGAGTTGGATCGGGCGCGCGCCGTCGCCGCGCTGCACTTCGAGGTCCGCCCCGCGGGCGTGGAGTTCGTCGATCAAGTCGGGCTGGCGGGTCATAACGGCCCAGTGGATCGGCCGGTTGGAGCGTTCGTCGCCGGCGTGCAGGAGGTCGGGTTCGGCGTCGAGCAGCGCGCGCACTTGAACCGGGTCGCGCGCACGGATCGCGGCGGCGATGCGCTCGCCCTTACGGGAAGCGCCGTGGCGTTCCGCCAAACGGCACTCGAGCATGGCCTGCAACTCGGCGTAGCCGCGGTCTTTCGCCGTACGAATCAGATCGCCGCCCACGCCGAACGGCGCGGCGCCGTGATCGAGCAGCCATGCGGCGACTTCCAGACGGTTCTCGCGCACGGCAAAGGAGAGCGGCGTGCGGTACTCGTAGTGAGCGCGCGCCAGCGCCGGATCGCGTGCCAGAAGCTTCTTGACCGCGCCCAGATCGCCCGCGATGCACGCGCAGAACAGGTCCCAGAGTTCGTCGCCGTAGCCTACCGACCAGAAGACTTGCTCGTGTTTGTTCAACTCGGGAGGACGGATCATCCGCCGTATGCGGCGTTGGGCTTCGGGATCACGGGGGACGCTTGGGCGCCGGGCACGATCGGGGATCTTGGACGATTGAGTTTTCTTGCGAGGCTTGGTCTTCTTGTTCATGGCCGCACGAACCCCTTCCGCCACCGCGCTCGCTATTCCTCCGGCAGCGAGACACGCAATGCACTTCTATCGGCCTCCTGCGCCCATGCAATCAGGATCGGTGTTCGTAGCGCCTTACCTTTCACGCAAAGCGCTACCAGAATCGGCCTGATCGTTCTTCGCGGGTACAAACGGCTTGCAGGCTGTCGCTCGAATCCAATCGAAGCACCAGGCAGAAGCGAACGCCTTGCTCCTGGGCCACGCGCAGCGTCGCGCTGAGGACATCGAGATCGGCTGCGAGGTCCGGGTTCGGCGCGGAAAGCCCATGGCGCAGCGCTTCGACCGTAGCGCACCCTTCCGCGGTGGAATGCCAAACGACCGGCTGCAGGTAGTAGTCGTCGGTGAAGCCGTACGCGGAGAGCGGCTTGACTCCGGCGGTTTCGGCCAGCCGTTCGAGTAAGGCAAAGTTTGCAAACAACGCCCGGCCGCGCCAGAAGACGCCGGAGGTGGAACCGCCGTAGCGTTCGAGTTCACGCTCGAAGTACGGGACCACCCGCGGCTTGATGAAGTACGGCCACGTGTAGGCGTTCCAGACGCCCCAAGTAAAGAAGAGGGTGAAGAAGCCCAGGAAGACAAGCGTGCCCCACGGCCAGTTGCCGCGTGGAGCCCAATATATCGTCGTGCCCAGTGCCAGCGTGGAAAGTATCGACCCTGCCACAAAAATCAGCGGGATCCACCAAGTCATGCGTATCCGGGTGAGACGAACCTGTAGCCGAATCTGCGCATGCAGCGCCGCGACGGACGCCGAAGCGCCTTCGGCCGACGCGATGGGCGCAGGCGTGCTCATCGAAAGCAAGTTTAGCGCGCAGAGCGCCCCGATTGCAACGGGGGCTATCTGGATACGGACCGTTCCGCGGCCTTGCCGGAAGCCACATCGCGAAGCTTCAAGGTCCAGGGTCCCGGACCCGGCACGAAGGAGCAGTCGATAGCCCCGGAATAGCTTCCGTTTTTCAGCGGTAAATTCACCACACTTTGCGGGACGACGCGCCCTTGCGCGTCCACCAGTTCCGCGTGAACCACATGGTCGATCCGTTCGCCGTCGGCCTGGATCGAGGCGGTTAGTTCCAGCTTGCCGTCAACGATCTTGCCCGCACTCGCATCCACAGCGAGCGCCTTCACTTCATACGGAAGCACACTCAAAAGGAGCGGCATTCCGGGTTCCAAGTGCACGCTCAATTCGCCGGTGTTTCCGAACGCTTTGCCGGTGCGCATTTCGGTGACGAATCCTTTGCGCGGCAAGGTCAGGCGAAGTTCGCGTTTCGCGGCTACTTTGACATCGGGGCCGTAATCGGCCAGGTCGATTTCGATGCGCACGCTGCCGTTGGCATGCACGGCCACCAGATCGCCCGCTCCAAGCGCATAGCGGAAGACCTCGAGGCCAATGGGGTGCGTGCCTTCCTGGCCGGCTCGAACCGTAACCGCGGGCGCGATACCGGCCTGCTTGAGCAACGCGGCGAAGAGGCGGCGCGTGGGCGCCGTGGCGGCGGCGGGCTGCTCGGAAGCTCGTTCGGCCAGGTAGTTGGGAATATCGAAGTTCAGCGTGAATGCGAACCCCTTTCCCAGTGCGTGGCGCAGCAAAGCCGGAGCGGTGGCGGTGCGCGCCAGCGGCTGAGCCGCGCCTGCCTCGAGACCGGGTTCCTGGAAGCCCTGGATCGCCAGGACTTCGCCGGCCGGGAGATCGTGAAAAGGCTCCTGAAGCTTAAGCTCCAGCTTGCGGCCGAAGCCGCCGACGTAGCCGCGCTTTTCGTCCTCAGGCTTGCTCTCCTGCTCCCAATCGAAGGCGCCGCGTTTGAGTCCGAAGAGTTCGGCGCAAGCATCGGTGCTGGGTTGGCGGCCGTTGCTCTGGAAACGGCCGGGCATGAGATCGGTCACCAGCACTCCACCTTGCTCGACGAACGTCCGCAAACCCACGATCTCCTCCGCCGACAGCGCAATCCCTCGCGGCAGAATCGCGAGCTTATAACCGCCGGAAACCAGCTCCCCGAGTTCGACCTGGCGGCTGGAGACAAGGCGATATTGGCAGCCCAGATCTTCGATCAGTTTGTAATACCCTTCGCGTCCGATGGCGCTGTAGTTGTGGCTGCCTTCGTAAGAGCTGTAGCGATTGATCCAGGTGTCGCCGTCGCGCAGGACCTCGAAGGGCCACGCGCAACGAATGGACGCGTGCGAGTACACAATGGCGATGGGTTCATGCCGCGGTTCGGAGCGGCGCAGCAGGCACGGAATGCCGGAACGCGCCTCGGCAAAAATGGCTTTCAGATTTCGTCCTTTCTCAGTGAGTTCGACCGCTTCTTCCTGAACATCCAGCAGCACGGTCTGGTTCGTATCGTTCCCGGTGTAAGGCCACACCAGCCCACCGGCATCTCCGTGCAGCACCAGGTACCACATGCGCCGCAAGCCGGCTTCGATGGTGTTGTAGGGAATGACGCCGATGGCCGGATGCGAACGCGGCATAAAGGAGCGTATGGCTTCGCGGGAACCCAGAATCTCGTAGTGCTCGATCCAGGATAGATTGAGGCCCATCTTCCAGAAGTCGAAACCGCCCCAAGCCGAAGGCATCTGGGTTCCGGAATAGCCCACAGGGGCGTTCGGGTCGTGCTTGTGTATGGCCTGGCGATAACGCGCGACGGCCGATTGAAAGGTGTCGTCGTTGTATTCGCGATGGTCGGCCCACGGCGCGAGATTGGCGGAGGCGAGGTTTTGGCGCAACTTGGCCAACAAGTCATCCGAATTCATCGGGCGCACGGCATTCCAATCGGTATAGCCGCTCCCCCATTCCGCATTCAACGCCTCCAGCGTGCCGTACTTTGCGCGCAGCCAAAGCCGGAAGTGCTTGAGCGAGACTTCGGAAAAGTCGTAGTCGAAGGGGCTAGCCGAACCGTTGGTATAGGTGGCTTCGTCGCGCAGATCGTAATTCAAGGGCCGCAGGGGAGCCGCCATACGGGCCGCGTTTTCGGCGCTCTGTTCTTCGGAGGCCATCAAGGCCGGATCTTCGAGACTGGGCACGCGCACCCGATTCGCATCGATTCGTTCGGCCTTGAAAGCATTCGAGGTGGCGCGGCCGGATTTGTTGCGTAGATAAAGCTGGTTGCAAAGGTTGGTCGAATAGAACGGGAACCGCGTCGCCTCGAAGGGCCCGGGATTTTCTCTTCCCACCACCACGCCGCCGCATACGTGCATCTCCTGCAAGGCGGCATGGTACTTGGCGAGATCCTTGATGCGGCGTTCCGGCCCCCAGACCTGCGGCCGGTAATCGTACCAATCCTTCGCGTACGGCGAAATCACGGCGGGCGGTTTGTCCCAGACGGCCTCCCCGGTGCGTTCACGCGGCAATTCGAGGGGCTTGGCGTCGGCGGGGAAGCGCGCGCCGGGCTGCGGCCAGACGGGCAACGCCTCTTCCTCGGCTCGCGTTTCGAATACAGCGAGGGCCCAAAACGCGGCCAGCACGATCGCGGTGGCTTTCATCCTTCGCTCCTTTTACTCACGGCTTCTAGCGCTTGGAAGGCGCGGCCGTCGTCTCGCCCGCATGAATGCGCATGGGTACCCGTACGCATTGCGGCGCCGCGTCCGGTTCCTCCATGCGCCGCAGAAGCAACCGCAGCGCTTCGGCGCCCAGCACGCGCCCATCGCCTATGACGGCGCTGAGCGACGGACAGAAATCCAGCAAGGTAGCGCCCGAGCATGCCATGATGCTCATATCCGGCGGCACGCGCAGGCCGGCTTCCCGCAAGACCTCCAGTGCGCCCAGCGCCTGAGTCTCGCTCCAGGTCAGCCAAGCGGTCGGAGCGGGGCGAGCGATGCGTAAAATGGCTCGAAACGCGTCCGCGCCGCTGCGGAAATCCTGGTGCGACGCTTGCACCCAAGCCGTCTCGCATGGCAGGCCGGCCTCGCGCAAACCGTCCACAAAACCCGCCATACGCTCGGCGTTGTATTCGGGACGTGTGGAGGTCAGTAACCCGATGCGGCGATGCCCCAGCGCGGCGAGGTGGCGAACGGCCTCGCGCGAACCGGCGGCCGAATCGAGCGTGACGCAGTCGAATTCCGCGCCTTGGAAATGATGATCGGCCAGCACCACGGGAAAGCGCTTGCGGCGAATCGAATCCACCACGGAGCGGTCGGGAATGCCCACCAGAATCGCACCGTCCAGCGCCAAGCGGGCCTGAGCGGCGCGTATGGACGCGACTTCGCGGCCCGCGGCCAAGTTCATATACGTAAGGGAGACGCGCGGCCCCGCCGCCGCGGACAAGCCGCCCCAGAGTTCCCCATAATAGCCCGCGGCCCCGGATGGGCTGTAACCGAAGACCCCGATACGGAAGTTCCGGACACCCAGTTTGCGCGAGCGTCCCTGGCGGTCGCGAATGAAGACGCCCTTTCCGTGCACCCGCTCCACACGCTTGCGTCTTTCCAGCAATTCCAGCGCGCCGACGACGGTCAGCACGCTCACTTCGAAGCGCTCGGCCAGCACGCGGACGGAGGGCAAGACGCCCGAGGGGTAGCGCGCGGCGTCAATCTCGCGTTCCAAGAGCGCGGCCATCTGGTCCTTTAGTGCGCGCGGCGCATCCAAACCCTGAGGCATGAGGCGGGTCGCTCCAACTAGTGTTCTAAGTGTTTTACACCAAAAACAGTTAATACTCATAAGGAAGTTCCCGCAATCCAGGCATCCTTCGAGCGTTCCATTGATTACCGGCACGCGAAGGTAAGCGGCCCTGGCACCTTGCGCGCATGTGCATCAGCGCCTACATTGAAATCCAGCGGCAGCTTGAACTTGCGGATTGAACCTGCGCTCTGGAATTGGTTTGTGATTGCGTGGAAGGAATGCCCGGGATGCACGTTTTAGGTTTTAGAGCACGTTGCGAAGGCCCGTTCGGGAGGTGTGTCTTGTCCGATATTCCCAAGTTCAAGCTTCCGGGCCGCGACGACGGCAGCCGCCGGCCGGGGCAAGGTCCGCGGAACGTCTCCGAGCTTTCGTGGATGCAGCACGAGACGGACGACGAGAACAGCCAACTGCAGAAGCGCCTGCTGCGCATGTTCGTGCTGGCGGTGATGCTGGCGGCGCTCTTCGTAATGTTCCGCGACAAAGGCAAGCAGCGCGCCGAGGGGATGCTGGAGCAAATTACCGAAGCGACAGAAGGCAAGGAGCCGGCGTTGCCGAAGTCGGCGTATCCGTCGCCCCAGGGCCAATCGGATATTCAATTGACCGGACCGGACGGCAAGCCGCTCATCCCCGTGGAAGAAGCGCCCGCGGCGCCGGCGGGGCAGGAAGCCAAAAGCCCGGAGCAAACGGGCGAAGAGGCGAAGAGCCCGGATGCGGAGAATGACGAGGAGGGCGAGTCGAACCCGGCCACTCCACACGGCGAAACGGCACAGACCAAGACACCTGGCGATGACCGCCGCATGTTCACCAACAAAGAAGGCCGGCAGATGGAGTTCCAGGGCCTGAAGGCGGAGTTTACGCCGCTGCCCGAGTTGAATCCCGAGAGCGAAGATTGGGAAGATGCGTTTCTACACGTCTTCGACGAAGACCTGAAATCCAAGCGCGGCCTTTCGGACGCCAACGACCTGACCGAAGCCCGGCAGGTGCTGCATATGTTCATCCGCTACCTGCGCACGATCGGCGGAGACGCGGTGAAACTGGAAGAGGTCGAGAAAGCGCGCGGCGCGGCGCTGATCGAGAAGCACGGCCGCGGCGCGGGCGTAGCGCACTTTAATAACGTGATGAGCGAGCATTACCGCGATTACCGCGGGATGCCGTATTTGTTCGAAGGCAGCCTGATCCGAAAATACCGCATCTACAACTGGAGCGCAGACCAGGAGAACAACAGCGGCGTGCGCTACACGTGGCTGCTGATCTGCCGCGACGTCAAATTCAAGCAGTACGCGGTGCTGGTCCCGCAAGACGTACGCAACATTATGAGCAAGGATGATGTGGAGAATCCGGACGTGATCTCCTGGCACGGCCTGTTCATGCAGCGCTGGAGCTTCGTGCGCCAGGACCAGGTTTGGGACGCCATGCCGCTCTATGCGGCCCTGGAGGTGAAGCGGCTGGAACTGCCCGACAGCGGCACCGGTACGTGGGTGCTGGCCATGGCCGCGGCGATGGTGGTGGGCCTGTACTTCCTGTTGCGCCAGTTGCGCCGCGACGAAGCGAGCGGCGAACAGGTGCTCCGAAAAATGCGCCGCAAACCCGGCGCCGGGAAGCGCGCCGGAGGCGAGGCGACTCCGGATGGCGCCAGTCCGGCGGCGAGTACGTCCTCTGCGCCGGAAGGAACGCCTTAGGAACGGAACCGTAACCGGTGAACCGCTCCTGGCGAGGCTAGAGGCCTACCTGAAAGCGCAGAGGGCCTAAGGCCCGCCCTTCGCATCAGGCCGGCTGCAACGCGGCTTCCTGGTGCGCTTTCAGCCATTCGCGCAACGGGACTTCGTTCGGCTTGGGCAGCCAGAAGGCCATTTCGCTGGTGTATTCGCCCAGCAGTTGGCGCTGGATCGGCGTGGCTTGCGCCAGCAGCGCAGGGTCGGGCACGAGGAAATCCAGCGGCTTCACCCAGCGCCAGCAATAGCCCATGTAAATGTTTTTGCGTGTATGCGGGCTGGTGTTCGGCCCCACCGCATGCCAGAGGCGCTGCTGGAAGATCACCGCGTCGCCGGGCTCGGTGAGCACCGTGACGGCGCCGACGGGATCGATGGCTCCCGCGGGCGTGGGCGGACACGTGGTCTTCAGGTGGCTACCGGGGATTACGCGCAGGTTGCCGCCGTTGGGCTTGGAAAGGTCGGAGAGGAAGTAGCCGATCTTGGTGTAAATCCACGGGTAGGTACCGTGGATCGGCAGCACCTCGGCGCAGCCGTCGCGATGCCAGCCGATGCGCTTGTAGTTCTCCGGCGTGTCGGCGGGCTGCGGCGGGCGGACCATGGCGTGGCTGGTGGAAAGTGTGATCGCCGGGCCCATCAGTTCGGCGACCAGCGGAAACGCTCCGGGCCAGTCGAGCAGTTCGAGAAATCCGTGCTCCTTATGGATCGCGTTGCGGGTCTCGACGAAATCTTCGGATGCCATGGCACGTGCGGCCCGTTCACGCGCATCGAGTTCGTCGACCAGGCGTGTGAAATGCGCGACCGCGGGGGCGTCGAGCGCGCCCTTGATGACCAGAAAGCCTTCTTCTTCGAAGCGCGCCTTCTGATCGGCGGTCAGGTGCGGAGCGGCGGGACGGTTGAGCATGGTACGATTCTCCTTTAGTTAAGAGTGCGTTAGCGTTTCGCGGGTTCGCGCAGCGCGGCCTCGACCGCGCGGCGGCCTTCTTGCATCAAAAGCATCACGGTCTCGAAGGGCAACGCGTCGGCGGGTCCGCTGATCGCCAGCGCGAGCGGCGGTTCGCCATCGGCTTCGACGGGTATCGCGGCGGTGAGCCGGTTGGGGCCCTGCCATCCGGCGAGCGCCAGAATATCGTGTTGGAGCAACCCGGCGGCGCGCTTGAGGCACGCCGCTTCGTCGGCGGGGACTTCAGCCGTCGGCCGCTCCCAGCCCACCCGCGCGCGCGAAGTGGCCAGCGCGGCCAGCGCTTCTTCTTCCGGCCAGTCGAGCACGATCCGCAGCCCCGGCGACGAGAGATGCAGCGGAAATCCGCTGGCCGAAACCAGGACCGGCTCGTGCCCCTGCTGCATGCGCAGCAGGTAGATCAACTGGCCGTGCCAGAAGGTGACGAGCGAACACATCAGCCCGGACGCCCGTTCGGCCAATGCGTGCATCGCTGCGCGCGGCCGCGAGACGACCGGAAAGTGCTTGAGCGCGCCGGCGCTCAGAGTCAGCACACCGTAGTCGGCGGCAAAGCTGTGGTAGTCGGGCTTGCGCACGTAGCCGGCGGTCATCAGCGTACGCAGAATGCGCGAGGCCGAACTCTGATGCAGGCCGACCTTGGACGCGATCTCGGTGGAAGTCATCGGGCGGCCGGCTTCGGTGAGAAGTCGCAGGATCTCCAAGCCGTGGGTGAGCGCCTTGGAAGGTGCCAGGTCGGAAGCGGTGCGCGCGAGATCAGCAATCATGAGGGCATTCAATCATGCATATTACGCATTGTCAAATTAATATAATGCATAAACACCCGATGGGTATTTTCCCGGTTTATTTACTTGCACCAGGGCAGTAAAATTCCGGTTATTTCTCGCGGCAAGTGGCGTTTCTGCGGAGTAGAAAGAAGGTCAAGGTTCTACCGGCAAACAAAGCATATTACCGGGATTAATACCATGCCTACTCTGCAAGAGATCGCCTCAAGAACCGGGCTCAGCACCAGCACCGTTTCCCGGGTATTGCGCGGGCATATCGATGTAAAGGAAGGCACACGCCGCGCAGTCGAGCAGGTGCTGGGCGAATTGGGTTATCCGCGGCTGGTGCTGGGGCCGCGCCGCGGCCGGCCGCCGAAGCAGACGCTGGCGGCGACACTGGCCATCGTGGTGCGCGGGCAGGCCAACCTGCGCCGCGACCCGTTCTTCGCGCCGATCCTGAATGCCGCGCTGGAAGCGCCCGTCCGCCTGGGTGCGAAGGCATTAGGCGTGGACTGGCCGGCGCATCTGACCGAACCGCCGAGCGCACTGGACGGCGTGGACGGGGCGATCTGCATCGATCTGCAAGGGCATCGCGTCCCGTTGCTCGCCAAGCGCATGCCGGTGGTGACGGTAGACAACTACCTGCCCGGGACGCATTCGGACGGCGTGGTGGCCGATTACCGGCGCGCGGCGTTCGATGCGATGAACGTGTTTCTGGAGAAAGGGCACAAACGGATCGCGCTCTTTTCGGCGCGCCGGACGAACCTCGAAGAGTTCACCGCGCAGATCTACGACGGCGCGCGGCGGGCGCTGGAACTGGCGAACGTGGAACCGGGCCCCGATTTCCTGGCCGGCTGCACGGGGGTGCCCGAAGAAGGGTACGCGCTGGCGCGGCGGCTGCTCGAGCGGCCCGTGGAATTGCGGCCGACGGCGTTCTTCGGTTCGGACCACGCCATGCTGGGAGCGCTGCGCGCGGCGCACGATCTGGGCCTGCGCATTCCGGAAGATGTCGCGGTGCTGGGCGTGGACGGGATCGAACTGGGCGAATACGCGGTGCCGCGGCTCTCGACGATCAAGGTGGATAAAGAAGCCATGGCGCGCGTCGCGGCCGAACGCCTGCTGTGGCGCCTGAAGCATCCCGACTCGCCCTTTTGCAAGCTGGTGCTCGACTGCCCCTTTATCGCCCGGGATTCGTGCTGATCCCATTGGACGGTGCGTTGCAACGGCTCGAACGGAGATGGAATCGAATGCGCTCCCCTCGCCTGCTCTGGACCGGTCTGGTCAGTCTCCTGATGCTCCTGGCCGCGGCTCGGCCGGCCGCTGCGGCGGATACGTCGATCCTGCCCGAAGACCGGCGCATGGACTGGAAGCCGGGGATACCGGGCGGGATTCCGGCGTACCCGGTCTTTGCGAGCGTCAAAGACGCGGCGTACGGCGCGGTGGGCGACGGGACGGCCGACGATACGGCGGCGATCCAGAAGGCGATCGACGCCTGTCCCGAAAAGCACGCGGTGCTGCTGCCGGCCGGAACCTACCGGCTCACCGCCCAGCTCAACATGGTTAAGAACGGCGTGGTGCTGCGCGGCGAGGGTCCGGACAAGACCAAGCTGATCAACACGGCCGACGAGAAGCACGCAATCCTTTTTGGCGGCTGGGACAATCCATGGGGCTCGAAGATCGTCAAAGGCTTCGCGAAGGGTTCGACCTCGATCGAAGTCGCCGACGCCTCGCGCTTGAAGACCGGCGATCTGCTTCTGATCGACCAGTTGAACGACAGCGCGTGCGTCCTGATCGAAGGCCAGGGCGGGACGTGCACGTGGGCGGGCCGCGAGGGCGGAAAGCGCGGGATGGGCCAGTTGGTGCAACTCAGCGCCAAAGAAGGCAATACGCTGACACTGAGCCGCCCGCTGGCCTTTGCGCTGCAGGAGGCGCTGGCGCCGGAAGTTTGCCGCACCTCGGACAAGATCGTCTCGGGTTCGGGGCTTGAAGATCTGTATCTCGAACTGATCGCGCCGAAGCGCAAGAACGGCTCGACGGTGAAAATCTGGAACGCGATGCACTGCTGGGTGAAGAACGTCGAATGCGCGCGCGGCTGGGACTTGGGGCACGTGAGCACGCAAAACTGCTTGGGCTGCGAGATTCGCGACAGCTACTTCCACCACGCTCATGCTTACGGTTCGGGGCACGGCTACGGCGTGATGGTCTTCGGCAAGACCACCGACACGCTGGTCGAGAATAACGTCTTCTACAATCTGAATTCGGGCGTGAACATCGGTTGCTGCGGGCCGGGCAACGTGATCGCCTACAACTTCTCCACGCGCATTTTCGGGCGCGACTTTCCGGATACGAACTGGGTCCACGCCGATCTGGTCCACCACGCGGCGCATCCGTTCCTGAACCTCTTCGAAGGCAACGCGGTCTCCGCGATCTTCTTCGACTTTTACTGGGGCTCGTCGAGCCACAACACGCTCTTCCGCAACGCGGCGGACATGCGCAGCCTGAATTTGGACGGCAAGGCGATGACGCAGAACGTCATCGGGCTGCGCATCGACAAAGCGAGCTGCTTCACCAGCGCGGTGGGCAACGTGCTGGGGCACGAAGGGATCGCGGCGCAGTACGAGACGATGAGCGATTTCTCGAAGCCGCATGTCTGGTCGCTGGGGCACCCCGGAGATCCGAAGGTCGCGCAGACGCTTTTCCGGCATGGGAACTTCGACCACGTGACGAAGCAGACGCAGTGGGACAGTTCGACGGCGGAACGGAAGCTGCCGCCGTCGCTGTACCTCACGGCCAAGCCGGCATGGTTCGGCGCGCTGGCGTGGCCGGCCATCGGCCCGGACGCGAGCCCGATGGCCGGGCGCATCCCGGCTCAGGAACGATTCCTTAAGATGCCGGCGCGTATACGCGAAGCGCAGGATCGGCTCTACCTGGGTCAATACCTGCAAGCCGCAGGAAAGTCCGAAGCCGCCGCGGAAGCGCTGAAGACCGCGGCCGAACGCTACGCCGACACGCCTTACGGCGCGGAAGCGAAGAAATTGCTTGAACAGGCGGCGCAGAAGTAACCGCGGGCAAGGACCGCACGCGGAACGATTCGAAACCCAAGCGGTACGAGAGGGGCACACTATGCAAGCTCAAGGACATCGTACGGTGCTCATCGCCGGCCTGTGCATGGCCGCGCTGACGGCGTGGCAACGGCCGGCGGCCGCGGAATCCGGGCTGCTGCCCGAGGACCGTTGCATCCCATGGAGCCCCGGAGTGCCGGGTGGCATCCCGCATTATCCGGTCTTCGCCAGCGTGAAGGACGCGGCCTACGGCGCCGTGGGCGACGGCAAAGCAGACGATACGGCGGCGATCCAGAAAGCGATCGACGCGTGCCCCGAGAAGCATGCGGTGCTGATTCCGGCCGGAACCTACCGGCTCACGGCGATACTGAATCTCGCCAAGAGCGGCGTGGTCCTGCGCGGGGAAGGTCCGGACAAGACGCGTCTGATCAACGAGGCCACCGAGAAGCACACGATCGGCATCTGCAATTTCGACAACGCGATACCGACGAAGATTCTGAAAGGCCACACGAAAGGCTCAACCCAGCTCACACTGGCGGACACCGCTCGCATCAAAGTCGGCGATGTGCTGAAGATCGATCAGAAGAACGACCCGGCCATCGCGAGCGTGGCGGGCGCCGGCGGCGTGTGCGGGTGGGCCGGACGAGACAAAGGCGAGCGCGCCATGGCGCAACTGGTCCAGGTGACGGCCAAGAATGGCAACGAGGTGACTTTAAGCCGCCCGCTGTACCACGAGTTCAAGGCCGAGTTCGCCCCGGAGGCGATTCGGACCACCGATAAGACGATCTCGTTCACGGGCGTCGAGGATCTGTACCTCGAGACGCTGCATAAACGCAAGGACAACAGCTCGACGATCAAGATCTGGAACGGGATCCACTGTTGGGTGAAGAACATCGAATCCGCGCGCGGCTGGTACGCGGGGCATGTCTCGATGCAGAATTGCCTGGGCTGCGAGGTGCGCGACAGCTACTTCCACCACGCCCACGGCTACGGCGCGGGCCACGGCTACGGCGTCTGGGTCTTCGCGCACAGCACCGACACGCTGGTGGAGAACAACGTCAGCTTCAGCACCAACGCCGGATACATGCTGGAATGCGCGGGCCCGGGCAACGTGGTGGCGTACAACTTCTCGGAGCGCTGCTGGGGCCGCGATTTCCCCGACACCGACTGGGCGCACAACGACATCAGCTTCCACGGCGCGCATCCGTACATGAACCTGGTCGAAGGGAATCACGTCTCTTCGATCAGCATGGACAACTACTGGGGCTCTTCGAGCCACAACACGATATTCCGCAACTATGCCGATCTGGACGTCCGCAAGCTGGACGGAACGCCGATGATGGCGCGGATCGGCCTGCGCGTGGACGCGTTCAACCGCTACACGAACGCGATCGGCAACGTCTTCGGGCTCGAGGGCCTGGAGGGCGAAGTGCAGGGGTACAACCTGGGCAAACCGATCATCTACCGCTTGGGCAGCAAGAACCCCAGCGGCACGACGGACGACGATCCACAGGTCGCGCAGACGCTGCTGCGGCACGGGAACTACGATTCCATCTCGAAGCAGACGCAGTGGGATCCCAAGATCGCGTCCAAGGAGCTTCCTCCGTCGCTGTACCTGAAGTCCAAGCCGGCCTTCTTCGGCAATCTGGCCTGGCCGCCCATCGGCCCGGACTGCAAGCCCATGGCGGGCACGATTCCCGCGCGCGAGCGCTTCCTCAAGATGGACCAGAAGGAACTCGAAGCTCAGGACGGTTATTACATGGCCGAGTACGTGCGCATGGCCGGCGACACGGCGCGGGCGCAGGAAATCCTTAAGCAAGTCATGAGCAAATTCGCGGGCAGCCCGTGGGCCAAGGCGGCCGAAGCCAAGTTGGCGGTGAAATAAGAATCCCGCACGAGGAGGACCGGCGATGCCTGCATCCAAGTCCCAGCCCGACGCCAGCGACTGGCCGCGCAGTCCCACGACGTCGCACCTGCCGCCGCGGAAGGTGATCGTGGGGACCTCGCACCGCAGCTTCTGGGGCGCGTACCCCGGCGTGGATGAGCGGCTGAAGCAGTTGACCGGACTGCTGGAGCGAATGGACGGCGAAGCCCGCCACGCATACGGGCGCGGCGTGGACCTGGCGGTGCTGCCGGAGATGTGCGTCACCGGCGGCATGGAAGGCGATGCGGCGGCGCGGGCGCTCCCCTATTCGGGCGCCGTCCGCGAAGCCTTTTCGAACGCGGCGCGGAAGCTGAACAGCTACGCCGTGCTGCCGCTGATCCTGCAAGAAGAAGATCGCGTCTCCAACGCGGCGCTGCTGATCGGGCGCAACGGGGAACTCGAAGGCCTGTACCGCAAGCGGCACCTGGCCGTGCGAAAAGACGAAGAGACGTTCGAACAAGGAACCGTTCCGGGCGCCGAAGTTCCGGTCTTTTCGTGCGATTTCGGAAAGCTGGGTTTGCAGATCTGCTTCGACGATCTCTTCGATATCGGCTGGCAGGACCTGGCGCGGCAAGGCGCGGAACTGGTGGTCTGGCCGACCTTCCGTCCGGGCACGGTTCACGCGCTCGCCCGCGCGCACTGGCACCGCTACTACATCGTCTCGGCCACCTGGGGGCGCACGGCGCACGTGATCGACCCGACGGGTCACATCGCCGCGCAGGCGCCCGATGAACAGCCCACGGTGGTCCACGAACTCGATTTGAGCTACGCGCGGATTGTCTCGTGGGCCGGGCGGCCCGGCGAAGACGGCGACGGCTTCAAGCAGCGCTTCGGCGCGCGCGTAGGTTACCGCTGCCATTTCGACGAAGGCTGCCATCTGTACTGGTCGAACGACCCGGCGCAGTCGATCGGTGCGATGGCGCGCGAGATCGGCGCGGTGGAACTGGAATCGGAAGTGGCGCGCACCTGCGGGCTGTACCGGCAGGCGGGCGTGCGGGGATATGCGTGACGGTGAGAACGTTGGATTGAACCACGAGCGGCACCCGAGAGGAACACGACCATGTACGAGATCGGCGAAGAAGAGATCGAGGCGCTGGCGCGGTTGATTCGCGGTAAGAAGCTTTTCCGCTTCGGGGGCACGCCCGAAAAGCCCACGGAGACGGACCACTTCGAGCGCGAACTCGGCGCGCATATGGGCGCGAAGCACACGCTGGCCGTCAACAGCGGCACGTCGGCGCTGATCTGCGCGCTGGTCGGCGCGGGAGTCGAGCCCGGCGACGAGGTCCTGGTGCCGGGCTACACGTTCATGGCCACTGCGCTGGCGGTGCTGAACATCGGTGCGGTTCCGGTGCTTACCGAAGTGGACGCGGGCCTGATGCTCGATCCGCTGGATGTGGCGCGCAAGATCGGCCCGCGCACGAAAGCCATCGTGCCCGTGCATATGATGGGGCACGTGGCGGACCTGGAGCCGATCCTGAAGATCGCGAGCGAACGGAACGCGATGGTGATCGAGGACGCGTGCCAGTGCGTGGGCGGAAGCTACCGCGGCAAGCGCACGGGCACGTGGGGCCGCGCCGGCGCGTACAGCTTCAACTTCTACAAGATACTCACCTGCGGCGAAGGCGGCGCGATGGTGACGAGCGACGAGAAGGTCTGGCAACGCGCGCGCATCCAGCACGACACGGGCACGGCGTGGCGCGACGACGCGCCGGAACTGAAAGTCCCCGTCTTCGCCGGCGAGAACTATCGCTTCGACGAGATGCGCGCGGCGGTGATGCGCGTCCAGTTGAAGCGGCTGGAAGGCATCCTGAGCCGGCTGCGCGCGCGCAATCACGGTCTGCGCGAACGGCTGGGCCGGCCCGCGACGTTCGAATTCGCTCCTGTTCACGACCTCGCCGGCTTCGCCGGTACGGCCATGTTTCTTCGGCTCGAGAACCGCGCGCAGGCACAAGCCTTCGCGGCGGAAGCCGCCAAGCGGCAACTGAGCGCAGGACTTCCCTACGACAGCGGACGCCACGTTTACTCGAACTGGGAGCCGCTCATCAAGCGCCGCGGTGCGTTTCATCCTGGGCGCGATCCGCTGGCGACGACGGAAGCGGGGAAAGCGCAGGCCTACACGGTCGACGCGCTGCCGCGGACGCTGGAGCATCTCTCGCGCACGGTTTCGATCGGCATCGGACTGGACTGGACCGAGCAGCAACTCGACGAAGCGGCCGAAAAGATCAAACTCTGCGGCAAGCATGCGGCGTCGCCGGTGGCCGCGCAGTAGGTTGAGAAGCGCGGCGCGAGGTTTTAGCATCGTTGCGCGATGAATAATCTTGCGCGCGCGATCACGTTCTTCATGGTCCTCGTCGGAATGGGCGTGGGCTATTACCTCGGCCAATATGCGATGGTTAAGCGGGGCAAGTCCAGGCTGCACGGCGCCGAGCCCGGATCCGCGCCGCCGGCTTGGCCGTGGCCCTCCGAAGGCGCCGCGCGTACCGAAGCCGCCGAACGCGGCAAGGCGGTCTATATCAAGCAGCAGTGTTTTCTATGCCACGTACTGCAAGGCGTTGACGACCTGCCCGCGACGATCAGTCCGCAGTTCGGTCCGGAGCTGACGGGCGTGGGCGCGCGCCTGGATCGGGAACGCCTGATCGAATCGATCGTAAACCCCAACGCTCAACTGGCGCAAGGCGACGGCCTATACACGGTGGACGGAAAGTCCCGCATGCCGGAGTACCAAGGCGAACTTAAAGTCAAAGAGCTGCTGGAAATGGTTGAGTTTTTAGCCGCTCAAAAAGCTCCCGCTCCTCCGCCTGCACCATAAGAGGTCTGCTCCTGTGCGGGCTAATATGTCTTTGTAAACTTCTCTAAGTCAAGAAATGTGACCCCTTTAGATTATCCCGGTTGATTTTCTTTATGGCACCGGGTTAGTTAGGGATTCGATATCAGAGCGAACCCACGCTTCTTGGTCGAGTCGGCTAGCCGCAGAACAGAGGTTGCTGCATTTGATCTTAAAGAAGGATACGCCCCCCGAACCGGCCTCCGAGTGGCGCACGGTCAGCTTGCAGCGCGTGCCCGAGGATGTCGCCCGAACGCTGGCTAGCCACGGCCTGCGCCCGCCTTCGTGTCAGATTTGCGTGCAAAGCAAGATGCGCTTGGACGGCCGCTTCGGCGAATGCTGGCTGGCGGTGGGGACCGAGCAGATCGCGGTGGTGGTCCGCAACGGTCATCCGGCGCAAGTGGCTTGGACCGCTCCGCTGAACCACGTGATGGGCGCGCGCTCGCAAAGCGTAACGGGCGGCGGGGTGCTGATCCTCGACGTAGCCGGCCAACCCGAGGAAGTGCTGCGCTACGACAGCGGTCAAGCCTCGCTGTTTGGCGGCATCGCGGGGCAGATCGATAAGTTCGTCGCCCCCAAGCGCGAAGAAAAGAAGAAGCGCGAAGCGGCCAAGCGCGCGGCCGAAGAAGGCAAGCCGACGGAGCCCGAAGCAAAGCCGGAGAAAACCTCCGCGCCGCCGGTGCTCAACTTCGACGAACTGCTCGCCAAGCAACGCGATCTTCTCTGCGGCGAATGCGGCCGCGCGTACCCGAAAAATTCGAAAGTCTGCCCCTTCTGCATCAAACGCGGCAATACCATGCTGCGGATCCTCAAGTTCGCCGGCCCGTACAAGAAGCAGATCGCCGCCATGGGCGGCCTGATGATCTTCGAGATGCTCCTGAATCTCGTTCCGCCGCAAATCATGCGTATCGTCGTGGACCGCGCGCTGATCAGCGATTCGCGCAGCGGCTTGATGCTCATGATGGTCGTGCTGATGGGCTTGGTGATGCTGCTGCGGCATGCGACGGGCATGTTCCAGGCGCGCTTGGGCGTGTGGGTGGGCAGCCATATCACCACCCGCATCCAACAACAGGCATTCAACCACTTGCAGCAACTCTCCATGAGTTTCTTTACCAAGCACCAGACCGGCGCTCTGATGAGCCGGATCAACAGCGACGCGCGCCAGATGCAGGGTTTCCTGACGGAAGGGATTCAGTACACGGTCGTGAACATTCTCGTGATCGTGGGCGTTTCGGCGACCCTCTTGATCATGAATCCGTTCTTGGGATTCCTGGTGCTGGTGCCCGCGCCGCTGGTGGTGATTATCTCGGGCTTTGTCTGGCGCTACCTGCACCGGCGCTGGCGGCTCGCGTATTCCAGCATGTCGGCCGTCTCGGCGTACCTGAACGACGCGCTTTCGGGCGCTCGCGTGATCAAAGCCTTTGGGCGCGAAAACGACGAGGTCGAGCGCTTCGAGCGCAAATCGGGCACCGCGCGGGACCATATGATCGACGCCGAGACCACCTGGCAGACGGTCATCCCACTCCTGAACCTGGTCGTGCAGTCTTCGACGCTGCTGGTCTGGTACTTCGGAGCCTTCGAAGTATACGGCGGACGCCTGACGCTCGGCGGCCTGATGGCCTACGTCAGCTATCTGGGCATGATTTACGGCCCGCTTCAACTGCTCTCGCGGCTGAACGACTGGTTCACACGCAGCCTGACGGCCGCCGCGCGCGTCTTCGAGATTCTCGATACGGAGCCGGAGATCAAGGACGAGTCGGCGGCGCGCCCCATGCCGAATATCCAGGGGCACATCGAACTCAAGCAGGTTGTCTTCGGCTACGAGAAACATACGCAGGTGCTCAAGGGACTGAGCCTGGACCTGAAGCCCGGCGAGATGATCGGATTGGTGGGTTCCAGCGGCGCGGGCAAGAGCACGTTGATCAATCTGATTGGACGGTTGTACGACTGCGACGAAGGCGAGATTCTGGTCGACGGCGTGAACGTCAAGGAAATCCGCGTCAGCGACCTGCGCCGCCAGCTTGGCTTCGTCCTGCAGGACACGTTCCTGTTCAGCGGAACGATCGCCGAGAACATCGCGTACGCGCGCCCCGAGGCCACGCGCAAGGAAGTGATCGAGGCGGCGGTGGCGGCCAATGCGCACGAGTACATCATGAAACTGCCCGACGGCTACGACACGGTGGTGGGCGAGCGCGGGCAGCGCCTTTCGGGCGGCGAGCGCCAGCGCATCTCGATCGCGCGGGCGATCCTGCACAATCCGAGAATCCTGATCCTGGACGAAGCGACCAGCAGCGTGGACACGATCACCGAAGCGAAGATCCAGTTGGCGCTCTCGAATCTGGTCAAGGGCCGCACGACCATCGCCATCGCGCACCGGCTGAGCACACTGCGGCACGCCGACCGGCTGGTGGTGGTCAAGGACGGGCGCGTCGCCGAAGAGGGCACGCACCTCGAACTGATGGCCAAGGAGAACGGCGAGTACAAGAAACTCGTCGAGATCCAGACCGAGTGGAGCCGGACCATCGCGATCGGAGGGCACTGAGATGGTGGCTCGACCCGAAGACGCCGAGGCGCTCGCGAGCGGCGAGAAGCCCGTTGACGCCAAGTCCAAGGTCAAGGCCGAGACCGTCAACTGGCTCGACGCGGCCAAACTGTCGTTCAAATGGCCCGGTGGAACGGCGCCGGTGCGGATGACCATCGAAGGCGAGAAAAGTTTTCTGCGCGTCTACGCGGCGTACGCGTTTCCGCACAGCGATCCGCAGCGGTTTATCCAGTTCTTCGAAGGCAAGCCCGACGGCGGACGGGGCGAAGTGATCGGTATATTGGAAGACTCTAAGCAGCTTTCGGACTCGGCGCGCAAGGCTGTCGAAGAAGCGCTGGGGCGCGGCTACGTCGTGCCCAAGGTCAAGCGCATCGTGGAAGTCCGCGACCGCCGCTGGCTGGTGCAGTGGATCGTCGAAACCGACCGCGGCATCGTGGAGTTCGAGATGAACGACATCTACGAACAGATCCAGGTGCAGCTCCACAACCGCGTCATGCTCATCGACGTTCACGGCAACCGCTACGAGATCCACGACATGACCAAGCTCGATCCGGAAAGCCTGGCGTACCTGAACCGCTTTTTATAGCGCAAGCCTCGGCCTACGGCCGCAGCGCGCCCCACTCGAAGAGGTTCGCCGTCTCCGCAATCCCCGCCACGCGCTCGAAATTCGCGTGCGCGACTTTCGTCAGCACCTCTTGAGGCAGGCGCAACTGCTTGATGAAGCGCGTGTGCCCCAGGAAGTGCTGCCGCAGCAGTTCGCACTTCGAGGAAGCCAGACTCACCACCACGTCGGTTCCGAAAAGCAACCGGTCGGCGTGCTCGATGAAGAAGGCGCGCCAGACCGCGCGGTCTTCGTCGTACATGGTGTCGTCCGCCGCGACGAAACAGCCGATGGACGTGTCCACCACCAAGTTGGGATGCTTGGCGAAAAGCGCCGCCATGCGCTTGGGGCCGATATGGAGCTGGTGCGCGCCGATGAAGGTGGTCTTGCGATGCGCCGCCACCGCCTCTTCGAAATCGCTCAGCAGATCCTCGTTCGTGTACTTCACGCCGTTGGGCCAGCCGACCTTCCAGTACGAATGCAGCCCGCCCCCGGTGTAGGGCGAGGCCGTGTGGCGCTGCGTGACGTGCCAGAGCACCGGGAGGCCCAGTTCGCCCGCGCGCCGGTACACGCGCTGCCACTCGTCGGAGAGGACGCTGCGCCGTTCGGCGCCGCTCTCGATCAACGGCGCGTTGTGGAGCTTCAGGCCCACCGCGCCCAAGTCCTTGCAGCGTTCGAGGTGCTTCACGTCCGGCGCATCGAAGCGCATGCGGCACAGCCACAGAAAACGGTCGTCGGCTTTCGCGGCGGCGGCGAGCGCATCGGCACGGTCGGGGTAGCCGTCCACCGCGACGTGGCGGCGCAAGCGATGGCCCCACATCGGACCGTGCCAGTGGGCGACGGACTCCAAAATGTCCGGCGCGCGTTTTTCCGACATGTGCGTGTGGCAATCGAGCCAGTACTTCACCGAAGGCTGCATCTGCAGACCCCAGCCGGCGCTAAAACCGTCGTCTACGCTTTCGCGTTCGGCGACATCGGGGGCGTGCGGGCGTTCGGGATGGTCCATGGTCGGTCTCTCGGGGTTGGAGCAGCGATCGGCAAACGGCGTACGGCTCACAGCAGACTCTTGCCCAACGGGCTTCGAAGGCATGCGGAACGACCGGTCAAGCCCCCTTCACGTGCTCCAGAAGACGGCGTACGATTTCGTCGCTGGTAATGCCTTCCGATTCGGCGTGGAAGTTCGTCACCACGCGGTGGCGCAGGACCACCGGGGCCACGGCTTGCACGTCGGCGATGCTGGCGGAGAAGTTTCCGCGGATCGCCGCGCGCGCCTTCGCGCCCAGGATCAGGAACTGGCTCGCGCGCGGGCCGGCCCCGTAGCGCACCCATTCCTTGATGAAAGCCGGAGCGTCGGCGCCTTGCGGGCGGCTGGCGCTGGCCAGGTTCACCGCGTACTGCAGGACCGCTTCGCCCACCGGAATCTTGCGCACTACTTTCTGAACTTCCAGGACTTGGTGGGCCGTGAGCACCGGTTCGAGCTTCGTGTCGCGCAGCGCCGTCGTCTGGCGCACGATCTCCACTTCTTCCTGCTTCGATGGATACTCGATCTTGATCTCGAACATGAAGCGGTCGAGCTGCGCTTCGGGCAGCGCGTAGGTTCCTTCCTGCTCGATGGGGTTCTGCGTGGCCAGCACGAAGAAGGGCTTGGGCAGTTCGTGCGTCTCGCCGCCGGCGGTGACGCGGTGTTCTTCCATCGCTTCCAGCAGTGCCGCCTGCGTCTTGGGCGGCGTGCGGTTGATTTCGTCGGCGAGGATCATGTTCGCGAAGACCGGCCCGCGGATGAAGCGGAAGCTGCGCTGTCCCGTCGCGCGGTCTTCTTCGATCACTTCGGTGCCCACGATGTCGCTGGGCATCAGGTCGGGCGTGAACTGCACCCGGTTGAAGCTCAGGTCGAGGATTTGCGCGAGCGTGCGGACCATCAGCGTCTTCGCCAGGCCCGGGACGCCCACCATCAACGCGTGGCCGCGGCAGAAGAGCGCGATCAGGATCTGATCGACCACGTCCTTCTGGCCGACAATGACCTTCCCGATCTCCTGCGTCAGCGCGGTGTGGCCCTTGCGCAGCGTCTCGACGAGCGCCAAGTCGTCTTGAGAAGTCGGAGGGGTTGCAGCGGCGGACGCCTTCGGAGGTTGAATCTCGGCCATGCGGTCGTGTCCTTCGCATTGGGTGAATAGTGGTCCGAGTTATACCCGCAGGTCCTAGGGATGAAAGTGCGTGCGGGAGCGCGCTACTCCGGCGGGCTTGCGGCCGGCGCTCCTCGTATCAGGCAGGCGCCGTAGCGGTGCCGCTCGCTGCGCGGTTCGCTCGGAATGGCTTCCACATAGGCGCCGGGAGGCAGTTTCTCCAGCAGCCCCGCGGTGAGCAGCAGGTACGCGCGCGGTTCGGAGCGCAGGATCTTCAGCACCGCTTCCGGCTCGTTCTCGACAGATCCGACATTGCGGCCCAGATAAAACAGCAGGTGTGGCCGGCCCAGCCCGGTGTCGTACAGCGGCGCATCCGGCGGAACCGCGGCGCGTACGCTCAGGCAGAATCCGGCCTCGGTCTGCGCCGCGTTATCGGCGCGCTCGAAGGTTTGCGTATACAGCGCGGCAACCGCCAGCACGCCGCCCCACCAAGCCATCCAGCAGATGCGCGGACAGACTCCGTCGCGGCAGGCGTCCGGGGTGACGCGGGCGGCCTTGAGGGCGCCCAGCAGAAAGCTCACGGCGCCGATGCCCGCAAAAATCCAGACCCAGGCGCCCGCGTCCAACTTGTGTTGCGCCCAACCGGCCAAGCCCAAGGCTCCGAACGCCAGCAGCAAGCCAAGGCCGATCGCGGACCCGCGCCCGGCGTTCAGGTCGGTGCGGCGTTCGCCGGCGGCGTAAGCGCGCAGAAAGCCCACAACGCCGTCCCCGATCAAGAGCGCCAGCGGTACCAGCCAAGGGATCGCGTAGTGGCGTTGCTTTCCGGTGAGGCACGACCAGAGCACCAGATTCACGCCGAACCACAGCCACCACAGCCGCCGCCGCGGGTCGAGCGCATCGGCGGGCTTCTTGAGCTGCCAAGCTATCGCGAAGGGAAGCCAGGCGATCCACGGCGCCATCCAGAGCGGTACGTTGGCAAGGTACCAGTACGGCGCTTCCTGGTGCGACGTCTCGGCGTCAAAACGGTCCAGCCCCTCTTTTCGGAAGCCTTCCCACGTCAGGCCGCTGCGCTGCAAGAAGGGAATCCCCCACCCCAGCACCAGCAATAAGAAGAGTGCGATGCCGATGGCGTGCCAGCGCCACGGACGAGCAGCCGAAGGCTCCGGCGTGCCGCGCCGGGCTTCCATAAAGCGCCAGATCAGGAGGGGCGGTACTACCGTGACCAGGATCACGTGGCCCTTGGTCAGAAAGCCCAGCGCCAGCGCGAGGTAAAAGACCGCCAGCGCGCCGGATGCACCTTCGAGGCGGTAGCGTTCCCAAGCCCAGAAGGCCAGCACGGTAAAAAGCGCGAGCCAGATGTCGAGATCGGCCTGCCGCGCCTGTCCCAGGAAGCCCAGCGATCCGGCCAATACCAGCGCGGCGAGGAACCCGGCGGACCGGTCGGCTTGCGCATCGCCGGATCGCAAACGGGCCCGCCAAGCGTAAATCAGGAGCACGCTTAGTACGCCTGCCAGGACCGAAGGCGCAAAGGCTGCGCGTTCCGTCACGACGCCGCCTTCGAAGGCCAACGCCCAGAGCATCACCGCCCACGAGGCCAGCGGCGGCTTCTTGATCCGCGGCTCCCCGTTCAGGTACGGGAGCACCCATTCGCCTCGGTCGAGCATTTCCTGCGCGGCGCGCGCAACGCGGCCTTCGCTGGCGCGGAGCAGGTCGCGCTGGTCCATCCCGTAGGCGAACAGGAAACTCGCCAGCACCGCAATGCAGGCGCCTTCGGCAAGATAAGGCAGGCGGCCGGACATGCGGGCGCAGCGACTCCAGGGGGCCTTCGGCGGACGATCCGCCGCCGCGGCAAGTTCTCGAATAGACTTCTCAAGCGCCCCCCACTATCGGGGATTCCGCTCCGCCCGGCAAACACGGAAGGTGCGGCTGGCTCAGGAGAAGCGCGGGTTCGGGTAAAGGACTTGTGGAGATAGACTTGACGTAATAAAGCGAGGGCGCATAATGCCTCGCTTTCCGGTCGGCCGAGCCGACGGAGACGGTGGTTCGGCAAGGAGTGGCAGCAATGAAGACGAACGAACGCAGGTCTCGCCTCAAGAAGCGCCGGGTCTCGGGCTTCCTCGCCCGCAAGCGGACGAAGAGCGGCCGGAAGGTGCTGAACCGCCGCCGCAGCCGCGGCCGGACGGCGACGGTCTTCGGATAACGCTTCGATTCACCGAATCTTCGAGGGGTTGACAGGGGCCATTTCCGAGCCGGAAATGGCCGCTCTGTTATTTATTGCCATCGTCGGGCTGCACGTCGGGCTCCGTTTTGGCCGCGGGCACAGGTAGCGATTCGGGCTTGCGCAGGTCGATCGGCGGAGCCGCGTCTTCGGGATTGCGGGCCAAATCCACCGTCACCAGTTGCTTCTTGCCGCCGCGTTCGATCTGCACCGGAATGCGCGTGCCGGGGCCGGCGAAGATCACTTCGCGCATCAGATCGTACATCCCGCGCGTGGGCCGGCCGTTGACGGCCAGGATCTTGTCGCCGTCCTGAATGCCCGCCTTTTCGCCGGGCAGGTTCTGCCCGCGCACGACGGTGGCCACTTGCACGATCGGAGCGGGCAGGAACGGGCGCGGCGCGCCGGGCTTGGGTTCTTCGGCCGGCACGGGCGGCGCCAATTGGCCGTTCTCTTCGTCGATCTCGGTATAGTCGGCGACCTGCTCCCCACCCCAGTCCTCGTTGAGCTGGATGCCGATGAAGCCGCGCCCGCGCAGTTCGATGAGGATTTCGGCGGCGCGCGTGCGAACTTCCGGGTCGGCGTGGTTCAGCGCCACGGTGAGCGGTTCCAAAACAGCGCGCCCTTCGGGTGCGCGCCCCATGCGCAGCAGTTCGTCGTAGGCCTGCGAACGCGGCCCGAAGCGCGGATCGCCCAGTTGCTCGACCAGCGCCTTGGCGCGCACCTCGGGGGAAGCGGCGGCCGCCGCCGGCCTGTCGCCGGAAGCTTCGCCGGCGCCGGCCGGTGCGGCGGCGGCCAGCGCGCAGGCCAAGAGCCCCGTCCGGAGCGCCGCTCGCCCGAAACCCTGCCCGTGCCGTGTGGAGTTCCGCATACGCATCGTATTGTAGACGCGCGAATCCCGCCGCTCGACCGCAGAAATTCGGGCTCCCTGCAAGCAAACGAGGCGCGCCTTGCAGGGCGCGCCTCGTCGGATACCTCTTCGTAACAACCGCACGCTTACTTGGCGCGCATGGCCTTGATCAGGACCTGAGCGACTTCCGGCCGCGTCACCTCGGGCGGCGGAATTTCGCCCTTCTGCAGCATCTCGCGCAGCTTCGTGCCGCTGACGCTCACCGCTTCGGCGTTGGCCGGCGCGGTCTTGAAGCTGACCATCCCGCCCGTGCGCTTGTCGAAGTAGGTGTGCTCGAACTTGAAGATCTGGATGCCCAGCTCTTCGGGCTTGAAGCGTTCGAAGATGTTCTGCGCGTCGTAGTCGCCGTAGTACGACTTCCCTTCGCGGTCTTTCACGCCGGCATGGTCGCGGCCGACGATGAAGTGCGTGACGCCGTAGTTCTTGCGGCACAGCGCGTGGAAGATCGCCTCGCGCGGCCCGCCGTAGCGCATCGCCGCCGGGAAGACCGAGAGCATCACGCTCTTCTTGGGGTAGTAGTTCTCGAGCAGGACTTTGTAGCACTCCATGCGCACCGCGGCCGGAACGTCGTCGCCCTTGGTGTCGCCCACCAGCGGATGCACCAGCAGGCCGTCGACGATCTCCAGCGCCACCTTGGTGAGGTACTCGTGCGCGCGGTGAATCGGATTGCGCGTCTGGAATGCGACGACCGTCTTCCAGCCCAGTTCGGCGAACTTCGCGCGCGTCTGCGCCGGATCGAGGCGATGCTCGTTGAAGTCCTTGTATTTCACGCGGTTGACGACCGAGACCTTGCCGCCCAGGCCGACGTTGCCCATCAGGCCCTTGATGCGCGCGACACCCGGATGCCCTTCGTCGCCGGTCCCGAAGGCCAGCTTGGCATGCTTGTCCTGATCGTGTTCGTACTGCTCTTCGACGTGCAGGACCGCCAGGACGTTCCCGTCGGCATCGGTCAGCGCCACTTCGTCGCCGGCGCCGACGCGGCCGACCTGATCCTTCGGGCGGGCCAAAACGATCGGGAGGCTCCAGATCGAACCGTTGGGCAGGCGCATGGCTTCGAGCGTGCCTTCGAGTTCGGCCTTGCCCATGAAGCCCTGCAGGGGCGAAAGCGCGCCGCAGGCCAGCATGTCGAGGTCGGAGACTTCGAAATCGTGCAGCCGGATCTTGGGCAGCTTCTCGGCCTTCTCGAGCAAGCTCTGCCGTTGCGCACCGGTGACTTCCCGGTTGATCAAGGTGCCGCCGTGCGGGGCGATGGTTTCGGCCATGGGAACGATCTTCCTCCTAAGAAGCGGCCCGCTCGACGCCTCAGAGTTGGGGGTCAAGGCAGGGGTAAACGGGGCTCGGCCAGGATTCACGAAGCACTTGCAGGGGCGAGCGCGCCTGCACAAGTTACGTTACGTCCCTTAAAGGCCGAAAGCAAGCACACGTGCGTTTCGCAAAATGGTTTACGCACGGCGCATGTTGATTGACCCTCGGGCATGCACCTTGTAGAGTTAGGCGGGGTTAGTGGGAGTTCTAGTGATCGAATTGGTGCAACGGGCGGCGGCTATAGAGCCTATCCAGCTTCGCAGGGTCTGCGCAGCCACAATCGTGGCCTGCATGGCGCTTTGTGTTTTAACGGCACCTCCCCGGCTTCATGCGGGTGAAGCAGGCACGACCGCGCCGCACGTTCATGGGGGCGGGTGTTGCGGGTGGGATCCGGAGAAGCATTGGCTGCGGTTACCGGGGTCGCGCAGCGTCGGCAAGCGTTCCTTCCTAGGCTCGTCTTCGGATCGCTGGGAACCTGGCGCGCCGGGACAGAAAACGCTCATTACGTTCGAGTTCGTCACCAGCAATGAAACGGTAAACGGTAGTGTATCCTTAAGCGCGATCGCAGATGGCACCGATCTCGGCATCGCGAATTGCAAAGATCAGATCCGTGCGGCATTCGAAGCTCTGGAAGATCATTGTGGAATCGTCGTCGAAGAACGATCCGACGGCTCTGGGGCCATTCGCGTAGGCAAGGGTACGCTATCAGGCAGTACCATTGGGCTGGGTGGCTGGAGCACCGGTGATCCGACCTACATCACGGACGGCTTTGTAAAATTGGATACGGAGTCAGGGGCATTTGGTTCAGCCGCCGTCCTTCGCGCTACCGCCGCGCACGAATTTTGCCATGCGCTCAACCTGGGACATACGAGCGAGAGTGGCGCATTAATGTTTCCATCCGTTTCAGGAACGGAGCGGCCCATCAACGATGATATGTACTTCCTGCAGGTCCTCTACAGCCGCGCCGTGCCCAAGATCAGCAATCCAACTCCAGGCAATAACATTGCCGACATTCTTGTTCGGAAAGTTTCGCTTCACGTGACAGGCGCCGATACGACAGACGGAACGGGAACCGATTCCGCCGCCTCCGTCGAACATTACGAACTTTGGCGCAAACCAGATGGATCTCCGGTCGGCTCATACGCTAAGGTAGGCGACTTCACCGACTCCACGGGCAGTCAGGACTTCAGTACAGGTGATCCAACCTTTACCATCACGGATACTCCCTCAGCCGGTACTTACCAGTACCGAGTACGCGCCAAGTTTACCAACGCCGCCGCAACGACCAACGAATTCAGCAACGAGATTACCGTAATTAGTGGTAGTGCCCCTATTGTCGACACCATCACTCCTAATCGGGTCGTGCGCGGCACGTCAGATGACCTCACCTTTGAGGGCTCGGACTTCCACTCCGGCGGCAACACGGTCTCGTTTAGTGGCACGGGTGTCACGGTCAACAACGTCTCGCGAACCGGCAGCACCGAACTGATAGTCGATGTTTCAGTCGCCGGGGGTGCGGCAATCGGTTGGCGAAACGTAACCACTACCAATACCGACGACGGTAGCTCATCCACAAAAAACAACGCCTTCCTGGTGGCCGGGCCTGACCCGACGGTAAGCACCGTGGCCCCTCTCTTTGCTTTGCAAGGCTTCACGGGAGATTTGACCGTAAACGGCACGAACTTCCACAACTCTGGCGGTACGCCCACGGTGAGCTTTTCGGGTACCGGAATCACGGTAAACAGCGTCACCTTCAACGCGGCCAACCAACTCACGGCCAACGTCTCCATCGCAGCCAGTGCCGACGCGACCATCTTCCGCAGCGTGACGGTCACCAACCCCACCGACGGCGGAACCGTGACCGCCACGAACAAGTTTTACGTTCATCGGGTTCCGGTGGCCGTCATGACTGGAAACGGCAATAGCGGTTCCGTGGAGATTGGTGACGACGAAGAGGTCGACTTTAGCGGCGCGGGTTCTTCCGATCCCGACCGCACCAACACCATCGCCAACTACGCCTGGGACTTCGGCGACGGGAATACGTCCCCCACCAACGCCTCCGCCACCATCAGCCACACCTATACAGATCCCGGCGCATACTTCGCCACGCTGGTCGTCACCGACGACGAAGGGGTGCCAAGCGTCGCCGCGAGCCTGCTGATCTCGGTGGCCGGCGGAGCCGACGATGCGGATCTCTACGCCAGCAGCGGAAACTTCTCGATCAGCCGCACCAAGCCCAACGCCGACGCGTTCATGATCCGCGGGAACTTCAACCCCATGGATCTGCCCGCCAATCTGGCCGGCGTGCGCGCCATCCTGACCTTGAACGGGACCGACGTCGCCACGGCGATCCTCGACGCCGCCGGGCGCTTTGCTTCGGCCAAAGGCGTCGTGCCGGGCATAAAGGCGCAGGTGACGCTCAAGTCCAAGATGTTCCTGATGCAGCTTAAAGCGGCGGACCTCCTCGCCGAACTCGGTCCCGACGACCAGACCGGCGTCGAGCAACTCGATGTGGCCGTAGGCTTGCGCTTTACCAACGGCGCCGCGATCACCTACCTGGACCTGAACGGGCTGATCCGATTCGACGTCACGTCCCGCTTGGGCGTCAGCAGCAAGGGCAAGTTCTCCGCCGCGAAGAACATGTCCTTCGGCGGCTTCTTCGTGGTCACCAAGGGCAGCGCCAAGGAAGACACGCGCAACGGCTTGGGGCACCTTTTGAGCCTCAGCGGCTTCCTGCATCCGGCAGGCGGCGCGGCACTGGACCTCTCGGGCGACGTAACTGTGGACTTGGGCGGCGCGACGGGCATCGTGATTCCCGATGCGGTCATCCTGACGTCCGGGGCCGGCGCCCTAGCCACCTTCACGATGAACGCCAAGGATCCCGCTAAGCCGGTCGAGCTGAAGTCCTTCCAACTCGCCAACGCGAAGAAGACCTTCAAGCTGACCACCAATTATGTGGCAGGCACAGGCATTCCCAACGCCGGAGCGGGTGGCCTAACCTTCCCGTTGGACGTGGACTTTGTGATCGTCACCCCAAGTGGAAACCTAACATTTTCCACTACATACCTCCTTACCCGGACCGACGTAAGCGGAACCTCGTGGAAATAAACCTCACCGAAGTAAATATTTAACCGCATAAGCAGACGAACTTTACAGATTCCATCCGGAATCTATTATACTTTTGCACGGGTGCGGCGTTTATCTAAATGGAAACCGAACAGGATTCCAGAGTTTCGTATTGGCGCGGTGCACTCGTGCAGTAAGATGGTATGCGATTGCTCGCTTAGGAACCGTTGACGTCATGGCCATGATTCAGAACTCACCTACGCCTCAGGAGCCCGACGTGTTGCCGGGCGAACCGGAGCTGGACTCGAAGTTTGAAGCGCTCTCCACGGTCAACGACCTGCGCGGGAAGCCGGATTCGTCGCGGACGCGGCGGCGGCGGAATCGCATCGATACGCCGGGGCTGTTGCAGAGTGCCGATTCGTCCACGCGCAAGGCGTTCGCGCTGCGCCGGGGGCGTGGCAAGCGCAAGACGGCCGGAAAGACGGGCCTCGCGCATGTCGTCGTGGCCGCTCAGCAGGCGCAGTCGAAGCTGGGACGGTGGGCGCGCGGCGCCACGGGCTTATGGGTGCTGGGCGTCAGCTCGGTGCTCTGCGCCGGCTTTTTGACCTACTGCTTCCTGTACCTCTTCGGCGGCTGATCGGCCGCGCCCATCCATCGCCTAGCCTGAAAACCAAGCGGCGGGAGCTTGCGCCCCCGCCGCGGGTACTCCGTTCCTGTACCGGCGGCCGCTTAGCGGCTGCCGGCGTTGATCGCGCCCTTCACGATCAGCCATTCGGCGGTGAGGATCGCGCCCTTGGCCGCGCCCATCTTGGTGTTGTGGCTGAGCAGAACGTATTTGATCCCGTGGGGCAGCACGCTGTCTTCGCGCAGCCGTCCGAGGGTGGTGGTCATGCCGCCTTCGCGGTCGCGGTCGAGGCGCGGCTGGGGGCGGAAGGGCTCTTCGGTGTAGTGCAGCAATTCCTGCGGGCACGAAGGGAGCTTCATGCCGCGGAGTTCCTCGTAGCTCTGCCGCCAGACTTGCTTGACCTCATCGAGACTGGCCGCTTTGCCGAGGCTCACGTTGACGCACTCGGTGTGCGCTTCGATCACGTTGACGCGCGTGCAGGTGGCCGAGACGCGGAAGTTCGCCGGCTGGATCGCGCCGTCCTTGAGCGCGCCGAGAATCTTGCGCGTCTCCTTCTCGACCTTCTCTTCTTCCTTGGGGATGTACGGCACGATGTTGTCGATGATGTCCAGCGCCAGGACGCCGGGGCTGCGCCCCGCGCCGCTGACGGCCTGCATGCTGGTCATCAGGACGTTCTGCACCCCGAAGGCATCGAAGAGCGGCTTTAAGCTGAGGGCCAGGCCCACCGTGGTGCAGTTGGGGCCGGGGGTGATGAAGCCCTGGAAGCCGCGCGCTTTGCGCTGCTTCTCGATCAGCTTGGCGTGGTCCGGATTGACGCCGGGCAGGAAGATCGGAACATCTTCCTCGTAGCGGAAGGCGCTGGCGGTGCTGACCACCGGCACTTTCTTCGCGTAGAGTGGCTCGACTTCCTTAGCGGCGTCGGATTCCAAAGCCGTGAAGACGAGGTCGATGTCGTCCAGGATCAACTGGTCGGCGCGCTCGACGTTGAGGCCCAGGAAGGCCTTGGAGCACGGTTTCTCGCAATACCAGCGCGTGGCGCCGCTGGCGCTGTCGGTGATCGCCGCCGCGTACGTTTTGCCGGCGCTGCGCTCGCTGGCCGCCAAGCGTTTCAGCGTAAACCAGGGATGGCTTTCCAACGCCGCGAGAAACTGCTGGCCCGCAATGCCGGTGGCTCCAACCACCGCCACTCGCAAGGGCCGTGAGGGGGCTTGCCCGCTCATGCCGTGTCCGCCTTTGCTCCGAGGGAATCGAATCCCAACAAAAAACCCGCTTCGTCTCTACGAAGCGGGGCGCCGTACCGCTTGCGGCCTTCTACTATCCGCCACGAAACGCCGGACGTCAAGCCAACCGCTCGCTGCGCCATGGGTGAAACGCGCGGCACCGGAAAAAAGAGGATCTTAGGAAGAAGGGAAAAGACGACGGCCCTGCCCCAGCCGCTTCGGCCAGCCAGGCTTAGTCCATGGTGAACGCGCTGCTGACTTTCATCACCCGCGCGCCGCTCGACGGGACAGCTTCGGAGGAGCCGACGACCCCGATGCGCCGGCCGGCGTAGCCTTCGAGTTGCACGCCGGGCTCGGGGATCAGGAACCACGTCGTCGCGCCGTCCTTGACCAGCTTGAAACTCGCGCCGCTCGCGGCATCCAGCGGCATCCTTTCCAGCGTGCCGGATGCGGTGCGGACCGTCTCGGCGCTCTGTGCGGCGACCGGCGCTTCCGGGCCATCCGGATTCGCGCGCTTGGGAGTGCCGATGACCAACTCCTTGGTCTTCGTGTAGCCGCTGGTCACGCCACCGGCCACCGTCTGCCCGGCGGACGTACCGCTCTCGGCCACGACGCCCGCGCCCTTCTTGACGTTCTCGGTCACGACCGGAGTCACGTTCGAGACGGTTCCGGTGGTCCATTCGGCCACTTCATGCCCGGCGCTTTTGAAGGCCGACCCGACGGTGGATGCGGCGCCCTGCACCTTCTGAATCAGGCCGCCTTCGCGTTCGCCTTCGGCCGGTTCGGCGTACAGGCTCGGATCGGGCTTCGCGTCCGGTTCGACGGCCGCGGCGTTCCAGTTCGCTTCCTCTTCCGGTGCTACGTCGCGCGGCTTGGGCAGACGTTCGCCGAAAACGGGGTCTACATCACGTGCCGGGCGCGGGCGGACCGGGGCGCTCAACGGCGCGGAGGCCTCCACGACGGGCGCGGGGGCCGCCTGGGGTTCAGGTGCGGGTGCTGCGGCGATGGCCGGTTCCGGCGGCGCCGCCGGTGCTACTTCGGCGCTGGGCGCGGGAGCCGGAACCGTTGTGGCGGTTTCGACCAGATTGACCGGATCGGCTGGATCCGGCACGAGGGCCGGTTCGGATGCGGGGACGACCTCCGGTGCGGCCGCGCGCGCGACGGCGAGCGAAGCGGGCGCGTCGGGAATCGCAGACGGCGCAGGCGAAGGTTCGATCCGCGCCACGGGCGCTTCCACCACCGGCACGGCCGATTCGAGCGCGGCAACCGCAGGCTCGGCCGGTTCGGGCTGGGCCGGCAAAGCCGCCGCCGGAGCCGGTTCGTCGATAGGCGGAAGCGCCGCCACGGCGGATTCGGTCAAGTTGAGGTGCGGCGGCTGGTTAACGGGAGCGGCCACGGGTTCGACCGGCGGCAGCACTTGAATCGGCGCGGCCGAAGCCATGGGCGCGGGCGCGGCCGCTGGGGAACTCGAAGCCGGACCTTGCACGCCCAGCACGGTGTACTTGGCGTGAATGTACGCGCGGGCGCTTTCGGGCGGCGCGATCTTGAGCCAATCTCCGGCCTCGCCCAGCACGCGAACGCGTTCGCCGCGTTGCGCTTCGCGCAGGACCGGCGCCTGGAGCGTCCCGCGCGCGCGAATGCGCACCCGGTCACCCGTTACGGTTCCGTCCGTGTCCACGAACGCCTTGGAAATCCAGGCCGGCGAGGCTTCCGGCCAGTCGATCTCGAGCCAGGCCCCTTGGCGCGCGTAAGCGTGGATGTAGTCGCCGCCGCTGAGCGTCACCAGAATGCCGTAATCGGTACTTGGACCCGTGCGCACGTTGACCTGTCCGGCACTCACTTGCCCCCACATCGGTTCCGGAAAGGGTTCGCGTACGGCCGGCGCGGCCGACAACGGCTGGACGGCGGGCGTCCGCTCACGCGGCGCGCGATCGTACACCGGCGCGATAGGCGTACTGGGGGCGCTGGCGACGAGCCGGCCTTCGGCCTCGCCACCCCACGCCCACGGCCCGCAAAGCGCGGCGGCGCCTAGAGATAGAATCACAGGAAGTTTCCGGTTCGACGGCATGGGGGTTAGGTTCCTTCGCGTGGGGGCGCGTAGAGCAGCAGATCTCCCCGGCCTTCGGCACGAGCGCCGGTCTTATAGGAATCGGCCCACTAAAGGAGGCGCTTGAGAGCGAAAAACGCACGCGTGCCGGGTTTTTGGGGCGGAGATTCGGTATCATTCAGGAATGCGCTATCCCTATGTGCTTTTCGATCTCGACGGGACGCTGATCGATTCGGTCGGCGATATTGCGGCAGCCCTAAACAAGGCGCGCGCCGAGTTCGGCCACCCGCCGCACCCGATCACGCTGGTGCGCCGCTTCGTCGGCGACGGGGTGCACAAGCTGATCGAACGCGCATTTGAGCAGCCCGACGAGCGCGAGCGGGCACTGGCCCGTTATCTGGCTCACTACGCCGCGCATATGGCCGACCTGACGCGCCCCTACCCCGGCGTGCCGGAGACGCTGGCGGCGCTGCACGCCGCCGGCTGCCGCATGGGCGTGGTGACGAACAAGCCCGGCTCGAGCGCCGTGGCGCTCTTGAAGGAATTGCACCTCGCGCCCTACCTGCCGGTGGTGGTAGGAGGCGATAACCCGCTGGGCCTGAAGCCCGATCCGGCGCCGCTGCGCTTCGCGCTGGGGGAACTGGGCTGGGTAAGCGGAGAGGCGCTGATGGTGGGCGACGGGCCGGCCGACGGGGAGAGCGCGCGCAACGCCGGGCTGGCCTTCTGCTACGTCAGCTACGGTCTGGGCGATCCGGCCACGCTGCGTGCGCTGCAGCCGCGCCACGAAGTCTCGGACTTCGCGGCGCTGCGGCAGGTGATCCTGTAAGACCTACTTCAACGGCTTGAGCTTGTGCCCGAAATTCTTGTCGAGCGCCGCGTTGAACTTCGCGATGCGGTCTTTGGTCTGCTCCTCGAGCGCCGAGGTGTCCCCAAAGATGCGCACGCGAACGATTTTGTGCCCCTTCTGAATCCGGTTCACCACATCCATATCGGCCTTGTTGAGCACCTCGCCGAAGACGGTGTGCTTCCCGTCCAGCCAGCCCGTCGGGATATGCGTGATGAAGAACTGGCTCCCATTGGTCGACTTGCCCGCGTTGGCCATGGAGAGCGTGCCGGGCTTGGCGTGCTTCAGGTCGGCGACGATCTCGTCCTCGAACGAATAGCCCGGCGTGCCCATGCCGTTGCCCTCCGGACAGCCGCCCTGGATCATGAAGTTGTCGATGACGCGATGGAACGCCAATCCATCGTAAAATCCCCGCCGCGCCAGGTTGATGAAATTGGCGCAGGTGAGTGGCGTTTGAGCAGCGAAGAGCTTGACGTGAATCGGCCCGAGCGTGGTTTCGAGCGTCGCGGTGACCTGCGTCATGCGGTCGAGCACGCCCTGATAGCGCGCGCGCAAGCCGGCGTCGTCGGACTTCTTGATCGCCTCCTCGATCGCGGGCTTGGCCTGAGCAGCCTTTTCGAGCAAGGCCTCGACCGCGGCCTCCTGCTTGACCGCGTCGTTTCCGGCGAAGTCGGCCATCCATTGCGCGACGCCGCCTTCGTCCGCCGCGCGCAATTCCCGCGCAAAAAGCCCCACGACCAGCACCGCCGCCAGCAAGCACGTGGCCTTACGCATGACGTGAACCTCCTGAGTTCGTTTGGGGTAATGCCGCCGGCGATTAGACGCCTCAAGCGCCCGCCTAATCAAAAGAAAACGGGGACCGCAATGGTCCCCGCCGGTATGGAATTATAATGGTGGAGCTGAGGGGGTTCGAACCCCTGACCTCCTGCATGCCATGCAGGCGCGCTCCCAGCTGCGCCACAGCCCCACGTACGCTTTGGAAATTCAACGCCGGACCCGTCAAGGTCCGGCGCGGGGTCTTAGTGTCGGCATCTTCGTGCCGCTGTCAAGACTATTCCTCGCCGGGCGGATTGACAAAGCTCCGGCGGCGGGGTTGAGTGCCCCCATGAGTCACGCACCCACCTCCAAGCGCCGCTCGATGGGCGCATCCTCGAAGGGAGCCCACCGTGCTCGCGCAGCGTTCCGCGCGAGCGCGAGCCTCTCGCGCTAGCCGCTGTCCGCTCTTTTCGGTAGAGTGCTCCGCTTACTTCGTGTGCGGCACGCGTGCGATCCCCCATCGGGATGGGCGCGAGCGTGCACTGGTTTCGTGCGCCGAATGAGGATGTGCCATGCCTTCCGCCAAGTACACGCCCCGCGAGATCGAGCCCCATTGGCAGCAAGTATGGGCCTCGCAGAGGACGTTTAAGACGCCCAATCCCGGCGACGCCGGATTCGATCCGAAAAAGCCGAAGTATTACATTCTGGATATGTTCCCCTACCCCAGCGGCGCGGGGCTGCATGTCGGACATCCGGAAGGCTACACCGCGACGGATATCCTGGCGCGCTACAAGCGCATGAAGGGCTTTCAGGTTCTGCATCCGATGGGCTGGGACGCGTACGGGCTGCCGGCCGAACAGTACGCGGTGCAGACAGGCGTGCACCCGCGCATCACGACGCAAAGCAACATCTCGAACATGAAGCGGCAGATCCAGGCGCTGGGGTTCTCCTACGACTGGGACCGCGAAGTGGATACGACGGACCCCGAGTACTACCGCTGGACGCAATGGATCTTCATGCAGTTGTACAAGAAGGGCCTGGCGTATCTGGCCGAAGTACCGGTGTGGTGGTGCGAAGCGCTGGGCACGGTGCTGGCGAACGAGGAGGTGATCGACGGGCGCAGCGAGCGCGGCGACCATCCGTGCGTGCGCCGCCCGATGAAGCAGTGGATGTTGAAGATCACCGAATACGCCGAACGATTGCTGACCGATCTGGAAGCGCTGGACTGGCCCGAGTCGATCAAGATTCAGCAGCGCAACTGGATCGGGAAAAGCGAAGGTGCGGAGGTGGATTTCGAGATTGCGGACTCGAAGGAAGGTTCGATCCGCGTCTTTACGACTCGGCCCGACACGCTGTACGGCGCGACCTACATGGTTCTGGCGCCGGAACATCCGCTGGTGTCGAAGCTGACGACGCCGGGCCAGAAGGCGGCGGTGGATACCTACGTGCGCGCGGCGGCCCAAAAATCGGATCTGGCGCGCACCGAATTGGCCAAAGAAAAGACGGGCGTATTTACCGGCGCCTACGCGTTCAATCCGGTCTTCGAGAAGTCCGATCCGAAGGCAAAGATTCCGATCTGGATCGCCGATTATGTGCTGACGGGCTACGGGACCGGCGCGATCATGGCGGTGCCGGCCCACGATACGCGCGACGCGGAGTTCGCGATTCAATACAAGCTGCCGATCGTGCCGGTGGTGATGCCGGCGGACGGTTGGCTAAAAACCAATGCACCGAAAAGCATGGATTCAAACGCCGTGGAGACGCTGCGCGCGCATTTCCGCAAGGCACCGCAAGAGTTCGCGGACTTCTTCACCGACGATGGCGTGGCCTTCAACAGCCCGACTATCGAGGGCCTGCACACGCCAGAGGCCAAGAAGAAGATCACGCAGTGGCTGGAAAGCCGCGGGCAAGGCAAGGGCACGATCAATTACCGCCTGCGCGACTGGCTGTTCAGCCGGCAGCGCTACTGGGGCGAACCGTTTCCGGTGCTGCATTTCGAAGACGGTTCGCACACGTTAATTCCCGAAAGCGAATTGCCGCTGCGGCTGCCGGAGATGGATGACTTCAAGCCCACCGGGACGTTCGACCCGCCTTTGGGCAAAGCCAAGGACTGGCTGTACGTCGCCGCCGAGGTGGACGCGCAAGGGCAGGTCGTGCGCACGCGCCCCTGGCGCGCAGACGAGGCGCTGAAGCCGAACGAAAAGAAGGCGCGGCGCGAGACCAATACGATGCCGCAGTGGGCGGGTTCGTGCTGGTATTACCTGCGCTATTTGGACGCGAAAAACGACCGGAAGGGCTGGCGCCCGGAGGTCGAGAATTACTGGATGCCGGTCGATCTGTACGTCGGCGGCGCGGAGCACGCGGTGCTGCATCTGCTGTACGCGCGATTCTGGCATAAGGTGCTGTACGACTTGGGGCACGTGCACACCAAGGAACCCTTCCAGCGCTTGTTCAATCAGGGCTTGATTACAGCGTTCGCGTATCAGGATGAAGCGGGACGCTTGATTCCCAACGACGAGGTAGAAGAACGCGATCAAGGGTTCGTCGTAAAGGCGACGGGGCAACCGGCGAAGCAGATTACCGCCAAGATGTCCAAAAGCCTGAAAAACGTCGTTAATCCGGATGACGTAGTAAACGAGTACGGCGCGGACACGCTGCGCCTGTACGAAATGTTCATCGGTCCGCTGGACGGCTCGAAGCCATGGAACCCCCGCGACGTGCCGGGCGTCTTTCGCTTCCTGCAGCGTTCGTGGCGGCTGGTGGTCGAGGACGACGAAAGCAAGTCGAATGCGGGGGCCTTGCGCGCCAATCTGTCGAACGGCCAGACCGGCGACGCGGAATTGGAGCGCGCGCTGCACAAAACCATCAAGAAGGTCGGCGACGACCTGGAGCGGATGGCGTTCAATACCGCCATCAGCGCGATGATGATCTTCGTCAACGAATGCCTGAAGGCGCCCGAGAAGCTGGGGAAATCGCAAGCCGAACGCTTCGTCTTGATTCTGGCGCCGTTCGCACCGCATATCGCCGAAGAATTGTGGCGGCGATTGGGCCACGAAAAAGTCTTGGCCTTCGAGCCGTGGCCGGCGTTCGACGAGGCACAGACCAAGGACGCGAGCCTGGAACTGGCGATTCAAGTCAACGGGAAAGTGCGCGGTAAAACGAGCGTGCCCGCCGACGCTGGCGAAGACGCGATGAAGCAGGCCGCGCAAGAGGCCGTGGCCAAGGAACTGGCCGGCAAGACGATCGTCAAAGTGATCGTCGTGAAGGGCCGCCTGGTCAATATCGTGATCAAAGGCTAACCGCTTCGACGAACGCCGACGGTTGCGCCGCCGCGGGGCTCCCGTAGGATCGTGCCCATCGGAGGCAGAGAACCGTGCCCAAGGCGCCGGCGCTGGTCTACAGCGAGAAGCCGCAACGCCAGACCCTGCAAGGACGCGTAGCGGCGTTGCCGGAATTTTACCACTTAGGGCACGCAACCTTTACGAAGGTAGGCTCGCTGGGTCGTCACGAGCATCCGGGGCAATTCGAGATCTGCTTAATCGTGCGCGGCCACGTGACGTGGTGGGCGCAGAAGCGCATCTACGAGCTGCGCGGCGGCGACGTTTACTTCACATGGCCGGACGAACCGCACGGCGGACTGCACGAATTGATGCATCCGTGCGAGATTTATTGGATCGTGCTGCGCATCCCGAAGCCGAAGTCCCGCGCGGCGCGGTCCTTTCTGCATTTGCCCGGCGCCGAAGCCATCGAATTATGCCGCCGCGTCCACGCGCTCAGGGATCGCCACCTGCGCGGCGCGGAAAAGCTGACGCCGTACTACGAGCGGCTGTTCGCACACCTGCGTACCTGCGGATCGCTCGACGTGGTGCACGCGCGCGCGCTGATCCAGCAGATGCTCGCGACGCTGGTCATGCTGCCGCTGGCCGGCGACGAAGCGGAAGGCTTCGTTCCGCCGGGTATCCGCCGCGCGCGGGAATTTCTCGACGGCCTCCCCCGCCCCTGGCCGACGGTAAAAGAATTGGCGGGCTTGTCGGGGATGAGCGTGAGCCACTTTCACGCCTGCTTCGTGCGCGAGGTGGGCATGGCGCCGATGGAATACGCGCACCGCGAGCGGCTCAAAAAGGCCATAACCATGCTGCGCGACCACGCCGCGACCGTCACTTCGGTGGCCGAGCGGTTGGGGTATTGTTCGTCGCAGCACTTGGCGACATGCTGCAAGCGGTATTTGGGGAAGGCGCCCAGCAAAATGGTGCGTGGCGAGGAGAATCTAGTAACCCAAAAGTAACGTTGAATGGGCACGCGCAACAAGCGCCCTCGCTACTTCTTTTTGCTGCCGTAGGCATGCACCTTCTCGCAAATTTCGCGCAGAATCTTTTCCAGTTCGGGACCGGGTGCGAACTGGTGGTCCTGGACGGCCAGCGGCGCGCCGATGACCACGAGAGGCGCGCCGACCGCCGGGCATTGGATCGCCTGCTCGATGCTCAATCCACCGACGGCTTGCACAGGAATCTTGACCGCGTCCACCACGGCCTTCAGATCGGTCATGGGGCTCTTGCCGACTTCGACGTGGCGCTCGTCGTAGCCGATGTGGTGGATGATGTAATCGACGCCCAGGGCTTCGCAGTGTTTCGCGGCGGCGACGTAGTCCTTCTCCAGCATGATGTCCGCCATGACTTTGACGCCAAATTTTTTGCCGGCCTCGACGGCTCCGCGGACCGTCCCGTCGTGCGCGCGGGACATGACGACGACGCAGTCCGCGCCGGCGCCGGCCATCATCTCGCACTCCAGGAACCCGGCGTCCATGGTCTTGAGGTCGGCGACGATCTTGTGCTTGGGAAAGCGCTGCTTGAGCGCACGGACGGCGTGGAGCCCTTCTCCAAGAATCAGGGGCGTTCCGACTTCGAGCCAATCGACGCCGGCGCGTACGGCGACTTCGGCAGTGGGCAGCGCGTCGACCAGGGTTTGAAGATCGAGGCTGATCTGCACGACGGGCGGATGTTCAGCGGGCATGGGCAGGGCTCCTGTGGCGAGTGAGCCGATAAAGCTACCGCTTGCCGTGAACGCTGCAAGCTACGGGACGGGCATGAGGACTCGAATCCCAATTTCGATCCGTTTCGTTTCGGAAAAGAGGTGAAATACCTTGCGCCCGCGAACGTTATTGTGCTTTATTTCGTATAGGTAATGCACGCTGGGAACTCCTCCCGAAATCGAGAGGACGGTGGGATCATGCGATCGTGCGTCGCTGGGATGCTGTGTTGGGCGTTGACGGCCAGCGTAGGCGCGGGCGGCGAATACGACGTGCCCGGAATCGCCTACGGGATGATGCGTCACGACTTGGACGACGCGCGCTGGAGCGCGTTTTGCGCCGCCAACCTCAAATGGTTCGAAACGTGGCAGCGCGACAACCCCAGCGGGAACTTCAAGCGCTTCCTCGACGATAAGCTGCTGGAGCGCGCGCCGGGGGTCCTGAGCGGTAAGACCGAGAACCTCCAAAAGTTCATCTACTGGCTGGCGCTGTACCACGAATTTCGCGAGCCGCCGCCGTGGTATATACGGCTCATGGCACGCAAACACGGCGCTGAATTCGCCGATCTTTTGGATGACTTTTCCTGGGATCGCTTCGCCGCTCGCGTGCAGGGCAAAGCGGAGCGCCTGAAGCAAGAAGAGCGTTCCCGCGTAGCGGAGGCGCCCGTTTCCGAACCGCCGACGGTGGGCGAGCCGCCACGCGAAGCTTCGATGAGCGCGGCGCTCCCGGCGGCCGCGGTGGCCACGCCGCAGGCCGATCCGGCGCTGGAGTTCCCCCTCCCCGCGGCGGTGCGGGCGGGCGAGGCGATTAAGGAAGCCGTGCGCGCGCTGGCTCCGGAATTATCTTCCGACGGAAAGTAAACTTCCGGGCGATGGTGCGCACAGAAGAGCGAGGAAAGGCGAGCTTCCATCAGGCGCGGCGAAGGAACCCTGCAGCGTGCTCGGCATGGCGCGCCCTATGGCGCGCGATGCAGGGGGTTGCGACGCCGGCTGTGAACGGTCCCGGCCCGCCCAACTTCCGCTCTCCCTGCCCACGGGAGAGCGTTTATTTTTTATGCCTGCCGCCGCGCTCCGCCTTCCATGCTTGCCACGTTTCCCATGCGGTGCGCTGGAGCCGTTGCGCGCCGCCGGCATCGAAGGACTGAAATGCGTCGGCTTCGTCGAATACTTGCCACGCACGCCCTTCGGGGCTGCGTTCGCGCAGCCAGGCATAAAACACGCAGGCGGCGAGGTACGTGCCCGCTTGGGACGGATGCCGCCCGTCGCCGCCGTACAACCGCACGGGATGATTCGCGGCGCGCGTGGCTGCAAAGGCCGGACCGGCGGGAATCACCGGCGCATGCAGCTCATGCCCCAAGCTGCCGTAGGCTGCGTTGAGCGGCTCCTGTTTATCGAGTTCGTTGCCAGGCGCCCACGTGAGGTAGAGCACGGTTTTCGCTCCGACGGAGCGAATCAGGGCGTCGAAACGCGTGGCGTAGCTTTTGAACTTGGGCGTGTCCTCGTACGGACGCCGCGTCTGCTCCTGAAGCACCACGTAATCCCATCCGCCGCGCTCGACGGCGGCGCGGCGCGTGGTCGATTGTTCCCAATGCTGCTCGAAGGTCCAGCCGCCCGCGCCGACGAACTCGGTGCGGAGCTGCAGATCGCCGCCGTCGTCGGCCACGAGCCGGGTGAGCGTGCGGGGCAGATCGTTCTGAAACGTGTAGCTGTTGCCGATGAAGAGGATGTTGCACGTACTAGCCAAGCGCCGGTTCCTTTCTCGTATCTGTCAGATCTATAAACTGCCCCCGTACCCATTCCATGGTGTCACGCAGGCTTTGCTTGAAGTCGATCGGCTGCCAGCCCAGTTCACTGCGGAGTTTGGCGCTGCTGGCGCGCTGGTACTTACCGCCCAATTCGCGAACCATCGACATCGTGACTTGGCGCGGCATCCCGGCAAAGGTATGCCCCAGGCAGTCGAGCGCCGCGACCGCGGGCAGCAGCGCTCGCGGTACGACGGTCCGCGGCGGCTTCAGATCGGGGTACAGTTCGCGCACAACCTCCATCAGTTCCCGCATCGTAACGAATGCGTCCACGGCCAGGTACCGCCCGCGGGCGTCGTCGCGTTCGTACGCCAGCAGGTGCGCGGCGGCCACGTCGCGGACATCCACGAAACAGAAACCCAACGGCAGGACGAGCGGGAGCTTGCGGCGCAGCAGCAGTTCGAACGAAAGCGTGCTGGGCGTATGGCGCCAGAAGCCTGGGCCGATGATGGCGCCGGGGTTGATGGTGACCAGATCCAGCCCGTGGGCTTGCGCAAAGGCCCAAGCTTCGCGTTCGGACTGGACCTTCGCTCGAAAGTAGGGGCTGGGCGCGGCGTCGTTCCAATCGTTCTCGGTGAGCGGCTTATCGAAGGGCGCATCGCTTCCGACGGCGGCGATGGAACTGGTGTAAACGATCTTCTTAACGCCGGCCTCCCGTGCGGCGCGCAAAGCGTTGCGCGAACCTTCGACGGTAGGGCGAACGATCTCGGCTTCAGGGTCGCGCGCATAAGTCTGGTACACCGCGGCGACCTGAAAAAGCCCGTCCACACCGTCCATGGCCGCGCGAAGCGAAGCCGGATCGAGCAGATCGGCGGCCACGGGTTCGGCGCCCAAGTCGCGAAGGCGCCCGGCTTTCGAGTCGTCGCGCGGATCGCGTACGCCCGCTCGGACCCGGTAACCCTTCTCACGGAGCAGTTGAACGAGGTTGTAGCCAACGTGGCCGTTGGCGCCGGTGACGAGGACGTGCTTCATCGACCCGATTGTGCCGCGTGCGCTTCCAGATTCCAGTTGCGAGCGCCCGACTCCAGGGCTGGACGGTGGCAACTAGGCTGGTATTACATAGGAGCTTGAACTCTAGAACATGTTCCACGCAGCTATACAAGGATACGCTCATGGCCGGCCGAATGACCTACGAAGTCAAGGTGGGCGGAAACGTCGCGAGCTTGAAAAAGGCTCCGCGTTACGAGCCCCAAGACCCTCCGCTTTACCGGGTGACCGAATCACGCAACGGCTGCGTGGAGGGCTGGACGGACCGCAAGCCGTTCGAAGTATCCTTCATCATCGCGTTCGCGGGAGCGGTGCTGGCGGTGGCGGGCTATCTCCTGTACCGCTCGGAGGCGATGACCGAGACGCCGCGTTACCTCATCGCGGGTGTCCTGGGCCTGGCGGGCGCCGTCGTGATTCTTAAAGGCATCGGGACGATCAGCGACCGCCGCCGGATGCGCATCGAAAGCGAGCGGATCGTCACGGGGCGCACGTTTTTGTGGATTCCGTTCAAACGCGAAGTGCACTGCAAAGCCGAGCACGTGCTCTGCGCATCATGGAAAGATAAGCGCGATCCGCGGCTGTGGCACCTCGATGCGTGCGTCGTCTTACCGCGGCCTTACGGCGGGGTGACGTTCGCGCGGCGCGAGGGGTATGCGCAGATACCCACCGAGGAAGCGGCGCGACTGAAGCCGTACGAGACGGCGTTGCTGGAGATTCACGAGGAGGCCAAGGAGCTTGCCGCGGCGCTGGAGGTGGAATTCAAGCCGAACTTCGGACCGGGTCCGGTTCCGGATGACCTGCTCGCGTTCTTCAGCGCCGAAGACCTTCAGGCGGCGCGCGACGCCCATGCCGCCGAAGAAGCGGCGGCCGAAGCGGCAAAAGAGGAAACCGAGAACGAATCCAAGCCGGTCAAGAAACCTCGCGCACCCACCAAAACCCGCCTGCCGCGGACCAAACGCAAGGGCGAGTAAGCGCACGTTTCGAAATCGGTCTCGCCGCGCCAAGGGCTGTATACAGACCCGCTCATCCTCTTTTGACTCGCCCGCGAGCGTGGGGTACAACGCTTCCCGTGCTTGTCTTAATTTTCCTGGACTGAGAAAGGACTCTACCCATGGTTACGTTTGGCCTCAATTACGACGTGAAGCCCGAGCACCTGAAGACCTTCGAGGACTACGCCCTGAAGGTGCTGGCCGCGATGCAAGGGATGCAGGGACACCTCGAAACCCGGCTTTACCGGGACGTCCAGAAGCCCAACAGCCTGATGATCTACAGCAATTGGGACAAGCCGGAAGATTTCCGCACCTTCATGGCCTCGGACGCGTTCAAGTCGGCGCAGAACTTTGGGCGCGATATCCTCGCAGGTCCGCCGAAACACCCCGTGTACACTCCGCAGGCGATGGGCGGCAGACCGCATTAACGGCAAGTAAACAGTGAACAGTAACCGGTGAAATACAAGTCCTTGGTTGGAATGAGAAGGAAGGGCGGGCCATGCAACCGACGATGACGTGCTTCGGGGTCTGGAGCGGCGGACGCTTCATGAGCTTCGGCGAAAATGTGGGCGAGGAGCGTTTCATCGACCTTGTCCGGCATTCGTACGAGGCGGGAATCCGATCGTTCATGACGGCCGACACCTACGGTTGCGGCGCCGCGGATACGCTCCTGGGCCGGGCGCTGGAGCCGTTCAAGCGCGATACGTACTGCCTGATCGGCGCAGTGGGGCACGATTTCTACGAAGGGCAGCGCGAGGACGAGGCGTATCCGCGCTTCACCGATCCCGAACTGCGCGGTCCGAACGAGTACGCCGACTATCTGAACATGGCCGTCGACAAGCAACTGGAGCGGTTGGGCACCGACCGCTTGGATCTGCTCTTCCTGCACAATCCCGACCAGACCGGCTACACGCACGAGACCGTCTGGCGCACGCTCGAAAAGATTCGCGAGAGCGGCAAGACCGAGTTGCTGGGACTGGCGCCGGGACCGGCCAACGGGTTCACGCTGGACGTGATTCAGTGCTTCGAGCAATACGGAAGCTTGATCGATTGGGCGATGCTGATCTTGAATCCATTGGAGCCGTGGCCGGGCGGGTTGGCGCTGCCGGCGGCCGAGAAGTACCACGTGGATGTGATCACGCGCGTGGTCGATTACGGCGGGCTGTTCCTGGGCGGCTTGAAGCCGGGCGTGAAGCTCAGCCGCCACGACCACCGCTCGTTTCGCCCGGCGGGCTGGGTGGAAGCTGCGCAGCCGAAGCTGGTACGCTTCGAGGAGATCGCGAAGCAGGAAGACATGAACCTCTTCCAACTCGCCTGCCGCTGGTGCCTTGCGCAACCGGCGGTGAAGAGCGTGGTTCCCACGCTGGTGCAAGAAGCCGATCCGTCGGCGCCGCGCGTCGAGCAACTCGCCGAACAACTCGGCGCGCTGCCGAAAACGAAGGAGCTTTCGCGCAAGACGGTCGAAGAGATGACGGCGCTGGGCGACAACCGCAACTGCATGGCCCTGAAGGGCGGCAACCCGGGCTACCTGGGCCGCACGCTGGGCGACCAGTGGCCGCTGAATCTGAAGCTGGAGGATGTCGCAAAGCGCTGGAACATCCAGCCCGACCGCGATCTGACCTACGCCGACGACCCGCGCGACATTCGAGAAAAGGGCGCTCCGGTGATGGGCGTCACGCAAGCGAGCGACCGGCGGCTGTATTTGCAGCTCCAGGTCTACACCGGCTGCGCCAATCCGGATGCGCTCGTCGGAGCGCTCGACAAGAGCGGCGTCGAGTACGTGCTCTACCGCGACGTAGTCGATCCCGCCGGCGTGGGAGTGCTGGCAATCGTCGAAGATCCGGACCTCTTCACCACCACCTTCCGCGAAGCGCTCACCTCGGACGCGTTTTTGAAGCTGCGCCACAAGCCTGAAATGACCATGATCGGGCGGACCTACAGCGCCGGACGCGAGCCCGATCTGCTGGACTGGCTGCTGGTCAAGCCGCGCCGCAACGCGCTGAATCCCGAATATCCCTGGGCGGTCTGGTACCCGCTGCGGCGCAAATCGGAGTTCGCGCTGCTGCCGGCGTCCGAGCAAGGAAAGATGCTCTTCGAGCACGCCATGATCGGCCGCACCTACGGGAAATGCGGCTACGCGCAGGACATCCGCTTGGCCTGCTACGGACTCGACACGCACGACAACGAGTTCGTGCTGGGGCTCGTCGGGCCGGACCTGTACCCGCTCTCGAGGCTGGTGCAGGAGATGCGCAAGACGCAGCAGACCGGAAAATGGATGGAGTCGCTCGGGCCGTTCTTCGTCGGCCGCGTTCACAAGCAGAGTGCGAGCAAAGCTTGATACGTAAGACGTATAGCGTATGCACGGCCAAGGCAGAGCGCTTGCCCATACGTGCCGCCAGCCGCTCGTTACGTCTTGCGTTTGAGGCCCTCACCGCTGCGCGGCTTGGAACTCGTTGGCGACCGCTTTGAGCAGCAGCCGGATCACGTGAATCTTTTCGGCGTCTTCGATCTTGCCGCCGTTCATCTCGCGCACGTAATAGACCGCGTTGCACAAGCCCCGGTTGGTATCGACCTTGGCGAAGTGAATATCGCAGCCCAAGTCGGACAAGGCGCGCGAGAGACCGTACAGCAGCCCGATGCGGTCGCCGCAAACGATGTCCAGGATCGTGTACTCCTCGGAGAGCTTGTTGTCGAACTTGATCTCGGGTTCGATGGCACGGGTGATCTGCGGCACGCGCGGAATGCGGCGGCGGACGGTCTCGATCTTGGCGCGGATATCGGTGTGCCCTTCCAGCGTTCGCTCGATCTCGTCGCAGACCTTGCGCCAAAACGTTTCGTCGGGCACTACCGCGCCGTCTTGCGGCAGGCTGACTTTGAACTGGTCGAGAATCAAACCGTCCTGCCGCGTGTACGCGACGGCGCTGACAATGTTCACACCCATGCCGAGGAACGCGCCGGTAATCTGCGCGAAACGCTTGGCTTTATCGGTGGTGACCACCCAGACATCGACGAGCGGGCCTTCGCCCAAGACGGCGGCGAGCGCTTCGCGTTTGCGCGCCACTAATTGCCCGACCAGGCGCAGATGCAGGCGCGCTTCGTCCAGACTGACTTCCACTAAATATCGGCTGGGTACCTGCTGGAGGTGCCGGCGGATCGCCTCACGTTCGCCCTCGCTCTCGGCGCCGGCCAGCAGTTCGGCTTCCAAGTGCCCGGGCGCATGAGGCGCCGGCTCCGCGGCGCCCGGTTGCGGCTCCAGGGTCAGCTCCATGCGCTTGTACAATTCGCGGAGCAGTTCGTCCTTCCAATGTGTGAAGCTCCCCTGCCCCACCGCCGAAATATCGGCGCAGGTAAGCAGGTAAAGCAAATCGAGCCGTTCGCGGGTGCGAATTTGCTCGGTGAGTTCCTCCAGCAGCTTGGGATCGGCCGTATCGCGCCGCAGGCTGGTCTTCGAAAAGAGCAGGTGATTATCGACGAGCCAGATCAGCGTGCGGGTATCCCGTTCGGGCAGGCCCAGGCGTTCGGCGATGAGCGGAATCATCAACGCGCCGCGCTTGCTGTGCCCTGGCCCGCCGCGGGATTTGCCCAGGTCGTGGCAGAGACAGGCCAGCCGCAGCACGTGCAAGCGATCCTGCCGCTCGAGGAGTTCGCGTTTGAAGCGGTCGGCTGGATCGCCTGTCGCGTACAGGCGGTCGACATAGTCGACGACGAAGAGCGTGTGCTCATCGACGGTGAAGTCGTGAAAAACGTCGAGGATCACCAGACCCTGGACGGCGCCGAATTCGGGCAGGTATTCGCCCAGCAGGCCGACGTTGCGCATGCCGCGCAGCGCCCGTCCCACGCCCGCACGCCGGCCGAGCAATTCGACGAACAGCCGTGCGGCTTCCGGATGACGCCGCGATTTTTCGTCCAGTTCGAGCACACGGGCGCGAATCGCGGTGCGGATTTCTTGCGCCAGCGAGATGCCCAGCCGCGCCATGTGGTGAAATGCCTGCATCGCCGGGACCAGCCAATCGGCCCCCGCAAACACGTCGCGCCGGGCCATGTACAGGTGGTCGCCAATGCGCGTGAAGTTGCGGTCGAGCGGCCGGCGGCGCAATTGTTCGATGTCACGTTCGGCCAGCGCGCGTTCTTCGCGATAGCGGCGGATCACCGTATCGGCGAGGCGATGGATGGCCGTGGCGGCCGTGAAGTAATCGCGCAGCAGCAGTTCGCTGCCGCGCCACTCTTCGGTGTCGGGGTAACCCAGTTCCTTCGCGAGACTGGCTTGCATCTGGTAATCGAGGACATCCTGCTTGCGCCCGCAGGCTCCGTGAAGGCCGGTGCGGAAGGTGGTAAGCCGTTCGTACCCTGCGCGTGCCTCGCGGACGATCTCTTCGCTCACCAGCGGGCGCTTCTCCAGCCGCGGCAGATGCCCCGAAAGCTGGCTGGCGCGGTCGATCCATAGCGAAAGCTGGAAATCGCGCAGCGCCCCGGGGCTTTCCTTCAAGTTCGGCTGCGTGCGATAGATCGATGCGCCCAAACGGCGGTGGCGCTGCAACGTTTCCTCGAGTTTGGCCTCGACGAAAGGCCGCCCGCGCGCTTTGAAAAAGTCGGGCAGATCTTTTTTCAAAAAGAGGTTGGCGAGCACCGTATCGCCCGAGACGAAGCGCGCCTCCAGCAAGGCCGTGGCGGTCTCCAGGGCCAGGTCGCCGGCGACCCCTTCTTCCATGATCGCGATGCACTCTTCGGGTGTGCGCACGGCATGGCCGAGCGTAAAGCCGGCGTCCCACAACGGACGGATCAGGCCGCCGAGCAGCGTATCGAGCTTGGTCTCGCTTTCGGGAGCGGCCGAGCCGGAGTACAGGACCAGCACGTCGAGATCCGAATAGGGCGACATCTCCCGCCGCCCGTAGCTGCCCATGGCCAGCAGAGCCACGCCCGGCGTGCCACGGCGCATTTGCGCCCGCGCGCCGGCAAAATCGAGCAGCGTGCGGAGCATCCGGTCGGCGTGATCGGAAAGAAACAGGCCTGCTTCGCCTCCGCCGGCGACCTTATTAAGCGCCACAGAGTGTCTGCGTACGGCCGCCCACGTGCCTTTCAGTGCCCCCAGCACCGAAAGACCCGGTGCGGAACCGGGCGAGAGATCGCTTAACGCCTTCTCGAGGGCTCCGAAGGCATCGTCGACCTCAACTGTCTTAGGGCGGATTATGGATGTCCCGGCGGCTGAAGTGGGCATGCGCGCGCAGACGTCTCCCGGGCCGACTCTGGCATTACTCTAAGGCCGCGGAAGCACGTGACAAGCGAGAGGGCGCGGAAGCCCCGGCGGATCAGCGTTTGCGTTTGGTTGCCGGACGTTTGGCATCCAGAATATACAACCCGCGTCGGAGCCGCGCGGCGCTGCGTTGCTCAAGCCAAAACCCGGCTGCCCCGATCAGCAGGATCGTGACGGCCAAAATCAACAGGAACGTATCGCTAAAGAGCAATTCCACGGTGCATTCCCCCCGGAAGTGCGATTACCCCAGACGCGCGCCGCGCGAGGCGGCGAAGGCGCGGGCGAGGTGCGTAAAGAGTTCGCCGCGCTCTTGAAAATTGCGGAACTGGTCGAAGCTTGCGCAAGCCGGAGAGAGCAGCACAATCTCGCCGGGCGCCGCACCGTCGTGAGCGATGCGAGCGGCGTCGACCAAGTTGCGCGCGCGCTGAATTTGCGGAAGCCGGCCCCCGTCGCGCGAGGCGCGCGTGATCGACTCTTCGATGCGCGACGCCGTGGCGCCTAGCAGCACCACGCGCCGGGCTTTGCGCACAATGGCCGCGCCAAGCTGTTCGAACGAACTGCCCTTGTCGTAGCCGCCCGCGATCAGCGTCACCGCGCCTTGGAAGGAGTTGAGCGCGCAGATCGCGGATTCGGGCGTCGTGGCGATCGAGTCGTTGTAAAAAGCGACGTTATCGGCGCTTCGGGCGACCAGTTCGAGCCGGTGCGGGAGGCCGCAGAAGGCCGCAAGCGCCTCGGCAATCTGCCAGGCCTGGACGCCGTGCGCACGCGCAGCGGCGCTGGCAGCCAGTGCATTGAACAGGTTATGTTTACCGGGCAGCCGCAGTTCCGAAACGATGCCGACGACTTCTTCCTCGCCGCCGATGCGTACGATCATGCGGTCGTCTTCGACGAAGGCCGCATCGCCTTCGGGCTCGAAGGAGGTGCTGACCCAGATCAGCCGGCCCTTGACCAGCGAGACCCATTTCGCCAATTCGGGATCTTCGGCGTTGAGCACCGCGGTATCTTCGGGACCCTGGTGCTTCAGAATCTCCTTCTTCGCCTCGTAGTAGTTTTCGACGGTGCGATGACGGTCGAGGTGATTGGGCGAGAGATTGGTTACAACGGCCACCTGCGGACTTTCGCGCAATTCGGCCATGCCTTCGAGCATGAAGCTGGAAAGCTCAAGGACCAGAGGGACGCCCGTCTCCAGGCCACGCGTCTCGGCCAGCAGCGAACCGCCGATGTTGCCGCCCACCAGCGCGCGCGAATCGGCCAGCTTGACCATCTCGCCCAACAGGGCCGTAGTGGTGGACTTCCCGTTGCTTCCGGTGACGCCCAGTTTGGGATGATGAGGCGTGAGCTTGAAGAGCAGGTTGATTTCGCGTTCGATCTGCGCCCCGGCGCCGCGAGCCATGGTCACCAGCGGGCTGTCGATGGGCACGCCGGGGTTCACGACGACTAGATCGGCGGCCCGAAAATCGTCGGGGCTGTGCATGCCCAGCACATAGTGGATATTCAAATCGCTCAGCGCATCGAGCGAAGGCTTCAAATCGCCGGGATGACGCTTATCGGTGACGGTGACCTTCGCACCGGCTTCGGCGAAGAATCGCGCCGCGCCCACTCCGCCGCCGAAGAGCCCCAAGCCCATCACCAACACGCGCTTACCGTGGTATGCGTTCGCAAGCACCGCTGAACCCCCAAGTCCCGTCGCCATCCGGCACGGCGGCAAGCCGATTCGCTTCACATCGAAAACACCGAGTGCACCTAGAGGGAATCGGCAGAACGAGCCTCGTTCCTGAAGGCCAAAAATCCACCGATCGCGTGCGCACTGCACATGAGCATTAATCGTTAAATACGGCTTAATTAAATGTTTAATCTACTGCAACTCGAATAGCAGCCGTGTAAGCGACCATACGGAGCGAACGCCATGGCCGAACATTCTCGCATCACCCTAAAGCAGATCGCCTTAGAAGCGCGATGCTCGATCACCATTGCTTCCAAGGTATTGAATCATGCGCGCAGCAGCGCCATGGTGAGCGATTCGCGGCGACGCCAAGTGCTCGAAGTGGCGCGCCGCCTGGGCTACCGGGCCAACTATCACGCGCAGGCACTGAAGTCGGGGCGCTCCCGCGCGCTGGGGTTGCTTCTGGATCCCCCTACTCCACACGAAGGAGCCCAAGTTTGGCTTCGCAAGTTGGTGGAAGGAGTCGAACTGCAAACGCGTGACGAAGGGTTAGGCTTGCTGACTCTAGGCCCTACGCAGCAGCATCCAATCATGGCGCGAGGCCTGGAACTGGCGCTGGACGGACGCGTGGATGCTCTGATCGCCCCCGGCGCAAAGTATGCGCTGAGGGAATTCGATCTCTCCGCGCTGTCCATTCCCATGGTTCTCCTGTGGGACGACCGCTGGAATACCGGGCTGCCCTACGCGAGCTTGGACGAGACGCCTGGATTACGCGACTTGATCCGGCACGCGCGAGAACTGGGACATCGCGAAGCGGTCTGGCTGAGCTACGCAGACGCGCGCAGGTTGGAGATTGCGCCGGACCGTTGGGCGTCGTTGGCTGGGCTGGCCCAACAGTCCGGACTGCGGCTGTTTGAACGGCGGCTGCACGCACCTCCCGAACAGGGGGCTCGTGACCTGGCCTCCAGCATGGAATACATACGTCAGGCGGCACGCGCCGCGCTGCCCGGGTTAGGCGCCGCGACCTTCGTAATCTGCTACAACGATGCGCTGGCGATGGGGCTTTGCTCGGCGCTTCAAGAAAGAGGCCGACGGGTGCCGCAGGATATTTCTGTCGCGGGCTTCGACGATCTCTTTGCCTGCTTCGGCCAACCGCCGCTGACCACGGTAAGCCTGGAATTGGTGGAAGTCGGACGGCGAGCGGCGCGCATGGCGCTGCAACGCATTCCGGTTCCGCGCGGAGCCTCCAAGAGCCTGCCCTCCGTGGAACGGGTGCCCGCCAAGCTGGTAATCCGCTCGAGTACCGGACCGGTGCGCCCATGAAGGAGCGTTTTCGCATGCGCAGCCTCGTGCTTTTCTTGCTGGCGCTCGCCGCCACGGCGCAATTCTCCCTGCGGTCGGAAGAGCCGCCGGCTGCTTGGACGGAAGCGCCCGGCGTGCGTACGGGCTTATGGGTGCTGATCGAACCGCGCGATGCGGCGACGGGGACCGCGCTGGCGGGCAAAAATCTGGTTCATGCGCTATACGCCGATTCGGCCGTACTGGACACACATCGCGAAGCTTGGGCACTGACCGGTGTAAAGGGAGCGGTTTCCGGCGAGCGGTGGCGCGGAGGCCGGCTGCCGTACGCCGATCGCTTGGTCAACGCCCTTGTCTGCGAGGACTTCCCCGCCGCGGCGAAGCGGAATCTCACGGTGCCCGAAATCGTGCGCGTACTTGCACCCTTGGGTTTGGCTTTCCTGAAAGGGCTGGACGCGGATACCGTGCGTGCCGCGGCGCCCTCCGAGGAGGGCTTGAAGATCGAGCGCTTCGGCTCGTGGGTGCGGATCGAGCGCGCGCGTCCGGCGGCGATGGACGACTGGATGCAACCGTATAAGGACGGCGCACGCAGCAATCGTTCGCGCGATGGTCTGGCCGGTATGCCCGATCAGGTTCGTTGGATCGCCGACCGCCATTTCGCCGGAAGTTTCGGCCGGACCGCTTCGGGCTTCACCACTGCGAACGGGTATGCGCTGTACATGAACCGCCCCGAAGCCGCCGACGGCTTGGGTAAAGAGGCGGGCGGCGTGCTGACCTGCCGCGACGCCTACAACGGCCTGCTGCGCTGGCGGCGGGTGATTTCCCATCCGCAACGCGCCTGGCATTGGGCGATGCCCGGCGCCGTCTGCGACCTCGAACGCGTCTACGTGCCGCTCGCCCAGAACGTGCTGGCCATCGATCTGGCGAGCGGGAATGACGTTTGGACCGCGCCTTCGGAAGGCGGCTGGACCGAGACCATGCTGGCGGCCGGCGGGCTGTTGTTACGACTGGCGCCAAAGAAAGCCATTCAAGCGATACACACCAAAGACGGAAGTCCGGCGTGGAAAATTCCCGCGCCGCAAAGCGAAACCGATTTCGCGATCGGCGACGGAAAGGTCTTCGTCTGGTCGGGCTATTTTGCCGGCGAGAAGCCCAACACGCTTGCCGCGTACGCCCTGGCCGACGCCAAGCCATTGTGGAGCGTCACGCCGCAGATTCCGGAGCACGCCAATCCGGTAGCTCGATTAAGCCTCCTTCAATACTTGGATGGCGCGGTGGTCGTAAAGGTGGGGCGCAAGGCCGGCAATGCCGCCGCGTTCCTGGTGTACTCGGCGTCCGATGGCGCGTACCGCTTCACATCGGAAGGCGGCGGACTCGGCACGCTGACGTCGGACGGAAAACTGCTCTGGAACGGTTTGAACGGCTTCGATCCGCAGACCGGCGCCGTCACGAAACAGATCAAACAAGATGGGATATACCGCGGCACCTGCGGGCAGAGCCTGACGAACGATAAAGTCATCGTCGCCGGACGCTTGGGGTATATCGAACGTGAAACCGGAAAAGTGAGCGGCTATACGTTTTCGCGTGCGGCTTGCAGCTTCGGCGGCGTCTACCTCGTGAACGGACTCTCGTATTTCGTGCGCCACCAGTGTACGTGCGCTTCGATGATCCGCGGCGAAATGGCCATCGCTTCGCATGCGCCGGGTTTCAAGGACGAGCCCACGCCCGAGGTTTGGAGCCTCGAGACGGGACCGGCTTATGGCCAAGTCGAAAATCAGGCGCTTCAGCCCAGCGACTGGCCGACCTACCGCGGCAATGCGCTGCGCGGCGGCATGATCGACGCGGATCTTCCGGAGACGCTCGCGCTGGCGTGGGATGCCCAGGTAGGCAAGCACGCAACGGCGCCCAGCGCCGGGTACGGGCTCGTTTGCGTGGCCGATCCCGAAACGCATCGCGTGATCGCGCTGGATGCGGCGAGCGGGAAGCCGCGCTGGACCTTCACGACCGGCGGTCCGATCGACAGCCCGCCAACCTTCGCGGAAGGCCACGCGATATTCGGCTGCACCGACGGCTGGGTGTATGCGCTGGATGCCCGCGACGGCCGGCTTGCGTGGCGCTACTTAGCGGCCTTGAACGAACGAAAGATCGTCGTGCGCGAGCGCCTGCAATCGGCGTGGCCGGTGGCCGGAAGCGTCCTGGTCGAAAACGGAATGGTCTACGCGACGGCCGGACACCACGGCAATCTGGACGGAGGCCTGCGCTATCTGGCCTTGAACCTTCAAACAGGAAAGCCCGTCTGGCAGCGCACGGCGCTGGGCGCAGGAAGTTCGGGCGATAAGCACACTTGGCCGCTCACCAACGGCATCCCATGCAGCGACGGCAAGCACGTGTACCTGACAGGATTGGGCGGTACGTGGGACGGTTGCCAGATGAAGTACGGCTTCGATCTCGCGGAAGGCAAGCCCGCGCCGCAGCTTTTCAACGAACAAAACAAACAGCCCAAGGGGCCGATCCTGGCGGCAGAAGGCGGTATGCTGGTGGACGTGCGCGACCGGGCCGTGGCGAGCGACAACCACACCGAGTCGCGCCGTATCTGGTATTACCATCCCAATCAGACCGGCTACCAATATCCCCATTCGTCCAACGAGAAGAGCGCATTCCAATTGGGCGCCACGCACGGTTACGTGGGCGACCTGCTGGTCTTTCGGCCGGGCGAGGTCTACGGCGCGTGGCGCACCTTCGCGAGCAAGCACAGGACGTTGGGGCTTTTCGGGCAGCCTAAGACCGACGCGCCGATCTGGCAGCACGATCCGCAGCGTTCGTACACCACGCTGCGCGCACTAGCCGGAGCCGGCGCGCGCCTCTACGTCGCTTACGACACCTTCCCCAAGCCGGACGGCGGCAGCGTCCTGCGCATCCACGGCACGGCCGACGGCACGCAGCTCGCCGAGATGGTCTTGCCCGCCGCCGTCCGTTGGGACGGCATGGCCGCCGCGAACGGGCGGTTGTACCTCGCCACCGAGGACGGCCGCGTGCTGTGTCTGGCGGCCAAGCCCTGACTGGATTGCGCGCCGCTTGGCGTTAGCCTGAAGCATCCCTTGCCCCCCTTATCGCGAGGATGCCCGCCATGCCCGATTATCGCGCGCTCGATCTCTCCAGGTACGCCAACGCAGGCGCCAAGCTCGTCCCGGGCGGACGTCTTCCGCTTGGGCCGCAGTCGTGGCACGGCCTCCCCTTCCTGCTCGGCGCACGAAGCAAGCGCACCGGCGCTGCTTTGATCGCCTTCGGCGGAGGCTCGCTCGCGGAAAGGCTGGAGATTCCCCTGAAGCGCGCGGCTGCCTCCGTGATCGTCGCGCACTGCCTGCTGGATTCGAAGATCGACCAGGGCGATCCGGTTGGACGGCTGGTGGCCACCTACGTTTTTACCTATGCCGACGGTTCGCACGTGCGGGCACCGGTTCGCGAGCGTTTCGAGATCGGAATCGTGCCCTGTCCGTGGGGGCAACTCGCTTTCATGGCCTACCCCGACCATGCCGACGGCCTGCACGCGCGCCACACGGGACCCTGGGGCCACGCCGGCACCCGCCAGACCGAAACCTACGGCTCCAGCCCGCAGCACTTTTACCTTTGGCCGTGGCGCAATCCGCATCCGAAAAAGAAACTCGCGAGCCTCACCGTAGAAGCGGCGGGGCCGCGCTTCTACATCGGCGCGATCACGCTGGGACACCTCGACGAACACCCGTTCGTCCGGCAGGCGAAACGGGAAGTAAAGATCGTGCTGCCCAACAAGAAGGATGCGGACCGCGCCTTCGCGCTGGAGGTGGAGGTCGACCGCGGCGTAGCGACCTACCCATACCCGCTCCCGCGCGACCCCGCGCAAGGATTCTTGAACGATGCGTTCAAAGGCTGGGGCGAAGAACCCAACGCCAAGGCCAGCCCGGCGTACGTGGAAATCGCGGCCACGCCATCGGCCACGGTGACGGTTAAGCAGGACGGCAAAAAGCTGGGCTCGGCCAAATGGCACGACCTGGAAAAGAAGAAACGCGTGAGCCCCAACAAGCGCGTGCAGCTCATCCTGGTGGACGAAGGTCGCAACTGGGTGCGCACGAAGGTGGTGGACGCCGAGTCCGGCAAAGCGATTCCGTGTCGCATTCATTTTCGAAGCAAAGACGGAATACCCTACGCGCCGCACGGGCATCACGCGCACGTCAACTCCGATCAAGGCACTTGGCACGTCGATATCGGCGGCGACGTGCGCCTCGGCCAGATCAGTTACGCCTACATCGACGGGACCTGCGAAGGCTGGCTTCCGCGCGGCGACGTCATCGTCGATGTCGCGCGCGGATTCGAGTACGAGCCGCTGCGCGAAAAAATCGAAATCAAGCCCGGGCAGACCGAGCTGGTTTTGAAGCTCAAGCGATTCGCCGACCTGAACAAGGAGCGCTACTTCAGCGGCGATACGCACGTCCACTTCCTAAGTACGCAGGGCGCACACCTGGAAGCCGCGGGCGAAGGCCTGAACGTCGTCAACTTGCTGCTCTCGCAGTGGGGGCACCTGTTCACGAATACCGAGGAATTCACGGGCCGGCCCAGCGTCGATCACGGTGGCGAGACGATCGTCTACGCGACTCAGGAGAACCGCCAGCATCTGCTGGGGCACTTGACGCTGCTGGGCTTGAAAGAGCAGGTGATGCCGTGGTGCAGCGATGGACCGGGCGAAGCGGAACTGGGCGGGAACCTGGAGACCACCCTCTCGCGCTGGGCCGACGCCTGCCATGCGCAGGGCGGCACGGTGATCATTCCGCACATTCCCAATCCCAATTGCGAACCGGCCGCGCTGATCGCCACCGGCCGCGCCGACGCCGCGGAATTTTTACGCCAGGACCCATACGGGCATCTGGAATACTACCGCTACCTGAATTGCGGCTACAAGTTGCCGCTCGTAGGCGGTACGGACAAGATGAGCGCCGACGTGCCCGTCGGGATCTATCGCACGTACGTCCACATTCCCAACGACCAGCCCTTCACCTACGAAACTTGGTGCCGCGCGCTGCGCGGCGGAAACACGTTCCATAGCGGCGGGCCGCTGCTCTCGTTCACGGCTAACGGGCAGCCGATCGGGAGCACGATCCGGCTTCCCGGTAACGGCGGCACGGTGGAAGTCGAAGCGTCGGCGCGCAGCATTCTCCCGTTCCAGTCGCTGGAATTGGTGCTCAACGGCGAGGTCGTGGCGCGCACCGAAGATCCCAAAGGCGTGCGAAGCTTGACGTTGCGCGAGCGTCTCAAGGTAGACAAGCATTGCTGGATCGCCGCGCGCTGCGCGGGGCCGAATTATTGGGAGAGCCGAAAGCATCACGACGGCTGGAAGCGTAATCTGATGGCCCATACGTCGCCGATCTACCTGGCGGTGGGTGGCGAATGGTGGATGTTCGACCAGGGTGCGGCCAATTACATGCTCACGTTGCTCAAGGGCGGTATCGATTACATCCACGAACGCTCCCGCCAGCACGAACCGGGGTCGGTCACGCACCACCACCACCGCGACGATCACCTGAAATTCCTGGAAGAACCCTTCCGGCAGGCCATCGATGCCATTCACAGACGCATGCACGCCTTGGGCATTCCGCACTAAGAGGATGAAACGAATGCGGTTGGTCGTTCGTTGGAGTCTTGCCGCATACTTGCTTGCGGCGGCTGCGGGCGCCGAAGAACCGGCGCTGGATGCCACGGTCTATTATTCGGCCGACGATCCGCACTGGACCGAAGCGAAAGCCGCGCTCGAAGCCGCCTTCGCCAAGCATCCGCGCGCCAAACCCGCGTACGTCGCAATCGATACGCCCGAAGGGTACCGCAAGCTCCGCACGGATGAAGAGCGCCTGAAGATTAAGCCCGGCGATCTGACCGTGATTCTGGGCGCATTCGCCTTGACCAGCACGGGCGAGCGTCGCGACGCAGAGCGTTACTTGGATTCCGCTTTGGCGAGAATGCTTTCGCACGGCGCGGCCAAAGGCCGGAAGGAGGCGGATCCCCTCCCCTTCGCGCGTGAGGTATTTGGAGCCGAGGCGAGCCTCGGAGAACCGGAGTCAATCGCCGAAGGCGCCGTACAACTCTACTCCGTACGGGTAGGCGAAAAAATGGTGGGCTACGTGGCCGAAGCGTTTCGGGCCATAAGCTGCCCGGTCTGCAACGATGTTCAATTCCTGGCCGCCTACCGTCCCAATGGCGGCCCGCTCTTGCGTATCCGGCACTTGCTTCCGCTGGAGCGCTACGGAAAAGCACTCGGCGAGGAAGCGGCAGCCGAATTTTCTAAGAGCTTGCTGAGGCCGGGCGAACCGGCGCGCCCCATTTCGGTGGATGCCGTTTCGGGCGCGACAAAAACGGCGCACGCATACGAAGCCTTGATTCGGACGATCGATGGCGCTTGGGGGAGGCGGGCCAAGCCTTCACCCAATCCGTAATCACTCCTTTGGGTACTGCGCCATCCGTTCCTTGATAACCGGCTCCAGCGCCTGGAATACCGCATTCATCTTCGGCCCTAACGCCGCAGCCTCCGACATGCGGCCCTCTGCAGCATGCCGCTCGGCGGCCTCGGCAAGTGCGCGTAATTCCGGCGCTCCCAGCATCGCGGCGCCGGTCTTGAGCGAATGCGCATGCCGTTCTGCCTCTTCCCGGTTCCCAGAACGCCAGGCAGCATTCAGTTGAGCCAGACGTTCGGGCGTCAGTTCCAAAAACATACCGAGCATCGTGCGCACGAAAGCTCCGCCCCCGGCGGATTCCAGTTGAGCCAGCGCCGCCGGATCCAATTCGCTCGGCCGCTCGCTTGCATCTGTTTTCATGGCAGAGTCACTCGTTGCCCGTGGACGAAACTATAGCAGTGGTTTAAAGTCTCGCGATGCGGCATTAATAGCTAAATATACGGAACATTTGAAATGAGCAACCGGCAGATCCTGATCGTTGACGACGACCCGATGGTGCGCGCCATGGCGCGCGCTACCTTGGAAGGCGCCGGCTACACTTGCGCCGAAGCGTCCACCGCCGAAGAAGGCGAAGCGCGGGCCCAGCGGGAGCCGTTCGACTTGGTGCTGCTCGATATCGTCATTCCCGAAATGGGTGGCGAGGCGGTGCTGCTCAAAATTAAGGCCGCGCAGCCGCACCTGCCAGTGGTGGTCTTTACGGCGAGCAAAGAGCTCGATCTGGCCGTGCGCTGCATGAAACGCGGCGCCTCCGATTTCCTGCCCAAGCCCTGCGAAGCGCCGCGCATGCTGACCACCGTCGCCAACGCGTTGCATGTTCGCGCGCTAGAGGAGCGCGTCGAGGAACTCGAAGGACGCGGCGCCTCGGCAGCGGCCTACGACCGGCTCTACGGCGAAAGTCCGGCGATGCAAAAAGTCTTCGACCAGCTCCGCACCCTGGAGCGAAGCGATATCAGTGTGCTGATCGAAGGCCCCAGCGGGACCGGCAAGGAACTCGTCGCGCGCGCCCTGCATATGCGCGGCGCGCGCGCACAGGGGCCGTTCGTCGCGATCAATTGCGGTGCGATTCCCGACACCATGCTCGAAAGCGAACTCTTCGGGCACGAGAAGGGCTCGTTCACCGGCGCGATCAACGCCCACCCGGGCTGCTTCGAACAAGCCCACCAAGGCACCCTCTTCCTCGACGAGATCGGCGACATGCGCGCGGACCTGCAAGTCAGGCTTCTGCGCGCGCTCGAGAGCAAAGAAGTCCGGCGCATCGGCGCGACGCGCGCCACCGCCTTCGACGTACGCGTGGTTTCGGCCACGCACCAGGATTTGAAAGCGCGCATCGCGGAGGGGCAGTTCCGCGAGGACCTTTTCTACCGCCTCGCCGTTTTCCGGCTTTCGCTGCCGGCTCTGTGCGAACGCGGGGACGACGTGTTGGGTCTGGCAGAGCGCTTCGGGCTCGAATACTCGGCTCGCCAAGGCAAACGGTTCCGCGGCCTGTCCCGCGCCGCGGCGGCGGTCCTGCGCCAGCATCGCTGGCCCGGCAACGTGCGCGAACTGCGCAACGCCATGGAACGCGCCGTGCTGCTCTGCGAGGACGGACTCGTGCGCTTGAACGACTGGCCCGACGATCTGGTCCAGGCCGTTCGCGCCGAGGGCGGCACGATTCCGCCCGAAGCGCCGGAAGCCCGAGCGGCCGAACCGCCCCCCGCCAAACCGCTCGCCATGTCCGCTGCGGCCGGCGCGGGCCCCGCCGCCGGCTCCGTTCAATTCGAACAGGCCGAAGGCGAAATCCGAACCTTGGAAGAGGAAGAGCGGCGCTTGATCGAACGTGCGCTGGAAGTGCTGAAAGGCGACGTGCAAGCGGCGTCCGAAAAATTGGGCATCGGCACCGCTACGCTCTACCGAAAAATCAACCGCTACGGCTTCGACCTGACGGGTTGGCGCCGGTAGCGCTCACTTTTCCGTATCTTCGAATGCCTTCAGCGATTCGGGCAGTGTGGCGAGCGCGCGTTCGCGCGTCGTCAACATGCTGACAGCACCGTTGTAATCGCTGCGTACCAGGCGGCTCTTCGCATCGACCCAGCACGCGCGCGTGATGCGGCCCATCGCGTGCGTTTCGAACCGCGCGCAAGCCGAAGCTTCCCCGTCCACCTCCAGCGTGTCCGTTCCGGCGCAGAGCAATCCCGCCGGACCGATTACTTCTCCACTCGCTTCGATGACCGCGCTGGCATGCCAGCACGCCCCTTTCTCGATGGGCATGAACGGCGCAAGCTGAGCAAGCAGGTAATCGGACATCGCGTCGGCCGGCAGCAGGGTCTCGCTCTCGCGATCCGGTTTGCCGCCGCCGGTCTTGCGCAATTGCCAAGGCAGGCCGTGAGTCTCCTTCGCTTCGCCGAGCCGGCCTTCTGTCACGGCCGCGGCAGGCACGAACTCGAAGCGCGTGCGCTTCAAGCGCGGCCGCGGCTCGGCCGTCGCGGCAACCTCCACCTTGAAATCGTTGACGCCCCACTGCGGACCGCCGTCGAACGCGACCCGGCTGTAGAGCAGCAACTCGCCATCCTTCACCGACAAGCGATGGCGTTCCACCCCGCACTTGCGGCCGTCGATGTAAAAGTTGTACCAGAGGTCTAGTGGAGTTTTTTCCAGCGCCGAAAAATCGAACTTCACGTCCGTGGCCGGCGGGCGCAGTGCAGTGGGCTGCCCTTTCTTGATCGGTATCACGTTCAGGCCCAGCTTGCCCGGGCGCACCTCGACGGACCGTTCCTGCCCCTTCGATATGATCTTTGCCGTCGAGGCCTCGGCCAGCCCGCCCGCTTGCCTGCGCAAATCGTCCAGCGATGCCACCGGCGCGCCGGCATACTCCAGCAGGATATCGCCCCGCAGAATGCCCACCTCTTCGGCTTGGCTGCCGGGTTCCACAAAAAGCACGACCAGGCCCGTGGCGGGCGGCGCTTCCAGGAGCTTCAGGATGTCCGGCAGTTGCAGCGCCGCGTCTTCCGCGCGGAGGCTGCCCGCACACATAAGCACGGCCCAACACGCAAGACCCAGCGCTTTCACCTTCATGCCCTGCCCTCCCGAACCGCACCGGCTACTTCGAACCCAAAAGTTCCAGGATCAACCCCAACTGCGCCGTACTGTCGACATACCGGTAGCAGCCGCCCTTGAAATCGCCGCGTTGCGCTTCGCCCATGCCCAGTTTCGCCAAGCCGTCGGCCGTGGCCTCGATATCGGGAACGCGAAACGCGATATGCTGCACGCCCTCGCCGTACTTATCGAGGTGCTCGCGCCAGATGCTCGGCCCGCCGATCGGTTCGATCAGCTCCAGCTTCAAAACGCCAAGGTCGAAAAAAGCCAGCTTCGCCCGGCCTTCGGTGGATTGGCCCCGGTAGCGAATATTCGTCACCTCGGCGCTGGCCGTCTCCCGCCACGCGGGAACTTCCACGCCCAGGACTTCCGACCAGCGCTTCGAATAGGCATCGATGTCGCGCACGACGATCGCGACCTGGCAAATGGGTTGACCTTGCAATGGTGCGGTCATGCACTCACCTTTCTCGATACGAAGGCTCACGCAGATACTATCCGACACCCGCGCGCCGCGTCCAAGCGAAGTCGAGCGCAGAAAAATTGACCGGCGGCTCAGCGTGCGGCTGGCCGCCGGCGCGATATGGAAAATACAAGCCACCGCGGATTACGGCGTCGCACCGACCGGCTTGGGCTGCGCATGCCCCGGACGCTCCGCGGGCGTGACCGCCGCATCGCTCTTCGCAACCGCGCGGCAGACCGCGTTCAAATACGCCTTTGCCGAAGCCTCGATGATATCCGTGCTGAAACCGCGGCCGTAGATCACCTCGCCGTCGAAGTCGCACTTGATGTCCACTTCGCCCTGCGCCTCGCGCCCTTCGCTGACCGCGTGAACCTGGAAGTCGAGAATCTTGCCCGAGACTCCCGTAATGCGGTCGATGGCCTTCGTGAGCGCGTCGATCGGGCCGTCCCCTATGGCGGCGTCCTGGTAGGTCGCTTGATCCTTGCGCAGGATCACCGTGGCCGTGGGCACCGCCTTGTTGCCTGCGGCCACCTGAAGCAACTCCAGTTCCCACACCGGCGCGGCGGCCACCAACTGATCTTCGACCAGCGCGATCAGGTCGGCATCGTAGATGTTCTTCTTCTTGTCGCACAGCACCTTGAAGCGTTCGAAAGCGTCGACGAGCTGCTTTTCGTCCAGCTCGTAGCCCAGCTCTTTCAGACGGTTCTTAAACGCATGCTTGCCGCTGTGCTTGCCCAAAACCAGTTTGGACTGTTCCAGCCCGATATCCTCCGGACGCATGATCTCGTACGTCGTGCGTTCTTTCAGGAAGCCGTCCTGGTGAATGCCCGACTCGTGCGCGAACGCATTCTCGCCGACGACGGCCTTATTGCGCTGAACGTTGATCCCCGTGACGGCGCTGACCAGCTTGCTGCTGGGGAGCAGCCGCTTGGTGTCGATCCCGGTCTGGTACGGGTAAAAGTCGCCGCGCGTGCGCAGCGCCATGATCAGTTCCTCGAGCGCCGCGTTGCCGGCGCGCTCGCCGATTCCGTTGATGGTGCATTCGACTTGCCGCGCGCCGTTGCGCACACCGGCCAGACTGTTGGCGACCGCCAAGCCCAGGTCGTTGTGGCAGTGCACGCTGATCACCGCCTGTTCGATATTCGAGACCTTTTCTTTCAGCGTGCGGATCACCGAGCCAAACTGATCGGGCACCGCGTAGCCGACGGTATCGGGAATGTTGACGGTGGTCGCTCCGGCGGCGATCACGGCCTCCGTAACTTCGCAGAGGAATTCGGGCTCCGTGCGGCTGGCGTCTTCGGGGCTGAACTCCACGTCGTCCACGAACGTCCGAGCGAACTGCACGGCTTGCACGGCCTGCCGAACGATCTCGTCTTTCGCCTTCTTGAGCTTGAACTGCCGGTGAATGGCGCTCGTGGCCAGGAAAACGTGAATGCGCGGCCGTCGCGCGTTCTTCACCGCGCTGGCAGCGCACTGAATATCCTTTTCGAGACTGCGCGCCAGACCGCAGACGATCGGAGCATCCTTCTCGTCGAGCACCTCGGCAACGGCCTTCACCGCGTCGTGGTCGCCCGGACTGGCGATCGGAAACCCGGCTTCGATCACATCCACCTTCAAGCGGTACAGCGCCCGCGCGACCTGGATCTTCTCGTCCTGGTTCATCGTCGCGCCAGGGGACTGCTCGCCGTCGCGGAGCGTCGTGTCGAAAATGATGATCCGGTTGGGGTCCTGGGGTACGGACTTGAATCGGCTGGAAATGGCTTTCTTGGCGCTCATCGAGGTAACCATCCTATTTAACGCGCGCCGGAGCGCGCCATGCACGGTGGGGTACGAAGCGGCCCGCAGGATAAAAATCCATGCGCAAGCGGCCGGCACGACATCAGTTTAGCGAATTCTGGAGTCGGGGACAGCGAAGGCGGGTTAGCCCGGGAGCACCACGTTCGCGGAGTGCCCGCGAACGCTGAATCCCCCTTGCGCCGAAGCGGCTTCTGTAGTGGCGTAACTCATAGATTGAACAGTAAATCCCGCGTCAGGTGCGAAGTCAAACTCAAAATCGGCGGCGGTCATCCGAAAAGAAGCCGCGTATCCAAATAATTCACCAAAAGCGTCGCATAGGCCGCGAGCAGAAGCGTGACCGTCAGCAGCGTCTTGAGCGAGAACTGTACGCGGAAAGATTCGGGATACTCCAAGCGTTCTTGCCGGTTAAGCAGCGCGATGATGTTAACGATCAGGCAGTCCGCAGTGAACCATGCCCAAATGAGGGAGGCCCATAGCAGCCCGCCCAACGTATCTTCGGGGAAGCGCGTGGTAGGGCTGAACATGCTTAAGGTTCCGCACCAGAGAGCCAAGTAAGCAATCGGCGTCATCCAACCGACCTGGTTTTCGATCAAGGTGGTTTGGCGACGCATCGATTGCCAAGTCAGCATGAAAAGCAGGGGCGTTAGGAGCACACCCGCGTAAGGTAAGAAAATCAGCATGATGCCCAACACGGCTAAAGCCAGCGGAAGGAGCCTGCCCGGCTTCCGGGCGCCGATGGCCATCCTAAAAGCCTGCCAACTATTCAAACCCCCGAGTGCGACCAATGGCGGGAATGCCAACAGCGCGATGGTTCCTGCGTAATGGACGGCCGGTCGTTGCGGCCAGCCGTACTCACTTTCCCATTCAACCCAGGCCGAAGTGGCAAAAACGCCGGCGAATCCGATGACGGTGCAACCGGTCATGAGCATCGCACCCAACGCGATACATGTGCGCTGGTTCCAAAGCCGCGATGGGGGGGCCTCCAATGATTCAGGGGTGCCGGACATGCCGTTATCCTACGGCAGAAAATGAACTTTCAAAATCGGTAAGATCGCGGTTTGGAATACGTAGGCTACGGCACTTCGCGAACCGGAATGCCTTTGGCTTTCAGGAACGCCTTGGCCTCGGCAATGGTGTGTTGTCCGTAATGAAAAATGCTCGCGGCCAGCGCGGCATCGGCTTTGCCTTCGGTCAATGCCGCGGCAAGATGGTCGAGCGTCCCGGCGCCGCCGCTGGCGATCACCGGTACGTCCACGGCTTCGGCGATGGCCCGGGTCAGTTCCAGGTCGTATCCTTTTTTCGTCCCGTCGGCGTCCATGCTAGTGAGCAGAATTTCGCCGGCGCCGAGTTGCACGCCCAACTGCGCCCACTTGATCGCATCGAGACCCGTATCGATCCGGCCGCCGTGGATAAAGACGTGCCAGCGCGAACCCTTGCCCATCGGCGCGGAGCCGCCCAGACGTTTCTTCATCGCCTGTTGCCAGTCGAGCATCTCGCGGATGCCCATTCCCAGCGCTTTGCATAGCTTGGGAACGCCGTCTTCGCTGTCCACGCCGCCCAGCGCGTTGTACGGCGTGAAGCGTTTGGCATCGATGGCCAGGACCATGCACTGCGCACCGAACGCCTGCGCGCCTGCGGCCAGCAAGTCGGGATTCTTAACCGCGGCCGAATTGATGCTCACCTTGTCCGCACCGGCGCGAAGCAAGCGGCGGATGTCGTCGACCGTGCGAATGCCGCCGCCGACCGTTACCGGGCAGAAGCACTGCGCGGCCGTACGCTCTACGACATCGAGAATCGTGTCGCGCGACTCGTGGCTGGCGGTGATGTCCAGGAAGCAGAGTTCGTCGGCGCCCTGCTCGTCGTAACGCCGCGCGACCTCGACCGGATCGCCGGCATCGCGAAGGCCCTCGAAGTTCACGCCTTTGACGACGCGCCCTTCTTTGACGTCCAGGCAGGGGATGATTCGTTTCGCCAACATGCCTTAGAGGTACGGGCAAGGGGCGGCGGATGCAAGCAGCGAGTCACGGAGTCCTGCCAGGCGCGATACGTCAATTCCCCGCGGCCAGCCCGACGATCCCCGCCGCAACCGTGAGCTTGCGCGTAATGCTCACGTTACGGGCGCCGTTAGCGCGCGCCTGGTCGTCGTAAACCACTTCGATCCCCTCCCCTTCGTACAGGGAAAGCGTTCCCGGAACCGGTTCGCCAATCTGGAGCGCCGTGCGCACGCTGCCTTCGAAGATTCCCGTCTTTTCGCCGGTTTCTTCCAGGATCGCGACTTCCGTATCGCCGTGGCGAGACTTCAGGGTCACCGAGACTTTGTCCTTCTTCGAGTCGTCCAGGTTCATGTCGAGGTCGGCCACACGAACGCGCAGCGGTTCGCCGATGACCAGCGCGCGCAGCGGCTTTTCGGTTTCGCCGGGCTTGGGAGCCTGCGCCTCCTGGGCCAGATGCGCGGGCAAGTCGAGCTTCCCGTCGCTTCCGCTGAGCAGCACGTCGCCCCACGTGTCCGGTCGTTCGCTGGTGCGCACGTCGCTGTTGCCGCCCCAGTAGTAGTACAGAGGCGTCCCAGTGCAGATCGAAAGATTGAAGCCAATGATCTTGCCGGGCACCAGGTCCATCCGCTTGAGGCGCTCGCGCGGAATGTGCACTTCCATCGTCCAGCCGTCCGCCGTCTGCTTGGCGGCGCGCCGGAGCTGCTCCGGACCGTACGCCACCCAGCTCCACTCTTTTTTGGGATCGTCCTTGACCGCCTCGCCGCCGGTCTTTGCGTCGTCGCCTTGCGCGCCGAACGGCCAAACCCAGAACTGCTGCGCCCAGTTCGCCCCGCGCTTCTGATCTTTCGTGTTGAGCGCATCGAACCAAATCTCGACCGCATCGCCTTCCCAGAAATTCCCGGGCTGTACCTTCTTGATCTGCCCGTCGGCGTCCTTCACGTCGTACGCGAAAAAGAAGCCCGTATTGTCCCAAGCCACTTTCACGATCTGGGGCTCCACCACCTTCAGCGAGCCCACCTTGCCGCCGTCGAGCGTCTTGTACATCTGCACGCCGGTGATGTCTTTCCATTCGGCCAGATCACCATCCAGCTTGACCGGCTCGGAAACGAACGGCACCGCGTTGAAGCGGACGGTCTTGAACTCGGGCTTGTACGCCTCTTTCGCCTCGACATCCGACTCGACGGGCTTTTCGGGCTCGGGCGGCATCAGCAGCGCGGAAGGCCGCGCAATTTCGGCGCTGGCCTCTCCTTGGCTCGTCTCGCCGCTGGCGCCTTCGCGCGTCCAGGCTTCGCCCTGCGCCTTTTCCTTGTCGCGTTCGTGGATACCCTCGGTCAGCGCTTTGTGCTGCGCGGCATCGAAGCGGTAGGCGCTCAACTGCGAGCGGCGCATCGACTGGCTGCGCTCAAGCGCGCGCTGGCGAAGCTTCGCGATGCCTTCGCCGCCGCTGCCTTCCAGGAAGCCCATGCGCCCGGCGTTCACGTTTCCGGCCAGCCTCGAAACGCGTTCGAGCAACTCTCCTTCATCGCCCTTTCCTTGCGCCATCTGCGCAAACTGAGCGTCCTTGCTGCCGTCCTTGGCCATGCCTTCCATCTTGCTCTCGGACAGACTCTTCGCCGCGGCTTTAGCCTTGCCGGCCACTTCCTTCCCGCGCTGCTCGTTCTTCATATCCTCGCTCTTGGCCCCGTCGAGGTTCTCGGCGGCACTTAGCGCCTCGGTACCGGCCTCCTCGGCATGCGCACCGGCGGGAACCTTATCCTTAAGCAGTTTGCGTACTTCTGCGCCCACCTGAGCCACCAGTTCCTCGTCTTGCGAACCAGCCATCTCCAGGGTGCTCTTGAAGGTCTCGGTCAGCTTGGTGCTTAAACGCGGCAACGTGTGTTCGGCGAATTCCTTCTCGAAGCCGTCCTTGAGCATCGCTTTGATATCGCCGTCGCGCGCTTCTTTGAGTGCAGCTCGCGCGAGCGCCGCGGGGTCGAACTCCGCTTTCTTGGCCGCTTCCTTGGCTTGTCCGGCCGCTTGGGCGAGCTTCTCCGCGGCAGCCGCGGCTTCGCCGGCTTCCTGCTCGGCCTTCTTGGCATCGCCCGACTGAGCGGCCTCCTTCGTCTCTCCAGCTTCCTTGCGCGCAGCTTTCGCCTCACCCTCGACCGCGGCCTTGACTTGCTCCTGAAGCTTCTCGCCGAACGCGGCCGCCTTTTCGCTGGCGGCGGCCAGTTGCGCTCCGGCCTTCTCCAACGCCTTGTCGGCGCGATCGGCGGTTGCTTCTTCGTTCTTCGCCGTGCGCTCCACCTGCTTGTCGCCCTGTTCGGCCGCTTGCTTGGAAGCCTGGTCGGCTTTCGCAAGCCGATCCTTTACGCCCTCCAAGGTGGCTGCGGCCGCGGCAGCCTGAGCCTTGGCTTGTCCCAACGCCGCTGCAGCGGCGGCTTTTTCCTTCGCATCGCCCGCCGACTTCGCCACATCGCCTTGGGCCTTTTCGGCGGCGCCCGCCAAATTCTTCGCGGCTTCGCTCGCTTCGCCGGCTTCCTTCTGCGTTGCCGCGGCGTCGCCCGAATGCGCGGCGGCGCGCGCTTCCCCCGCTTCCTTCGCGGCGGCCGGACCTTCTTGCCTGGACGCGCTCTCGGCTTTCTCCTTCGCGGCGCCTTCGGCGTGCTTGGATGCTTCGGCGAGTTTATCTCCCGCCGCCTTGAGCTGGGCTTCCGCGGCGGCGACGTTCTTCTCCTCGTTCTTCGCGCCGGCCGCGGCTTGTTCCTTGGCCGCATCGGACTTCTTCTCGTTCGCTTTGCCGGCATCGGCGACGCGCTGCTTCGCGCCTTCCAGATCCTTTGCCGCGCGGCGCGCATCCTGTTCGGCGCCTTCCAGCGCGCGCTCGATCTCCTTGCGTGTCCGCTCGACGAACGTGGTCTCTTCGCGCACCAGCTTCTGGCCTTCCTGCTTCAGCGGCTCGCCGACCTGGCGCTTGATCTCGTTCTCGAAATGCTTGCTCACCGCCGGGGCCACCTCATCCTTCACCTTGGCAATGAATTGCTCCGCGATCTGCTTCGCCGTCATCTTGCGCAATTTGTCGAGCAACGCGTTGACCATGTCCTTCTTAAGATCGCCCAGCAGATTGCGCACATCGGCATCGGTGAGCCCGGCTTCGTGCATCTGCAGGGCGTAGTCGTCCAGATCGGACATGAGCTGGTCGAGCAGGTCTTCCCAAAGCTCGGTGCGGTCTTCTTCGTTCAGGTCCTGCGCGACGATCTGGTCGAAGTCCTTCTTCAGCTCCTCGACCGCTTCCTTCTTGGTCTCTTCGCGAACCTGTTCCTTGCGGATCTCTATGGCCTTCTTCTCCGCTTCTTCGATGCGCTTCTGCTGCTCCTTCGCTTCCAGGGCGAGCCGTTCCTCGGCCTTGCGCCGAAAATATTCCGGAAGCCCCCAAATCGCCGCGATGCCGAAGTGCAGCAGCACCGATACGATGATGAACAGCCGCAGCTTGTCGCTGACGGCGAGTTTGCGGGGAGCGGCGGGCGGCAGCGTGGCGGACGAGTTCATGTCGTGCTCCGTGCGTATGGAACCGGAAAGGCGCTACTCGGGCTTACCGATCTCGACTTGGAAGCTCACCTGCCGGATGCCGGCGTTCTTGATCGCGTTCCAGACCTGTATCACGCGCGCGTAATTGGCATCCTTGTCGCCGGCGATCACGACAATGGCTTCCTTGCCTTCCTTCTCGCGCTGTAACTTGTACGCCTTCAATTCCTCGATCAGATCCAGCAGGCTCTCGTATTTCTGCTTCTTGTCGGTCGCACCGGCGGGAGCCACATCGCCGTCCTTCGTCACCGCGATGGTCCGCGCTTCCTCGGTGCTGATCGTCTCGGGCGCTTCGGCTTTCGGTACGCTGACCTTGAAAACCTTCGCTTCCTCGACGAACGAACTGGCTACCATGAAGAAAATGATGAGCTGAAAGACGATGTCGATCATCGGCGTCATGTCGATTTCTTCGGACACTTGTTCCGCCAGGCGCAGTTTCATGCGTTCGCCTCCGCGGCGTTCTTGGCTTCGGTCCGCATGTCGAGAATCGTCTCGGCCGCATCGTCGATCTCATCTTCCGCTTCCGCGGCCGGCGCGCTCGCGGAGGCCAGCGTCTGCTTGCGGATGCCGCCGATCTTCGCCGCCTTGATCGTTTCCAGCAGGATCTCTTCGATTTCGATGGTCAGCTTGCGGATCTTCGACTTCAGCGCCGATTCCCCGATCACCGCCGGAATCGCCACGCACAGGCCGCCCACGGTGGTGATCAGCGCGACGCCGATGGCGCTGGCGAGTTTCTCCTTCGCCACGCCTGCCTTGGTCAATTCCTCGAAGCCCGCCACCATCCCGACCACCGTACCCAGCAGCCCCAGCATCGTCGCGACGCGGGCAAGCGTATTCAGCGCACCCATGTTGTTCCACAACACCTGAAGATTGCGCTCCGCCGCGGCCTGCAACGAAGTCTCCAGGTCGGCTTCGGTGTATCGAAATTCGTCGATGCCTTTGGCCAGTACCACCCCGACCAGCACGGGGCGCTCCAGAGCCGCTTTTTCGGCGCCGGCCAAATCGCCTTTACCCAACGCCGCGCGCACCTTCCGCACCAAGTCGTCGTCGATCAATCCTTTGCGACGCAGTCGAATCCCGCGCTCGATCACGATCGCCCATGAAACGATGGAACACAAAAGGATGGGCCACATCAACGGCCCGCCGCTGTTAAAGTATTGAATGATCTTGTCCAAGCGTCTGCCTCCGTCGTGAGAGAATCCCAGTCTATCGAAGCTGCCTACACCCCTTTATTAGCCTTTTAGCATAAAGGCCGTAAGGTCTATACCTCGTTTTGACCTACTTTGATTAACCCGAGAACGATTCCGCGTTGGAAGAAAATAAGGTTCCTGCGGTTCTATCGATTCCTTCAACTTCCCTTCCCCATTCAGGTTCGATGCATAAACCTGAAACCTTGGTATGGCCAGCCTGCTGGAATCTGCAATTGTGCGCCCCAAGAACGTCCAAAGGCCCTATAATCCCGCCTGCCTCGTCCGGGTCACAAGCCTGTTTCTCATAAGGTAGCCGCGCCCAGCCCGGATGCGGTGCCGAACGGTCCACGAGAACCCGTATCATGCTCGACCAGAAACTTGAAATCGTGTCGAGCCTCTCGGATCAAGCCCGAACGAACCTCGACCTGCTCAAATCGGTCGAAGAAAGCTGGCAGCCAACCGACTTCCTGCCCGATTTGACGAAGGAGTCCTGGCGTGACGATCTGCAGAAGCTTCGCGAGGGCGCGGCCGCGCTACCCGACGCGCTGCTGGTGATCCTGGTCGGCACGATGGTGACCGAAGAAGCGCTGCCGTCCTACCAAACGAGCTTCAACCGCCTTCCCGGCGTCAACGACCCGACCGGCGCCAGCGCAGAACCTTGGGCGCAGTGGTCGCGCGGGTGGACGGCCGAAGAGAATCGCCACGGCGATCTCCTCAACCGTTACCTCTATACGACCGGCCGGGTCGACATGCGCGCGGTGGAAGTCACGATTCAGCATCTGATCCGCAATGGCTTCGATCCGCTCCACGATAACGATCCGTACAACGGCTTGGTCTACACCTCTCTGCAGGAGCGTGCGACGAAGGTCTCGCATCAGAAGGTAGGCCAGTTGGCGAAGAAGGCCGGCGAAGGCGTGCTGGGGCAGATTTGCGCCACCATCGCCGGCGACGAGGCGCGGCACGAGGAAGGCTACAAGCGCTTCATGGCGCGGATCTTCGAGGCCGATCCCAGCGGCGCGGTGGTGGCGTTCCGGACCATGTTGGAGCGGAACATCGTCATGCCCGCCAACCTGATGTACGATGGGCAGAACCCCACCCTCTTTTCGGCCTTCTCGCTCACCGCCCAGAAGAATGGGGTTTACACCTTCGAAGACTACCTCCAGATCATCGATCACTTCATCGAATACTGGAAGGTAAAGGATCTAAAGGGCCTCACCGGCGAAGCCGCCGAAGCCCAGGACAAGGTTTGCGAAATACCGCGCCAGTTGGGCCGCCGCATAAAGTTCATGTCCGCGCGCGCCAACGCCAAGAGCGTCACGCCATTCCGCTGGATTCACGGCCGCCCGGTCTGACCGAAGTTGCGTCCGAAAATCGCAATTGAATCGCTTCTTCCGATTCAATCCACCACACTTTCTGATCCCGAACGTCGCGCACACGAAAACGCATATCGAATTGAACCGGCTCTGGAAAAATGCCTTTGCCTTGCCTCATAGAAGCTGATGGGCCATACTGCACGAGCGTGGGGGCGAGAGGGGTCGAGTCCGCGAACACTCGGAGCCCGTACATGAACGTTTGGATCCATCGGCTCACTTGGTCCCTCCTTGCCCTTTTCACACCCGGCTTGTGCGCGGGCGAACAAACACCACCACCCAAGCCTAAAGTCGAAAAGGCCAAGATCGAGCTGCAACCCATACGGACGCTCGACGGCGCCTTCAAACCCTACGTGGACCTCGAGATTCCCAAGACCGCGAAGGATCAGCCGGCGGCTGCGGATCAGGAGAAGCTGCGCCTCGCGCCCGGCATTTCGGGCGACGTCTTCAAGGATCCGACCTCGCGCCTTACGTTAAGCGGCCAGTCCCAATGGGAGTACGACGGCGATCCTTCCGCGGAATTTCGCCACGCCCGGGACGCCGCCGGGGCGCGCTACCGCTTCGACGACGGCATCGCATGGGCTCAATGGGACCGCGCCTTGAGCTTCGAATACGAAGGCAGCGGCGCCAGCCAGCGCACGGTGGCCGAAGAACGCCGTTCTTCCAGCGCCGGACACCGCTTCGATCTTGCGGAGATGTCTGCGTATACGCGCAACAGCTACCGCTACCGTTTCGGAATTGCCGATCCGGTTCCGCTGCGCCAGGAACAAGCCGACGGCCTGGAGCTTAACTTCACGGCACTGGACTTTTTCCGGCCGCGCTTGGGCGTGGAATCCAGCGAGGTGGACCGCTTTGGGGCCAGCACGCGCAACCGCAAACTCGATGACGTCTCGCGGGATCGTTACTCGGCCGGCGCAGAGGGCCGCTGGAACGAGTGGCTGAACTGGAAGGCGGCGTGGCAGGGTTGGATGGCAGGAGACGAGTGGGCGCCGGCCGTCGATTCGGCTTCCGCATGGGAAAAGGAAAAGGTGGATCTGGACCTCCAGACCCGTGTCGCGCCTACCCATACCGCGCTGGGACTGAACCTGCGGCGCGAAGAAGGCTACCTGCGCGAATCGATCTTCCGCGCTTCAGACGGCTACGGGGTCACGCTACGGCAGCCCTTCGGCGAGCGTTTCTCGGCCAAAATGGGCGGCGACTTCTCGCGCCGCAGCGACTCCAATGCCGAAGCCGAGCGCCGAGCCAAGGCGGGGCTCTCCGCCGACTACCGGCTGCACAAGCGAACCGCCATCGGCGCGGGCTACGAATATTCGCGCGTGGAAACCGAACGCCCGAACGCCTCGGCCCAAGCCAGCGAAGAGCGCGCCGTAAAGTTCGAATTCAAGATGAAGTGGTAGCTTTTTTGTCTGTTGCCCTACAAGCCCGCCTACTGTTCACTGTACCGTTCCCCGCTAGAAGGAGCTTCGCGTGCCGCTGCCGCGCTTCCAAGATACCTCTCGCCCCTGGGATGCGCGCTGGATCTGGCATCCCGAAGCCACGCGGGACGGGTACGCCCATGTCCTCTTCCGGCACGAATTCGACCTGCCCGCGGCTCTCGATCAAACCACGCTCTGGGTCAGCGCCGACGAACGCTTCGTGCTTTACCTGGACGGCCGGCTCGTCGCGCGCGGGCCGACGCGCAGCGACCTGACGCGCTGGGTCTGTACGCGCGTGCAAACGGGGCCGCTCTCGGCCGGGCGGCATCTCCTGGCGGTGGCCGCGTTCCACGGCGGACCCGATCACGCCGGCATGGGGCAGCTCGGTATCCGCGGCGGTTTCCTCTTGCGCGGGGAAGGCCCCGGCGACTTTGATGCGCGGGTCCGCACCGACAAACGCTGGTTCAGCTTTCACGACGCATCCCGCACGCCGCTCCCGCCGCATTGGGGCGACGTTCGCGCCTACCATTGCACCGGCTCGGGCGAACGGATCGACGGCGCCGCTCATCCCTGGGGCTGGGAGACGCGCGGGTTCGATGCCGCAGGCTGGGTCGCGGCGCGCGAATGCGGAGCCGGCGAGCCCGCCGGGATGCGCAACGCAGCGACTCCGTACTGGCTGATCCCCGATCCGCTCCCCCCGCTCGACGAAGAAGCGCAGCGATTTGCGCGCGTGGCCGAAGCCGAGGGACTCGACGCCAAGGCCCTCGATGCTTGGCTGGCCGAAGACTTTCGCATCGAAATTCCAGCCAACAAGAACGTGCGCATCCTGCTCGATCGAGGCGAACTGACCAACGCCTACACGCGCCTTACCGTAAGCGGAGGCCGCGGGGCCACGATCCGTTCCGTCAGCGTCGAAGCTATGTTCGTGGACGGCTCCATGCGCAAAGACGATCGCAACGCCACCGCCGGGAAACATGCTTGGGGGCAGGTGGACGAATTTCTGGCCGACGGCGGCGCTTCGCGCTCGTTCGAAGCGTTCTGGTGGCGCTCGTTTCGCTTCGTCGAACTCACGATCCGCACCGCCGGCGAGCCGCTGATGCTCGAACGCGTCCGCGCGACCTTCACGGGCTACCCGCTGCGCGAAGCAGCCAGCTTCACGCCCGACGAAACGCACCGCGCGCGCTTCGCGCGCATGCAGGACCTGAGCTGGCGGACGGCGCGCCTCTGCGCGCACGAGACCTATTTCGACTGCCCGCACTACGAACAGCTTCAGTACGTCGGCGACACCCGCATCCAGGCCCTCTTTTCGTACCTCGTCGCCGGCGACGACCGTCTGGGGCGCAAAGCCATCGACGATTTCTGGGCCTCGCGCATCCCTGAGGGCTTGACGCAAAGCCGCTTTCCTTCGCGCCTGCCGCAGATGATCCCCACCTTCTCGCTGTATTGGATCGGCATGCTCTTCGATTCGTGGCGCTACCGCGGCGATACGGCCTTCCTCGCGCCCTACCTGCCCGCGGCGCGGGACGTGCTGGAATGGTTCGCCGCCCGCCGGCGCGGCGACGGGATGCCCGGAGCGCTCCCGTTCTGGAATTTCGGCGACTGGGTGCCGGGCTGGAAGATGGGCGAGCCGCCGGGCACCGAACACGGCGGAAGCGCCTTCGTCGCGCTGCTCTGCGCGCAGGCCGCGCGCTGGATGGAACGCCTGGAGTACGCGTTTGGGCTGCCCGAACTCTGCCCGCGCTGGCGCAAACTCGCCGACACGCTGCGTGCCGACACGCTGCGCACCTGCTGGGTCGAATCGCGTGGAATGTTGGCCGACACTCCGGAACGCATCAGTTTTTCACAGCACGTGAACGTGCAGGGCATTCTCGAAGGCGCGCTGGACCGCTTCAAACCCCGTGCAGTGCTCGAGACGGTGCTCGGCGATCCCGGCGTCACCGCGCCTGGAAGCCCGTACTTCCGTTATTACGTCGCGCAAGCGTACAAGGCGGTGAACTGGCGCACGGGCTTCTTCGATTTGCTCGCCCGCTGGGACGAACTGCTCGACGGCACGGGGCTGACGACCTGGCCCGAGAGCGACGGATGGACGCGCAGCGACTGCCACGCCTGGTCGTGCACGCCCAGCTTGGAATTTCTGCAGACCGTTCTGGGCGTGGAACCGGAATTGGAAGCAGCCGGCCTTTCGCGGTTGCTGATTACGCCCTGCCTAGGACCCTTGCGGGAAGCCGCCGGCGATGTGCCCCTGCCGCAGGGGAATTTCAAGATTCAGCTCGCGCGCATCGATTCCAAATACGCCCGGGTACAGATCGAATCGCCGGTTCCCGGACGAATTGTGGAGGAAGCCACCGGGCGCTCGCACCCCTTCGACGAAGGACGGTCGGAGTGCGAGGCGTTGATTCCGTAGAGCTTTGGGGCCACGTTCAGACAGCCGTGACGGCTTGCCGTGCGGCTTCCGCGAACCGGTCTACCTCCAGGACCAGCCGGTCCAAGGCTTCGCCCGCGTTCTTCAAGTCCCCGGCTTTGCCCAGTTTCTCCAGGTGCTGAGCCGCTTCTCTCGCACGCAACGCATGAAAATTGGACACCGCGCCTTTGACGGCATGAGCCATTCCGGAGAGCGCCTGGACATCTCCAGATTCCAGCGCCGCGCGCGCCGCCTCCAGGCGCGCAGGCCATTCCTGCATGAAGAGTTGGAACATTTCCGAGAGCAGCGCCTCGTCGCCCGCCGCCTGCTCGATCGCACGCTCGCGGTCGAAAACGTCCTTGGGAGCGACCGTATCGTGCACCGGCGCCCCATGGCTTCCTTGCGCAACAGCCGCCGCGGAGTCCGTGGAAACGGTCGCCGGAAACGTGATGCCGCTGGGAGAAACCCGCCGACCCAGGACTTGCGATAGGGTCTCGTAGAGATTCTGACTCCTGATCGGTTTCTCGAGAAAAGCGTCCATGCCGGCCTCGATACACAGCGCGCGATGATCGGCCAGCGCGTGCGCGGTCAGCGCCACAATGGGTGTGTGTCCGCCTCGCCGGGCTTCTTCCGCGCGAATGCGCCGCGTCGCGCCCAGACCATCCAGCACCGGCATCTGCACGTCCATCAGGATCGCGTCGAACGACTTGCGTGCCGCCCAATCCACGGCTTGTGCCCCGTCACCGGCCACGGTGACGGTGAAGCCGGCCTTTTCGAGAAAGCGGGACACGACGGCCTGATTGACGAGGTTGTCCTCTGCCAGGAGAATTTCACGGCGCTCCGGCCAAGCACGAGAAGAAGCCCCAACCGGTTGAGACTCCGCCGGTTGATACTTACGCCGCAACAGTGCGCGAAGGTCAGGGGCATGAAGCGGTTTCTGCAGGCTGCCGTCGCAACCTGCCCGCTGAGCGCGAACCGCGTCTTCCGAATGGTACCCCGAAGTCAACGCCACGATTACGGCGTCCTTGTGCAACGGATGCCGCCGAATCCATTCCGCCAGTGCATAGCCGTTGCCGCGCGGAAGGCATGGATCCAGAAGCACCAGGGGAACGGGAGTAAACGCGGAGGTGGCGGCCTCCAGCAGGCGCTGGGCTCGTTCGAAGTTGGAGGCGCACATCGGCCTCAGGCCCCAGCGCTCGAACTGGCTGCGCAGCGATCTCAAATGTGCCGCCTGGGGGTCGACGATCAGCACGGGCTTTCCCGCCAGCGGCGCGAAAACGCCCGAATCATCCAGTTCCTCCGCCGCTGTTTCGAAACGAACCGTAAAAGCAAACGTGCTCCCCACCCCCACCTTGCTTTCGAGCTCCATGTTGCCGCCCATCGCGGTGACCAGCCGCCGGCAGATCGCCAAGCCCAACCCCGTCCCGCCGTGCGTGCGCGCGGTGGCCGGTTCGGCCTGCTCGAACGCCTCGAAGATTGCCGCCTGCCGGTTTTCGGGAATCCCCGGGCCCGTATCGCGCACGGCGAAGCGCAATTCCACTTCGCCCGGCGCCGGCTCCCGTTGTACCGATATTTCCAGCACCACTTGGCCTTTGCTGGTGAACTTGACGGCATTGGCCAGAAGGTTCAGAAGCACTTGGCGCAGGCGCGCCCCATCTCCCCATACGCGGCCCGGTACGTCGGGAGTCACTTCGCACGCCAGGTTCAAGCCCTTCTCGCGGGCCGGCATCGCCAGCGCTCGAACCGATTCCGCCGCCACGCGGCTCGGCGAAAACGGCAAACGCTCCAGCACCACCTTCCCCGCGTCGATCTTCGAAAGATCCAGGATGTCGTTGATTAACGTGAGCAGCGCATCCGCCGAACCTTTGATCATCAGGAGTTGTTCGCGCTGCTCCGGATCGCTGGAACCGCCGAGCAGCAGTTCGGTCAGACCCAGAATCCCGTTCATCGGCGTGCGGATTTCGTGGCTGACCACGGCGAGGAAATCGCCCTTGGCCCGATTGGCCCGCTCGGCGCTCTGTTTGGCCTCGCGCAGTTCTTCCAGTTCGCGCCGGCGCTCGGTAATGTCCACCACCTGGGAGAGGAAATACAGCGGCCGGCCCGTCTCGTCGCGCATCAGCGCCACATGCAAGGAGCCCCAGACCAACTGGCCGTCCCTACGGAAGTATCGCTTCTCGAGCCGATACTGTGCGATTTCGCCCTGGAGCAGTTGCCTCACCAAGGCCAAGTCCGCCTCTAGATCGTCTGGGTGAGTGAGCTTCTGGAACGTCAAGCGCTGTAACTCATGCGCTTCATACCCAAGCATCCGGCACAGCGACGGGTTGGCTCGTGTGAAACGCCCATCCAGGGAAACGGTGGCCATACCGATCGGACCATGGTCCAGTAAGCGGTTGAAGCGTTCTTCGGCCCGCAGGTATTCCTGGGTCCGCAGGGCTAGTTCCTGAGCTCTCAAGGCGCATCGTTCTTCAGCTTCGACCCGCGGCTCGACCAGCAGGAGTGCTTCACTGTGGAATAATCGGATTGCTGCGATCAGAACGGCAGCTTCCAAAACCAGCAGCCCCAGCGGTACAAAAGGGATCGCCCTTCCCCCATTCATGCTCATGTGCGCGACCGCCAACGCCAAGGTCATCGAGCACACCAGCCATGGATCCTGGTACAAAGCCACCACCAGAAGGCACAGGAAACCCATGTGAATTTCCGGGGCACTGCTGTAGGCATGGATCAGGATTTGAAACAAAAAGGCAAATGCCCAGACCACCACATGTCTCGGAATGGGAGGCTTAAACTGACCAAATACCAAATAAGCCCCGGCTAAACTGCCGCAAACGGCCACAATCCAGACGGCCAAAGTAGGCCCTGCGCCCTGCGCTTCGATCCCACCCAGAAAGCGCGTCCCGATCAGGATCAGCCACTCTAAACCCAGTAGTGCCAAGAAGAAGTAATTGAGGCGCGCCTGCGAACCATGGATCCCTTCGCGGAGCCAATTCTTAGCGACCCCGGCCATACGGGAACGCTGCTGGATAGCGTGCTGTTCTTGCGTGGACATGCTTCGCCACCTTCCAGAACTACGGACACTTCATGCCTCAATACGCTTGGGGAGCAAAACCCAAGCCATAAGGTCAAGCTCAACCCGGTAGTGCACATGGGACTTGACATCGGCGGCCGTGCACCTAAGCTCTCCCTCTTTCCGCTCGCCAGATGAGGCGGCGGTGCACCTGGTTTGCAAGGAGTGGTTCAGATGGCCAAGTCATCCGGCGCGCGCGAAAAGATCCGCATGGTTTCGAGCGTTTCTTCGTACTTCTACACGACCACCAAGAATCGCCGCAATACGACCGAGAAGCTGGAATTGATCAAGTTCGACCCGGTGGTGCGAAAGCGCGTGCTCTTCAAGGAAGCGCGGATCAAGTAATTGCGTTGCGTTTCGAGTGTTGCTTTACTCGGCCCCGCTTTACGGCGGGGCTTTTCATTTTACGGCACTTCCAGCCCCAGCTTTCGAAGTTGCCCCGCCAGCGCCATCAAGGGCAGGCCCACGATGGCCGAATGGTCCGCCGCTTCAATCCTTTCGAAGAGGGCAATGCCGCGTGCTTCTAGCTTATAGCTGCCCGCGCAGTCGAAGGGTCGATCGGCATCGACGTAGCGCTCCAGTTCCGCTCGCTTAAGCGCACGCATGGTCAAGCGCCCGACATCGGTATGCATCCAAAGCCGCCCATCTCGCCAAACCGCCAAGGCCGTGATCAATTCGTGCGTCCGTCCGCTAAGAGACTCCAGTTGAGCGAGCGCCGCCGCGCGCGTGCCGGGCTTGCCAAGGATGCCCGCCGGACCGCTGGCCAATTGATCGGAGCCGATCAGGATCGCCCCGGGGTGCCTTCCGGCCAAGCTTTGGGCTTTCAGCGCGGCCAGCCGTTCGGCCAGTTCGCGCGGCGCGTGTCCCTCCGCCTTGATGGCTTCTTCGTCGCACACGGGCGCTTCGCAACGAAACGGAATCCCCAACCGCGTGAGCAATTCACGCCGATAGGGGGAGGTGCTTGCGAGGATCAATTCGGGCATGGCTCTTCCGCCTGCTGGTGGACGCTCCACGGAATCCTTCCGTTATACTCCATGCCGAACCGACTGGGAGGATAACGCCATGAAGGTGATTGCCGATTTCTGTCTCGTTCCGCTGGGCGTAGGCGTCTCCGTCTCGCCCTATGTCGCGATCTGCGAGAAGATTCTCAAGGATGCGGGGCTGCATACCCGGCTGCACGCTTACGGGACGAATATTGAAGGCGAATGGGAAGCCGTCTTCGATGCGATCCGGCGCTGCCACGAAGCCGTCCACGCCGCCGGCGCCCCGCGCATCACCAGCACGTTGAAATTCGGAACCCGAACCGACCGCGTTCAAACGATGGATGAGAAAGTGCGGAGCGTCGAAGCGAAGCTTTAGCGGCCTGCCGATACCTTTAGGGGGGCGGCGGAGGCGTCCCATCCGGGGCCGGATCGGGATTCGGTGTGGCGTTAGGATCGGCACCGGGCGCAGCTTCCGCGCCGGGCGCAGGTTCCGTGCCGGGCGCAGGATCGGTTCCCGGGGCTGGCTCGGTTCCAGGTACCGGATCGGCGCCGGGTTCCGCACCCGGCAGGACTTCAGCCGGCGTTCCCTCCGGCGTTGGCGGGTTTTCCGGCGTCGGCTGGCTGGTACGATCCGGCGCCACCTCCAACGGTCCGGCGTCCTCTTTGGCGTAATTACGCGTGCCGAGAAAATTGACACGTTCGTTCGCGTCCTCTTCGTACAGCAGCACGGTCAGAATATTGGCGCTCTCGTCGAACCCGCCATGCAGGGGATTCTTGACGTAGTACGCGCGGAACTCGATGCCTTCCTGGAAATAAGAGCCGCGCTTGGAATCCCAGAGCCGGATTTTATCCTGAAAGCGCAGCGCCGGCGGCCCCATGAAGTCTTCCAAATCGTCCCACTTCTTGACGCGCTTCTGCAAGATATCGTACGCCAGCTTGAGATCGGCGGGATCCTTGACCGGCTCGTTCAGCATGCGTTCCAGCGCGGCCTCAAGCGCCTTTTCGGCTTCGGATCGCTTGTCGTTGGCCTGCTGCCAGCGCTTGTACTGCGGCACGCCCACCACGACGATGAGCGGCACCGCGACCAGGAGCGCCATCACGGCGATCCCGATCTTGGTCATCTTGCGAAACGGAACGGCGTCCGCGGGCGCGGAGCGCGCGCTGATCGAAGCGCGTGCGGCCTCGTCCGCCGCGGCGCTCAGCCGTGTGGAACTAAGCATCGCGGTCTGACGATCGCTGATACGCGCCGCCGGCTGTATGCCGCGCTCGGAAGGCTTGCGGCCACCGGCCGAACCACCGGCCCCGCCCTTTCCGGACACGGACAATCGACCGGTCGCGTCCCGAACGCCGGAACCGCCCGGGGCAGGACCGGCATTCGAGGACTGGGGCATGCCAGCCAATCGGATGCGCTGCGGACCGCTGGTGGCGTTTTTGGGCGGAACCGCCGCACTGCCCGAGGCTTTGGGACCGCCGGCCGCGGGCGCCCCGGCGCTGGAGGCCCCCGGCTTCACATTACCACCGGACTTCGCCGGACCCGCAGGCTTCACCGCCGAGGAGGGCTTGGCGCCTGCCAGCGCTTGGACGGCCGGCGCGGCTTTCCCCGAAGCCGCGGGCTTGGCCGCAGGCGCTTTGGTGGCCGATGCGGCGGGCTTGGCCGCTTCGGGCTCCGGCTGATCGTCTTCGTCGTACGTCAGCGCATGACCGCCGATCTCGATCTTGTCGCCCTTCTGAATCTTCGTGCGGCGAATCTTTTTGCCGTTCACCAGCGTGCCGTGATCCGAATCGAGATCCTCGATAAAGACATAGGGACCGACCATCGAGAACACGGCATGCCGGTCCTGGACCTTCGGACCGCTCAGGCACAGCCCGTTGTCCGCTTCGCTGCCGACCGTCAACCCGTTGCGCACGGGGATGGGCTTCGCGCCATCGGAACTTGGAATCAGCTTGCGCATATGCGAATGGGAACCCGCCCGAAACCGTTAGACGCGACTATTGTACACGCTTCCCGCACATGGGGAAAGCACGGCAGGCCATCAGGAAGTCGCCGCCGGCTCGTCCTTCTTGCCGGGACGCTTGGGATGTTCCGGCGAATCGGGATCCTCGGTCTTGGGTTCCGGCTTAGGCACGGGCAGGCGATCGGGCAGCACGTACTTCGGACGTTCGTCTCCCCACCCGCGGGAGGCTTGCTCGCTCAAGGCCTTAAAAGCTTCGCCCAGCGGCGAGAGCTTCCCCTTGGCCTCGGCCCAGCGCTGGCCCAATTGGCCCTGCGCCAGCATGCGTGCGTGGCCGCCGGGCACACTTCCGCCCCAAGCCGACAACCCCACCGCGTCCACGCTGTTGCGCTGCGCCCAGCCGACCATCGCATCCGCCCACTTGGCTTCCAGTTCGGGCGTGCGGTCGCCCCCCACCGGGTGCCCGTAAGCGGTCCCGTAGAGCCAGAGACGCTGGCCGTACTGCTCCGGATGCCCGTGCGAGAGCACCTGCCGTTCGATCGACGCCTGCGACGCGGTATCGAAGCAGCTCACACCGATGATATCGATCTCGTCCTTGCCCAGCATGCGCATGAATTGCTCGGTATCTTCCGGGATCCAAGTCTGCAATCCCACGCCGATCAGGCGCTCGGGCCGGGTCCGCTTGAGTTCGGTGGCGACCAGCACCAGATGTTCTTCCCAGGCCGTGTGATGGAACTTGAACGCATACGTGCCCACGATCTCACCCATGCGGTGATACCCGTAAATCGCGGAGGTGATCAAGTAGGCATCCGGTTTGACCTGCCGGTCCAGCCGTTCGATGCGCCGGAAATGGCGGCTGAGAAATGTCTTCCACGGTTGCTCGAGGTCGGCCCCGCGGTGCGCGGGCGGGACATCGATGAGCACTACCGCCGCGTTCTTCTGCCGCACCTTCTCCGCCAAGTCGACCAGCAGCTTCGTATCCACTTCATCCGGAGTGTCTCCAACCTGCGTCGCCCGGAAGAAGATCGCCTTGGCCCCGGCCGCCAGCGCAGCATCCACCTCGGCATGGCACGCGGCAACGATATCTTCCTGGCTCACCAGCCCCACATGATGCGCCCGGAAGACTTCGCCGAAGAGCGGCGTCATGTACGCGCCCAGCATCACTTTGGGTTCGTTCATGGCCGGATGCCGGCCAAGGAGCTGCGTCACCTCGCGTTCCGCGGCGGCGTGCCAGCGGTTGGGCAGCACCCAGGGCAATCCAAGCAAGACCGCAAATCCGGCCGCGCCCGCCGCCAACCAGCTCTTGTTGGGGCGCCGCCCCTCCGAGGGATGCGTGTCTTTGCGCGCCAAGCGTAAAGCGCAGCCGAAAACCAGCCCCGCCCCCAGCACCGCAAAATACCGCAGCGCAGTGACTACATTCGGCTGGGATTCTTCGAGCAGCGCGTGAAAGCTTTCCAGATCCTGGAATCCGCGCATGGCCAGGATGCCCAGCCAGACCGCCGATGCGAGCACCCAGACCAGCGGCCAGCGCAAATCCTTACGCAGCCGGTTCGCCGCGGCCATCCAGCAGATTCCGCACCAGAAAACCGTGCCGGCGAACGCGAAGACCCCCGGATTGGCCGTCGCCATCGCCATGCCGCCGGCCACCATACCTAAAATGAACGCCATCAATCCGGCAAGCCACGAGACGACAAAATGGAGATTCGCCCACCACGGTGCGCGGCCCTGTGCCCCCCATAATTCTGCTTGCCGCGGCGCTTCCGGCTCCGGAATCGTGGCCGGAACCGTCGTCGCTGTGGCTTCGGCCGTCGAACTGCCCATGCCTAACTCCTGAACCTGCCGCACTTGACCCATGTCGAATAGCCGAACCACCAGGCAAGTGCCACGAGATACTCAACTTAAGACAGGAAAAGGCAAGCGCCACCCTAGAAAGATGTAAAGCCTTACCTACCGGGCGGTTAGCAACGAATATAGGAAGTCTGCAATGCACGCGAACGAACCGAAGAAACTAAAGCCCCGCCAATCGGACTTCGCGTTCGCGGCCCGCATGGGTCACGCGTAACACCGTACCCTCGATCCGAGTCGCCGGCGGTTCCGATGCAGCGCCGTCTCGGAGCAAGGTCAAAAGCGGTCCGGCGGATGCCATGTACTCGAAATGTACCGGAAGCAGCCGGCAGGCCGCGAAATGATAGCCCCAATGCGTATCGTGTAAGGAGCGTTCATGAAACAGCCGCAAGGCGCCGTTCGCGCCCAGGAGGTCCACGCGCAGCGCGGCTTGCACACCGCGAATCCTGAAGGCCGCCGGACCCAATGCTTCGGTGGCGCCGCCGGCTTGCATCTGCGCGCAAACGCGTCCCGGCGCGCCGAGTGCGCCGGCCAGATCGTCCACGATCGCCACGCCCCAGCCGCAGAACAAGACCAGATGCCGGCGCACGCGCCGCGCCGCGGACCCGTACGCGCGCGTCGCATCAATCGCCAGATAACGCCAATCGCTTCCCTCCGCGGCATGGTAAATCTCGGCCACGAATTCACCATTCGCCACGGGACCGATGCCGTCGATGAGCGGAAGGCTGTGGTCGGCGGGCTGCGGCTTGTAGTACCCAGGATCGATCAATAACCGCTCGCCTCGGTACTCCACCGCAATTGCGCCCGCGTCGCGCTGATGGTGATGCGTATAGGGTGGGCGCGCGCCCTTCATGCCCGCCGTGAATTCGGCCCGCCAATCCGGAGTGGAGCGCACGATGCCGTACTGGATGTCCTGCAGTACAAGGCAAACCGGCAGCGGCGGCTGATCCGCATCGGTGACTTCCGGACCGTCCGGCCGCAGCAGCCATTCCCACGCCGCGGCGGGCCTGTAAGGCGTAGCGCGGCCGGTTTGCTGCAAGCGCCGGTAGGTTCGCATCGCGTGATCGCCGTACCACGCGCCGAAGCGATCGCCGTAGCGGCGCGCACTGAACCAAGCCAGCGCCATGCCCAGCGGCATGGGGATCGTATCGTTCATCCCGTGCAGGCAGCCGTCGTTGCAGAGGCTGACGCGGATGTTGTTCATGGCCTTCGTGAAGGCCGTGTGCTCGAAAAAGCCGTCGGCGGAGCCCAAGGCCTTCTCCAGACCCAACGCGAAACGCAGCGCGTTTTCGGTCCCGTATTGCCAGTACTGGAGACCTTCGGTGTTGCCGCCATCCGGGCCGCTGCAGTAATCGAAGAAGATGCGAATGTGCCGTCGAGCCCAATAGAGCGCCTCTTCCGCCAGTTCGTGTTCACCCAAGAGCGCCAGCGCGAGCAATCCGCACCCGCCGTTGCCCACGGGGTTGGCGTTGGGCACGCATGTCACGGTCCATGCGCGGGCGCGCGAAGTCTCGATAAACTGGCGCAGGAACATATCGGCCAGCCGCCGCCACACCGCGCGCTGCTCGTCGCTTAACATCTCGCGCCAAGCGTCGTACGCCAGAGCCAGATTGCCCGCCTGCATGCCTTCGTGCAGATGCGTATGCGGTTCCGGCAAATAGACCTCGGCCGCATGCCGCGCCCAAACCGTGGCCCGTTCCAGGCGCGCGGGATCGCGATCGTGAAGCCAGAGCTCGAAGTGCCGCGCAGGCATGCTGGCGGCATCGGCCCCGAAGACATGCAGGCATTCGATCACGCTCTTCAGGAGCATCCGATTGAGCCGCGCGAGTTCGAACGGATCCAACGGATGGCGCTCGGCTTGGCGCAGCAACTCGTCCGCCGCTGCCGGAAGTCGCGCGTCGGCGAAGGCTTCGCGGTCGTAGAGGTCTTCGCGTCGCAACAGCGTGTTGAACGCACTCAAGAGCGGCGCCAGTTGCTCCGGCGTGGGCTTCACGGCCTGTACAACACCCGCGGCCGCGGCTTGGGCCGGCGCACCGAGCAGCCCCCAGATGCGCGCCGGCGCCGGACGGCGTCCGGAAGCGCCCGCGCCCAGCAGCGACTCCTTGCAGATGCGAAACCAATTCCCGTCTTCCGGCTTCAAATCAAACGTCGCGGGATCCCGTGCGCTTGTATAGGGCAGCGCAGGCACGCCTTGCGCCAGCCTCTCCCGCGAAGCATCCTGGCATTCGGCGCTGAACGGATGCTCACGCGCAAGCGGAAAGCGCTTCAGCGCGTCCGCATCGTACAACAGTCGCGGATGCGGCTTCAGGTCGGCCGCGTTCACGCTCGGCACGCCGGCCCGCAATACGCACGAGCCCAACTCGTGCTCGCGACCCGCGGCATCTCTTAGCATAAAAGACCACTCGGAGTACGCCGGCCGTCGAAGCGTTCCATCGAACTCGGCGAAGTAGCGCCCCCCGCGATCTTCGACGCGATGCTCGCTCGTGGCTGCGCCCGTCCGAAGCAGAAGCGCCGCGCCGCGTAATACGGCGGCCTCGCCCTTCAGCTCGGCTTCGTAGCGCGCCGAACTCAGCGGCAAAACCCAAGGGCGAATGGCCTGCGGCTCGAGAATCCGTAACCGCTCGATCCATGCGGCTTGAGGCTCCACGCAAACCAGGTCGGCCATGCGTTCGGTCTGGCCAAAGCCCAACTCGGTGGCGGCCAGCGCCATGATCTCGTAGCCGGGTTCCGGCCAGCGCATATGCGCAACCTGTCCGCGTCCGACGGTTCCCGGCGTCCATGGAGCGAGGCCCAAGTCTGGCCATGCCACGTGCGCGCGTACCGTCCAGCCTTGAGCCGCCGTTTCGGCTCTCGCGGATAAAGAAGTGTTCTTTTTCCATAATCCCGAGCTGTCCCACACGCGCCCGTCGGCGCTGACGATGCACTGCCAATCGCTCTGACCCGGCCGGCATACGCGCAGATCCACGTGATCCTGCATCCAAAACTTCGGGTGCTCAGGCGTCCATTCGGCGACCGCGCGATACGGCGGCGCCGGCGCGGCGGCGTGCAGATAGAGGCCCGTCGCGTTCCATGCCAGCCTGATGGTCGGCGCGGCTTCGGGAACCTCCTCGCCCATCACGTCCGTCAGAAGCATGACCGGCGGCACGCGCGACCAACCATGCGGAGAATCTTCGGTGAGTCGGTGCAGGAGGGTACGAGGCGGTACGTACTCGTTGCGTAGATCCAGCGGGGCAAAAGACGGGCCGTCGGACACAACCATACGCTCCGGTATCAGCCAGCCGCCGTCCAAGCCGAGTCGTGAGGAGCTGGCGTCCCCAGGAGGACTCGAACCTCCAACCTGCGGATTAGAAAGGGGCGTTCCTGGCGGCAAATTACCTAATACTCAAGTTAACTCCAGGCAGATTAGGCGCATCTAAAGCACCCAACATTAACTTAATCCGGCACAAAACCGGCACACGATCCGGCGCGCGACCGGAACACGCATCCATCACTTCCGAGCCTTCGCCCTGGACGACTTGACCGGTGACTTGGCCGGTGACTTGGCCGGTCGCTCGAACGACAGCACGTCCGCGACCTTGTGGCTGGTCAGCTTGCGCCAATCCACGTAATGCTTCTGGGCGGTCGCGGGCGAGTGCCGGAGCTGGGCGCCGGCCTCCTGCGGACTCACGCCGGCCTGATACAGCTTGAAGTCGGCGTAGCGGCGCAGCGCGCCCCACGTCAGCGCGGCCGGAAGTCCGTGGGCAAGCCGGAGGTACTTGAGCGACTGATCCATGCCTTCGCGCGTGGTCCCGCAAACGACGTCGTCCTGCGTCGGCTTGGGGCTTCGCGTCTTCATCCAGCCCTTGATCCGGTCTGCCGCCCACGTGGAGATCGGGACGGGTGCCAGGTGCCCCTTTTCCTGGACCCAGACGATCCGCTTTTCGGTATCGACGTCGCGCCAGCGCATGCGCGCCACGCCGACCGGCCGGCAGCCCGAGAGCATGAGCACGACGGCTGGCAGCAGGTCGGTGCCCGAAGCCGCCTTGATAAGCGCCTCGACCTGATCGTCTTCAAGCGGCGGCCGCAGTTTGATCTCGATGCGCGGCGACTCCACCCGATCCGACGAAGCGGGGTTGAATGCCCACTGGACCCAGGCGGTCCCGTCGTTTTCGCGCCGGCGCATCAGCCACGCAAAGAATCCGGAGAGCGCCACGCGGTAGTTGCGGATCGTCACGGGGCCGTTGCCCGCGGCCGCGCGCTCCGCCAGGAAGTTCTGGACCAGCGCGGACATTCGATCGGCCGAACTGGCCGCAAGGTCGAGCGCGGGATCCGCGTACTCCACGAAACCGCCGAGGCGGTATCTCGTGTTCCTGCGGTGCGCCTTCGAGTAGGTCGGGGGGATGTTTTCCTGATAGACCCTCACGCACGCCTCGAGCCGCCGGTCCACGGCTTCACGCGCGGTTGAGCGGGCGATCGCCTCGATCAGCGCGTCCCGCGCGATCTGGCGCGCGTCCCGATCCACCGGCATTCCCGTGGACGCGCTGTACTTCTTTCCGCCCAACCAGAATCGATACCAGAGCGGGCCGTCGGGGAGTCGGCGGCGGAACAGGTGAACGGTGACGTTGTGGAGGCCCTCGCGGGCGACGAAGGAGAGATGGTTTTGGCTACCCATTTCGCCACCAGTGATTCACGGCTCCGCCGAGCCAACAGGCCAGTCCGGTCGCAAATGATACGGACTGAATCGCCATCGCCTTGAGGGCCGCAGATCCCAGCGCATCCGGAGACGCTTGGCCGGCTATCAGCGTCCCGGCCAGCGCGGCGAAGCTGGCTCCGATCAGGCAGAGCCCGACGTGCCGAGTCAAGCCGGCGGCGCCTGGGCGACCCAGCGTGAATCCGGCTACGACAGCGAAGACCGAGCACCAGATCACAAATACCCCAAGCAGTAGCAGGAGCGGCCCGCCATGCCAGTTGGGGTCTGCGCTGGATCCGCTGACAGCTCGGGCAATAATCAAGGTGCCGGCAATCCCGCCCGCAAACCCGAGCGCCTGCGCGACCTTCCACGCCTTTCGAGTTAGTGCGCTTCCAGGATCCGGATGGCCGCATCCTGGGCACGCCGGCGCCTGGCTGGATACCTGCCTCTGACATGCGGGACAGGAAATCATACCCGCCATATTTTATTCCCCCTCCCTCTTAGCTCGTCCGATCAGCTTCGCGTAAAATCGAATGGCCGTTTTCCTCGTAATTGAGCGCGGCTCCCACTCGGCCGGATTGTCGGCCGCGATCAGGAGCGTCCAGTCCGTTCCGTTGTTTCCGGGCTGGATCTTGACCCGCTTCAGCGTGGGCTCTTCGTCGTTGATAGAAAGCAGGCAGATGTCGTCGTGCGCGATGTGCCTCTTAAAGATCATTAACGTCGTCTTTTGATCCTCGGATTCGATCTCCGAAAGCGCCAGTCCGCCATCTCCGATCTCCTGCAGGAGAACAATGTCCTTCGGAATAAGCGTGTCGCACATCGACTCGCCCTGAACTACGACCGAGTGGACGCCCCTCCAGTCTGGCAATTCGCGGAAGTAGAGGTAGTCAGGGGACCGCTCCAGTTCGCGCCCGTGGCCGCATGCGGCCGAATACCACAGTGGCAGCTTCGCGGCACTCGCAGATGCGCGCCTTGATATGGTTAGCGCCGGGATCTCATCGCGCCTATTGACCCGCCGCGGCGCGCGGTTAGGGAGCACGATCCTGCGCCGGGGCATAAATTGCTGTGTAACCGGATCAAACGCACTGCCGCTGGAAACATTTCTAGCGAATTCATCTAGCGCTTTGGTATGGGAATTATCCGGATCCGGAGCGGCCGACGCCTTAACCGTCAGGCCCGTTAATGACATGAACTTGGATTTAGTGTTGCCGATGTCCTTAAGCGTCACGTCGTAAACGGCCGGCCCCATTTCT
>BTVV01000007.1:0-105432 GCA_045863855.1 Planctomycetota bacterium | reverse complement strand
AACCCGTACCGATTAACCGTATTAACACACTCGATATCTTCTGGAGAAACGCCGATAAGATAGGTAGAATCCTCAAGGAAGCTTGTTCAGGGATTCCCCTAACATCAGGAATCCGTTTTCGATCTCCCACCACGGAGTGTTTTCATCAGGCCATGAGCACCTCGACGCCACCCGTACCTGCCGCAGAACCCGTCAGGCAACGCCAGAAACTCAGCAGCGTGACGGTCCGATTCGCCGGTGACAGCGGCGACGGGGTCCAGATTACCGGCGATCAGTTCACGCAGACCACCGCCATCGCCGGCAACGATCTGGCCACCTTGCCCGATTATCCGGCCGAAATCCGCGCCCCCGCCGGCACCTTGCCCGGCGTCTCGGGCTTCCAGATTCAGTTTGCCGCCACCGACATCTTCACGCCCGGCGACCACCCCGACGTCCTGGTGGTCTTCAACCCCGCCGCGCTCAAGGTTCACGTGCCCGACCTGCCCCAAAACGGCATCCTCATCGCCGACACCAAGAAGTTCGATAAGTCCAACTTGGCCAAGGCCGGCTACGCCTCCAATCCGCTCGACGACGGTTCGCTCTCCAAGTATCGCTTCTTCGCCGAGCCGATCACCGAGATGACGATCAAGTCGCTGCGCGACATCACCGATCTGTCCGCGCGCGAGAAAGAACGCTGCAAAAACTTCTTCGCCCTCGGCATGGCCTACTGGCTTTTCAACCGCTCGCTCGAACCGTCCATGCGCTGGATCGAAGGGAAGTTCAAGAAAACGCCGCTCGTTTCGCAGGCCTGCCAAACGGCCCTGCGCGCCGGCTACACCTACTGCGACGTGACCGAACCCTTCCACGCGGTGGCGTACGAAATTCCGCCCGCGCCGACGAAGCCCGGCACCTACCGCAACATCTCCGGCAACCAGGCCCTTGCCCTGGGCCTCGTCGCCGCCGCCGAACGGACCGGCCTGCCGCTCTTCTACGGCGCCTACCCGATCACGCCGGCCAGCGACATCCTGCACGAACTGGCCAAGCACAAGAACTTCGGCATCATGACCTTCCAGGCCGAAGACGAGATCGCCGCCATGGCTTCGGTCGTCGGAGCGTCCTTCTCCGGAGCCCTCGCCGTCGCCGGCACCGCCGGACCCGGACTGGCCCTGAAGTCCGAAGCCCTCTCCTTGGCCGTGATGACCGAACTGCCCGTGGTGGTCATCGACGTCCAGCGCGGCGGACCGTCCACCGGCCTTCCGACCAAGACCGAACAAGCCGACCTGCTCTTCGCGCTGTACGGCCGCCACGGCGAAGCCCCGGTCGCCATCATCGCTCCGGCTACACCCGGCGAGAACTTCAACCTTGTCCTCGAAGCCTGCCGCCTGGCCGTGAAGCACATGACGCCGGTCATCTTCCTCTCCGACGGCTACCTGGCCAACGGCTCCGAACCCTGGCGCGTCCCGGAAATGTCCGAACTTCCCGAGATGAAGGCCCATTACGCCTCCGCCAATACGCCCAACTTCAACCCCTACGCCCGCGATCCCCAGACCCTCGCGCGTCCCTGGGCCATTCCCGGCACCGCCGGCCTCGAACACCGCATCGGCGGCCTCGAGAAGCGCGAAGTCACCGGCCACGTCAGCTACGATCCGGTCAACCACGAGAAGATGTGCCTCACGCGCGCCGAAAAAATCGAACGCATGGCCGAAGACATCCCGCCGCTGGAAGTCACCGGCGACGAGGACGCCGAACTTCTTGTGCTCGGCTGGGGCAGCACCTACGGTTCGATCTGCGCCGGCTGCCGCCGTGCCCGCGAGAACGGGCGCAAGGTCGCCCAGGCGCACCTGCGCTTCCTGAACCCCATGCCCAAGAACACTGCGGCCGTGCTCAAGCGTTTCAAAAAGGTGTTGATCCCCGAACTGAATCTCGGACAGCTTTCGCTCCTCGTCCGCGGCAAGTTCCTCATCGACTGCGTACCGCTCAATAAGGTCCAAGGTTCGCCATTCAGCGGGCAGGAAATGTACCAAGCCATCGCCGCGGTGCTCGACGGCAAGCCCGTCAAGCAGCCGGGCGAAGCCGTCTCCACCTCCACCGTCCAAATCTCCGAAGGATAGAATCCACCATGACCGTCGCCGCCGCCGAACCGAAGAAGTACACCAAGGCCGACTTCCAGACCGACCAGGAAGTCCGCTGGTGCCCCGGATGCGGGGACTACGCGATCCTCTCCGCCGCGCTCCAGGCCTTCGCCGGCCTCGGCGTCGCCCGCGAGAAGTTCGTCATGGTCTCCGGCATCGGCTGCTCCAGCCGCTTCCCGTACTACGTCAACACCTACGGCTTCCACACGATCCACGGCCGGGCGCCCGCCGTCGCCACCGGCGTCAAGCTCGCCAACCCCGAACTCCAGGTCTGGGTCGTCACCGGCGATGGCGACGGCATGTCCATCGGCGGCAATCACCTCATGCACGCCCTGCGCCGAAACCTCGACATCAAGATTCTCATGTTCAACAACCGCATCTACGGCCTCACCAAAGGCCAGTACTCGCCCACCAGCGAACTCGGCAAGGTCACCAAGTCCACGCCCTTCGGTTCCGTCGATCAGCCCGTCAATCCGGTCAGCTTCGCGCTGGCCAGCGAGGCCACTTTCGTCGCCCGCACCGCCGACATCTACATCCCGCACCTGCAGGAAGTCCTCCGCCGCGCCGCCGCGCATAAGGGCGTCTGCTTCGTCGAAATCCTCCAGAACTGCGTCATCTTCAACGACGGCGCCTTCAAGGACATCACCGACCGCACCAGCCGCGACGACCAGCAGCTCCTGCTCGAACACGGCAAGCCCATGATCTTCGGCAAGGGCAAGGACAAAGGCCTGCGCCTCAAGGAAGTCGGCGTCGAGGTCGTACAGCTCGGCAAGGACGGCGCGCGCCCCGACGATCTGCTCGTCCACGACGAACACCGGGACGACCAGACTCTCGCCTACCTCCTTTCGCGTCTCGAACACCCGACCATGATGGGTATCTTCCGCGACGTCGAACGCCCCAGCTTCGACCAGCGCGCCCACGGCCAAATCGCCGATGCCCGCAAGAAGTACGGCCCCGGCAATCTCGAAGCCCTCGTCAAAGGCAAAGAAACCTGGACCGTGAAGTAGCCCCGTCCCGCCGTTACCCTTCGCCCATCATCGGCAACCGGCACCGCGCCGTTTCCGTTGCCCCTTCTCCCTCTGGGAGAAGGGCCGGGGATGAGGGAGGTTGAAGCCCCCCTTCATCCCGGGAGGGTCAGCTTCGATGCCGTTGTCATGCGCCGTTTCTCTTCGCTCTTCGCCTCTACCGTGTACAGTTCACCGTTAGCCGCCCCTTATGCTCTACGTGCGCCACCCCTTCTTTGCCTATTATTAATTGGCATATCCATTACTAAGCCTTGCTTGATAAGTAAAATCCGCACAAGAGCGCCCTTCTATTTGGATTTTTCGCCAAACTTTATTCTTTTTGTCGATTTTGGTCGATTCCGCTAAAGTCATGAGGTAGAATGCCGAACAACAGGGATGCCAAGGTAAACCCTAATTTCACGCATCCCTTGCGAGGAGAAAAGGTTATGGGATTGATCGAACGCGAAGAAGACGAAGACATGTATCACGAGACCACCGTATTGGTGCGTCGCCATCTTACCGACGAAGTGTTGCGCGAACCACTTTCCCACGTCACCGAAAGCAAGGCCATCTGCCTCCCGACGACCGCCACCATCCAGGAAGTCGTCGAAGCCATGCGCGAAGGCCGCCAAGGCGCGGTCCTGATCACCGATCCCGATACGAAGAAGCTTGCCGGGATTTTCACCGAGCGCGACCTGCTCTATCGCGTCGCCGGGCGCAATTGGGATTACCACAAGCGGACGGTCAAGGAAGCGATGACGCCCGATCCCGAGACGCTCACGCCGCGCGACCAAGTGGGCTACGCGCTTAACGTGATGATGACCCACGGCTACCGCCACATCCCGATCATCAAGAAGCAAGGCCAGCCCTGGGGCATGATCTCCGTCCGCGATATCTTGATGTACCTCGTCGAACATTTTCCCGAGGACGTGATCAACCTTCCGCCTTCGCCGCAGAACCACAGCGAACGCGAAGGGGGTTGAGTTTTCGCGCTCAAAAGGTAGCCCGTAAACGTAAGCACGGCCACGGCGCCTCGAACGCCGTGGCCGTTTGCTTTGCGTCCCGTTGCTCGGCGCCGTTCGCGGGCCACCGGCGCGCGTCCGCCTACCTCGCAACGGCCGGCAGACTCAGCCGAACGCAGACGCCACTGGGAAAGGCGTGGTACTGCATCCCGTCGCCGCCGTCCTGAGGCTTGGCGTAGACGCGCCCCAGCGCCACCAGCAGGTCGTCCCCTTGGCGTTGCGCCCAGCCGAAATAATAAGGCGCGAACCCGGCGGGCAGGTCGGCTTTCGTCGGCAGGCTCCTGAGCGCCTCGTCGGACAGGAGCGTCGCTTCCAGCAGCAGCTTTCCATCTTGGAGTGCGTGGACGGTCAACTGCCCATCCTGGCGCACGGAGTAGACCTTACCGGCCGAGACCGTCGGCGGCATCCAGCTTAAGATCGGATTCGAAGCGCTCCAGACCGGCCGTCCGTTCGGAGCCTCGAAGGCGCTTAGCTCCAAGGTCGTCTGCAGCACCACGCGGTCTTCCACGCAGAGCGCCGACATCAAGCGTCCGCGCAGTTTCGCGGGCTGCGACCATACGGGCCGGCCTTGCCACGCTTCGAGGCACGCGAGCATCGACGTACCTTCCACCGTCGCCTCCACCGGGAAGATCAGGCGTTCGCCGTGACTCATCGGAGCGAGTTGAAGAGTAGGACTCCCCGCCACCGAAGCCAGTTCGGCGCGCCATGCCTCCGCGCCGTCGCGAGCGTAAAGCGCCACGGCGTACAGCTTCCCGTTCTGCACCGCGCTGAAGCAGACCAGGTTCTCGTCGCCACGGAAGACCGGCGGGCTGACCGAGTCCCAGACTTCCTTCTCGTGATCCGGCCAGACCCACGCGCGCGCGCCTTTCAGGCTCGCGGAGGTCAGTTCGCCGGCCTTCGAGCGGAACACGATCCGCCGGTTCGTACGGTCGAAGGCCATTCCGTGGTGGTCGCTGCTCCAGGCCGGATTCACCAGCGTCTCCGGGTTGATCGTGAGCCGCCAGGACGTATCGCCGCGAGGGTGAGTGAAAAGGGCGCGCGCGCCGGTCGGCAATTCCAGGTGTGTGAAGTAACTCGCCCCGGCGCCTTCCACCACGTACACGCGGTCGTTCAGCACGAACGGCGACTGCGGCGCCGTCGCGCCGTCGAACGACCAGAGCGCCAGGCCGGCCGCCGTATCGATGCAACTTACGCCTTCGTAACCCGACGTGAGCAGCCGGTCGCCTTCGCTCCGCGGGATGTGCCGGAAATCCAAGTGGCATGGCCGGACCCAGGCCGGCTCGAGCTGCCGCAGCCGGGTCAGGATCGCGGCGAGCTGCGCGCGCGATTCGGCGTGCTCCCCGCCTTCGGGCAGCGCCCGCAGGCGCGCTTCGAGATACCGCTCGAACGGCAGGCCGTGGGTCCGGGCGAGTTGCCGCAGCGCCTCCGCCGCCTCCTCGCGCGCGGCGAACTCCTGATCCGCCAGTTGCGCGATCAGCGCTTCCGCCCGAGCTTTCCAGTCTTCCTCGCCCGCGACGGTGCGCGTTTTCGCCGGCGGATCGATCGAGTGGACAGGCGCGGGACCCGAGGCCCCGGAACCTTGCAGCAGCAGCACGAAAAGCGCCGAAGCCGCCGCCACGCCCGCCGCCGCGAACCACCACCAGCCGCGGCCGGCCTCTGGCAGCGCCCCGGCCCGATGCCGAGCCGGCGCCTGCGCGTGCGTCAGCGCCGCGCGAACCGCGGACAGGTCCTCCGCCTCGGCCCGCCGTTCGCCCGCGCCGGACGGTTCGAGGTGTTCGCGCAGCAGCGCGTCCAGACTGGATTCGGTCGTGGTCATCGTCTCATTCCTTTTCCAGATGAGCTTTCAGAAACGCGCGCGCCCGGCTCAGCCGGTTGCGGACGGCCTTCTCGGTCAGTTGGACGCGTTCGGCGAGTTCATCGAGCGGCAGGTCTTCGGCGGCGCGAGTGAGAACGAGCGTGCGGTCCAGCGCCGATAGTTGCGCCAGGCCGGTTTGAAGCCGCGCGCGCGCTTCGGCCCGTTCCAGGCCAGGCAACGGATCGTTCGAAACCTCGCCCGCCGCAGGCAGCCCGTCCAATTCCGCCTCGCGCAAGCGCTCGCGTTCCCGCGCCCGAGCCCGGCAGCGGTCGATCGCGGCGCGCGTCAGGATCGTCCGGACCCACGCTTCGGGGCGGCGCAGGTCCCGCGGCGGATCGCGCAGCAGTTTGACGAACGTCTCCTGCACCAGATCGCGTGCGTCTTCGCGCGACCCCGTGATCCGCAGCGCCAGACGGTACAACGTGGCGCTCTCGCGCTCGTAGAGGTCCAGCAAAGGGGTCTCGAGAGCCGGCATGCGCCGATCATACCCTCCGGGCGGTCCGCTGCCTGCGCGCATGGCGTCCCGCTTGAGCGTCACCAAGGTTTCCACGTGCGGTCTCCACCTGTCGTGTATGGGCCTTCCCCCGAACGACGCCGGAAGGGCCCCCATGTCCCGCAATCGGTGGATTATTATTGCCGCCGGAGGCCCGCTCCCTTCTCCTCCTGGGAGAAGGGCCGGGGATGAGGGAGGTAGTAATTCCCCTCCTTCGTTCAAGGAGGGGCAGGGGAGGAGCCGTTGACCTGGCGCCGTGAACCGACAACCGGAAACCGGAAACGAAGCCCTTCCCCGTTCGCGCTTGCATTCAACCCGCCGTCCGGGGATGAATGAAGCGATGGCAGGCCGCAAACACTCAGCCAAATCCAGCGGCGGCGGAAGGCCGCAAGCCCCCAAACGAGGCCGCCAAGGCGCGCGCGGCCACGGGCTGCATCACAAGCAAGGCGACGGCACTCCGCGCAACCTTGCCAGCGGGCGCGGACGCAGCGAAAAAGGCGTCCGCGAACGTGGCTGGTCCAAGCTCGAAGACGAACAAGCCGCCGACACCGTCTCTTTCGAACGACTCGGCGTCGGAAGCTCCAAGGAACGCGTCCAGGAAGTCGAGGACGCCGCCGGCTACGGCGTCGATCTACAGGGCTTCGCCGCGCGCGGCACGGTCCTCGAAGTCCGCCGCGGGACCTTCCTGCTCGAATTGACCCAGCCGCCCCAGCTCCCGCCCGATGCCGCGCCGTGCCCGAAGGTCGTGCGCACCGAACCGCGCGGAGCGATGCAGCATTTCGATCTGGGCCTCAGCAGCCTTGTCGCCGCCGGCGACGAAGTCGAAGTCATCGTCCCGCCCGTCAGCGGGAACCTCGAGTACGTCGCGATGCTCACCCGCGTGCTGCCGCGCAAGAGCGCTTTTCGCCGCGTCCACCCGTCCGGCCGCGCGATTCAAGTCCTTGCCGCCAACATCGACCAGGTGCTTATCGTCGCCTCCGCCGCCGAACCGCCTTTCCGCCCCGGCTTCGTCGACCGCATCCTCGCCTGCGCCCAGTCCAGTGCGCTCCCCGTGAGGCTGATCGTCAACAAGCTCGACCTGGGTTTGAAGGAAGACGACCTCGAACTTCTCGACGTCTACCGCGCCCTCGGCGTCGAAGTGCTGCTCACCAGCGCCACCCGCGGCGACGGGCTCGACACCTTTCGCGCCTGGCTCAGCGGTAAATGCTCGGTCCTCTGCGGGCATTCGGGCGTGGGCAAATCGAGCTTGCTGCGCACCGTCGCGCCCGAGATCGCCGACGAGATCCGCGTCGGCGAAGTCAGCGGCTATACGTCCAAAGGCACGCACACGACCACGCACGCGCGGCTCTTCCGGCTTCCCGACGGCGCGCTCATCGATGCCCCCGGCGTTCGTGAATTCACGCCCGTCGATACCGACCGCCGCAACCTGTGGGGCTGGTTCCCGGAGATCGCCGCGCTCCAAGGCCGCTGCCAGTTCAACGACTGCACGCATACCGTCGAGCAAGGCTGCGCCGTCCTGGCCGCCGTCGAAGCCGGGACGATTCATCCCCGCCGCCACGAGTCCTACGTGCGCATCTACAAGACCTTGCCGACCTGATGCACCGCGGAGCCGCAAAGCACGCAGCAAACGTCCATACCGAGATGAAGACTCGGCAACCGTGGCCCTTTGTATCGCGGGCGTCCCGCCCGCAGCCGTGGCCGCGCCCTTCCACCCATCCCGCCTTGCCCTGCTCCGCGCCTCTGCGGTGAAACCTAAAACCCCGGCAGCCACGCCCGCGTCGCGTCCACCATCTGCGTAAGCATCGCCCGCGCGTCGCCCACTTTCCTCACCAGCGGATCGGTCGCCAGCAAACGCACCGCGCCCTCGAAGTCCGCGTTCAACGCCGCGTCGATTGTCCCTTCCTGCCGCAGCACGTGCGGGCGCACGATCGCCTCGATCGGCTTCGGCAGCGCCGCGCCGGTCGTCTGCGGGTGTACACCCAAAGCGTCGATCCGGCAGAGCGTCTCCACGTTCGCGCGCGCCGGAAGCTCCGGAATCTGCCCCACGTTCTCCACATTCAGCGTCGTCAGTCCGTCGCGCCGGCCTTCCAGCCCCAGCACGGCTTCGGCCACCGGAGCGTGCGTGTCGCCGGTGGGCAGGTCCGCGCGCCCCGCGGTCATCGCCAGGACGCGCTCGCGCCGCAGGTCGCGCATCCGAGCGCGGTCGTCCACGCCGGTACGGCGCACGCCGTAGCGTTCGATCTGCTGCGGCGACGTGAGGATATGCGGGAAGAATTCCGTCAGGTGCCGGTCGGCGATGCCCGGCAGCGCGCCCAGTTCGTGCCACAGCGCGAAGCCCGCGCGCATGCCGGTGGCCAGTTCGAGGTGCCCGTCGCGCCCCTGCGGCAAGTCCTCGGGCTTCAGGTCGCCTCGGCAAAGACCGCGCTCGCGCAGCCCCGCGATCCCGTCGCGCCCGTCTACGGAAAGTTCGAGCAGCCACGGACAGTGGTCGATCCCCGCCGTGACGAAGCGCGTCCGTGCCGGATCGCCGCCCAGCAGCCGCGTCAGGAAATCCACGTGCTCCACCACGCCTTGGCATAACCCCGCCGCGCGGATGCGCGTCTCCCGCGTCACCGCGCGCGTTATCGTCGAAAGCGGGTTGCTCAAGTTCAGCATCCACGCATGCGGGCACAAACGTTCCATCCGCCGCGCCATCGCGACGAAGACCGGCACGTTACGCAGCGCGCGGACCAGTCCGCCGGGACCCACCGTGTCGCCGACGGTTTGGTAGATCCCGTACGCTTCGGGGATCGCCACGTCGTGCCGCATCGCTTCCAGCCCGCCCACCGCGATCGCCACCGTCACGTAGTCCGCGCCCTCCAGCGCCCCATCCAAGTCCGTCGTCGAACGGATATTCACCGGCGACTTCCACGCCCGCTTCATCGTCTCCGCCAGCGCTGCGACCTCGCGCAACGCCGCCGGATCGGTGTCCATCAGCACGATCGAGTCTTCAAGAAATTCGCCGCTCTTTAAGAGCCGCGCCAGAAGCTGCGGCATCCAGTTGTAACTTCCGCCCCCGACGAACGTGAGCTGCGCCATCCGTGCTCTCCTTTAAGTGGAACCCCTGCCGCGGCCGGAATCCCGCCCTTCGCCGCGAACCGGAAACCGCAAGCCAGCCCTAGCCGTTCACGGGTTACCGTTTACTCACCCCTAAACCTACCGGCCGTCCCCGGCATTCCGCATTGCGCCGCCGCGCCGAGTGTTTATCGTTTTCAACCGAATCCGGAGTTGCCCCGTGTACCGACCGCCTCCCGCCATCCGCGCCGCGCTCGACGAAGGCTGCGCCGTTGTGGAACACAAAAAGAAGCCGCGCCAAGGCGCCGTGGGACCAGGCGTGCAGGACGTCGATGAACTGTTTGTGGTGCTGGCCGGTGAACTCGAAATGCTCCGCGGACGAAGCTGGGCCCCCGCGCCGCCCGGCACGCTGGGCTGTTTTCCGCGCCGTAAGCGCTACGGTATCCGGGCGCGTCGAGGGTACGACGGTCCCGCGCGCATCGTCAGCATCCTCTTCCGCGCGAGCGCCGGATGGAACGCGGGGCTCCCCGCCGGACCGGTCAAGCTCAACGCCGTCTGGTGGCGCCGCCTGCTGGAACTGGAAGCCGGAAGCGACTACAGCCCGCGCGGGCAGCGCGTCCTGCCGCTGGCCGATCTGCTGGGCTTTCTCGAACGCCTCGCCCGGGCGCTAGGCACGAAAGCGGCGAAGCAACCAGCGCGATCGGCCGACCAGCCGCGCCGCCCCGACACTCAAGCCGAATGGTTCGAACAGTGGGCCCGCGCCGAAGATCTGATTCGCGAGCGGGCGGGGGAGGGCCTCGATGCCGCGGGCCTGGCGCGAGCGCTGCATGTTTCGCCGACGCAGCTTCGGCGCATCTTTCACGCCGCCCGCGGCTGCTCGCCCAAGCAAGCGCTCGCCGCTTGGCGCATCGCCGAAGCCCGCCGGTTGCTTCGAGCCGGAAAACTGAACGCCACCCAAGTCGCCGCCCGCGTCGGCTACCGCACGCTCCAGCGCTTCTCCGCCGCCTTCAAAGCCGCCACCGGCCAACCGCCCGGAATGTACGCGCGCGAACCGTGATCCGATTGAACTTATTTTAGAGTCACGCCTGACCGACCGCCTCTTACTCTTTACTTTCTGCTATTGCCCCAACTACCGCGCCGCCCCCAAACTCTTCCCCGTCCGCGTCCCGCGCACCGTGAACGCCGCCGTCGCGAAGCCGTAATCGAAATCGTCCTGGCTCAGATCGCGGTACGTCGGGATCAGCGCCCAGCGGTCCTTGCCCGTCGTATTCGGGTAGCTCGCGTGCAGCAGCAGGTCGTGGAAGAGCACCGCCGTGCCGGCCTTCGCGGGCAAATCGAGCATCTTCGATTCGTCGAGCGCGCCTTCGCGCAGGCGGTTGTTGAAGCCCACGCCTTCCGCGTCCTGGCCGCCGTGTTCGACGGCCTGCGTGTGCGAGCCCGGGATGATCCGCAGGCATCCGTTTGCCGGCGTCGCGTCGTCCATCGCGATCCAGACCGAATACTTGTGCGCGCCCTTCCAGTACATCCAGTCCTGGTGCCACGGCGAACCGAAGTCCACCCCCGGCGCCTTGTAGACCACCTTGTCGCTCCAGAATTCCAGGTTCGGCCCGATCGCTTCCGCCAGCACATCCACCAGACGCGGATCGGCGTTCAGCGTACGGAAGAACGCCGAACGCACCGAGAGCCCCACGTAGACTCCGTTCTCGCGCTTCGGCGTCTGCCCCTTCGCCTGCGCTTCGCCGCGCACCTCGGCCAGGATGCGTCGCACCTCCTCCTTGGCCTCGGCCATGTACGCCGCGCTGAAACAGTCTTCCAGCACCAGATACCCTTCGCGCTGGAACTGCGCCTTCCGGTCGGTCGCGAGCAGCATGTCGTTCTCCTGGTTCGAGCGTTGGGATCGTTCCCAATCGAAGTTAAAGAAAAAAACTACCGCGCCACGAAAAGCGCCGTCGATTCCCGCACCTGCAGCGCGCCCGGAAGCTCCCGAGCGATCGGGCCTTCCGCCAGCCCGCGAAAGCGCCGGTCCAGCTCTTCCACCGCCGCTTGACCCATCTCGAACGCCGGCTGCGCCAGCGCCGTGCACGGCGGATCCATATTCCGAGCCGCGTCCAGATCGTCGAACGTGCAGACCGCCACCTCCGAACCGATCTTGATTCCGCGCCCGCGCAGGAAGCGGTACGCCTGCTGCGCCGCCGACTGGTGCCCCAGCAACAAACCGTCCGGCCGCGCCGGTGCGTCGAACGCCGCTTCCAATGCCTGCTCCACCAATGGGCCGTGCATGTACGGCGTGCCGCTCAAGAGCGTCAAATCGCCCGCCGGCCTCCCGTACAGCTTCCAGACCTCGCGGATCCCCGCCCCAAACGGGCCGTACTCCGTCGAAAGCCAATCGAATGCCAGCACCTTCCGGCATCCCTGCCGGATCAGATGGTCGGTCAGCGTCCGGCCCGCGTGAGCGAAATCAGTCCAGCAATGCGGATCGCTCGGGCTCTCCGCACGCACCCAGTTCACGCCCACCCACGGGATTCCGTAACGCTTCAAGAAATCCAGCGTCGGGCCTTGCACGCGCCCCAGAAAGAAGAAACCGCGCACCAGCTTCTCCTGCGCCAACCGCTGCAACGCCAGCGGATCGGAAAGGTCTTCGATGAAGATCTGCAAGTCGTAGCCCAACTGCTTCGCGCCGTTCGCCAGCCCTTCCAGCTTCTGCGCCTGCAGCATGAACGATAAGGTGCCCCGCGAAGCGCTGTCGGGGATCACCACCCCCAGCAGCCGCTGCTCGCCCGAACGAAGCGCCTTCGCCGCCGCGTTGGGCCGGTACTTCAACGCCGCCGCCGCGCGCAGCACCTTCTTGCGCGCCGCCTCGCTCGCCGCGCCCTGCCCGGCCAGCACCCGCGCCGCCGTGGATTTGCTCACCCCGGCCCGCTTGGCGATATCGACGATGTTCGGCTGGCTCATGTCCGCTCCGGACTGGGAACGTTCCCAATCTACCCCGCGCCGAATGCCCTGTCAAGCCTCCGCGGACATGGACGGCTCCCGCGCGACCCCACGCCGGCCCCCGCGCCTGCACTTGCCCCCTTCCGGTCGCAACGCTAAGTCTTTCCACGGGAGGACTTCACGCATGCCGAACTCCGGCGACTTCAAAGACCGCATCACCACCATCGAACGCCATTTTCTCGACGAACAGCTCGCCCATCCCGAGGCCAAGGGCGACCTTACTTCGCTCCTCTACGACCTGGCCCTGGCCGGCAAGATGATCGCCAGCAAGACCGTTCAGGCCGGACTGGCCGATATCCTGGGCAGCACCGGAGCCCAGAACGTCCAGGGCGAGACCGTCCAGAAGCTCGACGTCTTCGCCGACCAGACCATCTACCGGCTTAACGATCACACCGGCCGGCTCGCCTGCATGGGCAGCGAAGAGCAGGACGAATTCATACCCATTCCGGAAAAGTACCCCAAGGGCAACTACGTCCTCCTGTACGATCCGCTCGACGGCAGCAGCAACATCGACGTCAACGTCTCCGTCGGAACCATCTTCGCCATCTACAAGCGCAAGACGCCGCCCGGCGGACCCGGCACGCTCGAAGACTGCCTACAGCCCGGCCGCAACCTCGTCGCCGCCGGCTACGTCATCTACGGCTCCAGCACCATGCTCGTCTACACCACCGGCAACGGCGTACACGGCTTCACGCTCAACCGCATGCTCGGCGAATTCCTGCTCTCGCACTCCAACATCAAGATGCCCGCCAAGCCCAAGTACTACAGCGTCAACCAAGCCTACGAACCTTACTGGTCCGCCGGCGTCCTCCAGTACGTCCGCTGGCTCCAGACCGGCGAAAACAAACTCTCGCTGCGCTACATCGGCTCCCTCGTCGCCGACTTCCACCGCAACCTTCTTGCCGGCGGAACCTTCTGCTACCCCGCCGACCGCAAGGACCCCAAGCAGCCCGGCGGCAAGCTGCGCTTGCTCTACGAAGCCGCGCCTTTGGCGTTCATCGCCGAACAAGCCGGCGGCTACGCCACCGACGGCCACCGCCGCATCCTCGATATCGAACCCACCTCGCTTCACCAGCGCGTTCCGCTCTTCATTGGGCATAAGGCGCTCACCAAGCCCGTCGAAGAATACGTACAGAAGTACGACAAATAGCCCCGCGCCGGAAAAGTACGGAAATCCCCAGTCCGTAGGTCCAGCGGTGTAGTCCTATCTGCCGGAACAGATACGGGCAGAGGGACCCTCCGAATGCGGCGCGCGCGTATCCTGACCGGACTGCTCGGTGCGCTCGGCTTGCTTTGCGCCGCCGCCACCGCAGCTGCAGCAGACGAAGCCGCCACGCCGCCCAAGCCCCCCGAACTGGCCGTCGTCAAGACTTGGGGCGACCTGCTTAAGCAGCCCGAGATCAAACTGAGCAGTGGAACCTTGATCCGCCTCGGCATGGCCGCGGATAAAGCGCCTCTTTACGACGGGGTGGTCGTCTATCTCCTCTCCTGCGCTCAAGCCGAACCCGAGGATGGAGTTGAAGACCACGAAGGCCTGGGGCCTTGCCAACTGAAGCACGTAGGGGCAAACGCGAAAGAGGAAGAACGGGTGCGATTGAAGCAGGAGATCGGCGACATCGAGCTGTTGCGCCGCGACGGCTATTACTTGTACGCGCAACTGATTGCCGTGCACGAACCGGGTGAAACGCGCTTCGAAGTGCGCGATCGATCGCAGAACCTTCCGCGTCCTCAGGTTTGCGCCGTGGGCCGCATCGAGGCCGGACCGCGGGCCACGCCGTGGTCGCGCTTCGGCTATCCCGTTGCAATGGTAGAGGCCCTCGCCAAGCATTTTGACCCCGAGTTAGAAGTGGCGTACCGCGGCGGGACGCCCGCCTTGCCGCGCTTGAACGGCCAACGCCCCTGTGCCTTGCAGTCGTACGAAGCACATACCGCACTCGCGAACTCAAACGAACCCTTGCCGATCGTCTGGGGCGAGGCGCCGGAACTTGCGCCGCCCGACGACCGAATGCGCGCCGCCTGGCGAGGATGGACGCTTAAGCTGAGCGCCGAAGATTTCGAAGTGCGCGACGCGGCCACCCGAGCGCTCGCCGCCGCGGGGCCGCAAGCTCTAGAGTTCCTCGAAGCCGAGTTGCGCCGCAGCGAAGATCCCGAAGCGCGCCTGCGCCTGGACACGCTCGCGAAGCGCTTTGCGCCCAAGCTGACCCTGACCCAAAACGGCTCCTGCCTCATCCTGCGCAGCGCGCAACCCTTCGAGTTCGATTACGACCTCGAGCCCTACCTTGTCCGCTGGTGGGTGAATGGCCAGCAGGTGGTGCCGAAGCGTGATGTATCGGATTCGACCATGCAGATAAGCGCCGGAGCCGCCGAAGTGCGCGGTGTGCGCCTGAATCTGGAACTGGATCCGAGCGCGCTCGGCCTCAAGCCCGGCGACCGCCTCGGCGTGCAAGTCGCTTATTGCCCGCACGGAACCCGCGAAGTCGGGCTCAAAATCAAAGAGGAACTCCAGCGCGCCGATCGAGCAGAAGATTCCGCCTTCGAAACCGGCCCCTTGCTCTCCAACCGCCTCGAATTCATCTACCGAGCCGGCGATTTCCCTTTGCCGAAAGAAGAGGAAATTGAAGAGACCGTCGAAGCGCTCAAAGCCGTCGATGCCGATCAATAGAAGCGGAGTGCGTTACAATCCCGGCCACGCTATGTGCTAGATAATGCTAAATCCATTCACCAAGATCGCCGCTGCGTTTAACTGAAAACTGAAAACTTGCCCTTCCGATCACCCATTACTTTTTGCTTTTTGCTTTTGTCCTATCCCCTTGACCCCTAAACCATCCCGCCGCACCTTTCCCGCGCGTCCTACCGCGCTCCCCCGCGCCCCAACTCGTTCGGCCCCGCCGGAACGACCACCTCGAAATCGCTGCCCTTGATCCGCCCCAGCGTCTTGATCCCCGAGATATCGAAGCGCGTATCGCGCGCCGCAGACATGAACCAGGGGCTGCCGTTGTCCGCCACCAGCAGTCCGTACTTCTTCAGCGCCAGCGCGATCGCCAGCGCCTGCGGCGGCAGGCCGCTCAAGTCCACCCCCGCCTTCAAGCGCAGCCGCTGCCCCATGGCCGGAAAAGTCTTGTCGTCCGTCGCGCCGGCGTGATGCGTCGCCGGATAGATGTACTCTTTGCGTGTGCGCGGAAACGTCACGCGGATCGCGTGCTCCACCATTCCCCGCGAAACCTCGTCGTAGCGGATCAGCCCCGGCCAGATCGGCAGCCCCGCCGCGTCCGCGCTCGTCCAGCGGTCCGGCCGCAGCTTGTTGCTCGATAAGTTGAAGATCGCCGCGCCCGCCGCCTTCCAGCCCGCGTCCGTCCGCGTCATCACGAAGAACTCGTACAGCGTCATGCTCGACGGATCGACGATCAGCGCATGCCGGTCGCCGCCCGTGCCGAGCTGATACGATTTGAGTGTCTCCTCCGAATAGGTGCGGTAGTCCTCGGGCCAGCCTTCCACCGGGCACGTATCCGGAATGGGGTAGGGGCCGGGGTCCGATTCGCTCTTGTACTGCAACGAAGTCAGCGGCAGCTTCGGCTGATCCGGCGGCACGAAGACCCAGCTGAAACTGAAGTCCACGAAGATCCCGCGCCCCGGCGCAAGATTCGCGATCATCGCCGCGCTGTCCGGATGCACCGGACACTTCGAGACGTCCTCGTTCCACGCGTTGTTCGGCGGGAAAATCTGCATGCTCGCCGCGATCGCGTCGGCCTCGGGCGTGTGGAAGAGGATCGGCTTGTCGAACTTCGGCAGCGGCGGCAACGCGCGGCCCTCGTGATTCGTCCGCGCCGCCGCAGGCCCCGCCGAACCGGCGCCAGGGATTCCGGCCAGCTTCGCCAAGTCCGGCTTGGACGCCTCGCCTTCGGCCGGCTTCGCCTCGGACGCCAGCACCTCCCCATCCGGCTTCGGCGGGGGCGGCGGAGCGCGGTCCGGAAGCGTGCGCAAAAGCGACTGAGCCTCCTCCGTCAGCTTCGCGTCGGCGCTCAGCGCCTTCGTGCACAGCGCCTCGACCTGCTCGTATTTTTTAAGTTCCAAAAACGCCCGCGCGACCGCCAGGCATTCCGCGCCGCTCTCCGCCGCTTCGCGCGCCACCTGAGCCACATCGTCGGCCGATAGATCCGCCCACGGCAGCGGCATCTTGTTCCCCTGCACCTGCACCGTCAGCGTCTTGGCGTCCGCCGCCAACACCTTCGCGCGCTGCGACTGCCCGAAGATCGTCACGAACGCCGTCGGCCGAGCGCCCGCCTGCACGCGAGCGACGATCAGATCCTTTAAGGTTCCCGCCTCGCCCGCCGACGCGCTCAGGTTCCATGCGCAGACCAGCAGCGCCAGCGCCCAGACCTGCCGCAGGAGAAAGCGATTCGCGAGCATGCGTGCGCCCCGTACTCGGGGAAGTAACGGAAAGAGGGTGCTGCTTCGTTCTAAAAATCGAGGATAATCGAACCGAAATATCAGGTCTATAGCCGGTACCAGAGTATCAAGCCGTTGCCCTTCTCCGCGCCCTCCGCGGTGCATTCAACCTACACCCCCGCCTCCCGCATCAGCTTCCGCGTCGCCCCGTACGCCTCCGACACCCACTCCTTGATCCGCGCCGGCTCCGGGCTGTACTCCAGCTCCAGGCTGATCGTATCGCTCGCCACGCCCGTCTTCCCAATCGCCTGCAAATACGGCACGAAGTCCACCACGCCGCGCCCCGGCGGCAGATCGCCATGCACCTTCCCGTCGCAGTCGCTGATGTGAACGTGCGCCGCGCGCCCCTTCAACGCCTCCAGCGCCCGCGCCGGCGTCTTGCTCAATACCATGTGGCTGATGTCGATGTTCGCCTGGATCGCCGGATGGTTCACGTCGTCGAGGAACTTCGCCATTGCGTCGATCGTGTTCAGAATCGAGAGCTGAAACGGCTCCAGTTCCAGCGCGATCAGCTTCCCTTGCTTGCCCGCGTAATCGCCCAAGGCCTTGCACGCCTCCACGCCCCATTGCCATTGCAGCTTCGGCGGGATCACCTCCTGCTGCCACATGTACTCGCCCAGCACCAGCAGATAGTTGTGTCCGCCGAAGGCGCTGAGCATGTCCACGTACGCGCGGCTGCGCTTGAGGTGGAAGTCGCGCACGGACTTGTTGAAGTCGCACAGCCCCAGGCTGCAACCGGCCACGCTCACGATCGGCAGCTTCAGCCGCGCGCACGCCGCCTGGATCCGGATCACCTGACCGGCCGCGTCGTCGTCCAGCGGGTCGAGCTGGATATCGACCGTGTCGAAGCCCAGCTCTTTCGTCCACTCCAAGCCCTGCTCCAACGGCTTCCCGCTCTGATCCCAAGCCGAATTGATCATCCCCAGCTTCATCGACGCGCCTCCTTTTAAGGGGTCACACCGGCATTTTTCGTTGCCTGACCCTGGTTCCCCTCTTGGCCAAGGAGGGGCAGGGGAGGTGAACCCAGCAGGCCGCGCGAAGTACGCACCGAAACCGGACGAACTTCACGCGAACACGCACGGCTTATCTGATACTTGTATGACCCCAAAAACCTACCCGCTCCCCACCGCGCTGCCAAGAGCCTTGCCTTTGATTTTCCGTAACCCCCGCCTCCCGCCCGCGTAAAAACCCCTGTCCCGAATCGCCGCCGGTAAGCGTCCGAAAGCCGAAGCCCGAAAGGAGTGTATGCGCCCAGTGCCGAATCGCATCGTCCGCGGCCTCGTGCTCGCCGCGGCGCTGGCCGGACTGGCGGCCGTCTCCACGCCGCGCCCGTGCGATGCCTGCGGCTTCCACGGCGGGCGCTTCCGCGACGCCAACCTGCCCGCCGCCTGGCGCAAGCTGAAGCTCGAAATCGCCGAACGCCAGGACTCCATGCTCCTGATCGCCGTGATCCAGGATCTCCTCGACATCCTGCGCTACGTCGATCCCTACAACTTCGCGCCCGATTCGCCGCCGTGGATGCAATCCGAATCCGGGCGCGAACAGGCCCGCGCCTTCGCCGAAGCCGCGCTCGTCGAGATCGCCGCCGATGCCGCCCAGCCCGTCTGGTGCGCCTGGCTCAACGAACTGCGCTTCGATACCGCCGAACGCCGCGGCGCACTCGAAGCCCTCGCCGCCGCGCGCATGGATCTGCAAAGCGCCGAAGCCGCGTTGCAGCGCCAGGCCCGCGCCGTCTTCCCCGCCTGGGTGCCGCCGCTCCCCACCGCGGAAGAACTCTTTCGCGACGAACTCCGCGCCGCGTGGTATGCGCTGCTCTACGAACTGCCGGTGCCCATCCAGAGCGACCCCGCCACGCGCATGGACATCGCTTCCGGCGACGGCCTCGTGCATCGGCCCATGCTGCGCGCGCGCCTCCCGCGAGCCCCCGCGCCGCGCGACAGCCGCTGGATCCCCCGCCTCGCCGAGAAGCTCAGCCGCGAAGACGCCACTTACCGCGACACCGAGCTCTACGCCGCCTTCCGCGATCTGCGCCGCAAAGAGGACGCCGCGGCCCACGCGCAGCGCGAATACGTGGCGAAATACGCGGCCGACGTGCGCATCGACCTCTTTCCCAGCCCCGCCTACGCCGAATCCCTCGAACGCGTCCTGCTCCGCTGCGGAGCACGCGTCCGCCCCATGCTCGAAGAAAGCCGCGAACACCGCAGCTACCGCGTCGCAACCGCTTCGCGCCGATTGCTCCAGGCCCTCGAAGGGCCGGCGCCCTTCGCACCGGCCGCGCTGCCCGAACCCGAAGCCGGCCGCCTCGCCCGCGTGCTCCTCGATGTCTGGGATCTCAACGCGCCCGAACCCGGCTCCGAAATTTCACGCCGCGCGCGAGCCCGGTTACGCACGCGCGGCATGGCGAGCGTCCCCGATCTGCTCAAGCTTCTCGACTGCCCCGAACTGAACCTGGAACCCGAACTCCTCGCCGCGCTCGAATTCGTCACCGGCCTGCGCCTCGGCCCCGATCTCCCCGCCTGGAAACGCTGGCACACCCAGCACCTCCGCACCGGAACCAACATGCCCTCCGCGCCTCAAGAAGAACCCTGAATCCATGGATTCCCCAGCCCCTGCCGCGCTCCGTTTACTGTTCAACGTGCACCGTTCCCCGCTATACTCCCCGCATGCCCCGCATCTACCTCGACTACAACGCCAGCACGCCCATCGCGCCCGAAGTCCGCGCCGCCATGGCCCCGTTCCTGGCCGAACACTACGGCAATCCGTCCAGCGGCCATTGGGCCAGCGCGCCGGCCAAGCAAGCGCTCGAACGCGCCCGCGCGCAAGTCGCCGCCCTCCTCGGCGCGCAGCCCGGCGAGATCGTCTTCACCGCCGGCGGCAGCGAAGCCAACAACCACGCAATTAAAGGATGCTGGTTCGATGCCCGCCGCGATCCGCGCCGCACGCGCATCGTCCTCTCCGCCGTCGAACACCCGGCCGTCGTCCAGCCCGCGCGCTTCCTCGAACGGCTCGGAGCCGAAGTCGCCGTCGTCCCCGTCGATCGCCACGCGCGGATCGATCCGGCCGCCGTCGAACGCGAACTCGCCCGCGGCGGCGTGGCGCTCGTCAGCATCATGCACGCGAACAACGAGGTCGGTACGCTTCAGCCCATCGCCGAAATCGGGACACTCTGCCGCGCCGCAGGCGTGCCGTTCCACACCGACGCCGCGCAATCCGTCGGCAAAGTTCCCGCGAAGGTCGATGACCTGAAGGTGGACCTGCTCAGCGTCGCCGGGCACAAGCTCTACGCGCCGAAGGGCGTCGGAGCGCTCTACATCCGCGGGGGCGTGGCGCTCGAGCCGCTCGTCCACGGAGCCGGGCACGAAGCCGGCCGCCGCGCAGGAACCGAGAACGTGCTCCTCAACGTCGCCCTAGGCGCCGCCTGCGAACTCGCTCAAGCCTGGCTTCCGCGCATGAACGAAGTCCGCGCGCTGCGCGAGCAGCTTTGGACAGGTTTGAACGAGATCTTCGGCGCGAAGATCGTCCTCAACGGCCATCCCGAAGCGCGGCTGCCCAATACGCTGAACGTATCGTTCGCGGGGTGCACGGGAGCCGGCGTGCTGGCGGCCCTCGATGGCGCCGCCGCCACCACCGGCAGCGCCTGCCACAGCGGCTCGGTCAAACTCTCGCCCGTCCTCGAAGCCATGGGCGTGGACCCCCAGATCGGCCGCGGCGCCGTCCGCTTCTCCCTCGGCCGCGAAACCACCCCCGCCGAAATCGCCGCCGTCCTCTCCCAACTCGCCGGCTTTGCGAACCGTCCCAGCGCCTTCGGTAGCAATCCGGACTGATGCTTGTACGCTGTTTTATATTATTATCTTGGCACGAGACGGTGGAACGAGGTCGCCATGCCGATGCGCATTCTGCTTTGCGTGCTAGCGGGTCTCTTGAGTTTCGGGGCGCATGCGCGGTCCGCGGCGGCCCCCGAATCCGTGCAGGTCAAGCGCGAGGGCGTCGAACCGACCCAGGACGAGCAGCTTTTTATTTACCTGCTCAACAAGGCCCGCCACGATCCGCCCGCGTACGGAAAGTCCATCGGGCTGAATCTGGATCAGGTGATCCCGCGCCCCCCGCTGGCGCTCAATAAGGAACTGACCGCGTCCGCTCGCTTCCGAGCGGGAGACCAGGCCAAGCGCCGGTATTTTGGGCACACGGATCCCGACGGCGTCGGCCCCAACCGGCATGCCCGCGAATCGGGGTACAAACTCGCCGCATCGTTTGGCAGCAAGCTGGCGGACAACAACATCGAATCCTGTTCGGGTGGCGATGTCTTGCCCGCCGATGCCCTCAAGCGACTGATCGTGGACGAAGGGGTGCCCTCGCTGGGCCACCGCAAGCACCTGCTGGGCATGGTGCCCAACCACGATTCCGCGCTCGAAGTGGGCGTGGGCGCCGTCATTCCCGCGCCGGCCGACGGAGCGGTTTACGCGGCCTATTACACCATCCATACCGCCCGCACCGATAAGCCCGAAGCCTTCGTCACCGGCGTCGTCTACGACGACAAGAACGCCAACGGAGCCTACGACCCCGGCGAAGGCTTAGGCGGCGTGACCGTCGCCGGCGGCGGCCAAAACGTCAAGACCTTCGTCTGCGGCGGCTTCGCCTTCCCGCTCAAGCCCGGACCCGTTCTGGTCGGCTGCCACCAAGGCGAGTTCAAAGGCCAAGCCACCGCGCAAGTCCTCATGGACAACCGCAACGTCCATCTCGAATTCGTCAGCGGAAAGAAAGAAGCCGTCCTCAACTTCGGCAAACCCATCCCCGCGCCCCAGGCCGCCAAGCGCCGCTGAACCGCTCTGCTTATCCGAACGAGCCCCATCGTCTTTCAGTGCGCACAAGCCACGCTTTACGAATCACGCATCGCCCTTCGCCTTCGCCAGAAACTCCCGCCGCGCGCAACCCATCTCCCACACCGATGCACCGATGAACAACAGCCCAAAGCCAAACCACCCATTTGCAGCTAGGCTCCAGAAATCAAATTGCCATAGGTTCGCCATCCCGCCCATGCGACTGATTTCGAGTATGGCCGGCAAGGGCCAGCCCATGCTTGTTACGTCGTCATCTATACTCAGAACCCTAACAGTCCTAATTGTTTGGAGACCAAGCAACACGCCCGCGATAAGCATCGCCACGAGCAGTGTGCTGAGCCGCATCTGTAAAAGTCGGAAGGAAGCCGCAACAGGCACGCGAAAGGTTGGCCAACCTTCTGCGTTGATCGGCCTGCAACGCAACCACCATTCCATGGATAGACCCATGGCAAAAAGATAGCCCAGCGCAACCAAGCAATTAATCAGAATGCCGGTGGGGAGCCAATAGGTGACTTCACCGTGAGGCCACGTTGTCATGACTCGAACATAGTCTGCCGGCCAACCGGTGGTTCGAATAGTAAGACCTGGCTCAAATGAAATTTTGTAATGCTTTACTTCCGCAGTATTGATCTCCCAAAGCACACCCACCGAAACCAACACCACCAGCACCGTCACCACACGCACAGGCGACCGCTCCCACGCCGGCTTGGCATTACCCTCTTCGGTCATACCGCTCCGCCATAAACCGCGCCGAACCCCCAGCCCTTTAATCCAAATTCAAATTCCAAAATCGAAAACCTCTAGCTCTTCCTCCTCCTCCGCCGCAACCGCCGCCGCTCCCGGCGAGCCGTAATCGCGTCGGCCGCGCCGATCTCCCGCAGCCACGCGTACAGCGTCGGGCGCGAGACCTTCAGCATCTCCGCCGCCACCGCTTTATTCCCGCGCGTCAGGACCATCGCCACCTCGATGGCTTCCCAGCGCTGCGCGTCCGTGGCCTCCCCGCGCAGCAAATGCCAGCGCCCAATCGCGTCGAGCTGCTGCCACTCGTCCCGGCTCACGCCCGCTTTCGTATGATCCTGCACCCACGGCCCCAGCGGCGAGCCGTCCAGCTTCGTGACCGCGCCTGCCGCCGGCGTCGCCGCGCCGCCGGCCGGAGCGAGGGCGGGGGAGCCACCCGCACCCGTTCTCCCTCCCTGCCCAGGGGAAGTAGGGGGAGTGCCCTGCGCCGTGCCGTGCGCCGTGGCACTTCTCCCCCCCTGCCAAGGGGGGGTAGGGGGGGTGCCCTGCGCTGTGCCGTGCGCCGTGGCACTTCTCCCCCCCTGCCAAGGGGGGGTAGGGGGGGTGCCGTGCGCCACGACCGCCGCCACCGGCGCGAACTCGCGGCCCTCCAGCACCGGGCCGTCCTCCAGCAGCGCCGCCTGCGTCAGCACTTGCTGCAGCTCGCGCACGTTCCCCGGCCACGCATGCGCCGCCAATTGATCGTAAAAACCGGCGCTTAATCCCAGCAGCTCTTTGCCCAACTGCGCCTTCAGACGAGCCAACTGCGCGTCGACCAGCAGCGGCAGGTCGGCCAGCCGCTCGCGCAATGGCGGAGCGGTCAGCGTGATCGGATTCAGCCGGAAGTACAGATCCTCGCGGAACGCGCCCGTCCGCACCAGTTCCGCCAGCGCCCGGTTGCTCGCCGCGACCACGCGCACGTCGGCGGGAATCGCCTCGTCGCCGCCCACGCGCACGATCTCGCGCTGCTGCAGGACGCGCAATAGCGCCACCTGCCCGTGCATGCTCAAGTCCGCGATCTCGTCCAGAAACAGCGTCCCGCGGTGCGCGAGTTCGAACTTGCCCATGCGCCGCCGGTCCGCGCCGGTGAACGCGCCCTTTTCGTGCCCGAAGAACTCGCTCTCCAATAAGCTGTCCGGAATCGCGCCGCAATTCAGCGTCACGAACGCCTGGCTCCGCCGCGGACTCAGCGCGTGAAGCTGCGTCGCGATCAGTTCCTTACCCGTCCCCGACTCGCCTTCGATCAGGACGTTGACGTCGTGCGGCGCGACGCGCTTGAGCCGCGCGAACAGCTCCAGCATCGGAGCGCTCTTGCCCAGCAGTTCGCCCAGCCCGCGCGCCTCCCCGCGCCCCGGACGCGCCGCCGCGCCTTTGAAGCGCCGCACCGTCGAAGCTACGATCGCCTCCACCGGCAGCCGCTCGAAGACCGAACCGCCCGCGAACCCGTCGATCCCGCCGTGCCGGAAAAACGGCTCCAGATCCTCCGGCGCCGTCACCGGCCCGCCGAAAACCAGCGTCCACGGCGTCCGGCCCGCCGCCCGAGCCCCCGCCACCAGTTCGTTCAACTGCCGCAGCGCGTGCTGCACCCGGTCGCGCCGCTCGCGCAGATCGTCCGCCGCGCGCGTCAGCCCCAGGTTCAGCACCAGCGCTTCCACCCCCAGTTCGGCGCACGCGCGAGCTTGCTCGCGGTCGAAGACGAACGCGAAGCGGATCAGCCCCTTCGCGCCGGCCCGTTCCAGCATCGCCCGCTCGCGCTCCAGCGACCAACCGTCGGCCTCGAACTGCGCGCGCAGCGAACCGTCCGTGAAGCCCAGCGCCGGCCAGTTCGTCACGCCGCTCACGCCCAGCTCGCAAAGCGTATCGAGGTGCCGGTCCGTCTCGAACGCGGCGTCCCCGGCCCAGACCCCCGCCACCACCGGGCACCCGCTCGCCCGCGGCAAAACCTGCTCGCGCAGCAACCCCAGCGTCTGCACGTTCGGATCGCCGAAAGGGAGGAACGAAGCCAGCGAACCCGCGCCGAGGTGCCGGTACAGCCCCGCGTTCAGGACCATCAGCACGTCCGCCCCATTCGCCGCCGCCGTCCGCGCGATCAACCCCGATCCCGCCACCACCGCGATCAACGGCTCCCGCGCCCCCGCCGGCTGATCCAATCGTTCCCGCAGCATCGTCCGCGCTTCTCCCTCTTCCCGAACTCGATCTCGTAAGAATCAACAACAACACATAATGCTCGCTTCCGCCCTCGCGCCAACGGGGCGACCTTCGTTAGAACCGAACTCACCCCCCAAACCCCCGCCCTGGAGGGGCGGCCCCAACGACCGCTAGAACCCCAGCCTCGCAATGTGCAAAATGGGATCTTAATGTACGCGCGATGATCGAAAAATAAAGTGTAAAGTAAAGTGTAAAGCTAGCTTTACACTTTACACTTATGCTTTACAACTTTACACTTAGAGCACCATGGGTGGTTTTGGACTACCCTTTAAGCCCCATTCAGTTAGCAGATATCTCCACTTTTCTGCACCTATGGCCCTCCAAATGCCACGCCTCCACCCGTAAGCCGCACCTATAAAGGAGGCGCCCGTGGGACGTGCTATCTATGCCCTCGCGACGATGGACAGCAAGGGCCTTGAAAACGCCTATGTGGCTCAACGGATTAGAGTTGCAGGATCGAAAGCAGTCACCGTAGACCTCGGAACCCTCGCCGCGCCGGCCGTCTCGCCCGACATCCCGCGCGAAGCCGTGGCCCGCTGCCACCCCCAGGGCGAACGCCACGTGCTTGGGCAAACCGATCGAGGACAAGCGGTTACAGCGATGAGCGAAGCCTTGGTTGCGTTCCTCAAGCGCGAACACGAAGCCGGCAAACTCGCCGGTGTGATCGGTCTGGGCGGCTCCGGCGGCACGGCCCTGATCGCCCCCGCCATGCGCGCGTTACCCATTGGCATGCCTAAACTTATGGTATCTACCGTGGCCAGCGGTAACACCAAACCGTACGTCGGCGAATGCGATATCGCGATGCTATACAGCGTCGTCGACGTCGCCGGCCTCAACGCCGTATCCAGGCAAGTCCTTGGCAATGCAGCACATGCAATAGCGGGCATGGTCCAGACCGAACTTCCCGCCGGCGAACGCAAGCCCACCGTCGGGTTGACCATGTTTGGCGTCACCACTCCTTGCGTCACACAAGTCCGCGCTGCGCTTGAAGCTGCAGGATTCGACGCGCTCACCTTTCACGCCACCGGCAGCGGCGGCCAAGCCATGGAAAAGCTCGTGGAAAGTGGCCTTATCCAAGGAGTTATGGATATTACGACCACCGAAGTCGCCGACGAAGTCGTCGGCGGCGTCTTTCCGGCCGGCCCCAAACGCTTCGACGCAATCCTGGAACGCCAGATCCCGTACGTACTTAGCTTGGGCGCGCTGGATATGGTCAACTTCGGCGCCCGTGAAACCGTGCCTAAAGCTTTTAAGGACAGGAAGTTACACGTCCACAACGCCCAAGTGACCCTGATGCGCACCACCCCCGCCGAGAACCGCGCCTGCGCGCGCTGGATCGCCGGGAAGCTCAATAAGTCCAAGGCTCCCTTGATCTTACTGGTTCCCGAAGGCGGCGTGAGCCTCCTCGACGCCCCTGGCCAACCCTTTCACGACCCCGAAGCGGACGCCGCGCTGATCTCCGAACTGGAAGCCCAGCTTGACCTTACGAAAGATCGCCAGCTCCGCAAAGTGCCCCACGCCCTCAATGCGCCCGAATTCGCCCGCGCGCTAGTGAACGCCTTCGCCGAAGTCTGCCGCGGAACGGCTCTGGAATTTAAAGTCTAACCTTTTACCATCCAAGGAGATACCATGCCCGCCACTCGCACCGAGATCCTCAAGCGCCTCCGCGCCAAAGTCGCCCGCCGCGAACCCATTATCGGAGGCGGCGCCGGAACCGGCATCTCCGCCAAGTGCGAAGAAGCTGGAGGTATTGACCTGATCGTGATTTACAACAGCGGACGCTACCGCATGGCCGGCCGCGGCTCGCTCTCCGGACTGATGCCCTACGGCAACGCGAACCAGATCGTCAAAGAAATGGCCCACGAAGTCCTCACCATCGTTCGTGAAACTCCAGTCCTGGCCGGAGTTTGTGGAACCGATCCGTTCATGATCCGCGACCTCTTCCTGAAGGAGATCAAGGCCCTCGGCTTTGCGGGCATCCAAAACTTTCCCACGGTTGGACTTATAGACGGCGTCTTCCGCGCCAACCTGGAAGAGACCGGGATGAGCTACGCGATGGAAGTCGAATGCGTCGCCGCCGCTCGAGAATTGGATCTGCTTACGACTCCTTACGTCTTCAACCTCGACGAGACCAAGCAGATGGTCCGGGCCGGCGCCGATATCGTCGTGGCCCATATGGGGTTAACGACCAAAGGCAGCATCGGCGCGAAGACCGCCCGCACGCTCGACGATTGCGTCCGCGACGTCGGCGCCATTGCCGATACCGCTAAGTCCTTGCGCGACGATGTCTTAGTGATCTGTCACGGCGGGCCCATCGCGATGCCTGAAGACGCCGCGTACATCCTTGACCGCTGCCCGCAAGTCGACGGCTTCTACGGTGCCAGCTCCGTCGAACGCCTCCCGACCGAACTGGCCATCACCGAACAGATCAAGCAATTCAAGAAACTCAAGCTGCCCAAGGCGTTACGCGCTTAGCGCGCGCAACCGTTACGGTTTGGACATACGCAAACGATAACTCGGAGCCCCTCTACCATGCTCAGCGCCATTCTGGTCCATCCGCACTTCGATCGCTCCTGGCCCTTCAGCGCCGACTGGCTGCGCCAACTCTGGGCCAGCCAAGGACCTGTGGAGTTTCACCGGCTCAAGCACAACGATACGCGTTGCGCCGGCGAGATCCTCTCCAAGCCCGGCGAAGTCGTCCGCCTCATTGCGCTCAACGTCGAAGTGACGCCCGCGTGTTTGGCTAAACTCTCCAAGCTCGAGGAGTTCCACGGACGCGTCGGCGACAGGCCCGAGCTGGCCACGGCGCTTCAAGAACGCAAAGTGGAAGTCCGCAAGCACACCAGCGAAGGTTTCTGGGGCGAATCGGTCAGCGAGTTCGGGTTGGCCCTTACGCTTTGCGGTTTGCGCCGGATTCCGCAAACCCACCACAACATTCTAACCTCTCACCAGGATTGGCATTACTCGACGCCCCTCGAAGAGATGCAGCCCGGTATGCGCGGCGGCCAGTACGGCGACGATGCCCGCTTCACCGCCGGAACCGTCTGCGGCAAGCGCGTCCGCGTCGTCGGCGCGGGCAACATCGCCAGCCGCTACGCCGGCGCCTGCCATTACCTCGGCGCCGACGTCGCCGCCTGGGACCCCTTCGCGCCTGAGCCGTGCTTTCACCGAACCGGTGCGCGCCGCGAGCTTTACCTCGAACGCCTCGTCCAGGACGCCGAGATCTTCGCGCCCATGGTTCCGCTCACGCCCAAGACCGAAGGGCTCGTCACGGCGCAGCATATTGAAGCGCTGCCGCGCGGCTGCCTCGTCATCCTCGTCACGCGCGCTAACATCTGCCACATGCCGACCTTGCGTAAGCGCGTTCTCAACGACGAACTGGCCCTCGCCGCCGACGTCTTCGACGTCGAACCCGTTCCGCTCGACGATCCGCTGCTGGGCCGCCCGAACGTCGTTCACACGCCGCACAACGCCGGCCGAACCGAGTTCTCTAACCGCCGCTGGGCCGAGATGTTAGCCGAGCAGTTCAAGCCGCGTGCGTAGCGTAGTTGCCGTTTGTCGTTGCCGTTCGTATCGCGGGCGTCCTGCCCGCAGGTGTCGAAGTCCAGACGTAGCCGTAGTTTGCCGTTTGCCTCTTGCCATTTGTTTGGTTCTTGCCGTTTGACCTTTACCGCACTCCACGAGGCCCGCCATGCCCGTCCATCTCACGATCCTTAACAACATCGCCGGCCCCGACTTAGAGATCCAACTGAAACAGCACGCCGCCTGCAACCTCAAGCACCTCGACCTCAAAGAGCGCATCTTCGGCAAGTCGATCACGCAGCTCAGCGCCGAAGAAGCCCAGCGCGCGCAAGCGCTCGTCGCGGCTTACGGAATGCGTGTGCAGTGTTTCTCCACGACGCTCTTTGCCGACAGCGTCGATCAAGGTCCTGAATCCTTCCGTGCCAAGCACTTAGAACCGCTCGACCGCACCCTCGCCGCCGCGCGTATCCTCAAGCCTGCGTTCATCCGGCTGATCGACGCCAAAGTGCCGAGCAAGCCCGCGGAACTCGACGGCCTCGGCTACGTTCGTGCGCGCCATCCGTGGCTGCTGGAACTGTACCGCGAAGCGATCCAACGTATCTCCGATGCTGGGTTTACGACGACGATCGAGAACGAACCCGGCGGCTTCTTCGACGCCGCGGATACGATCGCGCATACGTTCGAGACGCTTGGGCTCGGAGCGCGCGTCTGCTACACATGGGACGTTCAGAACTTATGGGAGAGCGGCGTGGCGCCCAGCCTCGCCGTGCTCGAGCGCGTGAAGCCGTGGCTGCGCTACTACCACGTCAAAGGCGGACGCATCGAGGGCGGCCGGATGATCGCGACGACCTTGGCCGACGCCGCGTGGCCGGTCGTGGAGATCACGCAACGCGTCGTGGATGAGGGACTTAGCCCGGTGATCTGCCTCAACCCGCCGCACGGTGTCAAGGATCCGCGCTTCCCGCTCGAGAACCTGGCGCAGCGCGATTTGGCGTTTCTGCGTGAGCACGTGAAAGGTATCGTCTGATGAGCTACCAGCGTTCGTACGAGCGGCGCGTCCGCGCGGCGATCATCGGCGTGGGTGGGCATTGCTATCGTAACATCCTGCCGGCCATGACCTTCCTGCCCGTCGAATTGCGCGCGTTCTGCGACGTGAACGTGGAATTGGCGCGCCAAACCGCGCGCGAATACGGCGTCCCCAACGTCTACGGCTCCAGCGCCGAAATGTACGCAAAGGAAGAACTCGACGCGGTCTTCCTGGTCGTCGGCCCCAAGCAGCATCCGCCGCTGGCCATCGAGGCCTTTAAAGCCGGAATCCACGTATGGATGGAGAAACCGACGTCCACCGGCGCGAGCCAAGTCCAAGCGATGCTGGACGCGCGCGGCGACCGGATCGCCGTGGTGGGTTTCAAGAAGGCCTTCATGCCCGCCGCCGAGAAGGCTCGCGAGTTGATGCAACTCCCTGAATTTGGGGCACTTAGAACCATCCTTGGGATCTTTCCGATGGATGTGCCGCAGGACGGCGATGAGGTCTTGCGCGACGCGAAGTTCACCGACTGGCTCGGCAACGGCGTCCACCCGCTCTCGATCCTCTGCGACCTCGGCGGACCCGTCGAAGCCGTGACCGTGCACCGCGGCAAGCACGGCGGCGGCGCCTGCGTGCTCGAATACAAGTCCGGCGCCATCGGGAACTTCCACATGGCCGCCGGCTCCTCACGGGCGCAACCGTGCGAACGCTACATACTATTTGGCGACGGAAAAACGATTGAAATAGACAATGCCAAGCGCGTGATCTACCAGCGCGGCATTCCCTTTAACTACAGCGGCACCACGAGTTTCGCGCCGCCCGGACTGGAGCACGGCGCGCTCGTCTGGGAAGCCGCCAACACGCTCGCGACGCTCGAGAACAAAGCGCTCATGGTTCAAGGCCTGTGGAATGAGCTTAAATACTTCTGCGACTGTGTGTTGGAGAATCGCCCCGCGCAACGCGGCACGCTCGAACTGGCCCTGGATGTGATGAAAGTCTACGAAGCCGGTCTGCGCAGCAGCGGGAAGCGTGTCGTGCTCGACTAACCGCCGAGACGCGGAGCACGCCGAGAAAGGCTACGGCAAGGAAGGGAAAGGACTTAGCTGGCGTAAGGTTTGGAGAAACCGTGCCCGGCCTTCGGCTTACCCATTTTGAGCGGTCTCTTTGAGGTGGCCGTTCTCCGCGTACTCTGCGTCTCGGCGGTTAATCGGCCTTGCGCTTTTCCAGAATCAACGTCACCGGCCCGTCGTTGACCAACTCGACTTCCATCATCGCCTGGAAGATGCCGCGCTTCACCGGAACGCGGTGCTCGTTCTGGAGCAATTCGCAAAAGCGTTCGTAGAGGGGCTTTGCGAGATCGGGCGGCGCGGCTTGGATGAAGCTGGGGCGATTGCCTTTGCGGCAATCGCCGGCCAGCGTGAACTGGCTGACCACCAGCGCTTCCCCGCCGAGATCCTGCACCGAGCGGTTCATCTTCTCTTCGGCATCGCGGAAGATCCGTAGCTGCGCGCACTTCTGAGCGCCCCAAGCGATCTCGGCCTCGGTGTCCCCGGCTTCGACGCCCAGCAAGATCATCAGCCCCGCGCCGATCTCGGCGCGGTAGTTCTCGGCGGCTACCGTAACCGCCGCGCGCGTCACACGTTGGACGACCGCCCGCATCAGGAGATGATCGATCCGCGGTCGGTGCCGAGGACGATCCCCTTCATGTTCATCTGGAGCTGCTCCGGATTCGGGCTCGCCTCCAGCGCGATCTGTTCGGTGATTAGCCCGCGCTTGACCAGATTCATGAGCGACTGATTGAAGTCCTGCATCCCGTCGTTGGCCGAAGTGCGGATCACATCCGCCAGCTTGCTGTCCTGTTCTTCCTGGATCAGCTTGCGCACCACGGCGTTACAGATCATGAACTCCACCGTCGGCACGCGCGGCACGTCGTTCCGCGCGCCTTTGAGAAGCTTCTGCACGAGCACGGCCTTCAAGTTGAAGTAGAGCAACTGGCGAATCTGGAAGTGCCGGTCCGGCGGGAAGTAATCGAGTACGCGCCCAACGACCTGCGGCGCCGATCCGGCGTGCACGGTCCCGAAGACCAAATGCCCGGTCTCGCTGGCGATCAAAGCGGTTTCGAATGTTTCCGCGTCGCGCATTTCGCCGATCAGAATCACGTCCGGGTCCTGCCGAAGCACGTAGCGCAGCCCGTCGGCGAAGTTATTGACGTCGATCCCGAGTTCGCGCTGATTCACGAAGGCTTTTTCGTCGCGGTACAGGAACTCGATCGGATCTTCGATCGTCACGATGTGGCAGGCGCGCGTCTGGTTGATGACATTGATTAAAGCCGCGAGCGTCGTGGACTTACCGGAACCGGTGATGCCCGCGACGAGGACCAGGCCTTGCTCCATGTTGGGAATGATGCGGACGGAATCGGGTAAGTTAAGCTGTTCGAGCGTCGGGATCTGCGTCTCGACGCGGCGCGCGGCGACGCTGATCGCGCCGCGCTGCTTGAAGATGTTGACGCGGAAGCGCCCGACGCCGCGCACGCCGTGCGCGAAGTCCGCCGCGCCGCGCGTATTCAGTTCCTCGTCGTAGCGCGGCTTCATGATCGGCGCGATGAGCTGCTTGATGTGGTCGAGCGTCAGCGGTTGAGCCTTGGCGCGCACGATCCGGCCCTGCACTCTAAACAGAGGCGGCGAACCGGCTTTCAGATGCAGGTCGCTCGCGTTGCTCTTCTGCATCGCCGCGAAGAGCTTATCGATCTCGTTGGTGAACTCGCTGGCCGCTTGCGCCGGAACCGCGGCCGGCGGCGCCGCCGGCGGGACCGGCGAAGCCGCGGTGCCGGGAATCGTCGGCAGGCTGGCGCGTTGGATCTGTTCCGGCGACGGCCCGGACGCCTGCGGATCGCTCATCGTGCGGCTCCTTGTTTCTGCTTCGTGCGTCTGATCTTACGCGTTCCCGCAGGCGCGGCAAGGACGCGCTTGGATTACTCATGGGGGGGCTTTTCGGATTCGGCTCCCGCCGTGCGCTTCTGCGGCGGTTCGTGTTCATCCGTCGCGCCTACGACAAAACGCAGCCCGAAGGGGACGCGACCCGAAGCAATCGTGTAGAAGTTCCGCCGCAGCGAGAAGCCTTCGACGTTGGAGCGCAGTTCCTTAAAGGTGGGAAGCATCAGGCAGGCCGCCAGCCGCATCAGGAAACTCAAGCCCAGCAAGTACATGAACGTCGTCTTGACGGTTACCGAACCGCCGCCGAAGTCGAGCGTGAGCGGAAGTACCTTGCCGAGCCACGAACCGGCCATCGAGCCGGCAAAGATGCCGACGCCGACGACGATATTGAAGTACGCCGCGCAGCGCGGACGCTTGGGCGCCGAGACCGCTTCGAGCATGTAATTCCAGGTGCTGAGTCCGAAGCCGGCCCAGAGCACGCCGGACCACGCATTGATCAGGGCGAGGAACCAGATATTGGACGTGAAGAGCCAACCCAGCGGGATCAACGCGATCCCGTAGCTGCAGTAGTGGATCGTGTTCTTGTTCCCGAAGCGGTGGCTGAAGCGGCCCCAGGCCAGCAGTGTGAGGACGGCGGAGACGGCGGTGATTCCGTTGAGCAGCACCCATTGCCATTCGGGAAATCCCAGCGTGTATATCCAATAGGGCAGGAAGAAGGGACCGGATATCTGTGCGCCGAAATGGACGAGTGCGACGAAGATCACGAACTTGACGAAGTTCGACTCCGGCGCGCGGCGGATGAATTGCCAGAAGCTGAAGACGGTATCGCGGCTCGCGCTGTGCGGCGGTTCCTGAATGCGCTGAATGCAAACGAACGAGCCGATGCGGACGATGCCCGAAAGGGCCATGCCCGCGGCGAAGATCCACTTCAGGCCACCGTGTTCACGCCCCAAATAGAGCGCCACGCCCATGCCCAGTTGAGCGACCAGACTGACGCCGCCAACCCAGCGCGAGAGCCGGGCGAAGAAGCGCGCGCGGTGTTCGCTGGGCGCCAAGTCTCCGATAATGCCTGTCCACGGCGGATGCGAGAAGTGTCCGGCGATGAAGTAGAGCGTGACGCAAAAGAGGAAGAACGCATGCGCGGCCGGACTGGGCTCGGCAAAGACGAGCACCACCAGCGGAGCGAAGGAAAGAATCTGGACGGCGACGGCGATCTGAACCAGAAGCTTGCGCTTGCCCAAGTAGTCGGTCAGGTTCGCCGCGCCGACCTGGGCCAGCGGCCCGAGCAATTGCGGGATGCCGGCGAGGAGCCCGAAGTAGACTTCCGGCGCGTGGAGGAAAGCCGCGAGCAGGCTGAAGCTGGATTCGCCGGCGCCGAACATCACGGCCCAGAAGAGCGCCTGGCGGAACGCCCAGCGCAGGTCGCGCGGGGGCCGCGAGACGCCGGAGGCCGAGGCGTCCTGATCGAAGGTGGCAGACACGGCGAGGGGCGAAGCTCCGCGAAACGAAGATTCAGCTTGTGCGGAAGCTTGCGAGGGGCAAGTTAAAAAGAAGGCCGTGTTGCGCGCATGCGCGGAGTTCCGTCGTGAATCGCAAGGAACGCACGACGGCCTTGATCGCCTAACCCTTCCAGTCTTTGTTTTGAGCCGGACGCAGCGCGCTGACCGATTCCTGCCAAGCGTGAAGTTTGCGGCGCAGTGCGTGGGCGCGTTCGGGCTGCGCGGCGGCCAGATCGCGGGATTCGGAGATATCCTCGCGAAGATTGTACAGTTCGACGCGATCGTCTTCGAAGAACTCGATCAGCTTCCAGTCGCCGGCCCGGATCGAAGCGCCGGGGCGTCCGCCCTGGTTGCCGTAGTGCGGATAGTGCCAGTACAGCGCTTCGCGTTGCAGTCCTCCGGAGCCCTTGAGCAGCGAGACGAGGCTTTCGCCGTCGACGTGCTGTTCGGGAAGCGGGTCCAAGCCTGCAAGTTCGAGCAGCGTGGGGTAGAAGTCGGGGCTGCTGACCGGGACGTCGCAGACGCTTCCGGCGCGAGCGATACCCGGCGCGTGAATCAGGAGCGGCTCGCGCGTGCCGCCTTCGTACATCCAGCCCTTGCCTTCGCAGAGCGGCGCGTTGCAGGTGGGCGAGCTTTCGGAAGTCGAGAGGCCGCCGTTGTCGCTGGTGAAGACGATGACAGTTTTTTCGAGTTGCTTGGTGCGTTCGAGCGTATCGAGCAGCCGGCCGATGTTGGTGTCCATCGTCTCGACCATGGCGGCGTAGCCGGGATCGGATTGCAGGAGTCGGCGCTTGATGTTGATGTGCTTCTTGTGCTCGGTCGGATGCGGGCCGCCGTCCGCGAAAGTGGGGAGCTTGTCGAGGCCCAGGTCGATCGCCTTGCGCTTGTACTTCTCGACCAGTTCGGGCTTGCCCATGATCGGCGTGTGAACGAGGTAGTACCAAAGGTTCAGGAAGAAGGGCGTGCCGTCGTTCTTCTCGATGAGGTTGATCGCTTCGGTGGTGATGCGGTCGTCGAGGTATTCGCCTTCGGGACCGTTGGTCAGGTTCTCGATGTTCCAGGGGCTGAAGTAGGTCTTGGGGCAACCGCGCGGGCTGCCGCCGATGTTGACGTCGAAGCCGTGGCGATCGGGGTAGTGGTCGGGGCCGCCCAGATGCCATTTCCCGACGTGCCATGTCCTGTAGCCGCCTTCTTTCAACGCCCGAGCCAGGCTGGTTTCGGTGAGCGGCAGGTGATTGAGGTAGGGTGCGTCGATCAGGCGTCCTTTGCACGGATGGGTTCCGCCGCTCCAGTTAATCCAATCGGTGACGCCAACGCGCGCGGGATACTTGCCGGTCATGATGCTGGCGCGCGAGGGCGACGAAACGGGACAGGCGGCGTAAGCATCGGTGAAGCGGACGCTTTTCTTGGCCAGGCGATCGAGGTTGGGCGTCTCGTAAAACTCGCTGCCGTAGCAGCCCAAGTCTTTCCAGCCCAAGTCGTCCATAAGGATGAAGATCAGGTTCGGTCGCATGGGCGTCTCCCGGCGCTGCGGTTGTGTTTATTGCCCCGTCTCGTGCTGCACGAGTAACCATATCCTATCAGCCGGTTGGAGAAGAATGGACGCATTGCCCGATTTCTTGTATTTATTGATACGGCAGGGAGGGGGCTCCATGGGCGTTCGACTGGGCAGCGTGTACCGCATGGGTGTCGGGACCACCTCGGCGCAGTTGCGTGCCGGCGTAGCGCGCAGCCGGGACGGGCATACGGAGCGGGATTTCGTCACGCCGCAGTACGCGGTCGTGTATCTGCTGGAGGCGCGGGGTTCTTACACCGATGCGCGCGGGCGTGTATTTCCCATTCTGCCGGGCATGCTGATGCAGCGCTTTCCCAGCCGGGCGCATACGGTGCGGCTGGACCGGGCGGGGCTGCGCTGCTACTTGGCGGTGCCGTGCCAGGTCTTCGAGTTGCTCGCGCTGATGGGCCTGGCTTCCACGGAGCGACCGGTGCTGGACGTGGGCGTGGACGAGCGTTGGGTCGCGGGCTTTGCGGATCTGCGCGACCGACTGCGGCGCTGCGACGAGCGCGACTTCATGCCGCTGCTGCTGAGCATGCAGCGCTTTCTGGTGGAACTGCTGGAGCACGACCGAGCGCAGCGTTCGGCAACGCCGGGCGGACCGATCGCGCGCGCGGTGCAGATCCTGAACGAAGATCTCTCGGGCGCCCTGGCGCTTCCGGAGGTCGCGCGGCGCGTGAACATGGGCTACAGCGCGTTTCGAAAACGCTTCGCCGAGCAGATCGGGACGGCTCCGCGCGACTACCGCATCCGCCGGCGCATCGAACGCGCCATGGCGCTTTTGACGCGCGACCGCGGCCGGCGCATGAAGGAGATCGCCGCCGAACTGGGTTACCCCGACGAGTACGCGTTCAGCGCGCAGTTCAAGAAGTTCGCGGGCGTGGCGCCGCGGGAATTCCGGCGCCGGAATGCGTAGGCGGTTTTACCGCAGAGTCCGCAGAGAACGGCAAGGACGATATGAAGAGCGGAACAGACAGCTACGCTTTGTCGAGAGGCTAGGCGGTTGGGTAAACGCATCGCGGTTGGCGCCGTGCCCTCCAACCGGTTTTGCCGTTCTCTGCGGCCTCAGCGTCTCTGCGGCCTCAGCGTCTCTGCGGCGCATCAACCTAAAGCGATACGCCGCGCTTCCAAGGCTGGAAATCGGCCTGGCCCAGGCGGTCGGCATTGGCGCGGTAGGTTCCGCTGGCGGTCTCGAGAATCTGTTCGAAGAGCTTTTCGCCCAAGGCAGGAATGCCGGCGGCTCCGGTCACGACCGGGCCGGCGTCGAAGTCGATGAGGTCGGGCATCCGTTCGGCCAGCGCGGTGTGGGTGCTGAGCTTCAGGACGGGCGCGACGGCGTTCCCGGTGGGCGTGCCCAGGCCGGTGCTGAAGACGACGACGTTGGCGCCGGCCCCGACCATGGCGGTGACGCTTTCGATGTCCCCGCCAGGCGTGCAGAGCAGGTTCAGGCCGGGGCGCGTGACGCGTTCGGGATAATCGAGGACGTCGGTGACGGGACTGGAGCCGCCTTTGCGCGCGGCGCCGGCGGATTTCATGGCGTCGGTGATCAGGCCGTCGCGGATGTTCCCGGGGCTGGGGTTGGCGTCGAAGCCGCTGCCGACGGCCGCGGCGCGCGCGGCGTAGGCGCGCATCAGTTCGAGGAAGCGCGCGGCGACGCGGTCGTCGACGCAGCGCCGGACGAGGTCGTCCTCGACGCCGCAGAGTTCCGGAAACTCGCTGAGAATTACGCCGCCGCCGGCGCCGACGAGGAGGTCGCTGGCGTGCCCGATCACGGGATTGGCGCTGATGCCGCTGAAGCCGTCGGAGCCGCCGCATTCCACGCCGAGGATCAGTTTCGAGGCGGGGGCTTCGCTGCGCCGGGCTCGATCGGCCGCGGCGAGTCCGGCGAAGGTGCTTTTAAGCGCGGCTTCCATCAACGCGCGTTCGGTGCCGAGTTGCTGCTGTTCCAGGATGTAGAGCGGCTTGGCGTAGGCGGGATCGCGCTTCTCGAGTTCTTCCTTCAACAGCGATATCTGCGCGTTCTGGCAGCCCAGCGAGAGCACGGTCGCGCCGGCGACGTTGGGGTGAGCGAGATACCCGGCGAGCAAGCCGCAGAGCGTGCGCGCGTCGTCGCGCGTGCCGCCGCAACCCATCGAATGCAGGAGAAACTGGATGCCGTCGACATGCGGAAAGAGCCTCGGCGTTTCGGCGGCTTGGACGCCGGCGCCGAGATCCAGCGTCAGGAGCTCGTCGGGCCGCAGGCCTTGGCGGACGCGTTCGGCGAGCCGGCGCGCTTGCTGCCGGTACGCGGCGTCGTCGCGGTAGCCCAGTTCGTCGCGCAGCGCATCGCGGAGGACCATGACGTTGCGCGCTTCGCAAAACACAAGCGGCACGACGATCCAGTGGTTCGCGGTGCCGACACGCCCGTCGGGGCGCGCGAAGCCCTGGAAGGTGCGTCCGGCGAGGCGCGCGTAGGGCGGGGGACTCCAGGCTCGCGCTTCGGGCCGCGCGCTGGCGGTGGCGGCGTGATGTTTCAGGTTCTCGGTGGTGAGGCGTGCGCCGCGCTTGATCGGGCAAGTGGTGCGGCCCACGGGCAGCCCGTACATGGTCACGGCGGCGCCGGCATCGAAGTCACGAGCGGCAAACTTGTGCTTGGCAGGCACGGGGTCGCGCAGTTCGTACGCTTCGGCGCCGATTTCGACGTGCGCGCCGGCGGGCAGATCCTCGAGGGCCAGGATCAGATCGTCGGCCGGATGAATGCGCAGGACACGGGGCATGTTCGATCCTTAATCCGTGAGCTTACGCGGCAAAAAACGGCTGGCTCCAGGCTGTCTTGACGCCGCAATGCGCTTCGACGCGGAAATACCCGAGTCCGGCGGGCGCTTTCCAGGAGAGTGCCGGACCGGGATGGGTGGCGAGCGTTTCGCCGCCCGGTCCGATCACCTGGATGTCGCGCACGAGCTTCTCGACTTCGACGCGCAGCGTGCCGCCGCGGAATTCCAGGCGCTTGAAGTTCGGTCCGTTGCTGGCGTAAAACGCGCCGCGTTTGAGTTGTTCCACGATGCTTTCCCAAGTCAGCGCGCCGGTATCCTCGGGCGCCTGCACGCAGACCCAACCGTGGCCGGGCGAGATGTACTGGCAGTGGAAGTCGTCGGCGGCGACGGCCCAGAGCTTGCGGCCTGCGCTGAGCAGTTCGTCCCAAAGCGCGACGTTGTGGCGTTCGTTGGTGCCGCGCGCTTCGCGCAGGCCGTTGTAGATTTCGACGGCATGTAGAAACGGGGCGCCCGCGCGGAGGTTTTCGGCGCCGTGCGGATATTCCTGCGGATGACAGGCAATGACAAAGCCGCCGCCGTCGCGCAGCGCCTTGGAGCGATCGGCGAAGGCCAGGCTTTGGGTGGGCGTCACTTCATGCACGCCCAGTTCGATGATGTGGTCGGTGGAACCGTTCTCTTCGCCGGGCACCACCACCAGCCCCGCGGCCTGCTGCCAGCCGGCGGTCTGGCCCTTCGTCGGCGCTTTGTTGTGATCGGTGACCGCGACGAAATCGTAGCCCAGGCGCGCGTAAAAGCGTCCGCTCTCGCCCAGATCCATGAAGCGTCCGCAGCACGTGTGGCCGTGGAGGTTTCCGCGCAACCAGCGTGTGGACGAATCGGAGTAAGGATTGAGGTACTTCGCCATGAAATCCGGGCTCCCAGGTGTATGAAACCAACCTATCGCGGGTCAGTTTAGCAGAAACCGGAAAACGGGCGGGGCAGGTTTGAAGCGCAGGTATGAACAGGGCCGAAGCTACTGCGCACGCACCTTCTTGCGTTCGAGGACCAGCGCGGCCCACGTGGTCAGCGGGTGGTCGGGGCGGCCGGCGGCCAAGGCTTCCAGGTGGGCGGTGGCGGCGGGCCGGTTGAGCCAGTCGAGTATTTCTACGGCCGCGTACTGGCGCAGGATTTCTTCGGGGGCGGGCGTGGCGAGCACCCGCGCGGCGCGGGCGCGGACTTCGCTGCTGGGATGCTCGCGCGCGGCTTGGCGCAGGAGCGGCCGGGCGTCGAGGGCGCGGAGCGCCAGCCCGGCCTCGGCGGCTTCGCGCGCGGCGTAGCGTTCGTCGTCGAGCCGCCCGATCAGCGCAACGAGTTCGGGATCGGGTTCGCGGGCGACGGGCTTGAGTTGCGCGGCGATGAAGTTCGCGGCGTCGTCGCCCCGGACCAGAAGGTCCCAGACGGCCGATTCGCGCAGTAGCGGATTGCGAAAGCTGCGCAGGCGATTCCAGGCGTCTTGCAGCGCATCCGTACCGGCGGTGAGCGTGAGCTCGGCGTGGCCTTTGGGCCGCGCCGGCGGACCCCAGAGGTCCCAGATCAGGCAGGCGCCGTCGAAATCGAGCGTGGCGAGCCAGCGTCCGCTGGCGTCGAGCGCGAGGCGCTTGGGCACGCTGCCGCCCGATCCACGCAAGCGGCGGCGTTCGAGGCCGGTTGGGAGGTCCCACAGCCGCAGGCTGCCGTCCTGGGCGCCGGTGGCGAGGGTGCGGCCGTCGGGCGTGAAGCGCGCGCAGGAACCGTTGCCGTCCTGGCCTTCGAGGATCCGCACGTCCAACCCGGATTGCGTATCGAAGACGCGCCAGGTCCGGTCGCCGCGCGTGGTGACGCCCAGCCGCGCATCCGGGGATAGATCCAAGGCCGCGACGGAGCCGTCGCGTTCGGGCAGGACGATGCCTTCGCGCATGAAGACGGCATCCCAGGTGCGCGCGGTGACGTCGCCGGCTTCGCTGAGCAGCGTGCGCCCGTCGCGCCCGAAGGCGACGCTGTCGCTGCCCGCGCCGTGCCCGGTGAAGACGCGCAGGCAGCGCCCGCTCTTGACGTCCCACAGCCGGATGCTTCCGTCGCTGCCGCTGCTTGCAAGGCGGTCGGGCGTGGGTCCGAACGCCACGCACCTCACCGCGCCTTCATGGCCTTTGAGTTCCTGGACGCTCGCGTTCGCGGCGAGATCCCAGATCCGGATCGATCCGTCGGCGGAGGCACTGGCGAGGAGTTTGCCTTCCGGCGAGAACGAGAGTCCGTGAACGTTGCCGGTGTGGCCTTTCAGTTCGCCCAGCGGCTTCCCGTCGCTGGGATTGTAGAAGCGGATAATGCCGTCGTTGCCGGCGACGGCGAGCCTGTTGGCGTCGGGCGAAAGGTCGAGCGCATGGTATCCGGAGACTTTGGCGCGCGGCGGCGCGACCACCATTTCGCCGGGGGTGTCGTCCGCCTGGGTGGCCAGGATACGAATCTCCCGCACGCTTCCGCCCGGACCTTCGGGCGCGGGCGTGCTTTCGGCGCCGGCGCATCCGGCGCAAGCGCCGACGAACGCCAGCGCGGCGAGTACATTCCAATAAGGGAGGCGCCAACGGGTCATGCGTTCGATCCGGCTTCCGGCTTGGGAAAGCGTTCCACTTGAGTTAGACGTATGCAACCCGCTCCATTCTACTTCTATTTCCAGGTGGTCATAGCAAAGGGATTGCGGCCCCAGTACGCAAAATATCGTCGCGCGGCGGCAGTCGGCTCTTGACCGCGGGCGCGAAAGCGGGGAACTTCGGCGGCACCAACATGGCGAATCAAGTCTCCGTTCGGGGCGCCGGCGGCCCGGCCCCATGGTCGCGCGCGGCGCGGCAGGTATTCCGCCGCATCCTCGAAGGCAGTGGGGAGACGCTTGATCGCCGCCAGCTTCAGGCGCAGACCGGGCTGGCTTGGGCGACCGTCTGCCAGGCGATGGATCATATCGAAGGGCTGGGGCTGATTCGTCCTGCCGGGCACGGACCGTCCAAGGGCGGCCGGCCGCCACTGGGTTACGAACTCGACCCCGACCGGCGCACGCTGCTGGGGCTCGACTACGAACTTTCGAGGCTGACCTTGCGCGCGGTGACGCTGACCGGCGAGACGCGCTTCGAGCGGCGCGTGCCGCTGGATGCCACGGAGCCGTTCGCGGCGGTGCGGAGCAAGCTGGTGGGGCTCCTCGACGCTTGGATCGCGGCCGAGGGCTGGAAAGGTCCGTCCGGTTCGTCGCGCGGGCCGCTCGCCCTGGGCATCGGCGTGCCGGTGCTGCGCTTCATGGAGGAAAAGGGCCGGCGCATCGTGTACAGCACGATCCAGGCTTTCGAGTCCGGACTGCTGCTCGAGGAACTGCACGCGAAGCTGAAGCTGCCGGTGTACATGGGCAGCAACATTCACGCGCTGGCACTTGCCGAAGGCTGGTTCGGCGCCGCGCGCGGGTGTGGATCGTTCGTATACCTCTCGTTTCGTACGGGCGTGGCGATGGCGATGGTGGTGAACGGGCGGGTGCAGGCGGGCGCGCATCATCTGGCGGGCGAACTGGGGCACTGGCGCCTGCCGGGCGAAGACGGCTCGCTGCAAAGCCGCACGGGCGCCGTGGCGCTGTTGGCCGCCGCGGAACTTGCCGGCTGGCGCGCTCCCGGCGGATCCACCGAGAAGATTACGGCGCTGCTGGCGGCCGCGGCAGCGGGCGATCCCGCCGCGGCGGCGGGTATGCGCGAGGCCGCGGTGCTTGCCGGACGCACGGCCGCGCAGGTCGCGCTGCTGCTGGATCCCGAACGGCTGGTGGTCGGCGGGACGCTGGCCCTGGCGGCTCCGGCCATCGACGCGCCCCTGCGTGCCGCGTATGCCGAGCACGGGCTGCCGACGCATACCGAGCAGGTCGAACTGGTTTACGGCAAATTGCCCGATGGCGGCGCGTTGGGCGCGGCGACTCTCGGTTTGATGGGACTCATGGGTTAGCAAGCGCGCATGGGTTTAGAATCCTAAACCCGCATTTTCTTTTCTCGCGCTTGGCGCAGCATTTGGCGCCTCTTAAACTTTCGTTTTGCTGCGTCGGGTACTTCAAGCGTTGGGACGCATGCCGGGAGGCCGCGCCGCATTCATGTCCCGTTCGATACTCTACTTCCTGCTTGCGCCGGACACGGCGCTACAGGCCCATTCGAATCCGGTGCGCGAGGCGGGCCGCGGAACGCCGACGGCCGCCGAAGCGCTGGCGACCCGATGATCCGCAAAGTCTCGGTCCTCACGCCGATCCATAACGAGGCGGGGAACATTCCCGAACTCGTCGAGCGCATTTGCGCGACGATGGAAGCTTGGCGCGCGGAGCAGCCGGCGCGCGAATGGGAACATTTGGCCTGCGACGATCATTCGACCGACGGCAGTTTGGAACTGCTGCAGCACCTGAGCGCCCGGTATCCGCGTCTTCGCGCGCTGCGCAATCCGGTTCGCGGCGGGCAGACGGGCGGCTTTCAGACGGGCTTTCGGCATGCCACGGGCGACACCATCGTGACCATGGACGCCGACTTGCAGAATTACCCCGAAGATATTCCCAAGCTGCTGGCGCCGCTCGAAGCCGGCCGGCTGGACCTGACGAATGCGATTCGGATGCGCCGGCAGCACGCGGCCGGGCTGGTGGCGATCAGCCGGTTGGGCAATTGGCTGATCCGCATGCTGATGACGTGTCCGGTGCAAGACGCGGCCAGCAATTTCACGGCGCTTCCGGCGATACTGGCCCAAGGATTGGAACTGCGCGAGAACGACCATCGCTACGTGATTCCGATTCTGGTGCGGCGCGGGCTGGATCCCCGGCGCATCGGCGACGTGGAGACGCGCCACGCGCCGCGCAAGCACGGCGCGAGCAAGTATCGGGCGCTGCGCAAGGCTTGGTCCGGGTTTCCCGAGCTGCTGCGCTGCCGCAAACGCTTGAAGGCCGGATTCTACGATCTCCAAGCGGTGCGCACCTGCACGCCGCAAGCGGCGGCTTCCGCGCGAACATGATGCGCGCGCTGCTCGATGAGCAAGCTCCGGCTTGGCGCCATGCCCTGCTGCTGACGCTGCTGTACCTGCTTTCGGCGCTCCCGTATTTGCATACGCAGTACATCGAACGCCCGGATGAACCGCGCTACGTCTGCGCCGCGCGCGATCTAGTGACCGGCGCCAAAGGCGAAGACGCCAGCGACTGGGTGATTCCTGCCTTCAACGGGGAGCCGCGGCTCAAGAAGCCGGTGCTGATCTACTGGGTGCTCGCCGGATTCGGTTTCCTTGGCCAGGCCATGGGCCTGGAGTTGTCCACCGCGTTCCGGCTGTTGCCTGTCTGCTGCGGGTGGCTGACGGTTCTGTTTACCTACGGGCTGGGGCGGCGCTTGTACGGGCCTCAGACCGGCCTGCTGGCCGGGCTGGCGTTGCTCTCCACTTATTTCTTTCAGGCCATGTCGCGCGAAATTCTGATCGATCCGATGCTGACGGCATCGATGATGGCCGGCTGGTATTTCTTTCTGGTCGGATTACAGCGACTGGAACAAGGCCGCGACCGGGAAGCCGGGTTGCCGTTGCTGGCTTTCTATCTCTGTTTAGGAATAGCCTGCCAGGCCAAGGGCCCGCCGCTTGTCGCCGTTTTTGCCGTGATCCCGATGTTCACGTACTTGGCCTGGGAGTGGCGCCGCTATACCGCGGGCCGCGGCCTGCCGAGCTTCGTTTGGCGTTCGCGAATCTGGTACGGCGTGGCGCTGGCTCTCTGGGTCGGTAACTTCTGGTTCTACGTGCTCTGGCGCGTGGACGAATGGCAGGGCGTGGAAATCCTCATCGAACAGGAGAATCTGCAGCGCGCCATAGGGCAGGTGGATCACAATTCGGGCATCCGCATCTTTCCGTTCCTCTTCTATCTTCAGAACGTACCGATGCACTTCTTGCCTTGGGGTTTGTTCATCTTTCCCGCGCTGTGGTGGAGCATCCGCTACGCGCATCGCATGACGACACCGGGCCGGTTTCTGGTCTGCGCGCTGCTGGTGCCGTGGTTCTTGATGAACATGCTGGGGAGCAAGCGCAGCGTATACATGCTGCCGCTGTATCCGATGCTGTCGTTGTGGGTAGGGCGTTATTGGCATGCGTTGTTCTTCGAAGCCGGCGGCGTGGCGCGGCATCCTTGGCTTACGGCTTTTTCGAAAGGGACGCTGTACGCCGTGGCGGCGCTGGCGCCGCTTTCCGCGGCGGTATTGGCGAGCGGCGCGTGGTGGGGGCTCGAACGCGCGCTACCATTCACGCGCGGGGAGTTTCTGTGGGCGGGCGTTTGCGCGGCGGGATTCGCCGCGCTGGCGTGGCGTGCGGTACGTTGGCTTCGCGCGGGGGCATTCCAAGAGGCCTCGATCGCGCTCCTGGCGCTTGTCGCGCTGCTGGGGCTGCTCAAGGAAACCACGATCCGGCCGGCGCAGGAACGCAAGGAACCCAAGCGCGCGTTCTTCGAGCGGATGGCGAAGCATCTAGGCGAGGAACGGCTGCTCTGGTTCGGCGGTTCGGCGAACGAGGCCGTCTGGTATCTCAATCGCCCGGTGATCGACGTGCTGCCATGGAGCGGCCTGCGCGAGTTCTACTACGAGTCGCCGCGGCCGGCGATCCTGGTGGCGCGGGACCGCGAGACGGAACGTCCCGCTTACGCGGCGCTGCTCGAGACGAGCGAACTGGTGGCGACGCTGGAATACGACGACGAGACGAGCTACTTGTTGTTGCGGCCCAAACCCAGCGCGGCGCCGCCGGAGGCGCTCTTCGCGATGCCGGCGCGAGGGTTTCGCGGCGACGACGAGCCCATCGGCGCGAGCGATCTGGCGCTCCCGGTTTTATTCCTCGTGACCTGCCTGGGGCTGAGCTATCATGCGTGGCGTCAATCCGAGACGGATAGGGACGCATGAGCAAGATTCTAATCACGGGCGGCTGCGGCTTCATCGGCTCGCACTTGGCGCGCATCCTCTGCGCGCAACAACACGAACTGCTCCTACTGGACGCCTACCTGAACTACATTTCCCCGTTCATCAGCCACTATCAGCATTTCTTGAAGGCGCGCATGGCCGGATTGCTGGATCACCCGAACGTACGGATCGAGCGCGGTGACATCCGTGTACAGAAGCGCATCCAGCAGATCATGACCGAATGGCGTCCGGACGCGGTGGTGCATCTGGCGGCGCTGCCCAGCGCCAAGGAAGCGACGCTGTATCCGACCGAAGCGCTGCAAATCAACGTGGACGGCACGCTTTCGGTGCTGGAAGGCGTGCGCGCGGCGGGCAGCGTCAAACGCTTCGTCTTCGCGAGCAGCAGTTTCGTGTACGGGCATTTCAAAAGCGCCGAAGCCGACGAGACGCATCCCACCGATCCGATCGACGTGTACGGCGGGACGAAATTGACGGGCGAAATCCTGACCAAATCGTACGCCAAGGCGCACGGATTCGAGTACACGATCGTGCGGCCCAGCGCGGTCTACGGCTTCGGCGACGCCAACAGGCGCGTGAGCCAGATACTCATCGAGAACGCGATGACGGGGAAGCCGTTGGTGCTCCACGAGGGCGGTAAAAGCCGGATCGACTTTACGTACGCGGCCGATCTGGCGGACGGGCTGGCGCGCTGTCTTGATCGGCCCAGCGCGGCCAATGAAATCTTCAACCTTACCCGTGGCCGGGCGCGTGAAGTGCGGGAGTTCGCGCTCGAAGTGAAGCGGCATTTCCCGCAAGCCCGAATCGAGGAACGGCCCTCGGACGCCGCGCGCCCCGAACGGGGCACGCTTTCGATCGCCAAAGCGAGGGACCTGCTGGGTTACGCGCCGAGCGTGGATATCGAGTCCGGTATCGCAAGCTACGTGGCGGACCTGAAAGAACGCGGCCCGCGGGAATTGGTGAGCTGAACCGGCCATGTCCGATGCTCCGCGCCACGTTCCGCTTTGCATCCCGAATCTCGACGCGGCCGAACTCGATGCCGTCACGGAAGTGCTGAAGTCCGGATGGCTCGCGCACGGGCCGATGAACCACGAATTCGAAGCGAAGTTCGCGGCGTTTCTGGGCCTGCCGCATGCCGTCTGCATGAACTCCTGCACGTCCGCGCTTTTTCTGTCCTTGGTGGCGCAGGGCATCAAGGGCGAGGTGATCGTTCCGAGCTTCACGTTCGTGGCCAGCGCCAATGCGATCGTCACCGCGGGCGCGACGCCGGTCTTCGCAGACGTGGAATACCAGACCGGCAACCTGGATCCCGCCGCGGTCGAGGCGGCGATCACGCCGCGCACCGAAGCGTTGATGGCGGTCCACTATGCCGGGCATGTGGCCGATATGCGGCGACTCGGCGAGATCGCGGCGCGGCACAACCTGCTTTTGATCGAAGATTCGGCCGAAGCGATCGGCGCGGCGCAGGATGGTGTCCGGACCGGCGGGTGGGGGACCGGTTGTTTTTCGTTTTTCCCCACGAAGAACCTCACCACCGGCGAAGGCGGTATGCTGACGACGCGCGACGCCGCGCTGGCGGCGAAGGTCCGCGCGCTGGTCGGGCACGGCATCGAATCGACGACGCTGGCGCGCGAAAAGAAAGAACGCCCGTGGCTGCGTGCGGCGACGTTCGCGGGCTACAATTTCAGGCTCAGTAACGTGCTCGCGGCCTTAGGCGCGAAGCAGATGGATAAGCTTGCCGGGATGAACGCCGCGCGGCGCGTGCACGCCAAAGCCTACGACGCGGCCCTGAATCGCGAGTGGTTCGACCTGCCCGTGGAGCGGTCCGGCTGCACCCACGTGTATCAGATGTACGTGGTCAAGACGCGCGGCCTGGACCGGACGAGGTTCCTGGCCAAGCTGAAGCAGGCAGGCATCGGCGCTTCGGTCCATTTCGATCCGCCGGTGCACACGCAGCCGTATTACGCCGAGGCCAAGCATTCGCGCGGCGGTCTGAGCGTCACCGAGCGGCTCTCGGCGAGTTGCGTCACGCTGCCGATGTATCCGCAGATGACCGAAGCCGATGTGCAGTACGTGGCCGAACAGGCCAATCGTGCGGCGCCGGAATGCCGGGAGTAAGGCATGCCTTCGAACGTCGAAATTAAAGCCCGGCTGCGGGATCGGGCGGGGGTGCAAGCGCGCGCAGTAGCCCTGGCGACCGAGCCCGTTCGCGTGATCGGCCAGGAAGACGTCTTTTTTCGAACGCCGAGTGGACGCCTGAAGCTACGGGTTTTCGATGAAGGTTCGGGCGAACTGATTTACTACGAGCGGCCGGATCTGGCCGGTCCCAAGCTGTCGGATTACCGTATCGCTCCGACGCTGGAACCCCGCAAGCTGCAAGAAACGCTGCGCATGGCTTTGGGCTTGCGGGGGATCGTCAAGAAAGAGCGGACCTTGGTCTTGGTGGGCCAGACCCGCGTGCATCTGGATCGCGTCGAAGAACTGGGCGACTTTATGGAGCTGGAAGTGGTTTTGACGCCCGGCCAATCAACCGCCGATGGCCAGCGCATCGCCGAAGCCCTGATGGCCAAGCTGGAGATTCAAAGTTCCGACCTGATCGAAGGCGCGTATTTGGATCTGCTCGAAGCTCGCTAACTGCAGTTGCGGCGGCTTGGTTGGCGCGAAAAAGTCCTGCAATCAACGTCCGATAATCTACGTTATGTAATGTTGTGCCCGGGGGAAGCCCGGGTAGGGCCGCCGTTGGAGACGTTCAGCCTTGGGTTCCGGTCTGGGCGGCGGCGGAAGGTCGGGCCTGGGTATCGCGCCAACGGGCTTCGTAGAGGTCGTACAGCCGAAAGATGGTTTCGCGAAGGTCGCCGGTGGAGCGCTCAAGCACGGGCACGGCTTCGGACGGATCGACCAGACGCGGCAAGTTTGGGTTCTGAGCCAGGATCGTGGCCACCAGATTCTGGGCCAACGCCGGTTCCACGGACGTTCGGTACAGCACCGGTAGTCTCTGGGAATGATGCGTGGTCGCCAGAAGACCCCAGCCTAGGGATCGGACGCGCCAGCAGACCCGCCACCAATCGAACCGCGAAAGCTGTTCGGCGCCGTCGAGGAATAAGACCGTGCGCGATCCGGGCCTGAAGGCCCCAGCCTCGACCGGGCTACGATCCCAGCCAACGGGCATCCGCCGGCGGTCGGATTGGAGCATCACCGCGACCGTGGGATGCCCGTAGGCTTTCAGTTGGGCTTCCAGAGCTCGCAGTAACGTGGTTTTGCCGGTTCCGTGCGGTCCTGCGATCTCGCCGCGGAATCCAGCGGATCGAAAGCGCGCGTAGCACTCGGCAGCCGACGCGGCGCCACGGGCCGGTTCGAAGACGAACGCCAAGCTCCCAGGCGCGTGATAGCGCGTACAGAACGGATTGGCCGGAGCGCCCATGCGCGTGGTCATGGGCTATGCGGTTTCCGCCGCCGGCTCCGCCGGGCGTGTATAGCCTGCGGGCCGCAACTGGAAGCGTTCTTCGGCGGCGAACGGCTGACCCTTTTCGGGCGTGACGAAGACGCGCACCGCCCAGCGGATTTTGACGATCCGGCCGTCGTAGGTCCACGGTCCCGCCGGGAGTTGGAGTTCGAACGGGAACGCGCGTCCGGCATTGAGCGAGCCGGCCTCCACGCTGGTCCGCTTCCAGACGGTACCCTCGTCGGTATCCCCCTTGCCCTCGGTAAACCAGAGGACGAAGACCTCGGCTTTGCGCACGGCGAGCGATTCGGCGCTGTTGAAGCGCCAGCCCCCGCGCAAGGTTGCACCGGGATGAAGGATCAGATCGCGGTCGTCGAGCAGGATCTCGATTTGGCTGGCGGGATCCATCAGCGGCTCCTCAGTTTGCGCGTGCCACCACGCGGAACGGAAATTCGCGCTTAAAGTCCGGCCAGCGTTCGATGTCGCCTTTGACGCTGAGTTTCCAGACAATCTTGTTCTTGTCCGCTTCGAAACTGTGCATCGCGCCGGCCGGTACGGTGACGGTGGCGGTCAGCTCCTCCGGCTGCCCCTGGCTAACCACGAAATCCGAGCGTTCGGTTTGAAGTTCGTTTAGCACCACTTCGGTAGCCGTCCGGGTATCGGTGCCCTGGCGATAGGTCGCTTTTTCCTCGCAGACCAAGTACACGGCCAGGTGGTTGACTTGGAGCGCCCGCCCGCTCTGGCTGACGATTACCTGGAAGGCATCCCCTGGCGCTACATCGAGAGTGCTGACTTCCACGGTCGTGACCCCTACTCCCCAGCCGATCAGTCCCTGCCAGACGGCGGCGCCCAGAATACCGAGGCCCAACAGTACGAACAGACTGAGGAAGATCAATCCCAACCAATCTCCGCCGCTCAGCGATGCGACCCACATCGTTCCAGAAACGGCGGTCCAGATCAGACCGAAGCAGCCCAACCCGATGGCGGCAGCCTTTTCGGCCGTGTCGCTCTTGAGCCGATGGGGCAACTTGGATCCCTGCTCGGCATTCAGGTCCCCCGCCCCGTACGCGGCCGAAACCGCAGCGGGCTTAGGAACTGCGGCTGCGACCGGCGTCGGCGGCGTGTCCGGCTCGCCTCGGCGCGCCCAATTCCGGATCGCGATGCTCGCGGCAAAGAGCCCAAAGCCCACGAAGGGGACGGGAAACAGAAGCCAAAGCAGGTTCCATTGGCTGGGCTTTACCAGCACCGCCTGGTTGGGATCGTCGGGATCGTACCAGCAGGGGTAGGTCTGCCCGACTTGGTAGGCGTCCAGAATCTCCTGATGGCTGCTGCGGCCGCTGCTGGAGGTCTTCATCCCGTCGTAGCCTTTGACGGTGTACGGAATGCCGTCGCCGCCGGCTTCCGCGGCCCCGGGAGCGACTCGAAACGTGAACGTAAACTCGGCCCGGTAGGTGGTTCCGTCGCTGTCCGAGTTCTCGATCAACTGCTTATCGAGGATGACGGCCTGAGCCGGGAGATAAGCGGTATGGGCGCGGTAACCCTTATGGACCATGCCGACGGCAGCGAAGCTGACGATGATCCCCGCCGTTAGAAAGATAAGGCCAAACACCAAGAGGCAGCCGTTGCCGCCTTGGGCAGGCTTCTTGGCCGGGATGGGCTGGGCGCACATGGCGGTATGGTACCTCCTGCCTTTCCGCCCGCCGAGCCAAACGCACTGCTTCGGCGTTTCGATATTCCGGTGCGTGCCCGAGGTATTTCATGAAGATTCCGAGGGAATTGAATTCATTGGCAGGGGATTCAATGGTCCCCTTTGCAGGTTTTGGAGGCGAGACGAAACTCTAAGCTGAAGTGATAACGGGGTTGCTTAACGAGCTTTTAATTAAATATGTACCTAGGTTGACTATAAAATTAATATCATAAGTTTATTTTATGTAATAACTTATGTAGATAGTAATTTTATTATTTTATTTTTATATGAATTAAGGGTGCTAGGTGGATCTATTGAATGGGTCGCTTATGATTGAATCTTTATTTGATTGAAATACTTCGCCCTTCTATCGCCGAGACGTGCACGGCTTCGGTCAATGCGACGATGGCGCGACCGTCGTGAACATCCGATGGCGGCTGCTGCCCCTTCTCAATGGCCTCGATAAAGATCTCGTCGCTGCTTGGCGGTGGGGTTAATTCGAGCTTCGCCGACTGCGCCTCATGAGCCGCGCGTACCCAAAGTTCGCGCTGCCAATCCCGAGTTATGGCTGCACCTTGTGATCCGAAGATCGATTTGAAGTACTCCGATTCGAAGGCCCGCCACCCCCCTTCTAACGTACCCACGCCCCCATTGGCAAAGTGGATCTGTGCGACGATATGATCGTTCGCGGGGGGCGCCTCGGATTGATAGGTAAAGGTCCGCGCCGTCACGTTGACCACCTCCCCACCCACCCAGCGCAGCCAATCCAGTTCGTGCGCAAGGATCTCGGCCAGCACTCCGCCGGTTTGGGCAGCATCCGCGCGCCAGCCGCTCTGGTGTATCTCGTCGCCCGCCTTGCGACCGGCGATGCGGCGGCTGGTGACGGCCAGCAGCTTCCCAAGCCGGCCTTCGTCCAGCAGGCGGCGCATATGCCACGCTACGGGGCTCCAGCGAATCGAAAACCCAGTCATGAAGAGCTGCCGCGTTCGTTCCACCGCGGCGACCACTCGGTCGGCATCGGCAACCGTCAAAGCCAAGGGCTTTTCGCAGTACACGTGCTTACCGGCTTCCAGGCAAGCGATGGATTGCTCGACGTGAAAGCGATTGGGGCTGATTACGATGACCGCATCGCTTGCCTTTAGGAGATCTTCCAGGCTGCCGACCGCCTGAGCGCCGCAATCGCGCGCCAGTTCCTCCCGCGCCGGGACCACCGGGTCCCAGACGGCGCTGAGTTGGCAGCGGCCGGCTTGCGCCAGCGGCTTGAGCATCTGCAGGTGGCCGTGCGCCCGCTTTCCGGCGCCAAGGATTCCTATTCGTAGCATGGCTGCGTTTCTTCCTGAATGGGGGTCAGACGCCGACGGCGGTCTGCAGGTAGGCCCGGCTTTGCCGGGCGCTTAGCGCCGGATCGGTCTCGGTCCGGTCCTTTTCGGTGACGACCCAAGGCAGATTCAGCGGCTCGATGGCCCTGAACACGCCCGGCCAGTCGATCTCTCCTGCCCCCACTTCGGTGAAGGTTCCGGCCTTGCGGTCTTTTAGATGCAGGCAGCCGATTCGCTCCCGGTAGGTGCGCAGGTACTCGACGACGTCCACGCCTCCGTCGGCCAGCCAGTAGGTATCGAAGCAGAAGTGAACGTATCGCGGGTCGGTCTCCTGGAGCAGGATGTCCATGCCGCTGACGCCGTCGAATACTTCTTTGAACTCCCAGGAGTGGTTGTGGTAGCAGAAACGCACGCCCGCGTCGGCAGCTTGCCGCCCCCGGACGTTCAGTTCCTTCACCGCGCGGCGGTACGAAGCCGCTCCGTCTTTGCGGTCGCCTGTAGTGGAAATCATCAACAGGTTCGAGCCGTGGCGCTTCAAGTAAGCCAGATGCGCCTCGAACTGATCGAGCTTGTAGTAGCTCATGTGGCTGCCCGAGAGCGCCAAGCGCTGTTCGTTCAGCGCGGCCTCGAATCTCCTGAGCACGTCCGGGTCTTCGGGAAGTCCGTACTCGACGCCCGCGTACCCGGCGTCCTTGACGTCCTTCAGCACGCTTTCCATCTCGGCCGGCAAGCGCTCGCGAAAGACGATCAACTGACAGGCCACTTGGGGCTTGGGCATGGGTGTGATCTCCTGATCTGTCACGATACCCCAATCTTCTGTAAGTCCGCGTGCTTCAAGGCCATGCAATCGGTGCATGAACTCGGTAAGCGCATGTAAAGAGTGTGGCCTACGTACTTGGCCACGCCAATTACTTGGCTGGGTTTATGCGGCTTAGCGATTGCGCACGATGTGCAAAGAAATATACTGAAAAGCAGGGAACCTTTTCCCCACTCGGGTCGCCCTCTGGGGTGGACGGGGGCAGGCATGGCCACGACGGACGCGATGATTCAAGCGTTGGTTCGGCACCGGGTCGCTCACGGCGCCGGATCGCATGCGTTGCCTGCGGAGCATTTCTGGCAACTGGTCGAACGATTTCGCGCGGACTTGGTGAACCAGGCGTTTGCGATCCTGGGCAACCAACCCGACGCGGAGGATGTCGCCCAGGAGTCGCTGTGCGAAGCGTTCCAGGAGTTGCACACGCTCCAGGACGCGCAGCGGCTGGGCCATTGGCTCCGGCAGATTAACCGTCGCAACACCCTGGACGTGCTGCGCCGCCGTAAGCGCCGCGCGCAGCAGGACGAAGCCGCACGCCAGCAGCCGGGCGTGGGCGAGCCCGTTTCGGGCGGGTATTCTCAGGTGGACTTGCGCGAGATCGTCGCGCGGGCCATCGACACCCTGCCCGACGAGTTCCGCGAGATCGTAGTTTTGCGGTACTGGGAAGGGCTCTCCTACGAGGAACTCGGCACGGTGCTGGACCTGCCTTTGGGCACGGTCAAGAGCCGTCTGGCGCGGGCCGACGACCTGCTGGCGCGGAAGCTGCGCAAGTACGCGCGCCCGTCCGGGGACACCGCGGCCCATGCGCCGCTGACCCCGGAGGTTTCCCCATGAGCATTCGACGCCCCAGCAGCCGGATCCGCACCCTCGAACCCGGCGCGACCCTGGTGGTCACTAGGCACAACGTGAACGAGATCGCGCGTGCCGCGGCCGACGGACGACTGTCTCCCGAGGATCTCCGCGAAGTCCAGAAGCAACTTGCATCGGATCCCGCCTTGCGCGAGGCCTTCGAGCAGCGTGCGGGGATGCTGCAGATGGTCCAGCAGACGGTCGGCGGCATGAAGATCAGTTCCGACTTCGACGCCAAGGCCAGCCAGCGCCACCAACGCCGCCAGGAATTGAAGGCACGCCTGGAAGCCGAAGGCCAGGACACGACGGCGCAGAAGCTCTCCAGCGTGGGCCTGGGCCTTCCGGACGAGCAGGAAGAAGAACTGGTTGGCGCTCCGGGCGGCTTCTTCGACAGCCTCTCGCACAGCTTCGGCGCTGCGCCATGGTGGATGGTCAGCGGCGCGTTCCATGCGCTGCTCCTCTTGCTGCTCACCCTGATCGGCATGGCGATCATGCGCGCGAACCCCAACGACGTGGTGATCGTGACGGACCTGGCCAAGGTGCAGGAACAGGAATACGACCAGGAAAAGCCGCGCGACATCTTCAAGAAACCGGTCCCGACCGAAGTCTCCGACATGCCGCCGGTCGATCAGCCGGTGGTGGTCCATGAAGAGGTGGAAATCTCGGACCACGTCGAGACGGAAAACAACATGGACATGCAGAGCGCGCATGGAGACGAGAGCGCGATATCGGACGTGCCGCTGGGCGGCGTGGGCACGGTGGCGGCGATCGGTCTGGGCGGCGGTGGCGGCGGCGCCTTCGGGCAGCGCCTGGGCGGCGGACGGCGCCGGCTGGCGACGCGCGGCGGCGGCGGCGTGGCGACCGAATCGGCCGTCGACGCGGCGCTGGCCTGGCTGGCGCGGAATCAGGAAGCCGACGGGCACTGGGACACGATGAAGCATCAGGGCAAGAACAACGTCGACGCCGGCGTGACGGGCTTGGCGGCGCTGGCCTTCCTGGGCGCGGGGCATACGGAGAAGGTCGGCAAGTACAAGGACAACGTCAGCCGCGCGATCAAGTGGATCATTTCGCAGCAGCAGGACAACGGGGCCATCGGCGCGAATTACAAAGAACATTGGCACCCCGGGCATGCCTATCACCACGCCATCTGCGGGCTGGCGCTGGCCGAAGCTTCGGCCATGGGACGCATCGCCGAAACCAAGGCCGCGGCCCAGAAGGCCGTCACCTATTCCACGGAGATCCACCAGTACGGCGAAGGTTCCGACAAGCTGGCTTGGCGCTACCACGCCAAGACCAAGGCTGCCGATACCTCCGTTTCGGGCTGGTTCGTCATGCAGCTCAAGAGCGCCAAAATCGCCGGACTGAGCGTGGACGCCGGGAGCTTCGAAGGCGCGTTGCAGTTCTTCGACAGCGTCGAGATCAAAGGCGAGGTGAACGGCTACAGCGGCGGGCGCTTCTCCTACACCAAAGGCTCCAAGGAGACGCTGAACAACACGGCCATCGGGCTGCTCTGCAATCTGTTCCTGGGACGCAAAGCCACGGATCTGCAAGGCGGAGCGGAATACCTCTCCCAGACCCTGCCCACGTGGGACAAGGGTTTGGGCAAGGGACTGGACGGGAATCGCACTTTCCCCATGTACTACACCTACTACAGCACGCTGACGATGTTCCAGATGGGCGGCGATTACTGGAAGCGCTGGAACGATTCGATGAAGAACATGCTGCTGCCCAATCAGCGCAAGGGCGGCGCGGAAGACGGAAGCTGGGATCCGCTGGGCGGCGGTGACGACACGATGGCCGGACGCGTCTACATGACAGCCATGGGCGCGCTGTGCCTGGAGGTCTACTACCGCTACTTGCCGATCACCAAACAGTAAGCGCGCCGGACCGAGCCGTATCCGGAAAGTGCAAGCGGGCAGCCGACCCTCCGGCTGCCCGCTTTATTTCCAGGAAGGGATTTGGGATGAAGGCCATTGATCGAGATTCATCCCGAAGGGCAAGGTCACTCCTGAGCGCTTGCGGAGCCCTCGTAGGTGCGAGGCAGCACTACGGTAAACGTGGCTCCTTTTCCCAATTCGCTTTCCACTTCAATGCGGCCGCCGTGGAGGCGCACCAATTCGTTGGTAATGGCCAGTCCAAGACCGGTGCCTTCGGAACGTGATTTCTTGCTGCGCGCCAATGCAGAATATTTATCGAAAAGCAAAGCTTGCTGTTCGGGCGCGATTCCGGGTCCTTGATCCGTGATCGAGATTCGGATCCAAGATGCATGGGTAACGGCACGTACGCGCACGTGACTTCCTTGAGGTGAATGCTTGACTGCGTTCGAGAGCAAGTTGCAGATGATACGCACGAATTTGTGCACATCGGCTTCCAGCGCCGGATTGCCTTCCGCGGCATCCAGTTCGACCTGGACGCCTCGCTCCGCCGCTTGCGCCGATCCCATCGCAATGGCTTCTCGAAGGGCTCTATTCAGGTCGAAAGATTCAGGGACAACAGCCTCTTGCCCTGCTTCGATGCGTCCTAGATCCAGCAAGCTGTCGATCAGATGGAGCATCTGACTCACCTTTTTCAGGTTCTCGGCATTGATCTCCGCCTGTTCCGGATTGAGAAGCCCCTTACGGTTGCTGGCCAGAACCTTGCAGCCCGCATAGATGCTGTTGAGGGGGCTGCGCAGATCGTGGCTGCAGATCGCCAGAAACTCATCCTTGCGCTCGTTGTACTGTTCCAGCAGCCGGTTGCGCTCGGCGAGTTGGCGATTGTAGCTGTCGATCGTCTGTTGCTGGCGTTCGATTAATCGATCGGCGTGACGAACCAGCAACCAGAGTCCCCAAAAACCCATAAGCGCGGCAGTTCCTGCGACCAGCGCAAGCCTGGGCAGCATGAGGCGGGTTTTGGGAAGTACGGTCTCAAGACTGCGGTGCAGATGGGCGACTCCCCGAATATGTCCGTCAGGGGCCTTGACCGGTACATAAGTGTCGATGGAACTGCCCTCACCGCTCAAAAGAATGAGCGGTCCGGCATAGCGGGCATGCCAGCGCAGGCTGGTTTGCCCGCTTAGCGCCTCCTGAAACGCTTCTGAGCGATGCGCGGCGCGTGGCTTACCATGCGCGGTAAAGACGACTAACTCTCGCTGATCCGGTGAGTAAAGCGAAAACTCCAAGATGCCGAAATTCTGCAACTTGGCTCGTACGATTTCGTTCAAATGAGGATCGAGTACGGGCTCGCCCCAGCGTTCCGGGCCATAGCCTTGATACGCCATGCGCTCAAGAAGGGCCTCCACCAGACTGTCGGCTTCTTCGCGCTCGATTTCGAGTGATACATCGTGAATGACGCGGCCAGCCACCAGGACGGAACCTAACAGCACTCCCAAAATGATCAGCAGCCCCGCTCCGGTGAAATAGCGGAGCAGATTAAAGCGGCGCAATCGCGCAACGCGGCCTTCGGGACCGCGAACGGGCGCAACGCCGATGGGCGCCGAACCTGGCGGTGCTTGAGCGTCCAGGGACATCGCGCTTAAGGAAACAAGCCCAAGCTCTTTTGCGCTTCGGCCACGCGGCTGACGGCAATCATCATCGCCGCCGTGCGCATCGGGACGCGTTCGCGCCGCGAGAGCGCCCACGTTGCGTTGAAGGCTTTGGTCATGACCTTGTGCAGGCGTGTATTGATTTCGTCCAGCTCCCAGAAGTAATACTGGATCCCCTGCACCCATTCGAAGTAACTCACCGTCACGCCGCCGGCATTGGCCAGGATGTCCGGCACCACGGTGATATTGCGGGATTTCAGGATCTCGTCGGCCTCGTTGGTGGTCGGACCGTTCGCAGCTTCGACGACGACCTTGGCTTTCACCTCTTGGGCGTTCGCATCGGTGATCACGCCGCCGACCGCCGCGGGGATCAGGATGTCGCACTCGGTCGTCAGCACCTCGTCGTTCGTGATGTTCTGAGTGCCAGGATAACCCTGGACGTTGTCTTTAGGGCCCAACTGCGCGAAGATGCGGAACGGATCGATTCCTTCGGAGGCGTAAATGCCGCCGTTGACGTCGCTGATGGCGACGATCTTGGCGCCCATTTCGTGCAGTGCCTTAGCGGCGTTGGAGCCCACGTTACCCGCGCCTTGGACTGCCACGCGCAGGCCTTTCAGATTCATGCCCTTTTCCTGCGCCACCGCGGCGACCACATAACTCACGCCGCGCCCCGTTGCCTCGATGCGTCCCAGCGAACCGCCGAGCGAAACTGGCTTGCCCGTCACGATCTGAGGCACCGCGTGACCCGTGGTCATGTTGTACGTGTCGTACATCCAGGCCATGACTTGCGCGTTGGTGCCCATGTCCGGCGCGGGAATGTCCTTGTCCGGGCCGATGATCAGCATGATCTCGGACGTGAAGCGACGCGTCATCGATTCCAGTTCGCGCTCGGACATCTTGCGCGGCTCGCAGACCACCCCGCCCTTCGCGCCGCCGTACGGAATGTTCATCAGTGCGCATTTCCAGGTCATCAGCATGGCCAGCGCTTTCACCTCCTCCATGCTGACTTCCGGATGGTAGCGCAAGCCGCCCTTTGCCGGACCGCGGTACTGGTTGTGATGCACGCGATAGCCCTGGAAGACCTCGATGTGCCCGTCGTCCATGCGCACCGGTACGGAAACTTCCAGCGTGCGTTTGCAGTGCTTAAGCATCGCCAGGGAGCCCGCGTCGAGATCGATGCGCTTTCCGGTTTCCTCCAACTGGCGGACCGATTGCTCCCACATGTCGTGCCGCGGCGCGGGCATGATCCGCGTACCGGGCGGTGGCGGTGGCGGCGTTTCCTTGAAGCGTGGACGTCGCAACGCGTCGGCTTCGGCTGGAGCGTTCGCGGGCTTCTCCGCGACCGCCGAACCCTGCCCGTTGTTGCGTGCTTCGCCTCGCGGCGTTGCTTTCTTAGCCATGCCCAGATCCTCCCGGTTCGCGCCGCGCAGCGAGGCCGCGGCAGCCGACTCACCCCTTGTTTGCACGCTTACTTATCGCCCCGCGCGTTCCCCTGGCAAGCGCGGGCATCCGGTTATGACAGCGACGGCGGAGCGGCCTCCGCTGGCGGAACGGCCGGCCCCGGGCGCCCCAGAAAATTCTCCAGTTTGAAGCGGCTTCCCACGCGTTGTGCCAAGGCATCGGCCAGCGCGCCGGAAAGCACCCCCGTGGCCAGCACATGCACCGTACGCGTATCGCCGCCCGCGTGTTCCAGTTCTACCTCCAAGCGGTCGGCCGGCAGCACCTCTTCGACACGCTCAGGCCATTCCAGGCAAACCACCCCGCGCCGGTCGTTAAGGCAATCTCGCAAGCCCGCGCCTTCGAACTCCTCCGCCCCGCCGCTCATGCGGTACGCATCGATATGGTACAGCGTCGCCTCCTGACCGCGGTACACATGCTGCAAGACGTACGTGGGACTGGTGACCTCGATCTCGTCACCCTCCAGCAGTCCGGCCGCCAGGCCGCGCACGAAGACCGTCTTCCCCGCCCCCAGATCGCCGCGTAACGCCAGTACAAAGCCCCACGGCCGTAGCGCACCGCAGCAACGGCCCAGCGCCTCGGTCTCCTCGGCGCCGTGGGTTTCGACCACAAATCCGGCTTTCCAGGTTCCATTCACGGCGTCGGACTCCCCGCGCAAGTTGCCGAGAGCCGAGTCGCTTGCGAAAGGGCCGCACGTTGCGTTTGTGCGAGGCCTTCCAGCCAGCCTTCGGACCAACCGCTAGGAATGGCCAAGCACGCGACCAGCATCGCCGCAAAAGCCGTACGTTTGAACCACAAAGCCGATACCTTCGACTCAGCCGGTACTTCAGGGCCTGCTATCGCTGCAGGCTCTTGGCATGGCTGTACTCGCCGGTTCAACCAAGCCAAGGCAAACAATCCAACCAAGGCCATGCCGGCGTTTGCGAACTGACCTCTTCCGATACCCCAAAATTCGGAACCGTATTCACGGTATAGGTCCACGATCAGCCGTAGGCCGCCGTACCAGACCAAGAAATGTGCGAAAAGTCTGCCTTCACCGCAGCGATGCCGCCGGCTGAGCACAAGGAGGATAACTGCTACGCCTAGATTCTTGAGTGCATCGTAAAGGGGGACGGGATGCCGGAGGCCTTCCGCGTAAGGAACTGCTACGCCCCACCAAGCCTCAGTGTGCGGTCCATAGATCTCCCCATTAATGAAATTTCCTAGTCGTCCCAAAGCCATCATTAAGGCACCGGGTAGCACCAGAGTATCGACGAGCAGCAGAAAAGGCCGCCGACGCCACTTGGCGAAGGCGAATATCCCCGCCACCGCGCCTAACATCACGCCATGACTGGCCATCCCGCCGTTCCAGAAGTGCAAAACTTCCCACCATTCATCACGATAGAGTGCCCATTCGTAAACGAATATCTCGAAACATCGTCCGCCAGCCAAACTTCCAAATGCAAAACACAGTGCCGCTTCGTAAGTACCTTCTAGGTTGATTCCCAATTCTTGACTGTTCCGGTATAAATGCGCCGCCACTACCGCGAAGCCAATGGCATAGCAAAGGCCGTAGTAATAAAAATTCACAGATCCCAGACTGAACCAAATCGGGTCCGGAGGAATCGTCAGTTGGGCCAGGACAAGCAGTTCTGGACTCATTTTGGGCCCTCCGCGGCCCCGTGCTCGTAACCCACATCCGGCAGCATTTCGCTACACCCGTCCGGTCGTTTCAGCGTGCGTCCGGCCACCACCGGCAAGACGCGCCCAATCCGCGTCAACTTCGTGGGGTGCGCCCAGTTCTTCAACAGTGCCTCGGCCACGGTTGGATCCATGGCCAGCAGCAGCTCGAAGTCCTCGCCGTCGCCAAGTACATGCTCCAATGGCGTACGCCCGTCGCGCCGGGCCGCGGCCAGGGCCGCCGGCGCAATCGGAAGCGCCGCTTCGTCCAACTCGATCCCCACGCCGCTCTCTTCGCATAGATGGCCGGCATCGCGGGCCAGACCGTCGGTGATGTCGATGCAGGCCCGGATGCCCGCTCCGGCCAGGTTTCGCAATTGCGCCGCTTCCTCGACGCGGGGCATGAAGTCCAAATGCTTCCCGCCGCGGCTGCCGCCCAGTTCGCCCGTCACCAGCAACACGTCGCCTGCTCGGGCGCCCTGCCTCAGCCAAGCCGGTTGCCCGGCCGGCGCGGCGCCGATCAAGCTTACGCAGACCGTGAGCGTCCTTTCGCTTGAGGTGATGTCGCCTCCCGCCAGCGCGAAGCACAGGCGTTCGGCACACGCCTTGACCCCGGCGTGCAGTTCCAACGCAAAAGTATCGTCCAGCCCTTGGCGCAAGTTGATGGCGACCAAGGCGGCCACCGGCCGGCAGCCCGCGGCGGCGATATCGCTGGCCGCCTTCGCAAGCGCTTTCCACCCGATTTGCCGGGGCGTAGCGGCTTCTGGACCGTCTAAGACGAAATGAGTGCCTTCGACGACCTGATCGATTTTGTAAGCCAGCTCATGGCCAGCCGGCCACGTCACGACGGCGCAGTCGCTGCCGGGGCCGACTTTGAGCCAAGGATGCCCGGTCGGGGCTTCGCGAATGCGCCGGATAAGGGCCAACTCACCCATGACCGACCATCGTAACCTCAAGCGCAGACGGGGCAAGGAGCCGGAAATGCCGACGGTTGCCGGGAACGGGGACATTCCCTACAATACCCCGATTATGCTTGCCGGGGCGAATGCGGCGATTCCAAGGAGCGGTGCGATGCGGCGGGTTGCGGTTCTGGTGCTGTTGTGGTGCGGGCTGGCGGGCGCGGTGCAAGCGGGAACGATCCTGCCGCCGCAGCCGACGAACCCTAATCCGACGGGAGCCGGCGAAGAAGAGACGCCCATGGGCGAGCTATTGCGGCGCGGCCAGAAGGGCGTCCCGATGCAGGTGGATGCCGAAAAAGCCGCGCGCTGCCAGATCTGCGGCAAGGCGCTGTACCTCCACAGCGACGCGGACTTCACCTGCGAGCCGGTGGACAAGGACGTTCAGCACATCGAATGGGCCACGGTGCCCAGTCCGCTGGCGGGGCGCCCGTTTGCCGCGGCCAAGCAAGGCAATGTGAACCACAAGGATGGCTTCGACCGGGATTTCTGCCGGCACAGCGTCGGCCGCGTGGCGGTTCATACGAGCATCTGGATGTGCCCGGAAAGCGGGTACGCCGCTCCGGCGCAGTGGTTTGGGCGGGAGTTCGACGGCAGCCCGTTGAGCCCCGAAACGATCACCTTCGTGCAGCAGGAACTGACCGGTTCGACGCGCAGGAAGATGATCGAGCTGATGGGCCTGACGCCCAAACCGGGCACCGAAGTTCCGGCGCGGATGCTGCAGTTCAACGACTTCCTGAAATCCACCGAGATTCCCGATTGGATCAAGTACGAGAACGCGTTGAAGATTCTGGAGCGCGGCGAGAAGAAGCTGCCGCACTACTTCCTGGGCAAGATTCACCTGGAAGCCGCGCACGCCAACCGGCGCTATCTGTGCAGCGAACTGGGCGTGCCGGGGCTGAATCCTCAGAGTCTGATCACGCTGGGGCAGGCCATCCGGCGCATGAATATGTTCATTCTCGCCGAGGCGATGGAAGTCCGCCGCCAGCGCCGCGAAGACCTCGTCGAGACCACCGAGCGCGATCCGGATATCCTCGCGCAGGCCGCCGCGCGCGTGATCGAAAAGGGCGAGCGCGTGGTGCAGGAGGCCGAGAAACAGGGCCCGCCGGCCGCCGGGGACGTGGCGCGCTTCAATGTCGCCGACATGTTCGTGCTGTACGTTCGGCATTCGGGTTTCCTGGCGCGGCAAGGCTATCTTTCGGCCGCCGCCAAGGCGCTGGGCGAAGCGCGCAAGGTGATCCCCTCCGGTTTCATTGGCGACGGTCCCGACGAGGTCAAACAACAGATGCTGCTCGAACTGGACCTGCTGCGCCGGATCGCCGACGACCGCGAAGCCGCGCTTACTCGCGAGCGCGTACATTTGTACCGCGCCGCCGACTATCTGATGCAGGCGCTCTATTTCGGCAAGGACGAAGAGTCGCTCAAGGATCTGGGCCGGAACGCTTACTTGGTCGGCGAACTGCTCCGCCGCGATGGGCGCGAACCCGAATCGGCGTACGCGTGGCTGCTCGCCGCCCAGACTCTGCTGCAGGACGACAAGGTTTCCGGAACCTTGGAAAAGGTGAACCGCGCGGGGTTAATCACGTGGGCCGAAGATGGACTCAAGGAACTCGAGCCGCAGGCCCGCGGCAAGGCGCTGGAAGCGAACGTCGCGCGGGCGGTGGCCACGGTAGTGACCCGTGCCGGCGCACGGTGGGACGATTCGAAGCTGAAGCTCCCCGCCCTGCCCGCCGGCGCTCCGGATGCCCCCGCGCCCACCGCTACGGCCACGACGGCCCCTGTTGCGCCCACTCCGGGCGTCGCTCAGCCGCCCGCCGTCGCGCCGGAAGGACAAAAGCGCTCGCGCGCGGAGCTGTACCACCGCTACTACGAAGCCTTTCGCGCCTTCGCGGCGAAGAACGGGAACGAGAACCCCAAGCAGCTTGCCGACCTCGTCGCCGGCGGCTTCATGAACGCCGACGAAGCCTGCCTGGATGCCGAAGGCCGCCTGCATTGTCCCGCCACCGGCGCCAAGTTGCTCTACATGCGCGGGACCAAGATAGGCAGCGAGAAAATGCCGCTGCTGTACCCGCGCACCGACGACCCGGATCAGGCGAAGCTGTGGGGCGACGGGCGCATCGCGGAGCAGTAGGGCGGTTACGACAAGCCGATTCGTTTGAGCAAATCCTGGCAGAAGCCCAGATTTAGGATTTTAGCCCCGGCGTAAACCAGGATCAGCCCCAGCAATCCGAAGCCGATCAGGGTAATCACAAGGTTCTTTACGCTTCCGAACAGCTGGGCAAAGAAGCCTTGAGGACGCTCGCCCTTGTAGCGTGCGTGGAAATGCGAGTAATTGTCGCGGCACGCGCCGCTGCAGAAAGTACTGCCTTCGTGCCGCACCACGCAGTCTTCGCAGACGGGTTTGTGGCAAGTGATGCAGCGCGCAGTGGCGGGGCGGCTGGTGTGGTTGATGCAAACGCTGCTGGCCATACGGGTAAGATACCTCTTTTGAGCGTTTCGGCCAATCCTCAACGAAAGGCTGTTGATTTTGCACCTGTTCTTTACAACGTGGTCGGGACAGGCATAATACGTGGCCTTCACGACGAGCACGGATAGGCTCGCGAGCCCAAGAGCAAGGACGTTCCATGGCCTTCAAGCCTCGCCGCCGCCGAAAAATCGGCAGCAAAAAGCGCCGTCAGCGGCGCAACCGCCGCAAGAAGCGGTAAGCACCGAGCGCCGCGGGTCGCGCCCGCCCATCCGAAGGTTGGAAGCGTTCGCCGATGCCTCGGCGCCGCGTCACGTGGCCCCCTGCCCAGGAGACCTCGGATGGCACGCGTGTCGAAACGCGAACGCTCCCCCGCGCGCAGCGGCGTATTCAGCAAACCCGCCGATCCGCTGACCGAAGCGTTTACCCAATCGGTCAGCTTCGACCGGGAACTGGCGCGCCACGATCTCGCCGGGTCGCTTGCGCATGCCCGCATGCTGCTCAAGGTGGGCCTGCTGTCTACGGCCGAAGAAGCCGCTCTCCGCAAGGGGCTCGAAGCCATCCGCGCCGAAATCGAGGCCGGGCGCTTCGCCTGGAATCCCGCATTCGAAGACGTGCACATGAACATCGAAAAGGCGCTCGCCGACCGCGCCGGCGCCGCCGCGGGGAAGCTCCATACCGCCCGCAGCCGCAACGACCAGATCGCGCTCGACGAGCGCCTCTGGGTCCGCGAACAGCTCGACGCGATCCGCGCCGAATTGCGTGCGGTGCAGCGCTCGCTGCTGGCGCTGGCAGAAACCTACGCAGGCGATCCGATGCCCGGCTACACGCACCTCCAACGTGCGCAGCCCGTCACCTGCGGGCATTACCTGCTCGCCCACGTCGAAGCCTTGGAGCGCGACGCCGATCGCTGCGCCGAAGCGCGCCGCCGCGCCAACGTCCTGCCCTTAGGCGCCTGCGCGCTGGCCGGAACCAGTTTGCCCATCGACCGAGCGTACACGGCGAAGCTTCTGGGATTCGAAGGCGTCACGCGCAACAGCATGGACACCAGCGCCGACCGCGATTACCTGCTCGATTTCGCTTACGCGATGTCCGTCTGCGCCATTCACCTCAGCCGCCTCGCCGAAGATTTCATACTCTATGCGACCACCGAGTTCGGCTGGCTCAAGATCGACGACGCTTGGTGCACGGGCAGCAGCATTATGCCGCAGAAGCGCAACCCCGATCTCTTCGAGCTGATCCGCGGCAAAGCCGGACGCGCCGTCGGCGTGCTCAACCATTTGCTGATGCTTCTGAAAGGCACGCCGCTCACCTACAACCGCGACTTTCAGGAGGACAAGGAAGTCCTCTTCGACGCGACCCGGCATTTCCGGGCCAGCCTCCAGGTGCTGGCCCGGATGCTCGAAAACGTGAGCTTCGACCGCGCCAAGATGGAAGCGGCGTGCGTCGGGGGCTACATGGACGCCACGGTGCTGGCGGAATTCCTCGTGCGCAAAGGCCTGCCCTTCCGGCAGGCGCACCACGCCGCAGGGCAGCTGGTCAAGGCGGTGGCCGCGCAGGGCAAAACGTTGAGCGAACTTACAGTGCGGGAGATGCAGGCGGTGCATCCGCTGTTGGATGCCACCGTAAAGCCGGTGCTGGGCCCTCGCGGCGCGGTGAACAGCTACGTTTCGCAAGGCTCGCCCAATCCCAAGCTGGTGCGGAAGGAAGTCGCGGCTTGGAAGAAGCGCCTGGCTCGAGGGCGTTAATCGCCGAGTGGCCAAGAAGGGCCAAGGCAGATGGGGAAGAAGGGCTCTTTATCCTGCCGCCCCACTATTGCCTTGCCAGGCACGAAGCGTAACGCGTTTGAAGTTGAAGGTTTTAAGCGCTCTTCACCGGCGGCGCGGCCTCTCGCACCGCGGCGGCCATCTCGCGCAGCAGCGTCTCGGTCTCCTCGAAACCGATGCAGCCGTCCGTGATCGAGACGCCGTAGGCCAGTTTCGCGCCTTCCTTCCAAGTCTGCTTGCCGGGCTTCAGGTTGCTCTCGAGAGAAATACCCATCAGCCGCCCTTCGCCGGCACGGTACTGCGCGCAGACATCGCGCCAAGCGATCGCTTGCTTCGCCGGATCCTTGGAACTGTTACCGTGCGAACAGTCCACCAGCACCGGGCGAGCTACTCCGCCTTCGGTCGCCAGCGTCGCGGCGCGCTTCACGTCTTCCGTGCCGTAGTTCGTCCGCCCTTCCCCGCCCCGCAGCACTACGTGGCAGTCGGGATTCCCCGTCGTCTTTACGATGGCCGTGACGCCGACGTTGTTGATGCCCAGAAAACTGTGCGCCTGCCGGGCCGAAACCAGTGCGTTAACGGCCGCCTGGAGCGTCCCGTCGATCCCGTTCTTGAAGCCCACGGGCATCGAAAGCCCGCTGGCCATCTGCCGGTGCGTCTGGCTTTCGGTCGTGCGCGCCCCGATCGCCGCCCAGCTTACAAGGTCCGCGATGTACTGCGGAGTGATCGGCTCCAGGAATTCCGTCGCGCAGGCCATGCCCAGCGCGTTGATTTTGACCAACAAACTTCGCGCCACCTCCAGGCCGATGGCAATATCGCACGAACCGTCCAGGTGCGGATCGTTGATCAGCCCCTTCCAGCCCACCGTAGTGCGCGGCTTCTCGAAATACGTCCGCATCAGCACGACCACCTCGCCCCGAATCTCGTGGGCCACCTGCTTGAGGCGCGTGGCGTAGTCGATCGCAGCTTCCGGATCGTGGATCGAGCACGGACCCACAATGGCCGCCAGCCGCCGCGTATCCCGGCCGTGGATGATGTCGCGCAGCTCACGCCGCGTGGTGCGCACCGTCTCCGCCGCCTGCTCGTTGAGCGGAAACTTGGACTTCACTTGAGCCGGGGACTCCAGCGGACGCATCTCCGCGATACGCACGTTTTCCAGCCGTTCGCCTTGCATCTGCACACTCCCAGGTTGATCCCGCCGCGGCCGCCTAGCATTCCTATCCCGCGGGCACAAAAAAAGCCCTGAGGATCGCTCAGGGCTTTGGGGTTCTGTTCTCGTTCCGGCTTCTACGCAGCACCCCTCCGCCCTGGCTGTCGCCAGCCAAAGTAGGAATACCCAAAATAGAAGCCCAACTGCACGTTCACGCTAAGTCCCTCACACAAAGATACTTACCACCGCCAAGCCGGTCTGTCAATGCCCCGCTTGAACCCAATAAAAAAGCCGGCCCGAAGGCCGGCTTCTTTACAGGTCTTTAAAGCCCGGATCGATTACTCGCCCTTCAGCTTCTTCAGATCCTGCTCGATCTTGCGCTTCTTGATCGGGTTCTTCTCGTTTGCCAAGGCCGCTTCCAACTCCTTGATCTTCTCGGCGTTGGCGCCAGCGCTGGCTTCCTTGATCTTCTTCTCCAGATCCTCGATGTCCTTCTGGATCTTACGCTTCTTGATCGGATTCTTTTCCTTCTCCAGTTCACCCTTCAACTCTTGCAGCTTGGCTTCCAGTTCGGCCGTACCGCCACCCGCGGCCTTCAGTTCCAGCGGCTCGCCCGGCGGCTCGTTGGTGACGGAGAAGAGCTGGCCGTCAAGCATGTACATCGCTTCCATTTCCTTCTTGTTGAACGGTCGCGAGCCGACGCGGTTGAAGACGCTGAGCTGGTTGCCGCTCTCGTCCACCGCACGGTCGCGCTGGAGGCCTTCGCTGATGTTCAACGCTACGCCCGGTAGGTCCTTCTTGGCGATCAGGAAAGGCTTCGGCTCCGGCGACCAGCCTTCGAAGTTGGGCACCGTTTCGGGCGAGGTGAGCTGCACCACCGCCAGCCCGCGCTTGCCGTTGGCCAAGTAGGCGAAAGAGGACGTATTGGTCATGCCCAGCTTCACGTCGCGAACGTCGTTCAGCCAGCCATCGCCCGTGAACTTGGTGAAGAGCTTCGGCGATTCGGCGTGCTCGATGTCCACGATCGCCAGACCCTCCGCGCCCGCCGCCACGTAGGCGTACGTGCGCGCCAGGTACAGGCTGTGCGCGTTCTGGAACGGCACCGTCGCGCCCTCGACCAACCGCGGCTTATCGGGGTGCGTGATGTCGATCACCTTCAGGCCGTCGGCGTCTAGCACGAACGCGTAGCGGAACTGGATGCGTACCGCGCGCGGCTTGTTCAGCGGCACCACGCTCAGCACCTTCAGTTCGTCCGGATTTGGCGCGCGCGCCTCCTCCACGACCTTCTTGATTTCTAGCGTCTTCTTGCCGTCCGGATTCATCTTCAGCGCCGCTTCTACCAGCTCGGTGCCGATCTTGCTGATGTCCACGCAGACCAGGCCCGCATCGCTGCAGACCCACAGATTCGTTCCGGCCACGATCCCGTGCGTGGAGCCCGTGAGCACCCCGTTGGGATTGAAGGTCAGGTGGCGTTCGAGGAAGTTGTTCGTCGGATCGCCGTCCAGCAGCGTCGCGGCGTTGATCGTGAAGAGCCCTTCCTCGCGGTCCAGGCAGTACAGGAATGCGTAAATCGGGTGGATGCCCTGTTCCTGGTTCAACGGATCGCGGGGCATGAACGGAACTTGGCGCGTCGGATCGACACCCAGCACCGTCGGACTGATCACCTGCGTGCAGTCCTTCGACTTCACGTACAAGCGCTGGCCCAGCGGGCTGACCGGCGCGGTGCTGATGCGCTGGCTGAAGCCCTTGTTGTCGATGTTCGCAACGTCGTAGATCGTCACGCCGCCGCTACCTCGCGCCGCGTAGAGGTACTCGCCGCGGAGTTGAAGTTGCTTTACCGTGCCGTACTTGCCGTATTCGTGTTCCAGCGACATGCCGCGCTCCAGGTGCTCGGCGTAGCGCTCGCGGAACGCGTCACGGTGCAGCGTGCTGCCGATCACCGCCTGCGGTTCGTCCTGCTCCGTCACCACTACCGCGTGCGTGCCGCCGTCGTCGCAGGCCACATAGACGTAGCGATACATGAAGTTGGTGGTGTTCGTGCCCAGCATCAGGACCTGGGACATCCAGGCATTGTTGTCGCCGGCCTTGCTGACGTGGCAGTCGACGCACATCTTGGTTTCGCCGGCCCCGCGCACCGCGTGCGGATAGTGCGGGCTGAACGCCTGGCCGCTGAAGCCCTCGGCGCTGACCGTCTGCTGCTGGCTGTAAATCCATTCGCGCTGGGCGTTCTGCGAACCGACGATTACGGCGCAGGCCGAGCGGACCGGCGCGACCTTGTTGCCCTTAACCGTGCCGTCCAGGCCCAGCATGAAGACATCGCCGCGCAGCGTCTGCCAGTTGTACTGGGTCCAGTTGCGGCTGTGCGCGCCTTCGTAGTGGTTGTTGTCGCGGTTTTGGTTGGCGCGCATCGGCAAGTGACAGCCGAAGCAGGACGCCATCCACGACGTGTGGCAGGTGTAGCAGTCCATCTTCTCGGATTTATGCGCCAGGACGCTCGCATCCTCCGGCACATCGCCCCAAGTCTTGTTGTCTTTGCGCATCGTCTTGGCCAAACGCGCCTTCTCGTTGTAGTGCGGATTGCCCGGGGTGATCGTGTCGATCACCTGAGGTACCTCCCACTTCACGTTGGCGTCGACGGCCGACTGCTGCATCAGCTTCCCGCCAAGCACACGGAAGCGCTTCCCGAACGGCGTGTTGCTCGCCGCCAAGTCCGTGCCGCCTTCGGGGGCCGCGTTACCGGTCGTCTTCAGCGTCGCGCGCTTGTAGATCGTGCCGTGGCAGTCCGCGCAGGTGATTTCCGTCGCATTGCGGACTTCGGAGTACAGCAAGCCGTTGCCGTGGTTATCGATGTTGAAGTGACAGTCGATGCAGTGCATCCCCTTCTCGAGGTGGATGTCCTGCATATGTACGGCCGATCCCGCGAGCGGTTCGCCCTTTGCGCCCTTCTTGAACTTATCGGGGGAATCGTGAGCGACCTGCTTGCCGTCCTTGTCCAGCAAGTTGCCCTTGCGGTCCATCTTATAAACGTTCTTGTAGAGCCAGCCGTGTCCGTGGTAGTCGGCGAACTGGATCTGCTTGAACTGGTCGTTGCGCTCCCAAACCGACTCCATCCACTCCACGTCGCCCCACCGCCCGCGCAGCGCCGCGGCTTCCGGATTGCGGTACTTGATCTTCAGCTCTTCTCGTTCCGACATGTTCGGCAGGTGGCTGTCCAAGTACGTCTTGCTGCCTTCGGTTTCGTTGTCGTACCAAGTGTTGCCGTAGTAGGTGACCGTCACCGTCGTGCCGGGGTGCATGTGGCAGACTACGCACTGACTGGATGGAATCGAGCGCGTAAAGACGTGCTTGATCGGGTGCCCGCTCGATTTGCCCTTTTCGACGACCTCGCCTTTCTCGTTTTCCTTGCCCGCAACATGCGCCAGCGTGGCGTCCTTGCTGAAGGAGTGGCCGTGCTTGCCGTATTTGGCGAACGGACCGCTGTGCGTCGGATCGCGGTCGTTGGCGTACATGACGTGGCAGGAACTGCAGCCCGAACTGCGGTAATCGCCGGCTTGATCGTTCGAGCCGGGGTGCCACAGGATCGGATCCAGCAACCGGGTCTTCTGCAGGCCCAGGAAGACCGGGTCGGTGCTCAGCAAGGTGCCGAAACCGCGGATCGAGAGCTTCAATTCCGGCTTGCCGCTCTCGTCGATCTCGACCTTACCCGGAGTGATCTGCCCGATGGGTTGGGCCGTTTCGAGCAGCACGCGGCCGCCGCGCTCGAACGCGCGCAGAATGTTGCCCGACTGCGTGATGTTGTAGCGAGGCAGCGGATCCAAGTAAGGCAGGATACCGCGGTTCTTGATGTCATCGACGGTCGGGCGGAAGACTTCCCACTTGCCCGAATCCTTGTTCTGCTTGAGCGACTGAAGGCGGGCCGGCTTGCCGTCCCACATGTACGCTTCGCCGTAGCGGCCCCACTTCTGGTTGCTCGCACCGTTGTTGTACAACGCGGCGTTCCAGAGCATGCCGCCGTGCGCCATCATGCTGGTGCTAACGCGCTCGAAGTAACCCGGATGGCACTCGCCGCAGGTAAACTTGGCCACGCGCAGGTCACCGGGATTGATGAATCGAATGAAGGCCGGATCTTCCTTCATCCAGACCGCGCCGGTGCGCTTCGGCCAAGCGCTGGGATGCGCTCCGCCGTGCGCGCCATGCGAACCGTGGCCGCCGTGGGCACCGTGGGCACCGTGGGTGTCTTCGGTCTTGGCATGTTCGCCGTGCGCTTCGCCAGACTTGGCATGATCGCCGTGTACTTCGGCCGTCTTGGCGTGATCGTCGTGAGCCGCGCCGTGGTCGTCGTGCTTGGGACCTACAAGGCCGTGGTGGCCGATGTGATACCAGGGTCCGCGAGCTTGGACGTGGGCTTCTTCTTTGCTCGTCGCCTGCGCATTGCCGCCGTGACAGTCCACGCATCCGATCTTCACCGCTTCGGACGCATGCATGCTCGGATTTTCGATGCCTTGGTGGCAGCTCATGCAGCCGGCCGACTTTTTCATCACTTCTTCGTCGGTCTGCGTGGCCGGAATCGAACTCATCCGGGGTTCGGGCGGGAAGTCCGAACCCTTATCGTAGTACAAGTCGGCCGGGTGGTCACAACCCGTGCCCAAGGCCAACGCCGCCAGAAGCAGCGAGCCGCCCAACCAGGAAAGTTTGCGCATCCGTCCCATGAGTCTCGTTCCGTGTTTCGTAGCGAGGGCCTAAATCGAAAATCCGGCTAGTACTTGACGATGACGTTCATGAACCCCGAGAGCTGAACGCCGCTGGTTTCGTAAATCTTCTTGTATCCGTCGAAGGGTTGCAGCGCCGCGACGCCCCCGGTCAGGATGATCTGCTGGTTCAGCAGCGGGCGGTAGATCAAGCCCAAGCTGTAGTCCACGCCGATCTCCTTGCTGATCGCGTCCTGGCCCAGCAGGAATTCCAGCGAGGTGGTGTCCGCGAACTTCAGGTAGTTGATGTTCGCCACCGCGCGCAAGCTGGGCGTCAGTTCGGCGTCGTAGCCGATGTTGAACAGGTGAATACCGGGGTTGACGAAATTGGCCTGGCCTTCTTCTTTTCCGGCGCTCAGGTTCGGAATCAACGAGTTGCGGCTCTTCAGCAGCGTGAAGGTGTTGCCCGCGCCGAAGCCTTGGCGCACCCAGTAGCTGAACTGCCCGCCCGCGAACTCGGGGTTATCGAAAATCGAATCGAAACCTTCGGCTTTGTCGTCTTCCGGATCTTCGTCCCCGCTGGAGTAGAAGTAGCTCGTGCGGAAGCGCATCCAGTCCCAGTCGTAGGACAGTTCGGCCGCGAACATATGAGCCAGGATGTCCGTCTGCTTGCCGGCGATCGGATTCAGCGTGTCCTCGCCGTAGGCCAGATAATACTGATGCGAAAGGTTGAAGCGCCCAACGTGGCCGTTGCCTCCGAAGCCAACGTAGCCCACCTTATTGGAGTGCGGCTGTCCGCTTCCGATCGGAGTCGGGCGAACCGGCACGCCGTTCTGGTTAAACTCTACGCTCGCTTCTTCGATGCTCAAACCCAACTGTCCGATGATGTTGTAGCCCTTCACGAACGTGTCCTGCCGGATCAGATTCGCCAGGAACACATGCTCGTCCTTCATCTGGAAGAGCGTGTTGAGACCCGAGTTCGTGTCTTTATTCAGCATTTCCCAGTAGGTGAAGTTGTACTGCAGCCGGTTGCTCTCGTAAGTGCCGAAGAGGCGCGCGCCGAGCTGGTTGTCGGCAAAGAGGAAGCCGCGGAAGTCGTGGTTGTAGAACTGAATGCCCGCGCGGCCGGCGATGAAGTCGTAATTCGGGCTGATGTCCACGAAATGGTACTCGCCGAACAGTTCCTGGAACGCGATCTGGTGGTCCAGGCGGTCGCGGCCTTCGCGGGTATCGATGTTCACCGCCAAGCGTTCGTCGGTATTGATGTAGTTGACGTTAAAGACCGGCGTCACGCGGGCTTCCCACGCGCGCGGCTTGAAGGACGTCTCCCCGCCGAAGAACTCGATCGAAAGGAAGAAGTTCTGCTGGACGAAGGTGGCCTCCGGCGAACCGAAGAAATCGAAGCTGCCCGGACGGAAGGGCGCGTTGCCCGAGGGCGTCGGAATCTCGCGGAATTCGGCCGTGGTGTCCGAGCCGGCGTTGATGACCAGGAACTTGTCTTGGCCCAGGATCGGGTAGTCGCCCTTCAGCACGTTTTGGCGGTAAGGATTGTGCCAAGCGTTATTGGTGACGTGGCGGGGGCTGTGCGGGAAGCCGATGCCCCAGCGGTTGCCCACCGGCAGCAGCGGCTCCTGGTCGATCGCCCAACGCGGAACTTTATTCTTTTTCCACGCCGCGCGGCCCAATTCTCCGCCTAAGCGTCCGTTGGTCGGTTCGTCCTTCTTCTCGGCGTCGTGGTAGAGGTCCACGAGTTCCGGCTCGTCCGGGTCCTCGCGCTTGGCTGCTCCCTTAGAGGGTTGCTCGCCTTCGGCGGCCGCAGCCGTCTCGGTGGGCTTGGCCTCAGCCGCGGGAGTCGCCGTGCCTTCGGCGGGCTTCGCTTCGGCCGCAGGAGTCGCGGGGGCCGCAGGAGTCGCGGGGGCCGCAGGAGTCCCTTCGGCCGGCTTGGGCGCCTGCCCTTCCGCAGGCTTTTCGCCTTCGCGAAAGCGCTTGTAGCGCTCTTCTTCCGTTTCGGGCTTCGCTTCGGCTTCGCCGGCGCAGCACCGCTGAGTACCGAAGCCAGCGACCGTCGCCAGCAGCAGTACCCAAGAGGTTATGATGAGTCCGAGTGGGTTTTTCACACGTGCAAGGTACATGAGTTTACGAACCGCCCCCCAAGGCTAGTGGGTCCAGCCCGAAGGCCATATTTCAGGCGCAAAAGTTCACAGTCTGGTAACGAGGCATTCGTTTACCATAGTTCAAGCACGAGGGCAACGGAAAATAGCGTTTTTGGGTTGCCTGCACATGCGCTTGTGCTATGGTCCAGTCATCAACTTTGAAGCTGTTTGCGCGGGGCCATTCCCACTGCGGGATACAAGGAGTTTTACCATGTCCTTCAAGCCGGGACGCGCTACCTCTTATAAGCGCGTGGGGTTCACAGTTGCCGTTTGGGCTGCATTAGGGATTGCCACATCCGTTTTCGCTCAGACCCCACCTGTAACGATCGTCAATGACATTGCCAATGGAGGCTTGGCGCCTCAGCCTGATCCGGCGCTGCTCTCAACCGATGTCGATTTGATCCTCGCGCGTGCCGTGGCGTTGTTGACCAACCCGCGTATCGCCGAGTCCGGCATTATCGCGGTCACGGATCGCGAGGGCCATGTGCTGGGCGTGTTGCGCATGACCCCCAGCGGCGGGGCGCCTGATATTCGCATCAGCGAGCAGGCCATTCAAAAGGCTCGCACAGGCGGTTTCTTCCAGTCCGATTTCAACGCATTTTCTACTCTCACGGCGGGCTTCATTGTTCAGGAGCATTTCCCGCCGGGCTTCGGCAACTTGGAAGGCGGCCCGCTTTACGGCGTGCCGTTCTCTTCGTTCCCCAAGGGCGCTGCTCTGAATTCGTATACCGGTGGATTCGACGGACAGCTTCAGGTTCCGCGCTTCATTGTCTTCGTCAACGGCGTCAACGTCGGCCCCGATCCGGACGGCATCAACGATTCGCGTCCGCTGGATAACAGCCAGTCGCTGGTCATTACGCCGGTGACGGACGACTTGGGCGGCTTGCCGCTCTTCAAGCTGGGCGGTCTGCCCAAAGGCCGGTTGGGCGTCATCAGGCCGCATCGCCGTGGCGTGGGCGGCGTGGGCGTAGAGATCGACGGCTTCGGAACGCTGGCCGACTACGGCACCGACCTTTCCCCCGGAATCATCGACGAAGGCGTCAATCGTCTGGCTCCGGGCGGTTCGCGTCGAGCGCTGGAAGAAGCGACCGCCTTCTTCGCGCAGGTACCGTTCAAGCCTGCCGGCGGCGTGGTGGCCACAAGAATTCTGGTCAACGGATTCCGCTTCCCGTACGCGTTCCGTGCGGGCGCTGGCGTGCGTGTGAGCCAAGCCGATATCGACGCAGTCCTGATGGCCGGCGTGGGTACCTTCGGCACTCTGGAAGATTACCTCGATACGGACGGCGGCGAACGCGATCCCGACGGCACGATGGTGCCGGTCGGCGCGATCACCGAGGTTTTGGGCGGCGGCGGCGCCACGCGCGATACGCCGGAACAGGAATTCCCGCGCCAAGGCTGGGTGCCGCGTTACCTGCCGGTGGACAGCACGACACCTGCCACGGCGGACGGCGGCCTGACCATCGCCGATGTGAACCTCATTGTCGCGCAAGCCGCTGCGGTCGCTCAACGCACCCGCGCCGCGATTCGCCGGCCCATCGGGCAGCCGATGCGCATCTTCATCTCGGTGGTGGACTTGGCTGGCAACGTCCTGGGCGGATTCCGCACCGAGGACGCGACGGTCTTCTCCTTCGACGTCTCGATCCAGAAGGCCCGCACAGCGGCCTTCTTCAGCACCGACCAAGTTGGGTTCTCGTCGCGTGGCATTGGCTTCATGAGTCAGGTGATGTACCCGCCGGGGTTGGGGCGACAGGCTCCTGGTCCGCTCAGTGGACTGTTGGGGCCCAAACCGGGTATCGATCCGGCCACGCTGGATGCCGACGGCGTTTCGGGTGATTTGACCCAGGGCAGCGGTCTGCTCAAGGAAATCAGCCATCTGCTCAACGACGAAGCCGTGGGTTTTGCACCTGCCGATCTCAACGATGCCGTTCAGATCCTCTCCCGGCGCATGGTTCACATCCGCGACGGGCGCCTTAGCCCGCTCCAGTTGTGCATGACGGTCGCTTTGACGCTCGATTCACGCGGCGTGGGCGCGGTGCCCACGACGGTGCCGAACGGGATCACCATCTTCCCGGGCGGCGTGCCGCTGTATAAGGTGAATCCCAATACGGGCCAGACCGTGCTGGTCGGCGGCTTGGGCATCTCCGGCGACGGCGTGGACCAGGACGACGCGGCGGCCTTTGGCGGCTCGCTCGGCTTCCGGCCGGGTCCGGGCGTGCTCTGCGACGAAGCCAGTCCGCCGGCGATTCAGGCCGCGTTGCTCAACGCCGTGGCCAAGCTGCGCGACGAGTTCCCCAACTTGGGCCAGGGTGACGGGGTTCTGGACGTGCTCGAAGCCCGTATCCTCTCCGGGAATATTCTCCAACAGCTTAATTTGCCTTACATCAAGCTGCCCAGGAGTGCGGGGCGCTAAGTCTACCCTATTCCTGCACCTGCCTTTCAAGACGGCAGCGTGGTCCGCAAGGCCCGCTGCCGTCTGGCATTTCCTGTGCTTTGAAAAGGGTTTGGAGTACCATACTGCCGCCTAAGGATGCACCGGAAATCGGCTTGTTGCCTGGGGATTCATTGATGGACGAGGCCGCTACGGCGCGTCTCTTTAGGACAGTTTACGCATAAGCTGCTGAGCAGCTCGAATTGGGAACCGGCATGTTTCGCTCGATCTTCCGTTTCTGTGGCTCGCTTAAGCTGGCCATTATCCTGCTCATTGTGCTGGCCGCCGCCTGTGCCTACGGCACGATCGTCGAAAGCAACTTCAATACCGAGGTGGCTCGCGCGTACGTGTACAACGCGATGTGGTTCAACGTCTGGCTGGCGGTCCTGATTGTCAATCTGTTCTGCGCCGCAATGGTCCGCTACCCCTGGAAGCCGCACCTGACGGGCTTCGTGATCACCCATGCCGGCATTATTCTGCTCTTGATCGGCGGGATCATCGACCGGCTTTGGGGCATCGAAGGTTTCGTGCCGCTTACCATCGGCGAAACGCCCACCAACATCATGGAACTCCACGAAGAAGAAACCACGCTTTGGGTGGACGGGAAAGAGATCACGCGCACACCGTTCAAGGTCGACCTGCTCAAGCAGAGGAAAGAGAAGAATTTCAGCATGCAGACCGGCATACCGGGCTTGAGCGTCGATTTCATCGACCTGGAGCCGGTGGCGGCGACGATCACGGGCCTGGAGCCGGTTGAAGACGATTCGGGCATGGCGGCGCTGCTCTGGACGCTGGAGGCGCCGCAGATGGGCGGGGCGCACGATCAGGTCCTGTTCCTCAATCAGCAGGAAAATTTGGGGCCGGCCACGGTGAGCTTCATCAGCGGCCTGCCGCCCGAACCGAGCGCCGCAGGCGCGACCCCCGAAACGGCTTCCGGCGAGGGCAAGATGGTTCCACGCCGCGAGCGGCATTATCAGTTTTCCAAGGAAGCGCTTAAAGATCAGGTCCCGGCCATTGTAATGGCGGGCGAGGCGACCGGGGCGAAGTCGGAAGTTTCGGTCAGCGAGGACGGCCAGATCGTGATTTTGCGCGTCACGCTGGAAGGCAAGTCGGCCGATTTCGGCGTCCGCGGCAAGATCGGCCAGGACCAGCCGTTCGAAGGGCTGCCGGACTGGAAGGTGATCGTCCGGGGCTATTTCCCCAACTTCCGCATGCAAGGCAATCAGCCGGCGACCCTGAACGAGAAGCCCGAAAATCCGGCCGTCGCGTTCGAATTGGTCGGCCCGCTGGTCAAGGACGAAGGCCCCAAGCCGCAGGCGAATCCGCACGGCCAGCCGGCCGGTCCGCACGGCAAACCCGCCGGCGAGTTTGGCGATCCGAACCTTAACCAGTTGACCTTCTTCCTGGGCGAGGACGGCAAGCTGCGCTATTTCATGAAGTCGCGGCAGAAAGGCGAACAGCGCGGCGACGTGACGATGGGCGAGACGTTCGAAGGGTTCATTCCCGGTTCCAAGATTTCGGTCAAAGAGTTCAGCCCCAAGGCGCGCCCCAAGTTCGCCTGGGCTCCCGTGGGCGAAACGACGCCGATGGCCGCCAAGCGCCATGCCTTCGGATTGCACGCGCATGTCACGTACAACGGCGAGACGCAGACGATGTGGCTGGGCAAGAGCGGCGATCCGCTCAAGCCGGTGCGCCAGGCGCTCACCTTCGGCGATAAGAAAATCGAACTGGCCTTCGCCGCGCGCACCGTGGAACTCCCGTTCGCGCTCGAATTGGTCCAGACGGCCGCGCCGCACCAGGAAGGCCTGGAAGGTTCCAACGCCTTTGCGGCTTTCGAGAGCACCTTGCGCTTCGAAGGCGATCACCAGGCCAAAATCTACATGAACAACCCCACCACCTACCCCGTCACCGCGGCAGGACCGTGGTTGGGGACGACGTACAAGTTCTCCCAGGCCAGCCACGGCATGCTCTTGACGCCCCCCCGCCCCGACTGGTCGGGGATTCAAGTTTTGCGGGATCCGGGCTGGGCGCCCAAGTGGGTGGGCTGCCTGATGATCTGCTTCGGCATCTTCACGATGTTCTACTTGAAGCCGTACTTTAAGAGCGGGCCGGCGAAGCGGACGGCGAAAGCTCCGCAGTCTCCGGCCGCCGCGGCCGCCAGCGCCGGAAAGCTTGCGGCGGTTGCGCAGGAACAAGTCGGCAAGGAAGCTTGAGATGATGACGAATGTGATGCGAGTGTGGAGCCTGCGGGCGGCGGCGTTGCTGCTGGCCTTCGGCGCGGGCATGGCTTGGGCCGGCGAGGACCCGCACGGCGGCACGATCGATCCGCACGGGAAGCTGCCCGATCCGCATGCCGGGCACAAACACGGGTCCGATCCGCACGGCGCCCCGGCCGCCAACGAGGAGCCCGAAGAGAAGCTCCCGCCGGCGGTGCTGGAAGGCGAATTGGATTTTCGCGCCATCGAGAGCCTGGCCATTCAGGAAGGCGGGCGTAAGAAGCCGCTGCATACGTATGCCGTCGAAAGCCTGGAGCAGATCTGCGGGCGATCCATCGCGCTGATCAACAGCGCGCCGACCTTCAAAGATCCGTCCACCGGCGCGCCGCGCGAAGCCATCGACCTGTTCCTGGCCATGTGGCTCAACACGCGGCAGTGGTACAAAGAGCCCGTGGTCCTGGTTTCGCATCGCCCGCTGCGCGTCGAACTGGGGCTCGATCCGGCCAAGAAGCATTTCTCCATTCAACAGCTCATCGAGAACGAGACGTTCAACAAGCTGTACGGCGAGGCCCTCGCCAAGCGCCATGCCGAGAAGGAAAAGGAGATGTCGGCGCTGGAGCAGGAGGCCGAACTGGTCGGCGCGCGGCTGGAACTGATGCGCAAGATCGTCACCGGGGAGGCCGTGCATATCGTCCCCCACCCCGCCGATCCGGACGGCACGTGGATCAGCCTGCGCGAATTCCGGGCGATCGAGCAGAATCCGCCGCAGGCCACCGAGATCGTCGCGCAGCAGCGCTACAGCGGGCACACCGAATTGGCCCAGAAGCTGGTGATGGATTACGCGAACAACTACACGGAAGACCAGCTCTTCGCCCTCAACGACAAGGCCAAGCAGTTCATGCTGGCCTACCGCGCGCGCGACAAGGAAGCCTTCTCCAAGACCGCCGCGGACCTGCGCACTTCGCTGGCCTCGATGAGCCCCGGCGTGTACCCCGACCAGACGGCGCTCTTGCGCGAGATTCGCTTTAACGAGGCGCGCCCTTTCGGCAGCGCGTGGCGCTGGTACATGATCGCGGCCGTTGTCTGCTCCGTGGCCTTGAAGTTCGCCAACAAGCCCTTCTACCTGGGCGCTTGGGGCTGCTTCGTCCTGGGCTTGGGTTACCACATTTGGGGCTTCACCCAGCGTTGTTTGATCGCCGGCCGCCCGCCTGTGACGAACATGTACGAATCGGTCATCTGGGTCGGTTTCGGCTGCGTGGCGTTCGCGCTGGCCTTCGAAGCCCTTTACCGGACCCGCTATTACCTGCTCGGCGGGGCCATGGGCGGGTTCCTCTGCCTGATGCTGATGGACCTGGTGCCCTATTTCGCGGGCAACGCGCACTTGCCGGGCTTCGAGGCGAAGATCAATCCGCTCGTCCCGGTGCTGCGCGATAACTTCTGGCTTACCGTCCACGTGCTGACCATCACCGCCAGCTACGCCGCCTTCGCGCTGGCCTGGCTGATCGCCCACGTGACCTTGGGCTCGTACATCGTCACTCCCGGCGCCCAAGTCCGCCACCGCCAGTTGCACGGCTTCGTCTATCGCGTCGTGCAAGTCGGCGTCCTGCTCCTGGCCACCGGGACGATCCTGGGCGGGGTCTGGGCGTACTATTCCTGGGGCCGCTTCTGGGGCTGGGATCCGAAGGAAACGTGGGCCTTCATCGCGCTGCTGTGCTACCTGGTATTCCTGCACGGACGCTTCACCGGCTGGTGGGGCAACTTTGGGCTCAGCGTCGGCGCGGTGGTGAGCTTCATTTCCGTGGTGATGGCATGGTACGGCGTGAACTTCGTGCTCGGTTCGGGACTGCACAGTTACGGCGCCGGCGCCAATATGGGCCAGCAGTACGTCTTGGGACTGGTCTGCCTGGATCTGCTCTTCGTCACCGTGGCCATCTGGCGCAACTACGCCTTCCGGCACGATTCCAACGCCGAAGAGCCCGATGCCGACGCGGAAGAAAAGCTCACCGCCACCGACCCCATCGACGAAGAGTTGGAAGTCACCGCCAAAGCGTAAGGGTCGATTCCCAGTTTTTGCCAGGTAACGGCAAGGGCTTCGCAAGCGGATGGGTTCCGCCCGCGTTGCCGTTGGCCGCCAAATGGAAACTCAAAACTGGAAACAGGCTTTACTCAAGCGCTTGCCGAACCGCCTCTGGCCAGATCGTTCCCACGTCGCCTTCCAGCCGCAGGGTCACGCACGCTTCGCCGTCCTGGTCGGTCGGGCCCTGGTTGACGATGACGTAAGGCACGCCACGCTTGGCCGTGGCCAGCGGAATGCTGGCGGCCGGATGGACCGATAAGGTGCTGCCCAGCGCCACGCACAGATCGCAGCGCTGAGCCGCCTCGTACGCGTTCAATAGGTCTTCCTCGCGCAAGGCTTGCCCAAAGCTGACCGTTGCCGACTTGAGCCACCCGCCGCAGGCGCAGACGGGCGGCGTGCGCGTGCGCGCGAAGGCTTCGAAGTGAGGGGCCGGCGCGCTGCGCGCTTTGCAGGTCTGGCATTCGACCTCGGTGGCCGTGCCGTGGACTTCGACCAGCGCTTCACGCGGCAATCCCGCGGCCTGGTGCAAGCCATCGATGTTCTGGGTGACGCAGCGCTCGAGCTTGCCCGCCGCGTGCAGTTCGGCGACGGCGCGGTGCGCCGCATTGGGACGCGCCTTCGAAAAGGCTTCGAAGGCGTGCAGCTTCTGGCTCCAGTACTCCACCCGGGCGGCGTGGTCGGTCATGAAGTCCTGATAGTAGACCGGCTGGAACGTCTTCCAAACGCCCTGCGGGCCGCGGAAGTCCGGGATTCCACTACCCGTCGATACCCCTGCTCCAGTAAAAACTAGGAGGTGGTTGCAAGTTTGCATCAAATGGACAAGGGCCGTATTTGTCATGGATATCCTTTTGATCTGCTTTATTTTCCTTTCACCGGCATGTTTAGTCTGGGTCATTTTCTATTTATGGAAAAAATTCTGGGTTATCGTGATTCGCAATGCAAGGAAAGCATATAAATTACCTGACCCTCAGATATCGATCCGCAAGGCAGAAGAAATTTTCCGAGATAGGTATAAGCATATTAATCTGGGAGATTGTTTATCCTTTCGGGACGAAGAATTGCAGGCTTGGAATTACGTCGTCTCACCTTTAGTTCCCAGTCCCGGTTGGGGTGCCCGCATCGACATCTATGCTGGGATCCTTCTTAAATATCCAGGAGAATACAATCCAGACGTAAATGTTGGAACCCGCTATTCCGCTGTCATGTGTGCCTATTTGTTTTCAAGAAAGAATGGCTACCCTTGGTCGCATTCCATCAGACTCTCTAAGTACGACCAGGTCACAATGGTCGAATGTGCTGTTGGCTTTTATTATTTGGTAGACGATACAACGGGTGAAGTGATTTCACCACCGCCACAGATCAAGGACATTACAGTATCCTCATTCCAGCGACGTCTTGCCAACTACTATGAATCTCGATCCGTAGCGCGAAATAGGTCGGTAAAGATTGACCGTCGAATTCTCCAAAGCCCGTATCATATCTACAAACCGGATTATCTTGAACTTCCGAAGCCCACTATTCGCCATTTGCAGAAACTAGCTGATCCTGAGCACACTGATAATTCGTAAGGGTAAGAGTGGGCGAATCCTGACGTCCAAACGGTTTGCGTCAAGATCTTCCCATTACATGGAGGCCTAATGTTGATGATATCAGTTGTTATTAAATCAATAATTTTTATCGTTCTTTGTTTCGTTGGGTTATTTGCCTTGGACTTTCTAAGGCAGGTCTTCTTCAGGACGTTCTTTCCTTCCGCACTAACGGAGGAAGTAGTCGTAAGGATTGCAACTGAGGCATGCATGAGGAACGACCTTCCGTTCAATGACATGCAAATGCAAAGGACCCTTCGAACATGGCATGTTCGTACGAATACAAAGGTCATGGGTTGTAATGCCATCATAATTATCGATTGTACGACAGGCGAAGTACTGCGTACCGGGATGCTTGAAAGATAGCCTATATGCCGCAATTGGCGCAATCACGTCTAGGTATATCCTTGGAAGTCCGGGATTCCGCTGCCGGTAGAGATATCCGCGCCGGTAAAGACGAGGATCCGGTGCGCGGCGCGCAGCAGTTCGGCGAATCGATCGCTGGACATGCGCCCTCGCTTCTCGCGTCCTTCGGTTTAGCGGCCGCCCTATCTTCGGGACCGCGCCCGCAATTCTCAGGTTTCCGCCCGGCGCGGTCCGGGCCGTCCGAACCGCGCCCATGAAAAAGCCCCGCACGCAGGCGGGGCTTTTCCGGAAGGATGATCTGGCGGAGGTCTTACTTGCCGGCTTCCTTCATGATCTTCTCGATGTCCGGCAGACCGTGCCCGCAACGGACGCAGTACTTGTAGTCCTTCGGCCACTTCACGCCGCATTCGGGGCAGAAGACGAACTTGCCCCACTCTTCCTTGGTCAACGGCGTGCGCTTGGACGGATCTTCCTGAGTGGGCGGCGGCGTGGACTCAACCTTGGGCGGCGTGGCCGCGGGGGCTTCGGTCTTCGCTTCGACCTTCGGAGCTTCGGTCTTGGCTTCCGGAGGCGCGGCCGGAGCCTCGGTCTTCGCTTCGACCTTGGGCGCCTCGGTCTTGGCCGCGGGCGGCGATTCGGGCGTCTTGGCTTCGGCCACGGCCGGAGCGGAGGCCGCGCCGGCGCCGGGGCCGCCCGGAGGCATCGGAATCGCCGTACCGCCCTTGAAGGTGTCGCCCAGCGTCTTGGCGACCGGGATGAACTTCTTCTTGTCGAAGTCCTCGCGCGTGGCAAGCACTTCGTAGAGCTTGTCCATCGTCGCCTGCCGCGCGTCGGCGTCGCCCTTGCCTTCCTTGTCCAGGACCATCGAGAGCGACGTAAGCGAAAGAACAAGCTGCTCGGCGGCACGGAAGCCGACGTTGCCGCAGGCTTCGCCTTCGGCGGCGATGCCCGAGCGCCACTTGGTCGTCACCTCTTCGGTAAAGGCGAACTTGTCCACCGCATCCGCCAGCGCTTCGGCGGCTTTGGCCATTTCCTTCAGGGCCGCGGCGGCCTTGGCCGGATCGGCCCAGCCGTCGTGCGCCGCCTTGAGCTGCTTGTCCAGTTCGTCGAGCTTGGCCTTATCGACCGCCGCCGCGACGTGACGGGCCATCAACGCGTGCGCCGCCAACTGGTAGTAGCTGTCCACGACCAGGTCTTCGCGCGCCTTCTGCTCCATGCGTCCGGCAAGCTGATACGCCGCCTCGCGCAGCGCGACCGTCTGGCCCATCGCCCACGCCTTGGTCCCCGACCACGGCGTCTTGTCGCGCCAGTGGATCCAGCCTTCGTCCGAACTGAAAACGTGCAGCTCGAAGGGAAGCTCGGGGTGGCCGGCCTGAATCAGTTCGGAGCTGATCTGCAAGTGGCAGGAGATGCACTGGTTGGCGCGGAACTTCATGTTCTTCGTGTCGTACAGCCCCCATTCGTCGTAGAGCTTCTGGGCGCCCAACTCTTTGCGCAGCTTATCGGTCCAGCCCTTTTCGGTGTGCGCCTTGAGGTACTTGTCCGCCGGGCCGTGGCAACTGTCGCAGCTCACGCCGTCCTCGATGCTGTACCCCTTAGCCTGAATATCTTCAGGCTTGAGCACGATGCGCTTGGCCCCGTTGGCCAGATGCAAACCGGACAGCGCATGGCAGTCGATGCACTTCTCGCTCTTGGTCGCGTCTGGGATATTCAGCTTCTTGGCCAGCTCTTTGGAAACGTCGTTGGAGAGCGAGGTATAGGCCTTGGAGTGCTTGTCGTTGTTTGCCCAGACGTGGTTTTCATTGTGCCGAGTGGCGCCGCCCTCCTTGGGCGTCGCCGAACCGTGGCAGGCCGCCGCGCTGCACGCGCCCGCTCCGGTGTATTTGATTCCCTGCGGATCGGCCAGGACTTCGCTTTCCAAGCCGGTCCAGTCGCTGAAGGCAGCCAGCAGCGCCCCCAGCAGCACGACTGCACCGATGGTAGCCCACTTTACCCGTGCACGAATCGCCATGGCCTCGGACGCTCCAAAAAAGGTCGCACTCGAACCGGCTCTCGCCGGCCCCCTGAAGGGCTCGACGCCACGACCGGAGGCTTATTCAGTTCCGGTTACTGCTGTAACTGCGTCCCGCAGCGCGAGCAGAACTTCGTCTTGCCCGGCCAACGCAGGCTGCAGTTGGGACAAAGAATCGAATTGCCCGCCTGCACGCCAACGCCTTCGGTCTTGGCCGGTGCAGCGGCTGGCGCTTCGGTCTTGGCAGCTTCGGTCTTGACGGCCTCGGTTTTAGCTGCGGGAGCCGCTTCCGTCTTGGCGGCTTCGGTTTTGGCCGCCGGCGCTTCTTCGGTCTTGGCTTCGGTCTTGGCCGCCGGCTCGGGCGCATCGCCGCCGCCTACGTCGCGCGAGACGATCTTGCCCGCCGGGACGCCGCCCATATCCGTCCCTTGTTCCAGTTCCAGGATCGTGCGCATGCCGATGAAGTTCGAGAAGGACTTATCGTGGTACAGGTGGCATTCCACGCAGCCCGAACGCGCCCCGCCCTGCGGCGAGTGGCACTTGAGGCACTTATCGCGGCTGGGGATCAGGATGTCCGCCGTCGTGGTGCTCTGCGCCGCTTGCACGTGGCATTCGGTGCATTTCAGCACACGGTGGCTCTCGTGGTCGAAGAAGACACTCTTGGGCGACTTGGCATGCGCCGGGTTGCGCGGGAACCAGCTTCGCGGCACCTGCGGATCGACGTACAGCGGCAGGTCGGTGCCCGGCACCTTCCCGTTCACTTCATGGCAGTAGGCGCACGTGCCGCCGTCCTTGAACATCGGTTCCAGCGTGGCCTTCACGTTTTCGTTGAGCCATTCCTCGACGGGGCGGTCGTCCGGCGACTCGATGAACTCGGGCTCCGTGGGCTTCTGGCCCGGGCGCGGTTTCTTGTACTTGGGATTCTTGACCTTCTTGGGGGGCAGCTTCCCGCCGGATTTGATCAGGTAATCCTTGAAGGCCGCGCCAACCTTGGCTGCGACGAGGTCGGACTGCGCGTGCGGCAGCGGCACGTCGCCAATGTTCGCGATCGGCGCGAGCTGCAGCGGGTGGCACATCTGGCAGTGCATCTCGAAGTTCACCGGCGCCATGTAGGCGCGCTGAGCGTCGGGTGCGTGGCAGTCGAAGCAATCCAGCGTCGCGCCGGCCACCTTCTTGAAGCCCGCTTCCAGGCCCATGCGCTGCTTGATCTGGTCGTCCGACCACTTCACTTCCATATGCGCTTTGTGGTTGTACTTCAGCGGCGTCGTGTCCTTTTCCTTATCGGTGAACATGCGGAATTCGGGGTGCCCGTCGAGCGTCCCGAAGTCGGTCACCTTGGCGAAGAACTTCGCTCCGCCATCGGAGACTTGCAGGTTTTCGTGGCACTGCGTGCAATGGCGGTCGGCCGTGGCGGCAAGTTCGGCATGACCCTTGTGCTCGACGTGGCAGCTCGCGCAGGTGGCCGTCTGGACCTGCACGGGTTTGCCGCCGCGCATCACGGTCATCGTGTGCCCGCCGGGGTGGACCATGTTGAGATGGTGCGCCGGACCGTCATGGCAGCTCAGACACTTCGCGTCGGTCACCTTGCCCCAGCCGTTAGGACCGCTTTCGTGGCATTCGATGCAGCGATGCCCGAAAATCGCGTGCTTGCTGCTCACCGGTCCGGGCAAGTACACGTTGTCCCCGGTTTTGGTATAGAGCAACGCCGCCATGCCCAAACCGGCGGCCAGGAAGAACAGCCAGTTGAGCGTCTTGTACATGCTGCGCCACGGATGCGGACGCGCGTGGTAGCTGCGGTCCACTCGCTGCGCGCGGGCCTTCTGCTGCGTCGTCAGCTTATCGGCGGTTACGTCTCGGGACATGCCTCACCTCGGGATTCATGGTCCTGCGCGCAAAGCTGCCACCGCTTAGTAGTAGAACGTCGCCTTCACGGCATGGAACGCCGAAAGCACCAGCAGAGCGTACGAGAGCGGCGCGTGCAGGAAGAGCCAGCAGTGCAGCCAGAAATGCAAGCGTTCCTGGAGTTTCAACTGGCGCCGTTCTTCGCAGATCGATTCCAGGTCGCGCAACGGCTCGTGCAGCGCCGCCGGCAGCAGCGTGCGCGTGTGCTCGAAGAGCGCCATGCTGCTTTGCGGAATCGCCAGCTTCGTTTCTTCGGAGTACTCGCGGCCCAGGAACGGGCGGATCACTTCCAGGTAAAACGCCTTGAGCGGCCCGCTGCCTTCCACCGGTCCGCCCGACCCGCCGCCACGGGCATGCGCCACGCGGCCTTTCACGGCGCCTTGCGTGCGCACCGTTCCGGACATGCCGCCCGGCATACGGTCCGCTTCCTCGGGTTCCGCCGTTTCCACGCCCAGCGGCCCGCAGAAGTTCCCCACCAACCGGTCGGCTTCGCGCCGAAGCGTTTCGATCACCTGCGGAATCTGCTCGAACGTGCTCTCCGCCGGCAGCCGGTCCAGCATCGTGCGTGGGACCAGATTTTGCATGACAATCCCGAAGATGCCGCTGACGAGGACGATCGTGAAGAGCACCATCAGCCAGAAGCTAACGCCGTTTCCGAACTTCAATCCGGCGTGGAAGAGGATCAGCGGATAGGCCAGCAAGCCCAGCCAGATATGCGCCCGCAGCCACCCTTGCACACGCCCCAGCCGCCAGATCCGGAAATGCTTACGCACCCCCAGCAAGCCGCAGAAGATCATCATCGCGTACCCGATGATGCCGAAGGTCAGCCCCGACCAGCTTCCGCCGGACGGACCGTTACCCCCGCCGCGGTAAGCGGCCTGGCTGTAGAACGTGTAGTAAGCGGCGGCCACGACGAAAGCGACGACCGTGAACGTAATCCAACTACGATGGCTCTTATCGATGAGCACCGGAAGCTCTCCCCAGACTAAGCTCCTGCTCGTGACCCCGGCACCGGCGGCTTAGCACCTCAGGTTGGCGTAGACTCCACATCGAGCCGACACAAAGCGCCCTGAGGCCCTCACTTCGGGCGGTGCAATAGGGCATGCGCATTGAGATGTTCAGACTCTAGCGGCCTCCTGGGGTTTGCGTCAAGAAAAACACCGATAAAGGCCGTCCATATAAAGACTTCAAGGTCTCTTATTCATCTTCCGCCGCACCAAGCCCACGAGATATAAAGACCCCGTCACCGCCACTAACCCGCTGCCATCACCCGCCAACCGATCGGCTTCAGATAGCGCTTCTTCCACAGAAGCATAGGCGGGGGCAGACCTTCCAGTAAGCTCCAGCCAAGTTGAAGTCAATTCTTCGGGGCTTCGCGCGCGCGGGTTCTGGGATTGAGTAAGCACCAGTGCATCCGCGTGCCGAGCCACGGCCTTCAAGATCGCCACATGATCCTTATCTTTTGCGCATCCGAGAACCACGACCAAGCGCGAGCGGTCCGGACGCAATTCGCGCAGCGCACCGAGTGCACGGTCCATAGAGGCTTCATTGTGCGCACCGTCCAAAAAGAGCAGCGGTTGCCCGGCTTCACGCGGGATGAACTCCAGCCGCCCCGGCCAGTGCACCTCCGCGCTGCCTTGCTGGACCGCCGCCGCCGGAAGTGTGCCGGTGCGATGCTTAAGCCAGTAGCGCTGCGCCAAGCGGACCGCCACCGCCCAATTTTCGGATTGGTAGGTTCCCGCCAAACCCAGCCGCGCTTGGAAGCGCCAGCCTTCGGCGGGCGATTGCAGCGTCGCTTCCGTCTGCCGCAGCGGGGCGGAATCTGGCTCGAACGGCCGCAGCCGGGTGCTTAATTCCAGATCCCGGCCCACGCATTCCAAGGGCGTCCCGCGCTCTTGCGCGGCGGATTGAAGAGCCGCGGCGGCCTCCGGTGCTTGCGGCGCGCTCGTCGCCGGCACCCCGGCTTTGAAGATCCCCGCCTTTTCCCGCGCGATGAGATCCAGCGTATCGCCCAGAAACGCCATGTGGTCAAAGCTGATCTGGGTAATTCCGCAGGCTACGGGCTGGACGATGCTCGTGGCGTCCAGCCGCCCGCCCAAGCCGACTTCGATCACCGCCACGTCCACGCGCTCCCGCGCAAAGTACAGAAACGCCAGATGCGTCATGATCTCGAAATAGGTGGGCCGCCGCGAACCGTCCTTGCGTGCGCGCATCTCCTCCAGGTGCGGCCGGCACTGCTCCAAAAGGTCAACGAAAGCGCTTTCTTCGATCCAGTGGCCGTTGACGGTGATCCGTTCGCGCAGGTCGACGAGGTGCGGCGACGAATAGAGTCCCACTTTGAGCCCCGCCGCGCGCAGGATCGATGCGGCGAAGGCGCAGCAGGAGCCTTTCCCCTTTGTGCCCGCCACGTGCAAGGTCGGGTAAGCCAAATGCGGCTGCCCCAGGCGCGCGGCCAGTTCCTCGATGCGCTTCAAGGTGAACGCGCCGCGATCCTTGCGTACGGGCACACTTCGCTCGTAGTTCACGAAGCTGTCCAGGTAAGCTTGGGCTTGGGTGTAGTCCATGGACGCGCAGTGTATTGAAAGAAGTAAGTTCGGCGAGGGGGTCTTTCGTACGGCACGCGAGCGGTCTACGGCGCGTCCGGCTCCAGCGGACGCTCGCCGCTCCCCCGGCCTACTCCACTCGTTGAATCAAAGTATGCCCCGCGCCGGGACGCAGCGGGCGCGGGTCGAACTGTTCGGCCGCCAGGAATGCGCGGACTTCCTTATGAATGCGCACCAGGAGTTCCAGCAGCGAACCCAAATCGTCGATCTTGAGCATGTTGGGTCCGTCGGACTTGGCGTGATCCGGGTCGGGATGGACTTCCAGGAACAAGCCGTCGACGCCGGTGGCCACCGCCGCGCGCGCCAGCGGCGGCACGAATTGGCGGTCGCCGCCGCTCCGGTCGCCCAGCCCGCCGGGCAATTGGACCGAATGCGTGGCGTCGAAGACGACCGGATACCCCAGCATCCGCATCGACGGGAGCGCGCGCATGTCGTTGACCAGGTAGTGGTAGCCGAAACAGCTTCCGCGTTCAGTCAGCATGATGTCTTCGTTGTCGGTGGACTTGATCTTATCGACGACGTTGCGCATATCGCCGGGGGCCATGAATTGCCCCTTCTTCACGTTCACCGGCTTGCCCGTCTCGCCGGCCGCGACCAGCAGGTCGGTCTGGCGGCAGAGCATGGCGGGAATCTGGAGGATATCGACGACCTCGGCCACCGGTTCGGCCTGGTGCGGCTCGTGAATGTCGGTCAGTACCGGCACCCCGACTTCCTTACGCACGGCCGCAAGCACCTCCAGCCCTTCCTTCTGGCCCCCGCCGCGGAAACTGGTCACCGCCGAACGATTGGCCTTGTCGAAGGAAGCCTTAAAGACCAGGGAGATTCCGGTCTGCTTGGCGATTTCCTTAAGCCGGTGCGCCGTATCCAGGCAGAGTTGGGCGCTCTCGATGACGCAGGGGCCGGCGATGAGGAACAGCGGGTTGTCGCCGCCCAGCTTGGTGCTGCCGATCGCGATCTCGCGGGTATTCACGACGCCTCCTCCATCGAGAGAATAACCAGATTAAGCGAGGCCGTAAACTCCGCCAGCCCACAACGCACCCGTGCGATAAGGATAGAGTATTGGCGCCACCGGAAGCATGACGTTATGCATCGTCTTGCGCGAGCAGGTCGCGTACCCGCTCCACCAGTGCCGCGGGGGCGAATGGCTTCTCGAGCAGATGCAATCCGGCCTTCAGTTCGCCGTGCTCGAGAATCCGTTCCTGCGTATAGCCGGAAATGAAGAGCACTTTGACGCCCGGATAGCGCAACCGGGCTTTCTCGGCCAGCTCCTGGCCGCCCATTCCCGGCATGACCACATCGGTGACGAGCAAATCGATGCGGCCAGGGTACGCGGCCATGGTATCCAATGCGGCCTGCCCCTGATGGGCCACCAGCACTTCGAACCCCGCGTTGCGCAAGACCTCCGCGAGGAGTTCTCGAACATCCTGCTCGTCTTCCACCAGCAGCAAGGTCGCCTTGTTCGATGCGGGTTGCTTGGGCCCCGGGGTTGCAGGCAACGGCATGGCCGGAGTGGCGGTGGCTTTGGGGAGGTAAATGGAAAAAGTCGTGCCGCGCCCTGGAGCGCTTTCGACCTGAATCCCCCCGCCGCTCTGAGTCACGATGCCGTAGGCCGTCGAGAGTCCCAGGCCGGTGCCCTTACCCGGCGCTTTGGTGGTGAAGAACGGTTCGAAGATCCGGCGCTGCGTGACTTCGTCCATTCCGCAGCCCGTATCGCGAACGTGCAGCGTCACGAACGGACCGGGCACGATCCCGGGCCAGGTCCGCACCGCTTCGGAATCCAACTGCGTCTCGCCGGTGGAAAAGCTCAACGTTCCGCCTTGCGGCATGGCGTCGCGGGCATTCACGGCCAGATTCATCAATACCTGCTGGAGCTGGCTGGGATCTACCCGCACGGTGGCCGGCTCGCCGGGATCGGGCAGTTCCAAATGGCAATTCTCGCCCATCAGCTTGCGCAACATGGCTTCCATCTCGACGATGGCGGCGTTAAGGTTCAGCGTGCGCGGTTTCTGGACCTGCCGCCTGCTGAACTGGAGCAGTTGCTTGGTCAGGCTCGCGGCGCGCTGCCCCGTTTCCTGGATCAGCCCCACTTGCTTTTGAACGTCCTCCGGAAGATCGTTTCGCGTTCGGATCAGGGTGGTGTAGCCCAAAATAACGGTGAGCAGGTTGTTGAAATCGTGCGCCACACCTCCGGCCAGCCGACCGACGGCTTCCATCTTTTGCGATTGGCGCAGTTCTTCCTCGAGCTGCCGCTGTTCGGTCACATCCCGGTTTACGGTTACGAACCCGCTGATCTGCCCCGACGCTTCGCGCAAGGCCAGGCTTTGGCCTTCCACGAGGATGGGTTTGCCGTCGCGCCGCTTCTGGAGCCACTCGAATCGCGCATGCCCCGCGGAATCCAGTTCGCTTCGAAAACGCTGAAATTCCTGCGCCGAGAGTTCGCTTCGAACCACCGCTTGGATGTCTTTGCCCAGAATTTCATCCAGCGGCCAGCCGTATAAGTCTTCCGCGGCACGGTTCAACGCCGTGATGCGGAATTCGTTATCGAGGCCGATGACCGCATCGCTGACCTGCTCGAGCAGGCGCGCGTGGTAAGCCAAGCGCAGTTCGGATTCCTTGCGCTTGGTGATGTCCTCGGTGAACAGGATCTCGCCGCCGATTTGGCCCGATTCGTCGAACCAGGGCCGCGCGTCCCAGCGCAGCCATTGGCGCCGGCCGTCGGGCAGCGTCCAAGAGTCTTCGGCCGCCGACTCGGTGGCGCCGGCCAATACGCGCCGGTGAATCTCGCGCCAATGTTCCGGAATATGCGGAAACACTTCGTAGTGGCTTCGACCCAGCAACGGGATTCCATCCAGCTTGTAGTCGCTGATCCAGCGCGGTGTGGCCAGCAGGTAGCGCATCTGCGTATCGAAAATGGCCAGCGCGAACGGCAACTCGCTCAAAAAGGTCTGCAACTGGCTGTCGAAACGAGAGGACGAGACGGGCTCTGGATGGGAGCGCTTGCCGGGTGCATGGGGTTTACTGTCCATCTCTCGGTCACGCCCTCGAAGCAGGTACGGCCATGCCTGGGGTTTGCCGGGAACGTGCGTCACCGCGCGCCCGGACACCCAAAAGGTCCAAACCCGATAGCGAGTACTAATATCCAAATTTCAGCCTTGGAACGCAAGGATGGAGTTGAACGGATTTGGCAAAATCAGCGTTTCTTGCGGCAGACCGCGATCAGCTTATCCGCTTCGCCGGATTTGACTGCCCAATGATTGGGAAAGCGCAGGGATAGCGCTTCGAGGAGCGACATGGCTCCGGCGTAATCGCCCAGCCGCATGCGCACGTCGGCTTCGATCCAGTGGGCCTGTCCTTCGGCCACCGGGGCCAGCGCTTCGTGCTTTTCGCGGACCGTTTGGACGTTGCGGACGGCTTCCGTCCAGATCCCGTAGCGCGCCTGCAGTTTGGCGTAGCGCCACAGCGATTCGCCGTCCTGATGGGCCGCGTGTTCGGGATAGGCCTGCCGGAAAACCTGGAGCTGCGCGTACGCATCCAGTTCTCGGAACAGCGGACCGGCCAGAAGTTGAATCAGTTCCCAGGATTCGTCGGCCGTGAGGAACTCGGTCTTACCGTTCTTCTGTTTTTCGAGCAACACCTCGGCCCGCGCACGGGCGGCCTCGAGGTCGTTCAGCCAAGTCTGTGCCTGAGCGATCTCGGCTTGAATACCTTCTTCGTCCACGGCCGGCCGCGCGGGCGGCGGAGGCGGTTGGCGGCGGCCGGTGCCCACGGGCGGCGCCGGCGGGCGCGGAGCCGGCGCGGTGGCGCCGGCCAGGTGCTGCGCCGCCAATTTGAGGTGATCCGCGCTGGCTTTCGGATCGTTCTTGGCGCGCGCTAAATGCGCTTTGAGGACGTAATAGCGGCCATCGACGTACGCCGGATCCCGGTCGGCTCCGCTGATCGGCACGAAGCTGAGGGACTGCTCCGCACGGTCGTAATCCTGAAGTGCGCCCATCAGGCGCGCGAGGCCGAAGTAGTCTTTCGCCGCCTGCCGCGCGCGGCTCTCGTTCTGGGCCGCGGCCTGGGCCATCTGCGTGGCGCGCGAAACCTCTCCCAGCGAACCCTTGAGCTTGTCGACCAGCGCCGTGCGCTTTTCGGCTTCCTCGATCAACCCGTTTAATTCGTCGGCCTGCTGTTTGACCGCTTCGGCGTCCGGAAACTCGCGCTGCAGGTCCGTCCAGAGCTTGCGGGCCGCGGGCGTGCGCAGTTCGGCGATATGCGTACGGACCTCGGCGAGCTTCGCCGTCAGTTCGTCGCCTTTCGCGTCCGCGACGAGTGGCTCAAGTTGCGGGAGCAGGCCTTGGAGGCGCGGATCGGACAGCGCGTTGGGAATCTTGGTCGCCCGGTCTAATACCGCTTTGGCGCGCTTGCCTTCCTTGATTTCCAAAAGCAGGCGCAGCGCGCCGGTATGCCAGAGCACGCGCTGCGGCGCGGGATGCGATTCGGCATCGGCGACGGCGAGCAAGTCATCCGGCGCCAAAGCGGATAGATCGACCGTGCGTTCGGCCGAACCGAGGCTAAGCTTCACCTTGTCCTTCTCGATGCCAAGGATGCGGCCGGCCTGGGGCTGCGCTCCGTCCAAATACCAATGGATGCGGTCGCCGGCTTTGAGCACGGGCAAGCTGGCTCGAGCTTGGCGCACCAACGCGGCGGGCGCTTCCAGATCGTCCAGCAGCGGCTTCAGTTCGGCGACTCGAACGGTAAACCGAACGTCTCCCGCCAGCGCCTTCAGGTCGGTCTCGGCCTGGAGCCAACCGGCGGGGTTGGCTTTTAAGGCCAAAGCGGCGGTGCGGCGTTGTTCGAATTCGTTGCGCTCCGATTCGGCTGTCAATGCAGCCAGACGCGCAGCCATTTTCACGCGCGCCGCTTTGACGTGCTCGGCCAGATTTTCAGGCAAAATCTTTTCAGCTTGGGCTAATTTCTCATCCAGCGCTTCGGCTTGCTTCTTCTCGGCCTGCTCCAACTGGCCTTCCAACGCTTTCCACCACTCGGCGGCCTTCTCTTGCACCTGCGCCACGGCCGCATCGTGTTCGGCGCGCACCGCTTCGGAGCGGTACTCCGCACCCGCCGCATTCAACGCAGCCAGCGCCGCGCGAAAGTCCGGCATTCCGGAAGCTTTGCGGCTTTCGGCCAGACGCGGTTCCAACGCTTTGCGTTCCGACTCTTCCAGGCGCTTTTGGACATCTGCCCAGCGGCTCTTGGCCGCCTGTTGAACCTCGGGGTGCTTCTCTGTCACGCCGGCCGAATGGAGCCGGTCGCTGAGCGCCACCAGCGCAGTGCTGTCCGCATCGGGCGGCAATTCCGCGATCCAGGCATCGAATTCGGCCACCTTGACCTTGGCGGCCGACTGCTGCGTGCCCGGGTTATCGGTGGCGTTGGAGTTGGTGGTTTCGGCCTCTCGATCGGGGTCGTTGGACTGCGGGCGGACGGATGAGGACGAGAAGAGCACCGCCCCGGCCACGATCGCCACCGCCGCCAGGATCAGCACGGTAATCATGCTGCTCCCGCTCTGGCGTACCGGGCGCAAGGCACGCGGTGCGGTGCGCTGAATCGTGCTGCTGGAACCCTTTGCCTTAATCTGACTGCCCACTCGAAGCCGGGAGGCGCTGCTGTCGCTCTTGCCTCCGCCCAAGTGGGGAGGCTTGATTCGATGGATCGACGAACCCTTGCGCTTGCCTTCCGGTTCGGCGACGGGAACTCGAGTCGCCGAACTGCCGGCTTTGGATTTCAGTTCGGCCGCGGGAATGCGTTTGGACGAGTCGGTCAAACGTTCGGAAGGCCGCTTTTTAGGTTCGACCGGGATCAGCCCTTTGACAGGCGACGCGGCATCCGAGTCGGAGCCATCGTCCTCCGTGTCGGCTGGGGGTACAGGCTTCTTCGGTTCTGGTTGCACAACCTTGTTAGAAGGCTTCGCATCCGGCGCCTCGTTGGGCAGACCGACGCGCGTGAAGCCCGCGCGCCGCGGGCGGCGCTTGGGTGGGCGCATGGTGCGCGAGGTTCGTTTGAGCGCATCCGGTGGCGGGTACTTGATCCCAAACTCTTTGATGGCCGCCGCCGTCGACGACATACTCGAGGGTCCCAGCTCTTCGAGGGCCGCTTCCGGAACTTCGCCTCGCTTCAGGCGTTGCAGGTCTTCGAGTAATTCGGACGGCTCGGCGTAGCGGTCTTCACGATCCTTACAGAGGCACTTTTCGATCACGTAAACCAGGCCAGGATCGAGGGATGGCTTAATGGTGAGGATCGACAGCGCAACCCCTCGGACCTGCTTTTTCATCACCTCGCGGCTGCGGCCGGTAAAGATATAGTTCTTAGTCAAGAGCTGGTAGAGGGTTGCACCAAGGCTGTACACATCGGCGCGGATGTCGATGTCGTCCTGCGCTTTAGCTTGCTCGGGGCTCATGTACGCCGGCGTGCCGACGGCCTTCTTGCCGGAGGTCAGCGTATCGGCATCGTTCTCATCTTCGGAATTGGACTTGGCGAGACCCAGATCGGCTAGCTTGATCGCACCGCCGCGATCGAGCAGGATATTGTCCGGCTTGATGTCCCGATGCACGAGGCGGTGCTTGTGCGCATGCTCCAACGCTTCGGTAATCTTGATGGCAATGCCCAGTGCATCTTCGGCTTTGAGCGCGCCTTCACGCTTCAGCTTCGCAAGCGCCGACTCACCCTCCACGAACTCCATGGCAAAGTAATGGAGGCCGCCCGATTCGCCTACGTCGATCCCGGCTACTACGTTGGTATGATTGAGTTTAGCGGATGCCCTCGCCTCGGCGTAGAAGTTCTCGATGAACTTCGGATCTTTGGCTAAGCGTGGTGGGAGAAGCTTAAGGGCCACGATGCGATCCATGGCCACCTGGCGCGCCTTATATACCGCGCCCATCGCCCCTTGGCCCACCTTTTCGATAATCTCGTAGCCTTCGATCTGGATCTTGCGAGGGGTCTCTCCAGGCACTGATCGGTTCCTGGAACCCGATGCAGATACTTTATTTAGACCGGTGGCGCTGGCCTTGGGTGAAGAAGATTTGGAGGGCTGCTCGGCCATGCTTCGTCCAAGGTGCGTCGTTTAGGAAGCTCAAGGTGCAGCTTGGTAATCCTACGATCAATAGGTGTAACGAACAAGCCCCAATATCCGGCATGCAAAAAATCTCCTAACTGTAATCAGAACACAGATCTACTGAATTACTTTACTGTTAGCAGAATGAAAAAGTGAAAGACTTGATTCGAAATTCATAGAACGGTTGATCTATAAATAGATACAGCGATCCTTATCGCATTGCCTAGCGGGCAGGTATTATCTAGCCGTAGAAGTTCATAACACTATATTTCAATTCAAGTTATACGAGAAGAAAAACAGTTTCCTGCTCCACCTGGATCTCATAGGTCTTGAGATGACACTTATGCGGCTCATGGAGGCTCTTGCCATCCTTGAGGTCGAATTCCCAACCGTGCCAAGGGCATTGCAGAATCTCCCCGTCTCTGCCCCATTTGTATTCGTTTGGTTTGGAGGGGACCCGGGTGCCGACCACCTTACCTTTGCAGACAGGAGCCAGCTCGTGCGGGCATATATTCAGGACCGCTCGATATTGCCCTCCGACATTGTAAACCCCTACCTCTCTTCGACCTACGGTGATGATTTTGCTCTGACCGGGTGGCAGTTCACTCACCTTAGCGACTTCCACTTTGGTCTTTTCGCGGTTGGCTACCATGCAGGCGACCTTTCGTTCTGAACAAAGCGCGTAAGGTTCTAAAGCTCGGTTTTGAGCCTCTAAGCGTTATGAATGGGCTTTGAAAGCATCTCTCGCGGTTTTGGAAACGGCTTATTCCAACCCGAACAGGTCAATGGCATTCTGAGCCATCACATGGTGCTTGAAATCGGCGTCGAAGCCGCGCAGAGCAAACTGAGGCGTATCGCCGTCCCAATGCGGGAAGTCGCTCGCGAACAACAGCATCTTCTTGGCGTCAAACATGTTAAAGAGTTGAACCAAGTGCTCGTGGTTATCGGGTTCTTCGATCGGTTGGGTCGTGAGGTAAACGTGATCTCGGATAATTTCACTGGGTTTGCGGTCCAGCCACGGGACCGTCGAGCGGAGCGCTTTCCAGTTTTTATCGAGGCGCCACATGAGCGGCACGATCCAGGAAATCCCGCCTTCGACGAGCACCACCTTGAGCTTGGGGAACTTCTGGAAGACGCCTTCGCAGACCATGCTCGTCAGATGCGCCTGGAAGACTTGGATAATGCCCGTATGCCACTCGATATAGCGCGTCGGGAAGCCTGCTGCGGTGGGCGCGGTGGAAACGCCGCAGCCTTCGGCGCCCGGGTGCATCATCAAGGGCAGTTCCAGTTCAGAACAAGCGGCATAGAGGGGATGGAACTGTCGCTGACCCAATGGCGCCGTACAAGCGGAACTGATAATGGCTCCGGCTACCTTGGGATGCGCACCCAGGCGGCGAACTTCGGCCGCTCCGAGTTCGGCGTCGCGGGTCGTGACTGCGATGGCCATGTGCATCCTATCATCTTGTGGAATCCAGGTTTCCAAGAGTGCATCGTTGTAGGCTCGGCAAATGATGTCGGCCCAATCGGCGTCCGGATGAATCCCGCCTTGGCTGTAAATTCCACCGGTCAGGATTACGCGGTCAATCCCGTAAGGCTCCATCAGACAATCGTTTAGGCCAATTGGCGAACCCGCGCCGTGTTTACCGTTGCGGTCTTTGCAATCCTGCCGCGTGACCCCCACGGGGTTGTGCAGTCCTAGGTGACCTACATGCCCAACGGATTGGAAGCGATCTTTCCAAGCCTTGGGCACATGCTTGAGCATGGCGTCGCGATCGGGGCCCGACTGGTGGACGTCGCAGTCCACGCAGCGGATGGCCTTCTGGACGGCCGGCTTAGATTCGGTTTCAGGTGCGCTGACGGTCATGCAGTTCCCTTTCGCTTCGTGCCTTGGACTTCGTGTGTCGATGAGGAAAGGTACTCCACGCGGATGGTCTCGGGTAGACGTATACTTATGCCATAACCTGTCGTTTATTACCGTATCTCGCTTGCAAAAGCCCTTGGCAAATCAGTGCTGAGTCCTTCTAACTTGCCCTTGATTGTCATTTTTACCTTTCGAGGATCGAGTCACGCTCAAAGTGCAATCTAATACCAAATCTTCAGATGGCAAGGTGGTTTGGCGAACAAATTGCACTAGGTGCTTTTGGCCGCAATTCTAGTGTCGTTCCGTTCGGTTGACCAACGGATGCGCGTTGGCGGATTGGACAGAAAGAATAAGCTGTGGGGGTTCCCCACACGGGATGAAGGGGCGTACGCTATGCGTCAGTCGGAACGGGTGCGATCGATGGCGGCGGAAAAGAAGCTCTCAGCTTCGAAGACGGTACCTACGCCTAAGTTCAAGGGGCCGGACGAGCAGATCATCGAGGATCTGATTAAACCGCTCTTGATCGGGCTGGTGGCGTTGTCGGCGGCGGTCTTGGCGTGGGTACTGACCGCACCTTAGCCGGTGCCGCAAACTACCGGAGCGCACGCGACGGGGAAGCGGCTCATTCGTAACCTGGACGGCAAGCCGGGCGAGTGAGTGGTTGAGCCGCGCGCGGGCGCTCCGGTTTTGTGTTGCACGATGCTGCTATTCGCACTGCGACAGAGGCCGGCAGGAGTTTCTCCCTAGGGTTTGATTCAGTCCTGTTCTGCGGATTAATCACCCGGCCTCGCGATGCTCTGCCCTTCGGCCCAGACGGCAGGGATGCGACGAATCTGCGGCGGACGCTTCGGTTCCTTCAGCAGCAACGCCGCCTGGCGGGCAAGTTCGGTAAAATCCACGCGCGGGCCTGAGAGTTCGGGGTGTTCGGGATCTTTCTCCTGAAAGCAGGCCACGCTGAGTTGCCGGGGCGTATGCAACCCACCTTGGCGCGCGGCTTCGAGTACTAGGACCGCTTTTTGAGCATCAACGGCCAGCACCGCGGTAGGACGCCGGGCGCCGGAGAGTAACGTGCGAAAGGCGGGACTGGCCGGGGTGTCGTTGGAGAGCGAATTGACAATCCATTCTTTTTTGGGGCTTAGCCCGGCCGTACGCAACGCTCGTTCGTAGCCGCGCTGGCGCTCGATGGTGTCCGGATCGGTATGCCGCGCGTGGACGGCAATCTGGCGGATGAACGCGATGCGGCGGTGGCCGTATTCGATGAGCTTTCGAGTGGCTTCTTCGGCGGCGGCTTCATTGTCCACGCAAGCGCTGTGCATGTTCCACGCTTCGGGCGGACGATCGACGAAGACCACCGGCATCTCCATGCGCTCGAAGGCGCGCAAGGCTTCGCGAACGAAATGACCCCAAAGCAGGACGCCGTGTGCCTGGAGATTTTCGAAGCTCGCGGGCGCCGCGTAAGTGAAGCGCCAGTGATGCGCCAGAAGTAGCGCGCGGCCTTGATTGGCCACCTCGAGTGTAAGTCCGTCCTGTATTTGTTTGCCGTAGCGCGTGCGCAATTGGTGATCGAGAAACCCACTGACCACTTCGACGATAAGCCGATGCGTGGCCGATTGGATGCCGTTGCGATCGCGGACGAGCAGCCGGCCGCCCGGCTGCTTCTCGAGCCAGCCTTCGGCCTGAAGGATCTCCACGGCGGCGCGAATCGTGATGGGGCCGGCGCGATGTTCGCGAGCCAATGCGCGCAGGGATGGCCAGACGGTTCCGGTGGGCCAGCGTCCGGTTGCAAGACCTTCACGCAGACGTTTGGCCAAGCGGCGGTAGAGGGCGTGTGGTCCGGGCGGGCGTCCGCGGCGCATAGGTGACTCCGGCGTGGCGATCGCAATCGGCAAATGGGGCTTGAAAGACCACTCCTGCCCCAGCCCTTTCCCAGGGAAAGCGGGATTCCAAGAGCGCGCTTCACGGGTGGTTCGGCTCCCTTGGTCTCCGCTCTATTTATAGCACAGAAATAAACAGCAAACCGCTTTAAAGCGTAGGGCAAACGGGGGGCGGGGTATGCTGTTTCGGAACGGAGGGCGCGTGAGATGCACAGGTTCACGGCGGTCTGGCTGGCGGCGGTGTGGCTGGCGGGGTTGGCGCAGGGCGGCGAGGCAGCTCCGGCCGAGCCGGGGGCCTGGACGCCGCTGGGTCCGACGGGCGGTTCGGTGAGCGGCGCGCTGGTGTACGCGCCCGAGCGCGGGCAGGTGCTGCGCTGGGGGAGCATGGGCAACCCGCACAACGGACAAGCTACGAACGAAGTGAGCGCATTCGAGGCCGAGAAGCGCGCTTGGACGCACGAGTACGCTCCGGACACGGCTTCGCTCGGCGGAAGCTTCTACGGCGGGCAGTCGCACGCCGGTTGGGTGGTGGCAAGCGGGCGGCCGGCTCCGTTCATGCTCTTTCGGCTGGCGTGCTGGGATTCGAAGCGCAAGCGCATGGTGGTCGCCGCGCACAACCTTACGGCGGCCTACGACCCGGCGACGAAGGGGTGGACGGATCTGAAAGCGGGCTGGATCGGCGCGGACGGGAAGCGCGTGGAGGGGAGCGCGCCAACGAGTTACGAGGGCGCGTGGTTCGCGCCTGTGCCGGGACAATGGGGTTCGATGTGCTACGACGAAGTGAACGACGAATACGTGATCTTCCCGCTTTGGATCACGCGTTCGACGCGGAGCTGGCGCTACCCCGAACTGGCGCGTACGGAATTGCCGGACGAGGCGGGGGTCGCGGCCGGGCACTTGGGAACGCTGGTTTACGATCCGAACACGAACGCGTGGCGCGCTCCGGAACTGGGCGCGAAGGAGATGCTCGCCGCGCGTGCGAAGCTGGGAGAAGCGATCGGCCTTCAGCGGTTGGCGGTGGCGGCGGGCTGGAAGGCGCTGATCGGCTTCCGCCAGGAGAAGGCGGACGACGCGGCACAGGCGCTTCCGGCAGCGGGCGCGGCGCAGAAGCAGGCGCTGGCCGTTCTGGCCGCGCTGCGCGGCGAATGGGAGAAGCCCGCGGGGTCGCTTTCGGCCGGAGACGTGGAGCAGTTCAAGGAAGCGGCGGCGCAGCTGGCTCGTTCGATCGAGCGCGGCGAAAAAGCACTCGCGGGGCTGAACGCGGGGAAAATCGCGGAGTTGCCGGCGCTGTGCGCGCAGCAGCAGGCACTGTACCGCGAACTGCGGATCCTGTTGCGCGAGGACTTGTACGTGCAGCCGACGCCGCGGTGTTCGACGAGCGTGGTGTACGACGCGAAGAACCGTTGCATCGTGATGGCCGGCGGAACGCGGCTGGACCGGCTGCTGAACGACACCTGGGTGTACGACTGCGCTTCGCGGCGCTGGCGGCGGAAAGCCCCGGCGCCCGAAGCGGCCGACTGGCCGGGGATGTGCTTCGATTCAAAGCGCGGGGTGGTGCTCTACGCGACGACGAACGGGACATACGCCTACGACGCCGCACAGGACTGTTGGAGCAAAGCAGGTGCGGGGCGGCCGAAGGGGCTCTACTGCGACCTGGCCTACGACGCGAAGCGCGACCGGTACGTCCTGGCGGTCTCGAACGACAAGCACGGGAAGGACGAGGCGGCGTTCGAATTGGTTCCGGCGGACGGCGCGCCCGTCGCGGCGGGTACGGCGGCTCCGCGGGAGGCGGCGGACGACGCGGCCTTCCCTCCGCCGGCGGATGCGGAGACGTTGGCCCGGCTGAAGGCACTGCCGGCCAACACGTGGACGCTCGCGAAACCGCCGAAGGAAGTGACGGGGCGATCGTGGAGCACCATGAGCTGGGATCCGGCCCTGCGCTGCGTGATCTACCAAGGCGGCGGGCACGGCGGGACGATGGACAACACGATCAGCGCGTACTTTCCGGAGTGCAACCTCTGGGTGAATGCGTTCCCATCGCAGTATCCTCCGGCGATCTTCGGATATTGGTCGGACGCACTGAGCATGCCGAGCTTCGAGCGCGGCGTGGGACTATCGTTCCACGCGCGCGGGTACGAGTCGTATGCGGGGCGGATCGTGTACGGCGGGCAAGGCGGCTTCGAGTGGGCGACGCGCGATAAACCGAAGACGACCTACGCGCATGTGCTGGGCGAGAAGCGTCCGGCGATGCCCGGATCCAGTTGCCTGCATCCAGCCAAGGCACTGCTGGTCGGGTTGGGGCGCGGTCAGAATTCCGGCGATCCGATCAACGGTTCGTCGCTGCATCTGGGCGATCTGCTCACCGGCGAAACGCGCAACGTGACGCTCACGGGGCCGGTGCCGAAGATCAACTGCGAATGGAGCGGCCTGGCGGTGCATCCCGATCGGAACGTGCTGGTGCTTCACGGCGCGGGGGATTCGAAGAAGCAGCAGGATACCGAGACGTGGGTGCTGGACCTCGCGAATCCGAGTGCGTGGACGAAGGTGGAGACGGGCGCGGGCGCTCCGCGCTGCGGAATGGGGAAGCTTTCGGTCATTCCCGGTACGCCGTACGCGGTGCTGGCCTCGCAGCATTACGAAGATCTGTGGGTGCTGAACCTGGATAAGAAGAAGTGGGCGGCGTTGGGGAGCGTGTACGCTCCGGGTGCGCCCAAGAAGAAATTGAATCTGTACGGGCAGTGCGTGTACGCGCCGGAAACCGGAGTCTTCGTCCGCAAAGGCGACTACGACTTCCCCACCCTGCTGCTGCGCCCGGATTTTTCAGGGATCAAATGGGAGTAGGGATCGAGCGACGTTACGCGCCGGAAATTTGCTGGGCTTCGAGCTCTTCCCAGCGCAGGTAGGCGGCTTGGAGTTCGGTCTCCAGTTCGGCCAGGCGAGCGGTGGTCTGGGCGACAGCTTGGGGATCGCGCTTGTAGAAATCGGGTTCGGCGAGGCGTTCGTGGAGTTGTTGCTGTTCGGCTTCGAGTTTCTCTATCCGTTCGGGTAAGGCCGCGAGTTCGCGCTGGGCCTGGTACCCAAGCTTGGGTTTCTTCTCGCGCGCCACGCGCGGCAATCCAGATGACGAACCATACGCGGGCAGGCCGGAACTGGATGCGCTGGCGGGGGGCTTCGTGCCGCGCTGGCGGACGTAGTCGTCGTAGCCCCCGACATACTCCTTGACCACGCCGTCGCCTTCGAAAGCGAGCGTGCTGGTCACGACGCGGTTGAGAAATTCGCGGTCGTGGCTGACGACCCAAAGCGTGCCCGGATACTCGGCCAGCAGTTCTTCCAGCAGGTCGAGGGTCTCTGCGTCAAGATCGTTGGTGGGTTCGTCGAGGACGAGTAGGTTCGAGGGGCGCGTAAAGAGTTTGGCGAGCAGGACGCGGTTGCGCTCGCCGCCGCTCAGGGTGCTTACCGCGTGGCGCGCGCGTTCGGGCGTAAAGAGGAAATCCTGCAGGTATCCGTAAAGGTGCCGGCTCATGCCGTTGACGACGACCTGATCGCCGCCGCCGCCGACATTCTCGAAGACGGTCTTATCGGGATCCAATTGCGCGTGCAATTGGTCGAAATAGGCGACCTGCAGGTTGGTGCCGAGCGCCACCGTTCCCGACTGCGGCTGGAGTTCGCCCAGCAGCAGGCGCAATAACGTGGTCTTGCCCGCGCCGTTGGGACCGAGAATGCCGATCTTGTCGCCGCGCATGATATGCAGCGTCAAATCCTTGATGATGGGCCGCTCGCCGTAGGCAAAGGTCAGCCCTTCGGCTTTGGCGATCTGCGCGCCGGAGCGTTCGGCTTCGTTGGCGCCGAGGCGCACTTGCCCGGTCCGTTCGCGGCGCTGGCTGCGTTCGCGGCGCATTTCTTCGAGCTTGCGGACACGTCCCTCGTTGCGTTTACGGCGTTCTTTGACGCCTTTGCGGATCCAGACTTCTTCCTGCGCGAGCTTCTTGTCGAAGTCGGCCCATGCCTTGGCTTCGCTGTCCAGCGCCTGTTGCTTGCGGCGCAGGAACGTCTCGTAGTCGCAGGCCCAGTCGAAGAGTTTGCCGCGGTCGAGTTCGACGATGCGCTGCGCGGTGCGGCGCAGAAACATGCGGTCGTGGCTGACGAAAACGAGCGCGCCGGGCAGATCCTTCAGGTAGCGCTCCAGCCATTCGATCGCGTCGATGTCGAGGTGGTTGGTGGGCTCGTCGAGCAGCAGGAGATCGGGCGCGGAGGCAAGCGCGCGGGCGAGCAGGACTCGGCGCTTCATGCCTGCCGAGAGCAACGCGCCGTCGGCGGCAGGATCGAGATCCATGCGCGAGAGGATCGTTTCGACGCGTACGCGCGCATCCCGGGACTCGTTCGAAGTGTCCGCTATCGCACCGGAAGCGGAAACGATCTCGAAGATCGAGCCGCGCATGTCGACCGGAACGTCCTGGGCCAAGATGGCGCACGTGCTGCCCTTGGAGCGGTTGCATTCGCCTTCGTCGGGTGTGAGTGAACCGGAGAGAAGCTTGAGCAAGGTCGATTTGCCGGAGCCGTTGCGTCCCATCAGGCCGATGCGCTCGCCGGGTTCGATCTGGAGATCGATACCGTCGAGCAACGTCGGTCCGCTGAAGCCGAGAAATACATTGCGCAGACTGAGGAGGGCCAAGCGAGGCGATTCCTATCGAGATGTGCGGACGAAAAGCAGAGCGAAGGGTACGGAGTGTGGCGCGGGAGTCAACGCGCGGAACGGCGGGGTTAGGCGCCGGGACGCTAACAGCCATTAGGTGCGGGCACGATGTCCACGATACCTTCCGGCCTCGGCTGCCGGCTAAACGCCGGCGTTACGGGGAGCTTACTTCGAAGCGCGCGGGCCGTAATGCGGTAACGCGGCGCCCAGTTCGAAGGCGCCCAGGTCGGGAGCTTCGCCCTTGAAGCCGTCGTTGAAGCCCGGGAGCTTGACGCCGGCATCGATGGCGTCGCTGCCTTCTTTGAGGCGCAAGTCGTTGACGGCGATCTCGAATTGGGTCTTGCCGTCGGCGGGCTGCTTGATGCCGGTGGCGAAGAGTTTCTCGGGCGTCACGATGCGCACGTTTTTGTAAACAGGCGCGGTGGCGCGGACTTCCTCGACGGTTTTGTAGCGCTTGTCGTTCCACTTCAGAAAATCGCGCCAGGGGCCGCCGCCGTAGCCGTCGTAGTCGAAATCGTTATCGCGGCATTCGGCGATGGTTTCGTAGGCGTAGGTGCTTTCGGTGCCGATGAAGAGGTTATTCTTCGAGACGCAGTTGGCGATAAACGGCCCGTAGCTGGCGTTGCAGGCGCCGTTCTTGACAAAGGTATTGTGGAACATCAGGACTCCGCTAGGACCATTGTGAAGCTTGAACGGCTCGCCGACGAGGTTGTAAACGGCATTGCGGAAAATGTAGACGGGGCCGCCGAAAGTAGGCTGGCAGGTGATGCCCTGATACACATTGGTGAAGCGGTTTTCGAAACAGCGCGTATTGCGGAACGAGTAATCCATCTCGATGCCGTCGTCGGTCTGCTCGGTGATCTCGTTGTTATGGAAATCGATGGCGGCACATTCGACGCTGGGGAAGGTGTCGATGGCGTCGGCGAATCCGGCGATCCGATTGTAAGCGATAACGTGTCCGCGACCGGTGGCCTGGATGCCGCGGCGGCCTTCGATGCCTTTGGTGCGGGGCCACGTGGAGCGGCCTTGGATCACGCAATCGAGCACCCAAAAGCCTTCCACTTTGCCTTTATCGTTGTTAGTCCAGGTGATGCCGTATTCGACTTCCTGGATGCGCAGGCGGCGCATGACCATTCGGATGCTGCGATGCGCGACGATTCCGTAATCGGCTTGGGTCACGGCCATGTCTTCGAACCAGACATCGTTCAAATCGCCGCAAGAGATGCAGCGTCCGGCTGGTTTCTCGGCGCCGGCTGTGGCATCCAGAATGGTCTTATCCTTCCCCGCGCCGCGCCAGATCACGGGCTTGCCGGGTGCGCCGCTTTTATGAACTTCAAACACACCCTTATAGGTGCCCGCGCCGAGCAAAAAGAGCGTACCGGGCTCGGCATGCGCTTGCGCCGCGGCGAGCCCCTTGAACGGATCGGCTTCGGTCCCGCTGCCGCCGCCTTCGCCGGGAATAACATGGAAGGTCTTGAGATTCTGGGGCGCTTGAGGTTCTGTTGCGGTACGTGCTTTGAGCAGTTTCTCGGATTCGCTGCCGTCGGGATCCTTGAGCGTAAGCCGCCATTCGTACTCGGTATCGGGTTCGAGCATCAATAGGCTTCCCGCAAAGAGCCAGCCGTCCTTGGGTGTGCCGACGGTGAAGCCTACTTTCTTTTCGCTGCGTTCGGGCGCGCCCTTTTCGATCCGGAACAGCGGAAGCATCTCGCGCCATTCGGCGGCGCCGGCTTTGCGGTAATAGCTTTCGATAGTCGCGTTACGGTTGTCGTCC
>BTVV01000006.1:0-117320 GCA_045863855.1 Planctomycetota bacterium | reverse complement strand
GATGCCGATGCCCGGACCCGGCTGCTGTCCCCGGCTGCCCAGTTGGATCTCTTCACCGCCTTCTTCGCCGCGGGGGCACTCCATGCCGCACGGCGCTGGGGCCATCCGGTGGATCAGCAGGTCTTCGAAGCTCTGAAGAGCCGGCTGAACCGGCTCTTCGACGCACAAACCCGCAGCTACCGGGTCGACGACGGGCATGCCCCTACGGCGTGGGCGACCGTGCTGGGCTGCGCCGTGGAACGCATGTGCGCCCATTCGCCTGGCGCCACGCGCGGCGACCTCTGCGCCGCTCTCACGCAGGTCATGCCGGCCTTCGATTCGGCGCCCAATCACGACGCTTGGATGGAGTTCGTCTGCTCCTACGCGGCCTTCCGGGAAGGGGGCGAAGTCTGGAAGGCTTGGAACGAAGCTCTGAAGGGCCGCGCGGAGCGGACTTGGATCCGCGAGGGCCGATTTCTTGCCGCCCGGGCGACGGGAGAATGGCGCAACGGCGGCCGCGTCTGCTCCACGGCCCTGTACCTGTTGAGTTCCAGCATCTACGTGCGGACGCTCAACGCTTCCATTACGACCAGTTGGCAGCGCTTATGGTGTGAACTCCCCGAGGCCGAGCGGCCTGGACGGATCGCGTCACCTCACCCTTAAACAACCGCCCACGCACGCAAAAAAAACTCCGCGGGGGTCGCCCGCGGAGTTTCCTGCGTCTTCAAAGATCCGGCTGACTGCTATCCGGGCCCCACCACCAAGCCCACGCTGATCGCGTTGCCGGCCGAATTCGGACGGTTCCACCAGCGCATGAGGACATCGCCTCCGACGATCGTGTTGTCGAACTGGATGGTCAGGTTCACCGTCCGGTTCTGGCCGTAGATGAGGTCGTTCGTCAGGCCTTCGTCGGTCCACTGATCCTGGTAGTCGCCGAACGGACCTTTCAAGATGAACTGCAACTGATTGGTCTTCTTGACGTACTTCACCAGCAGGTTCTTTCCGTTGCGCGTCACGCCGACATCCCTGCCCTTGGCGTCGAGCACGAAGTCGTAGACCTGGCCGCCGACGTTGATCTGGACCGTCGACCCCGCGAACGGATAGAGCGTTCTGGGCGCCGGGATCGCGCCCGGGTTGTCCATGAAGGCTTGTAACGTGGCGCGGTCCTTGTTGGGCGTGCGCCAGTTGCTGGTCATGCGCAGCGTCTTCAGCTTGAAGCCGGTGCCCTGGTTCACGTTCACTTCGACGGCGCCGATGTCCGGCAGCATCGAATCCCCCGCCACGCGCGCGAACGGATCTCCACGCTGATCGAAGGCCAGCGCGTCCGGATTGGAGCCCGCATCGATCGCGGGGCTGCCGCCCAACGGCAGGTGCGTCAGGGTCGGGCCGCCGTTGTCGGCGAGCGCGCCCAACAGCGGAGCAACTATTCCGCCGCCGGCCGAACTGCCGACGATGCTCCCGCTTCCGTTGGTGTTGCCTTCGACGAAGTTCGGGGCTCCTTCGTTGTCCCCGATCAGGTTGTAGCCGATGTCCGATGCACTGTTCTCATCGTCGTCGATATCCGGGGCAAATCCGGCGGTATTCCCGGCCACGATGGAGCTGACGACGTTGAAGGTGCCCGAATCGGTGGCCAGCCCGCCGCCGTCGGCCACACCCGAACTGCCCGAGGAAGTGCCGCTGCCGCCAAACCCGGCGTCGGTGGCCGAATTCAAGGTCACCGTACTGTTGCGCCGCATCGCCGCCGGACCCGCCGTCGCCGCCGTAAGCCCCGTTGAGATTGATGTTGCTTTCGGTGATCGTGACGCCTTGGGAGCCGTTGAGTATGAAGACGCCGCCGCCGAAGGCAGACTCGCCGGACCCGCCGAAGCCGGGGCTGCCGCCGAAACCGGCGGTGTTGCCGCCGTTCCCGCCGCGGCCGGCCCGGGCCGTGTTTCGATCGACCCCGCTGCCGTTAATCAGCACCAGCCCGCCGTAGCCCGTCCCGCCGCCGATGTAAATCCCGCCGCCTGCCGCGCCGTAGCCCGAAGAGCCGTTGGTGGCGGAAAAAAACAGGGTTGTGGAATTAGACGAAGTAGTAGATGGAATAAAAACCGTAGACGCATCGTTGCCGTTCACCCCGTCCTGGCCCTGCGCGGTGTTGTTGCGAATCAGCGCGTTGTCGAGGGTGATCAGGCCGCCGTACTGGTAGTACACGCCGCCGCCGCGGGCTTCGGAAGGAAAAGAGCTGCCGTCGTCGTCCGCGAAGCCGCCGTAAATTTCCAGGTCGCGCAGCGTCAGGTTGCCGTACGTAGTCCCGTTGGTGGGATTGACCAGCACATGCAGGACGCGGTCGTTGAGGCCCGTCGCGTCGATGAACGCGCGGGTGCCGGCGACGTCGGTGCGGATCGTCAAATTCCCGTACGACTGATCGCGATTCCAGTCGAGGTCGCCCTGGTAGCTCGTATTGTCCAGCACGCCCGCGCCGTAATTGAGCGTGTAGACCGAACTGGCGCTGAGCACGATCTCGTCGTCGTCGGTATTCGTATCCTGATTCAAGCGCTGCAGCGCCGAGCGGAGCGTGATGCCGCCGCCCGCCACTTGCGCATCGATGGCGGGATTAACCGCCGGCAAGTCGTCGGTGCGGTCGACGACGATGCTCTCCGCCTGCGCATTCCCGGCGAAGCCCATCCAAGCGAACGCCACCACCAGCGGCGCCTTCTCGAAGTAGCGGTAGAATTTCGGATTTGAAGGCATTGCGGATTCCTCAACAAGTGGCCTGCGAGTCACCAAAAATCGAACAGGAAAACATTACTCACAACGCTTCCCGAACAACGATGTTGGACCCCTTGCTTAACGCAAAGGCTCTTGCACAACGTGAATGAGTCGCTAAGAGTATCGGGAGTTGATGTGTTGTACAGAGGCAACTCGAGGAAAAGTGTGACCTTTTCCCGCTGGTCGATTACCTCGATTTTTAAACATTTAACCCAATGCTAAATAAGACTTTAGGATAGAGATCCGGGGGTTCACATGAGCACTGTTTTGTTCACCTGGGAACTCGGCGCTGGAGTGGGCCATATGGCGCCCTACCGCGAGATCGCCGAACGCCTGATCCGAAACGGTCATCGGGTAGTCTTCGCCCTAAGAGATTTGAGCCGCTCGCATACGGTCTTTCAGGATATCGGCGTGGCGTGCGTGCAGGCGCCGATCAAGACCGCGCCCATCGCCAAGCCCATCCTCCAGCCGGCCACGTATCCTCAGATGCTCCATAATCTGGGCTACGAGAGCCCCGGCGAGTTGACCGGACTGGTGCGGGCGTGGCGGTCGCTCTTCGAGTACATCCAGCCGGATTTAACGGTCTTCGATCATAGCCCCACGGCGATGCTGGCGGCACGCGGAGTGCCCACGCGTAAGATGGTGATCGGGATCGGGTTTCTGGTCCCGCCGGACATCTATCCGCTGCCCAGCCAGCGTCCTTGGATGAATCACGATGTGGAGCAACTGCGGCATTTCGAAGACTCGATCCTGCACCGGATCAACCTGGTACTGGAGGATCTCCGCGCGCCCACGCTGCGGCGCTTGGGGCAGCTCTTCTCGGATGTCGAAGAAACAGTCCTAACGACCTTTAAGGAACTGGATCACTACGCCGAGCGTGAGGGCGGAAATTATTGGGGGATCTGTTCGTATTACCCCGGCGCCAAGCCAGAATGGCCGGGCGGTGAAGGCGCTAAAGTTTTCGCTTATCTTAAGCCTAGCAAGAACCTTGTGCCTATTCTTCAGGCTTTGACGGTACTCAAGAAACCGACCTTGATCGTGCCGGATCACATCCCCGAAGATACACTTAAGAAATTCACTTCCGATACCATGGTTTTCAGTAAAAATTTGTTTGATTTAAAGACCGTTGGAGCCGAGTGTCGGCTTGCAGTGCACAATGCGAACCACGGGACGATGGCTCAGTTGCTGCTGGCCGGAAAGCCTACCTTAATGGTGCCGCTGCAACTGGAGCAACTCCTGCTGGCGCGGCGAGCCGAGCAGTTGGGCGTGGGATTGGTGATTCAGGATCAGAAGGCCGAAGACTTGGCCACACGATTGAACGCGGTGCTGACGGGAGCGTCGTACATGGCTTCGGCCGAAGCGTTCGCCAAGCGCTACGCCGATTTCGATCCGCCCAAGCAGGGCATGCGCTTGTACGAACGGATGGAAGCTCACCTCGCCGAAGGCCGGCCTGCGGGCACGGTAAACGCACCGCGGGGAAATGCCCAAGCTCCGGCGCAACGCCCGCGAGCGGCATCGGTCTCCAACGCGGGATTGCCCCGCTCGCCGGTGCAACGAGCCACGCCGCAATTGAACGTGATGCCGGCGCAAGGCGGGCGCGGGCAGGTCGTGCCCGGTCCGGGCCACGCGCGCGGCGGCGGAGGGGGCGGTGGAGGCGCGGCGGCCGGACCGCTGTTGCAGCAAGCGTTGCAGCACCATCAGGCCGGGCGGCTTCCGGAAGCCGAGCGCCTGTACGCACAGGCGCTGGATCGCCAGCCGAATCACCCCGATGGTCTGCATTTGCTGGGCGTCCTGCGCCTCCAGCAGGGCGATTTGGGACATGCGACGGAGCTGATCGAGAAGGCGATCGCGGTCAACCCGAACATGGCGGCATACCACGCCAATCTGGCGGAAGGGCTGCGCTTGCAGGGCCGCCTGGGCCGCGCGGCGAACTCGTGCCAGGAAGCGTTGCGCCTGCAGCCCGATTTCCCCGATGCGCGGAACAACTTCGGCCTGATCCTGCATGCGCAGGGGCACCGCGACCGGGCCATCGAGCAATACCGCGAAGCCGTGCGTCTGCGCCCGAAATTCGCGCTCGCGCACAACAATCTCGCCAACGCGCTGCGCGAGAGCGGTGATCTCGAAGGCGCCTTGCAGCACTTTACGCTCGCCGTCGAAGCCCAGCCCGATATGGCCGAAGCGCGCAGCAACCTGGGCCAGATCCTGCTGGAAGAGGGCCGCGCCGAGGAAGCGCTGGAGCACTGCGAAAAGGCCGTCGAGCTGAAGCCCAATCTCGCCGCCGCGCACAGCAATCTGGGCAACGTGTACCGCGAATTGGGGCGGCTCGACGAGGCCAAAGCCTGTTACGCGCAGGCGATCCAGCGCGACGCCACGCTGGGCATGCCTTTCAGCAACATGGGGCAGGCGCTGCAGGAAGAAGGCAAGCTCGAAGAAGCGATGGAGTGGTATCGCAAGGGTCTGCGCGCCGAGCCGAACTCCGCGCGGATCTACAGCAACATCGCCAGCCTGCTGGCCGACCGCGAGATGGACGAAGACGCCATCGCGCATTACCAGGCGGCACTGCGTCTGGACCCCAGCTACGTCGACGCGCTGACCGGGCTGGGCGGACTTTTCCGCGACCAGCAGCGCAACGAAGAAGCCCGCAAGTGCCTCGAACGCGCCTTGGAACTGAAGAAGAAGCTGCCCAGCGCGCTGGTCAGCCTCGCTACCCTGGAAGAAGAAACCGGCGATCTGGAAAAAGCCGAACAGCACCTACGCAAAGCGCTCGAGCAAGAGCCGAATCACGCCGGCGCCTACGGGCAGCTCGCCACGCTGCTTCGCAAGAAGATGCCCGACGAGGATCTGGCGAACATGAAGGCGCTGCTCGAAAAGCGCAGCGACCGGCGCGGCAAGGGCATGGGGCTGCATTACGGACTCGCCCAGGTGCTCGACGCCCGCGGCGAGTACGCCGAAGCCGCCGAACACCTCAAGATCGCCAACGAGCTGCGTAAAGCCCAGATGGTCAAGAAGGGACTCGACTACCGCCCCGAGGAGCACCAGCGCTTCGTCGACAACCTGATCGCCCATTTCACGCCCGAATTCTTCGCGCGCGTGAAGGAGTTCGGCTCCGCGAGCGAGCGGCCCGTCTTCGTCTTCGGACTGCCGCGCAGCAGCACGACGCTGACCGAGCAGATCATCGCCAGCCATTCCAAGGTATTTGGCGCGGGCGAACGGCGCTTCGCGCGAGAAAGTTTCGAGGCGATCCCCGGCCTGATCGATCCGTCCAAAAACACCTTCGAAGTGCTGGAGCGGCTGGATGCCGAGAGCGTTCGCTTAGTGGCGGAACAGCATCTGCAAAAGCTGGACAATCTGAACGCCGACGCGCTGCGCGTGGTCGATAAGATGCCCGACAACTACCTGAACATCGGCTTGCTGGCGGTGCTCTTTCCGAAAGCGCGTTTCATTCACTGCCGCCGCGACCTGCGCGACATCGCGGTCTCCTGCTGGATGACCAACTTCCGCCACATCCGCTGGGCCTGCGTGCAGGACGAGATCGCGCACCGCTTCGGGCAATACGTCCGCGTGATGGAACACTGGCGCAAGGTCATGCCGGTCCCGATGCTGGAGATCGATTACGAAACCACCGTTGAAGATCCCGAGGGCACGGCGCGGAAGCTGATCGACTGGGTGGGGCTGGAATTCGAGGACGCCTGCCTGGAACCGCACAAAACCGACCGGCCGGTGCGCACGGCCAGCGTCACGCAGGTGCGCGAGCCGATCTACAAGCGCTCGGTGGCGCGCTGGAAAAATTACGAGCCGGCACTCGGCGAATTGTTCGCCAAGCTGGGCCAAGCCTGAACCGGATTTAACGCTTCGCCCTGGCTTTGTGTCGTCCCAGCCCCCAAGCCGCCAGTTCGCGCAGCTTGGCGTCGGGGTCGCGCAACGCGGCTTCGAGCGCCGCGGCGCTGGAGCGGGTAGGAATGTGCGCCAGCAGATGCAGCGCCCGCGCGCGCACCTGAACGTCGGTGGAAGCCAGATCGGAAGCCAAGCCCTCGACGGCGGCGTTGCCCTGATCCTGCAGCGCGCGCGCGGCGTGGGTCTGGAATTTCGACTCGCGGTTGTGAAACACTTCCAGCAGGCGCGCCAAGGCTTCCGGGCGCGGGCAGACGCCCAATCCTTCCAGTCCGGCGCTCTGATCCAGCAGCGCGGTCGATTTGGCGAAGCGCAGAAGCAAGGCGAGTTCTTCTTCGCCTCCGGCAATGCCGAGTGCGCGCAGCCAGCGCGGATCGATGCGCAACAACGCTTGGGCTTCGACGGCGGCAAGCTGGCAAGCGCGGCGGTCGCCAATTCGCGCCAGCGCTTCCGCGGCGGCGGCTTTGACGCCCGTATCGAGGTCGGCCAGCGCCATCGCCAGCGGCTGAACCGCCTGCTGCGCGCGGGCCTTGCCCAGTGCTTGCGCGGCTTGCTCGCGCACCGTGTCGGAAGAATCGCGCAACGCGGGAATCAGGACCGCAACCGTCTCCGCATCGGCGGCCAGATCGGGGCGCAGCGCCAGGATGCCGCTGGCGGCGATGCGCGCGCCTTCCTTGGTGCTGCTAAGCATCGCGCGCAAAGCCCCGGCGTTGGGCGCCTGGATCAGCGGCGCACACAGCCGCACAAAAGGCGGCAGCGTGTACGCATCGCCCAGCGCGAGAACGTCGAACAAGCCGGGGAAGACTTCGGGGCGTCGCTGCATCACCAGCGCGCGTGCGGCTGTCTCGCGCAGTGCCGCCTGCGTCAGCCGCATGCCCGCGCGAAGGCCTTCCGTCCCGTCGGAGCGCGCACACAGCGCCGCCAGCGCCGCGCGGAGCAAGGCGTCTTCCGGCCGCTTCACGAAGATGTCGATGAGCGAGGCTTCGACCGGCACGGCTTGCGTGACGAGATTCGAAAGATACGCACGCGAGAGCGGTTCGCCATCGCCCAACCCCAGCAGCACGACCGCCAGCCGCCGGTACGGAAGCGGCGCGCTCGAACCGGCGCCTTGGAGCCAGCGCACGATCCACGCCGCTCCGGCCCCGCCTTCGAGCGAGCCTAAAGCAACCAGCGCTTGCGCGCGGACGAGATCGGCCTGTGCCGGCGAGCCGGCGACGAGGCGGCCCAGCTCGTCGGCGAGCGCCGCATCGCCGCCTATGCGCCCGGTGACGCCCTGCGCCTTGTCGCGCACGCGGCTGGATGCGAGGAGCTTTGCCCAGAGCGGATCGGACGGCTTGCGCCGTTCGAGCAGGATCGCCAGCGCCGCGGCGCTGGCACGGCTGTCGGCGCCCAGGCACGCCGCTTCCAACTCGGCCGGATCGAGCGGGTCGGTTAGCGCGGGGACGCGCGTGGGCGGAAACGGGAGCGGATACGCCGCATTCGCATGCGCGGCAGACCAGCCGGTCCACCAGTCGCCCAAGCGTTCGGCGGCGGCTTCTTCGTCGGCCAGCGGTTCGTAGGAACTGTAGCCCAGCGTGCGCGCGGTGAGCTGGAAGACCGCGCGCCCCGCGTCGGCGGCTTCGTAACCGTTGCCGCGCAACAGATCGATCAGGTGCGGCGCGGCGCGCGTATCCTGCAGGCTGCCTGCGGCGCTCGCGGCGCTGCGGCGCATGCCGCTGTACTCGTCGTAGAGCGCGCCGCGCACGAACGGCCGCACCAGCGGCGCGAGGCGCGGATAACGCGAAGCCATGAACGCGGCGCCGTCGAGCCCCGTGCGTCGTTCGGTGTACGAATCGTGGCCCAGCCGTTCGAGCAGGAAAGGCAGCACCAGCGGCGAGCGCCAGTAACCCAAGTCGGCGGCCGTAAAGGCTGCCGCGGAGGTCTCGTTCAGCAGCAGCGGCGCAGCGCTGACCAGCGCCAATTCCGCCGGCGACACGCGCAAGACGGCCGTATAGCCGACACGGCTCTCGTCGTCGGGCAATGTCGCCAGCGCGCGCGCGGCCTGCTCGACGACCGTGCGGCGCTGGTCCTCGCCGAAAGCCGTTCGAGCCTCTTGCCACCACGCGCGGAAGCGGTCGAGGTCGTCCACGGGGCGCGACGTGGCCCGAAAGAGCGCCACGCGCGCTTCGTCGCGGCGCGTATAAACCGGATCGTCGGCCAGATCGATCAGGCGCTGGATATGGTCGCGGCGCGCGAGCGAGCCGAGCACGAAGAGCGCGTTATCGGCGGCGCCGTCTTCGGGCGACTTGGCCAGTTCCAGCAGCGGCGGCACGAGTTGTTCGGGCGGGAGCAGCGCGCCTTCTTCATCGAGCCAGAAAAAGAGCTGATTGAGCACCAGTTGCGTCGGCTTCTTACGCGCGTCGCCGTCGGGCAGTTTGGCGAGTTCGGCGGCGGCGCGTGCGGCCCAGTCCAACAACGCGGGCACCGATTCGAGATCGCGCAGCGCCACCAGCGCGCGCGCGGCTTCCAGGCCCACCGTGGCGCGGCGGTCCTTGCCCAGCGGCCGCAGCGCCGCGAGGGCCTCCGGCGTCGCGATCTTGCGCAGCGCCTCGATGCCCGTCAGCCGCAGGCGCAAGAGACGCCCTTGCGCGGCTTCGATGGCCAGGCCGGTCGCGCGTTCGTCGCGCAGCATGCCCGCAAGCGCCACCGCGAGGTAGCGCTGTTCGAGTTCGTCCTTCTCCCACAGCGCGCGAATCGCATCGAGCGCTCCGTCAGGGCTCTGGCCCGTGCGCTCGCGTTCGAGTACCAGCTTGAGCGCCGTTTCGATCGACTCGGGTCTCACCGGCACGGTGAACGGAGGATCGCCCAGGACCAAGTTCACGCCGTCGTCGGTGACGGCCAAGCGCGGCGCGGTGGGCGTCAGCGTCGTGAAAAGATCGGGCTTTCCGGTGCGCGAGAGAAAGAGGATATAGCGGTCGCCGCCGGCGAATCCGCCGCTGGCCGTATCGCCGTTAAGCGAGTTGTAGCCTTCCAGTTCGATGAGGGCCGGCGCTTCGCCCTTAAAGGTACGCAGCACCTTGGCCGCCGCGCGAAAGGGGCCGCCGGCGAGGATTTCGACTTCGGCGATGCAATCGGCGGCGCGGATGGACGCTTCGAGTCCTGGGTCCGGCGGCGGCGGGATCGTCGCGGCGCGGGCATGCGGGGCGAAACTGGCGATAAGGACGATCACGAGATTAACGCAGGCCATCCGTGCTGGATGGAAGCGTCCTAGTCGTACGCCCCGGAGGGGCGTGGAGGGTTTAGCCCACGGCGAAAGACGCGGGTTAAAAGCGCTCGACATGCGCAGCCCCGGAGGGGCGGCAGCATGCGCCCGACTATTCCCAGAAATATCGTTCATCGTACTCAATCTCGTGTTTCGCCAGAAACGCGCGCAATGCCTCCTGAAAACTCATACGCGCGCGATGTTGCTCCTGCCTCGCGATGTACTCCGAGACTTCGCACACGCCGGACTTGCTCACGCTGAAGGCGCTATACCCCGCTTGCCACGCAAACGTGCGCGGCTTGGTACGGATGAACGGCATTTTTTAAGGGCTCCTGGCAACCCGTTCACCTTCTCGCCTTCGCCTCCATGCCCTCTTGCGTGGGACGCTTGAGGGGATGCGCCCGTTCACCGATTCCCGGGCTTTACGGCAATCCCGCGCGCTTGCGGAAGAACCACTCGCTGCACAAAAGCCCCACGATCGCCGCGAAGACCCAGGTGTTGTCCCAAAGATCGCGATCGCGGAAGCGCTGGACGACATGCGTGTCCTGGCGCAACAGGTCCGTCACGCCGGCCGCGTTCTCCAGATCGAAATATTCGCCGCCGCTTTCGCGCGCGAGCTTCTTGAGCGTGTCGACGTCCTGGCTGAGTTGCCGGAGTTCCTCCGTCGACGGGCGCACTTGCAGCAGCGCCTGGTCGCCGCCCAGATCCTCGCCCTTCAGCTTCGCGTTCGCGCGCAGGTCGTAGCGGCCCACCGCGCCGAGTTCGAGTTTGCGCTCGAACATCCCCGGTTCTTCGTACCGCGGGAACAGGGTGAAATGCTGCGGCTTGCCTTCGGGGCCGGTCACGCCGAGCGTGACCAGCGCGTCGTGGGTCGGCTCGAAGTCCGTGTTCAACACCTTGACGCGGACGAGAGGCGTTTCGCCCCGGCCGTAGACGAGCCGTTCGGTTTCCAACTGCACGAGCTGATTGGGTGCGGCGATGCGGTAATGCGAGAGCCAGCGGTTGGCGTTCTTCCAAAACGTTTTGTAGTACAGGTTGCGCCTTTCGGGATCGGTCTTGTCGGGTCCCCAACTGTCTTCCCAGATCGCGCCCCAGCCGCCGGTGCAGTCGGTGGTGAAGGCCATGCTGCGCCCGCTGCCGAACTTCTGCACCGCCACCAGCACCGCCGGACCCATGTAGGTCTCGTAGATCTCGTCGGCTACGACGGCCAGCGTCTCGGCGGCCGGTTTGGAACGCGTCGTCTTCGAGAAGCCGAAAAAGGACGGGCCGGGGTTCCCGCTGTAATCGCTGCCCAGCGTGTTGAGCAGTTCCCAGGCCTTCTCGTTCTCCTTCGGGTCCTTGGCGACCTGCATGATCGGGTGCTTCAAGCCTTCGTCGGTGACCAGCCAGCGAAACGGTTCGCCGTCGGTATGCTTATCGTGCTTGTTCATCTCGACGGGCAGCATCTTGTCGAACGCGCTGCCAGCGTAACCGCCCTCGCCGAAGGCCGTCCAGCCGCCGATCATGATGAACCCGCCGCCGTGATGAGCAACGAACTCCACCGTCCACTTGATCTGGTCTTCGTTGAAATGGTCGATGGGAATGTCGGAGCTGACGATCACGTCGTAGGCGAAGAGGTCTTTCCTCGAGCGCGGGTAGCCTTCTTTCACGGTTTTGATCGGGCCGTCGTAGTCGGCGGGAAGCTCGCGCAGCAGCACGTCCACTTCCACGTCGCGGTCTTCCTCCAGCGCTTCGACAAGGAACTCGTGCTCCCAGCGTTCGCCCCAGACGTAGCGTCCGTATTCGCGATGCTTGTGCTGGCTGCCTTCCATGTACAGCACCTTCAGCTTGCGCGAGTAGGCGACGACGCCGAAGGACATCGCGTTGTTGCTCAGCACCAGTTCGCCGCCGTACGGATCGATCCGCGCTTCGTACTCCAGAAAGCCCTGCTCGGTGGGCAGGAATTCGAAGATCGCGGTGGCGTGCTCGCCCTGCAGGTCGACCTCCGCCTCTTTCACGGTCTCGCCGTTGCGGGCGATGCGGACCTTGTAGCTGCCCGGTGGAATCTTGACGCGCGCGACATCGACTTCGACGCGGACCAGCGTGTCCTTGCTGACCGTGCGCCGGCAGCGCACCTGGGTAACGGCCAAGTCCGGAACATCCGGCGCGCCGACGCCGATGCAGTAGATCGGGACGCCCGAACGGCGGTACTGCCGCGCCGCGCGGAGGTAATCGCCGCGTGCGGTGTCCGCGCCGTCGCTGAGCAGGATCAGCCCCGCGGCGTCTGGCCCTTTCAGCCGCGCAAAGCTGTCGCTCAGTCCTTGGGCCAGATCGGTGCGCGGACCGTCGGACGGCGGAAAGGCGCCGGGTTCCAGCGGCCGGGCGTGCGCCGAGAAGCCTTCGGTGTGAACCTTGAACGAACGCGCCAGCTTTGCCAGCAACCCCTTGCCGTCTTCCTCGCGGCCCAGCGCTTCGGCCACGCGTTCGGCGCGCGTGGGGCCGTCGGTGCGGTCGCGGAAAGACATGCTCTCGGAGAGGTCCACCAGTACCGTGACACGGCTGGCGCGTTCCTCACGAATGAACATGCGGTACACGGGTTGAAGCAGGCATGCGAAGAGCAAGCCCCAGCCGGTCAGACGCAACGCCAGCAGCATGCGGCGGCGGCTCGGCTTGAGTTCCCCCGCGCGGCGCCGGTAGCCCCGCCACGTCAACGCACCCGCTCCTCCGGCCGTCAGGAGAATCAGCCAGATGGGCCAGGGAGTATTGAGCAGGAAGGGAAGATCCATCGTTCGTCGATTTTAGATTGCCGAGGTTGGATTTCGAAAGGGACGGCGCGCGCCGCAGCTCCTTTGGAATGACGAACCGGGACTGAGCCCGCATGCCCGATTCTTGGACCGATCCGGCTCACTTTCTATAACCGCTACGGCGGCGCGGGGATACTGGAATTAGCGGGATGCGCCTGACGAACTTGAGACGGCCCGATCCGGCTTGCGTTCGGCGCCGAAACAGCGTCCTGCCGCCGCTGATTTTCCAGCCTTTGAATGCGAGTCTCGAAGTAACCCGCAGCGTAATAGAACCCGCTCCCCAGCCACGCGCAGAGCGTATACTCATTCGCATGGATAGCCATGTATTGTAAATCGATACGTACCGCAATATAGAGCCAAGCGGACACACCAAAGAGAAACAGCAGCAGCGGCAGCAAGTGCAGTTGAAGCCAGGGGCGCTGGCCTTGCGCCTCAGTTCGAAAGAACATGTGCGTGTCCCTCGCGCAGCCGGAGTCCCGAGGGCTTCCAACCGGCGCGCTGGTCCGTAAGTTACGGGGAATCGCGGCCGGCCCCCGTCGACGGCGCGACTGCCAGAGGCTTGGGACGCCACGCTTGGAGCGCTTGATAGCGCGCTCATCGGGCTTGCGGCGAGGAACGGACCCGCCATACTGATCCGGACGCCGTCCCAAATGCCTATAAAAGGAACGCTCCCATGGCCGAGTCGAAGCCCAACATCGTCTGCCTCTTCGGGCATCCCGACGACGCCACGTTCGTAATGGGCGGAACGGCGCTGCTGCTTCAGGTGCGCTACAAGCTGCACGTGATCTGCGTCACGCGCGGCGAGCGCGGCTACAAGTGGGCCGGCGAAGGCCTGGGACCGCCGAACGCGGAAGTCGCCGCCACGCGCAGCGCGGAGGAAGTGGAAGCGGACGCGATGTTCGGGGCGGAAGTGACCTTCCTCGACGAACCGGACTCGGAGATCTACGCGCACCGCGAAGTCTGCGCGCGGGTGGCCGGCCTGTTGGATAAACTCAAGCCGGCCGCCTTATTCACGCACTGGCCGCACGAGAAGCCCGACCACGCCGCGGTCTGGGGCATCGCTTGGAAAGCCTTGCATCTGGCGAACCTGTTCTGGACCACCGAAGTGTACATGGGACTGATGGCCGGCGACGACCGCTGCGTCGTAAAGCCCGACTACTACGTGAATATCGGCGCGGTCTTCGAGCAGAAGCTCAGGATGATCGCGTGCCACAAATCCCATGCGGAAGAATGGACCAAGATCCTGACCGACTACAACCGCATGACGGGCAAAACGGTCTGGTGCGAATACGCGGAAGCCTTCGCCGCGGGCACGCCGCCCATCGGCGTGCGCTGGAAGCGCCGCGCGGGTTCGATCCTGATGGATTTGGGACGGGACGAACGCGCCTAGAACCGCACCCGCCCGCCGATGCCGTAGGTCTGCGGCGCGCCGACGGTCCCAAGGTACGTGGGACTGCCCAACGCCGGAACGGCGAAGTGATGGTACGTGCGATTGAGCAGGTTTTGGCCGTACAAAAACACGTCGAAGCGTTCGGACTCGTAGCCGATCTTGGCATTCAGCAGTTCGTAGCTGCCTTGCTCCTTAATGTTGTCTTCCAGGTAAAACATATCGCCGCGGCCCTGCCATTCGGCCCAAATCATGAAGCCGGAGGCATGCCGATAGGACGCGCCGAGCGCGAAGGTGTACTCGGGGGTAAGCAGCACGCGGTTTCCGCTGAAATCGGCGCCCGTGATCGGATCGACGAATTCCCGAAAGCGTGCATCCACATAACCCAGCGCAAGTGAAACGTCGAGGCCCTGGACCGGCGCGGCATGCGCTTCGAATTCCAAGCCGCGCGATACGACGTGATCGGCGTTGACCAAGCTGAAAGACGGCGGCGTGACCGTGCGGCGCACCAGGAAATCCCGCGCATCGATCCAGAAAGCCGTGGCATCCAGGCTCAAGCGCTCCTCGAACCAGGCGAAGCGCGCGCCGATCTCGCCATTCCAGAGCCACTCGGGTTCCCAGGCCGACTCGTCGGGATCGTCGCTGGCGCGGCTGAATCCGCCGGGGCGCCACCCGCGGGCGATGCGTCCGTACACCTGCTTCACGAAGCCGCCGCCGTTCCAAGCCAGCGCCAGCGCGGGCAGCGCGGCATGATCCACACGGTCCACGTCGTAGGCCGGCGCGACGGTGATCGACGTATTGCCCGTGGGCGCTTCGAAGACATGCTTGCGGCGAATGAGATGGCTGGAGCGTTCGAGGCGCAGGCCAAACCGCCATTCGAAATCGTCCAGGAAGGTGTACGTCGCTTCGCCGAAAAGCGCCCAGGCGCGATGGTAAAAGTTCGCGGAGCGGTTTTGAGTGACAGGCGCGTCGAAGGGCAATCCCAGGCCAGCGGGTGGCGCAGCCTGAATGAAAGCCGAATCGAGGAAGCGGATCCCGTTCTTCATCCGCGTGGTTCGGTCTTCGAGGTACGCTCCGACGCGCCAGCCCCAGGGGCCGCCGTCCGGGCGCGAGCGGGCCTGCAGTTCCTGCGTCCACTGCGTGTTCTCATACTCATCCAGGAGCAAGATGAAGCGCCGCGGCCCCAGGTCGATCTCGGTCTCGGTCTGATCGAGTTCGTGGAACTGCCGCGATGTAACGGATAGCAACTCGAAGTCCGGGAACTCGTATTTGATACGTAACCCGCCAAGGTACTGATCGATCCGATGCTCGCCGCGAATATCGTGCTGCACTTCGAACGGATCGCGCTGGCGAAACGAAACGTAACCTTCGCTGCCGGCATCGTCGAGGCGCGCCTGAGCGGTTAACTGTATGTCGAGGCCGTCGGCGGGCTGCGCAAATACCTGCGCGCGCGCTTCCAGGCTTTCGCGATGGTCGGGGCGCGAATCGCGCAACGTATTGCGCAGATAGCCGTCGCGCTTTTCCAGAAGCGCGCCGACGCGCAACTGAACTTTATCCTTTAGCACCGGACCGCTCGCGGACGCGTAATAGTGCTGCGTATCGTAGTTCCCGTAGCGCGCTTCGGTGTGGCCTTCCCAATGGTTGCCCGGACGAATCGAACGAACTTCCAGCAGCCCCATCTCAGCATTTCGCCCCGCATGCGTGCCTTGCGGGCCGCGATGAAACGTGACGTGATCGACCTCCCATAACCGGTAGCTGAACGATCGCAAATCGCCCAGCGGGATGTCGTCCACGTACAGCGCCACCGTCGGATCGCCCAGCGCCGTGCCGTTACCGAAGCCGCGCACGATGAAGAACGGCGAGTGCGGTTCGGGCGCCTGCGGCATATGAGCGTTGGGGATGCGCGCGCCCAAGTCTTCGCCTTGCCCGGCCTGCATGCGCTCCAATTGCTTCCCGCTGAACGAACTTGAAGCCCCAGGTTCGGCGGCATCCCGCCGGCCCGTGACCTCGATCGAGATCGTCTTCGAACCGTCCTTCTTGTTTTCGCCGTCAGGCGAAGGCTCGGGCTCTTGAGCGGCAAGCATCGAAGCGGCCAGACAGACGGCAAGCAGGCCTGCGCGACGAGAATACATACGGGTCCTTGGCGATAAATAAGCGGACGCGTGCGAGCCCTTCACGTTTCGCTGCCTCCGCACGGCTGTGCCGCTTACTTGACCGCCAGCAGTTCGACTTCGAAGACCAGCGTGGAGTTCGGCGGAATCGCGCCGGGGAAGCCGCGCGCGCCGTAGCCCATTTCCGGCGGGATCGTCAGCTTGGACTTCTCGCCGACCTTCATCTTCGCCACGCCTTGGTCCCAGCCCTTGATCACCTGGCCCGCGCCGAGCTTGAATTCGAACGGCTGGCCCCGGTCGCGGCTGCTGTCGAATTTGGAGCCGTCGGTCAGCCAGCCGGTGTAATGCACCGACACGGTCTTCCCGGCTTGCGCCTGCGGTCCCGTTCCCGCGGTCAGCACTTCGATCTGAAGCTCGGCCATGCTGCGCTCCTTGTTAACAGGTTCCTTCTCAGGCGGATTGTGCGCCGCCACGCCTGGCCTCACGCCCAAACGCGAAGCATCGGCCCGACCGGTCGTTGAGTACCCCCACCCTACCCTTTACAACCTGTGGATTCAATCGACTTGGCTCAACCGGGAACCCGACCATGCGTTGGTTCGTGCGCGGCGATATCGACGGCTTCTTCGGCCTCGCGCTCGACAACTTGATCCAGCTCCTGGTCATCGACGGGCTCTGCCGGGCCGTCATCGGGATGCCGCCCGAACTGATCTACGGACGCATTCTTCCGGGCGCGGCCGTCTCGCTGCTGGTGGGCAATCTGTTCTACGCCTGGCAAGCGCGGCAACTGGCGCGCGCCACCGGGCGCGACGACATTTGCGCGCTCCCCTACGGCATCAACACGCCTTCGGTCTTCGTATACCTCTTCGCGGTGCTGCTCCCGGCGCGCGCCTCGGCCGAAGCCGCGGGCGCCGCCGATCCCGCTCACGTGGCTTGGCAGGCCGGGCTGGTGGCCTGCTTCGGCTCGGGCCTGATCGAATTCGGCGGCGCGTTCGTCGCCGAATGGCTGCGCAAAGCCAGCCCGCGCGCGGCGCTGCTCTCCACGTTGGCCGGCATCGCGCTCACGTTCATCTCGTTGAACTTTCTCTTCCGCACCTTCGCCTCTCCGATGGTGGGGCTCGCGACGCTCGGAGTGCTCGTGGCAAGCTACTTCGGCCGCGTGCGCTTCAAGGGCGGCCTCCCCGGAGGTCTCGTCGCGGTCCTGCTCGGCGTGCTGCTCAGTTGGCTGACGGGGCTTGCTCCGGTTGCGGGCGTGGAACTGAAAGGCGTCGGTTTCTATCCGCCGGTGCCGGTCTTCGGCGAACTCTGGGAAGCGCTGCGCGGCCCGCACGCGCTCGCGTACTTTTCCGTGATCCTCCCCATGGGGGTCTTCAACGTGGTGGGCTCGATGCAGAACATCGAATCGGCCGAAGCAGCAGGCGACCGCTTCCCCACGCGCAGCGCGCTGGCCGCCAACGGCATCGGCACCTTGGCCGCGGCGTGTTTCGGGAGCTGCTTTCCGACGACCATTTACATCGGCCATCCGGGCTGGAAGGCCATGGGCGCGCGGGCCGGCTATTCGATTCTCAACGCCGGCTTCATGACCCTGCTCTGCCTCAGCGGCACGCTGGCTTACGTGGCTTGGGCCGTGCCGATCGAAGCCGGCATGGCGATCGTCCTCTACATCGGGATCGTGATTACCGCGCAAGCGTTCCAAAGCACTCCGCCCGCGCATGCTCCGGCCGCGGTCATGGGCCTCCTCGTCGGCGTCGGCGCGTACGCTTCGTTCCTGATCGGCAGCACCCTGCGCATCGCCGGGCACGCGCAGGCGTACGACGCGGCGCTGTACGTGGCCTTCGAACGCGGCGACATTTATCTGCGCGGCGTGTTGGCGCTCGAACAAGGCATGATCTTCTCGGCCATGATTCTCGCCGCCGCCTTCGTGCACGTGATCGAACGCGAGTGGCGTCGCGCCGCGCTGTGGTGTCTGGCCGGCGCGGTCTTGTGCGCCTGCGGCCTGATGCACGCGTACGTCGAATTGCCGCACGGCGGAGCCGGCATCGACCTGAGTTTCGATCCCGCGCGCCCATGGGCGCTGGGTTACCTGGTCCTGGCCGGATGTTTCGCGCTCGCCCCGTGGCTCACCGAGCCCGGCGAAGGGCATTGACGCTTCGCAAGCTTCGCGGCGTCTGCTATCTTCATCGCCGGCCCGGACTGCAAACGCGACATGCTCTTCGAACCGCAACGCACCGCGTACGACCTGCGCTTCACGCTGCTGCGCATCCCCACGCGCGTCCACCCGTTTTTCTGGCTCGGCGCCGTGTTCATGGGCTGGCACGAAGGCGCGAAGCTCAGTTCGATCCTGATCTGGGTCGCCTGCGTCTTCGTCTCGATCCTGCTCCACGAATTCGGCCATGCGCTGACGGCGCGGTACTTCGGCGCGCGCGGCACGCGCGTCTGGCTCTACACGCTCGGGGGCCTGGCGATCAGCGAAGGCGGCCTGACGCGCCGCCAGCGCATCATCGAACTGCTCATGGGGCCCGGCGCGGGATTCATCCTCTTCGGCCTGATCTACGGCGCCGGAAAGCTGAAACTCTACGATCCCTTCACCTTGCACCCCTACGCCAGCGAGGCGCTCTGGCACCTTGAACATATCAACCTGTGGTGGGGGCTGGTGAACCTGATTCCCGTCTACCCGCTCGACGGCGGCCAGATCATGCGCGAGATCGTACTGGGCCGCCAAGGCGAACGAGGCAACGCGCTCGCCTTCGGCATCTCGATGGCCGCAGCCCTACTCGCCATCCTGGGCTTCGCGGCTTGGGCGATCGTCCAGCAGGAACCGCTGAAAACGATCTGGTGGCCCGTCCTGCTCTTCGCGATCCTGGCTTACTACAGTTGGAAGCTCCGGCAGATGGCCGTGCAAGGCTACGGCTTCGGCGGCGAAGAACCGCGCCAGGCCTGGGAACGCGACCCGGACTGGTGGAAGCAAGGCCGGTGAACGCTTCACGCAGCCGAACCCGATTCAGACGCGGCTATTCCACCTTCACCGGCCGGCCTTCCGCGGCGCTTCGATCGGCGGCCAGACACGTACGGTGCGAGAGCACGCCCTCGTCGAAGCCGAACTGCGGCGCGCGGTCTTCGCGAATCGCCGCGACGAAGTCCTTGAAGAGCGCCGTGTATGGGTGATGCGCCACGTCGCCGCTGTCCACCAGCGGCACATGCAGCGCACTCCAGCCCGACTTGTCCAGGCCCTTGAACGTATTGCTGTGGAACTTCTCGTTCCAGACACTCCCCTCGCTCCCGACGAGGTGGACGTTGAACAGATACGGCTGGAAGCAGTCGATCACGCTCGCCGTCTTGCCCACCGCGCCGTTCTCGAACTTGATCAGCGTGCTGCTCGTCGTCGGATAATCGTAGGCCTGGAAATATGGATGCGCCGATTGCGCCGCGTAGCTCATCACTTCCACGGGCTTCGAGCCCATCAGCCAGATCAGCGCATCCAGCGCGTGGCACCCGGCCGTCAGCAGCGAACTCCCGCCGAAGGCCTTTTTCTTGTTCCACTCGTACTGCCCGTACCACGGCCCGATCCCGTGGTAGTAGTCGATCTCGCCGTAGTGCAGCTTGCCCAGCAGACCGCGGTCGAGCATCGCACGGTAGGTCTGGAACTGCCCCGCCACACGCACCTCGAAGCAGACGCACGCTTTCACGCCGCTTTTCTTCACCGCCCGCTCCACGCGGTCCAGGCCCGGGCGGTCGATCGCCACCGGCTTCTCGATGATCAGGTGCTTGCCCGCCTGCGCCGCGATCTCGACCTGCTCCGGGTGCATCGGGTGCGGCGTGCAGATGCTGATGACGTCCAGTTCGGGGTCGGCGCACATCTTCTTGAAGTCGGTATACGCGCGCACCGGCCCGCCGTGCTTGGCGGCGAGTTCCTTCTCGTCCAGTGTGCGGCGCGAACAGATCGCCGTGACGCGGACGCGCTCCAGTTCGTGCAGCGCCGTAAGGTGCGCTCCGGCCACCCAGCCGTACCCGACGATCCCGACGCGAAGCGGTTTCATGACCGGCCCCCCTTGGATTGGATAGCAACGCGCTTACTGTAGGCGCGCGCGGGCGAGCGGCAAACCGCAAACCGCGGTGCGCGGCGGGTTCGATTCTTGCCGTTTGAAGTTTGGCCTTTGCGTTATGCTGAACGGGTAACGCCTCTACTTTAAGGAACGCCCCATGTCCGCCCCGCGCGTTGTGGTCATCGGCTGCGGTAACCTCTCGCAGCGCCAGCATCTTCCCAGCCTCGCGCAGTTGCAGCGCATGAAGCGCTGCGTCTTCGCCGGGGTCTGCGATCTGAACGGCGCACTGGCGGCTTCGGCGGCAAAAAAGTTCGGCGCGCGGGCGGCGTACACCGACATCGAGACGATGCTCCGTGAAGCGAAACCCGACGGCGTCGCGGTGATCGTGCCCGTCACCGCCACCGCGGCCGTGGCCGGCGCGATCCTGCGCAAGGGCTATCCCACGATCCTCGAGAAGCCGCCGGGGCATTCCGCGGCGGCCTGCAAGAGCCTGATCCGGTCCGCCAAGGCCGGCCATGCGAAGCACATGGTCGCCTTCAACCGCCGATTCTGCCCGCCGCTGGTGCAAGGACGCGCCGAGGTGCTCAAGCGCGGCGCGATCAAAGGCGCCGGCGGCCTCATGTACCGCCACCGCCGCCACGATCCCGATTTCTGGGCCACCGCGATTCACAGCATCGACGCGCTTCGGTTTTTGGGCGGCGACGTCGACCGCGTGATCGTCGACAAGCGCCGCCTGCGCGGCGATCGGCGGCATGCCTTCACGTTTATTTTCGAGTACGCCAACGGAGGCGTGGGCACGCTGAACGTTCGCCCGGAAGCGGGGGTTTCGATCGAGCGTTACGAAATCTTCGGCGCCGAATGCGTGGCCTTGGTCCGCAGCGGCGTCGGCTGGCTGATCGATCAGCCCGGTTTCTGCGACCTGTACGAATGCGGCAAAGCCGTCCAGCTACCCGATCCGTTCAAGCCGTTCGCGCATTTTCCGGAAGCCCTGAGCGAACCCGTCAACGGCGGCTTCTTCGGCGAAGAAGCCGCCTTCGTCGAGGCGCTGCGCTCGGGAAAGTGGTCCGGTCCCACGGTCGCCGAGTCGCTGCCCAGCGTCGAGATCGCGCTCGCCATGCAGGCCGGGCGAAGCTGGCGCCGCAGGTAACAGGGGTACGCCATGCATCGGCTTCGCTGTTCGAACGCTTACCGCCCAATCAAACTCGCATGGGATGGGTTGCTCCTGGGGCTGATCGCCCTGACCCTTTCAGCCTGCGGTAGCCCGGAAAAAAGCGCTCCGCCCGCACCTCCGCCGCCCGCGCCCGCCGAAAAGACCGGGGCGGATTTCAGCATCGCCGAATTGGAGCAACTCGCCCAAAACGGCAACGCCGAGGCCGCTTCGGAATTGGGGCTGCGTTATTTCCAGGGCCAGGACGTAGCCAAGGACTTGCCTAAAGCCGCCAAGTACTTTCAAGATGCCGCGCGGCTCGGGCATACGCATGCCATGTTCAACCTGGCCGTCATGTATCAGCATGGGCAAGGCGTATCGAAGGACGAAAAAGAATCCTTCGGTTGGTATCTGAAGGCCGCCGAATTGGGCCATGCCGACGCCGCCAAATTCGCCGGGCTTATGTACAAACTGGGCGTTGGAACCGCCGCGGATCACGCCCAGGCGCTGCATTGGCTTCAGAAATCGTACGATCTTGGAAACGCCAAAGCGGCAAGCAGCATCGGAGAGATTTATCTCAAGGGTACCGCGGGCGAGGTGGACTACCCTAAAGCGCGCGAATGGTACCTGCTGGCGGCGCGCAACGGCGATCCCATCGCTTACGCGCATCTGGGCATGATCTACTCTCAGGGCTTAGGGGTGGCCAAAGACGAGGCGGAAGCCCAAAAGTGGATCCGCCTCGCCGACGCCGCGGGCATCGGCGCCGGGATCGCGGAAGCCGTCATGGCCGATTGGGAGAAGACCGACCCGGAAATCCTGCACGGGTTCGCGCTTCACTTGGAGGCCAAGGGCGAAGCCGATCAAGCGCGCGCCGTTATGGAACGCGCCGCGCGCGCAGGCAGCCCCAAGGCCGCTCAATGGCTTAAAGAGCGGCCTTAGGACGGCGCACGATTTTGCAACGCCGAAGCGTTACGGCTTTGGCGCTTCCGGCGCCGGAGCCGCGCCCGGCGGAACCACCGGCAGACCGATCACCTGCGTGAAGCGCTCCGGTACGATGTACTTCTTCACCGTCTCCATTAGCTGCTCCTTCGTGAAGCCGCTCATTTCCGCGATGTAGCCCTTCACGTACTCGAGCTTGTTGCCGCGGAAATCCAGATCGCCCAGGATCGACAACCACGTACCGGGCTCCTGGAACGATTTCTCCAGTTCGGTCTTGAATTGCTTGTGCGCCGTCGTGATTTCCTCGTCCGTCGGGCCGTCCTTGGCAAAGGTCTCGACCACCTCCCGTGCGATCTTCGCCGCTTCCTCCGCCTTCTCGGGATCGGCGGTGAAGACGACGCCCAACAGTCCCGCGTCGCGGAACATCTGACCGTTGTCTGCGAAGCAGCCTGTGCTGTAGGTCAGCGCACGCTTCTCGCGGATCTCTTCGCGCAGCCGCACTTGCAGGATCTCCGCCGCCGCTTCGATCATCCGGAACTCGTGCACCGCGCGCTCGTCCGGCACGCGCCAGCCCATCACCACTTCGGAACGCGGCGTGATCGTCTCCACCTTCACGGTCTCGATCTTCGGCCCGGCCGGGTATTCGATCTTGCGCAGCGGCTCCAGATCCGCCGGCGTCGCCGTGCGCTTGGGCAGGCTGCCCAGGTACTTCGAGGCCAGTTCGACCATCTTCTCGCGCGGCAGGTCGCCGACGAACGCCGCTTCGATGTAAGCCCCGTTCAGCCGTTCGGCCAGCCACGCCTGACCGGCTTCCAGCGTCAAGTCATCGACCCGCGCCGGTTCGATCAGCTTCAGCCGGGAATCGCCGCTGTAGAGCAGATCCCGGAACTTCTCGCGCATGTGCCCACGTACGTCCGTCTTGTGCTTTTCCAGCATCTGCTTCGTGCGGTCGCGCCAGTTCTTCAACGCCGACTCTTCGATTTTCGGTTCGGTCAGCAGCAGGTACGCCAGCCGGAAACCTTCCTCTAGATCGGCGGGCGATCCGCTCACGGTCAAGGCGAAGTGATCGCGGCCCGCGCCGCCGCCCGCGCCCACGTTCTTGCCCGTCATCAAATCCCGGATCGTCGTGCTGTCCAGTTTCGACGTGGCCGCCTGCTGGAAGGCCAGCGCCGCCACATCCGTCACGCCTCGGTTCTCCGTCTTCTCGTGAATCAGCCCGCCGCCCAGCGTGATCCGGCACGTAACCTGATCCTTCTTGAAGTCCATCGTACGGAAATGCACCCGCACGCCGTTCTCGAAGGTGACGGACAGGATGCCCAGGTCGGCGTCCTCTTCCTGGGTTGCGATCTTGCCGGGCGTCGGATCCTGTTCGAGCAGGCTCTTGGGCCGCTCCTTCGCGGCCTTGCCGGCAACCTCGGTCGCTTCGGCCTTCGCCACCAGTTCGCGGACCTGCGCCTCGGTGGGCACCGCCAGCTCGGCTTTCTCCGGCAGCGTAATGCTGACGAGGATGTTCTTGCCGTCGAAGTCCTGCGCGAAACCCTTCGAGACCTCTTCCGCCGTCACGCCGGGCAAGAGCGTCTGCAGCAGTTCCAGCCGCTGCGCGGCGGACATCGGTTTGGTGCCTTCGCCCAGGTCCCCGTTCATCCGCCCCAGGAAGTTATGCGCGTCCTGCGTGCCTTCCGTGCGTACCGCCTGCTCGGCGCTCGAGAGCGTGGCCTTCCGAGCGTCTTCCAGTTCTTGTTCGATGAAGCCGTGCGTGCGTGCGCGCTTCAGTTCCACCAGCAGCGTCTCGAACATGACCGGCCACTTGTCCGGGTTGCCGACGGCCTGCGCGGCCAGGTACAAGCACACGTTCAGAAAGTTCCCGCCGCCGGAGCCCGCGCCCATGAACGGCGCCTTGCCCGTCTGAACCAATTCCGCCATGCGCCGGTTGAAGATCCAGCTCCCCACGTCGCGCACCAGTTCGGCGCGGAAATCGCCCACCGTCTTCGATTCCGTCTTGGGCCGGATCGAGATCACCGCCACTTCGCCCATCACCTGCTCGGGATCGGTGAAGATGCCCACCCGCGTATCCGTGTAGGGCTGGATCGCCGGATCGGCGTTCGGCCGGATCGTCTCGGGCTTCTTCCAGCCGCTGAAGTGATCGGCGATCAATTTTTCCAGCGCCGCCGGGTCGGCGTCGCCCACGACGATCAGCGTCGAATTGTCGGGACGGTAGTAGGCGCTGTAGTAATCCTTGAAGCGTTCCTGATTGGCCGCCTTCAACGTCTCTTCCACGCCGATCGGCACGCGCTTGGGCACGAGCGAGCCCGGCAGCATCACCGGCAGGCGCTTGTCCAGCAGCCGCTGCGCCGCGCCTTTGCGCGCGCGCATCTCTTCCAGCACCACGCCGCGCTCTTTTTCGATCTCTTCCGGAAGCAGGCTCAGGCGAAATGCCACGTCCGCGAAGTACGTCAGGCCCTTGTTGATCGTCTCAGGCTCCGTATTCGGCAGCGCCAGGATGTAGGTCGTCTCGTCGAAGCTCGTGAACGCGTTCTGGTCCGCTCCGAAGCGCATGCCCATCCCTTCGAAGAACTTGACCAGCGAGCCCGGCGGAAAGTTCTCCGAGCCGTTAAAGGCCATGTGTTCCAGAAAGTGCGCCAGCCCGCGCTGGTCGTCGCTCTCGTTCAGCGAACCGCTGCCGATATGCAGCCACATCCCCAGCTTGCCGGGCGGCGTCGCATGCTGCCGGATCCAGTAGTTCATCCCATTCGGGAGCTGACCCATCTTGACCTTGGGGTCCACCGGCAACGGAGCGTTCAAATCCACCGCGCCGGCCGATCCGGCCAGCAACAAGAGCGCCACCAAACACGTAACTCGAACAAGCGAACGCATGCGGGACTCCTTGGGGTACGGGCATGAAACGGAGCACGCGCAAAAACGCGGCTCCGAAAGCAGTAGGCAGACGCTTACTTTAAGGCAATGCTTCGAGACCTTTTAAATGAGACGCTCAGATGCGGCAAGCTGCACCGAGTTTTCGAACGCACCTCGCGCAATCGAACCCCGCTAGCGGGGCATCTCCCCCTCCGGGGCGCCCACGCGCGGCGCCTGCACGCCGGCCGCCAATTGCGTGATGCGTTGAAACGCGGCGAGGTACTCGCGAAAGGCCGTCTGCCCGCGAGCGCTCAAGGCGTAATCCGTATGCGGCAGCTTACCCACGAATCCCTTGCTCTCGTTCACGTACCCGGCCTCGACGAGCTTGGCCATGTGGCTCGAAAGATTCCCCCGGCTGAGCTGCGCCAAGCCCAGCAGAAAGTTGAAATCGGCCACCTCGCACTCGTTGAGGATCGCCACGATCTTCAAGCGAGCGGCTTCGTGGATCAGCGGGTCGAGCCCGCCGTCGCGGCCGGAAGCGGAGCGGCTCATGCGTTGACCTTTTCCGGCTTACACGCCGCAAGCCAGCGCCGCCGCAAACACCAACTGGCCACGAGAAAACTCAACCCAGCCGGAGACATGAACATCCAGGAGTGAACCAGATTAGCTTCGGATACCCAGTGTATCGCGAACATGACCCAGCCAGCCGCCAAGGCCGCCCAAGCGTACTCCCAGAAGCGCAGTTTCCAGGCGTGCCAAGCCAGCACGAGCGCCACACAACCGAAGCTGCCCGTCCACACCAGCATCGCGGCCCGATCGTCGTTGGGGATGACTTCGAACCAGATCGCCCAAGCACTCAACGCGACAAGCAGGACCGCCGCGGCGATCGCCGCATACGTCCACGCCGCGGGCACCGCCGGCCAGGAAGCGAGCGGCATCCCCTCCTCGATGGAGCGTCTCGCGCGCCGCTGCAGGATTTGGCGCACCCACATCCCGCCGCCTACGAAAAACACTTCGGCCCCTACGAAAATCCAGAGGCGCGTACGCCCATCCACGCCATCTAGAAGTGCGTCCGGATTCAGCGCAAACAGCAGCCCCGGGACGAGAATCGCCGCGCCCACGGCAAACAGGATGACCCACCAGCGCCCCGCCGATTGCATCCGACGCGCCTCGAACGCCAACGCCAGCGCGCCTTGCGGATCGAGCGGTATGGGAGCGCCGGCCGCACGTAAGGTACTCATGCTTTCACCTCCTCGGTCGCCAGAGCGCGCGTCCAGCGCCGCCAACGCAGATGCAAACTCCCGCCGTATACCGTCAGCGCTACGCCCAGCATCAAGAACACCCACGGCAGCCCTACGCCGCCCTGCCACGCGCAAAGCAGACCCGCAAGCAGCATCGCAAACGCCAGCGCCAAATCTTCGACAAACCGCAAGCGCGCGAAGACCACCAGCGGCATCAGCATCGCCGGAACGAAAAAGGCCACCCACGCCAGCCAGCCGGGCGTTCGTTCGAACAGAAGATCCACTCGAAAGTAAACGGCTCCGACCAATCCCGCTAAAATCACCGCCGCAAGCGCCGTTTCGATCTGCGCGTGACGCGGCGGCCGATAGTCGCGAAAGCGCACGCTCAACCCTCGCGCACGCCGCTGCGTGTACTCGCGCCACCCTATCCCCACCGCGACTGCTCCAAGCCCCACCAGCCCCGTCAGCCACCCTGGGCCCATCCGATACGGATAGCATATGAGGAGGAAGCAAGACGCAGCCGCGAGCGTCAAACCGACCAGCATCCAAAGGAATCCGCGGCCTTCATGGAGCCGCTTTCGTGCCTGTAAAGGCAAGTCCTTAAGTACGTTAGACCGTTCATCGAAGGTAGGAAGCGTAAGCGCAGCCATGCGGTAAATCCTTAATCGGATTTAATACAAACTTGTTTGTACCACAAACAAGATACCAGCCAATTCACCCCAATGTCAACTCTGCTGGGATCTTTTTCCTCAAAACGGTGGTGTGTGGCGTACCGCCTGTGGCTGTTGGCGGTGGGCCAAGAGACGGCCTCGCCCGCTTCCTAAGCTTAGAGGATTGATGGGCTACAGCGTTTGCTGCGCATCCTCGTGCTTGGCAGCGAGCCTCCAAGTGAGCGATCGCAATGGAACATTCGTTCCACTAAATGGCGGCTTAAATGGCTGCGAATTCGCAGCCCCATTGCCGCATCTTCGTGCATCGAATACAACCAAACGCATGGCCGAGCCTGCTTCCGAACCTAATCAGACGGTACTCGTCATCGACGACGAGCCGGGGATTTGCTGGGCGTTGCAGCAGTTGCTGGAAGGCCACGGCTACCGCGTGCTCATCGCCGCCAGCGCCGAAGAAGGGCTGGAACAAGTCGCCGCCGCGCAGCCGGATTTGTGCCTGCTGGACGTGCGCCTGCCCGGCGCCAGCGGCATCGACGCGCTGCCGAAATTAAAGGAAGCGCGGCCCGAGATGCCGGTGCTGGTGATGACCGCCCACGGCACCATGGAAACCGCGATCGAAGCGATCCGCCGCGGTGCATACAATTACCTCACGAAGCCCCTGCACAACGAAGACGCACTGCATCATATTCGCACCGCCTTGCAGACCGTGCGGCTCTCGCGCGAAGTCGCTCAACTGCGCAAGGAACTCGACGGCGCGTACACGCTCGAATCCCTCGTCGGGAAATCGCCGACGATGCAGGAGGTTTACAAGAAGATCGGCGCGGTCGCCGGCGCCGACAGCAGCGTGCTCATCGGCGGCGAGTCCGGCACCGGGAAGGAACTCGTCGCCAAGGCGATACATCACTACAGTCCGCGCGCCAAGGGCCCGTTTATCGCGGTCAACTGCGCGAGCATGCCCGAGACGCTCCTGGAGAGCGAACTGTACGGGCACGTCAAAGGCGCGTTCACCGGGGCAATCCGCGACAAAGCCGGCAAGGCGGAGGTCGCCGACGGCGGAACGCTGTTCCTCGACGAGATCGGCGACATGCCGCTCTCGATCCAGGCCAAACTGCTGCGCTTCCTGGAGCAGAAGCGCTTCGAGCGCGTCGGCAGCACCGAGTCCATCGAGGTCGATGTGCGGATCATCGCCGCCTCGAACAAGCATCTCCCCGATCTGATTCGTAAGGGCCTGTTCCGCGAGGATCTGTATTACCGGCTCAATGTGGTCAGCATCGATCTGCCGTCGCTGCGCGAGCGCAAAGATGACATTCCGCTCCTGGTCGCACGCTTTCTCTCGCGTTCCTCGAAACCAGGCGGCGAAGCGCCGCCGCAGGTGACGCAGGAAGCCATGAAGCTGCTGGAACGCTACGACTGGCCCGGCAACGTCCGCGAACTGCGCAACGCCGTCGAACACGCCGTGCTTCTGGCTCGCGGGCAGCCCCTGCGCTCCGAGCATTTGCCGCAGCATATTCTTCAGGAACTTCGCGGCGAATCGCCTCAGCAAGGCGAGAAGCTGGAGGAACTCGTTCGCGCCCGCACGCACAAAGCACTCGACGCCATCGAAGCGCAGGGCGAAGGAAACGTCCACGGCGAGATCGTCGCCGACCTGGAGCGTGCGATCATCGAGACCGCGCTGAAGCGTGTCGCCGGCAACCAGGTGCGCGCCAGCAAACTCCTGGGCATTCACCGCACGACGTTGCGCAAGAAGATCGAAGAGTACGGACTGTAGCTGCCGAAGATCGAGCTACCGCCTATTTCGCCATTAGCTCCGCGCACCGCCGCTCCACCGTCTCAAGGTCCAACGCATCCATGGCCGCCGCCGGCGGCGGAACGGCCGCCAGCGCCACCCGTTTGCCCAAAGGGCGCCAGACGCGCGGATCGGTCGGCCCGAAAAGCGCCACGGTGGGGCAGACCCGCGCGGCCAGGTGCGTCACGCCCGCGTCGTTGCCGACAAAGAGCCGCGCGTGGCTCAAGAGCGCCAACACCTCGCGCAGCGGGCGCTCCACGGCCGATCGGTATGCAAGGTTCGCTTGCCGCGCAGCCGCATCGAACGCCGAGCGCGTCTCGCTTTCCGCCGGGCCGAAGCAGACCAGCGGTTCCACGCCCCAAGCCGCGACCGCGCGCCGCGCCAACTCGACGAATCGATCCACGGGCCAGCACTTGAAGCGACCGCCGCTGCCGGGATGCAGCGCCAGCCACCCGCGGCCCGGAGCCTCGCGTAACCCCACGGCCGCAAAAGCCGCCGCGGCCTCGGCCGCCGAAGGCATCCACACGTCCGCGTCCGGCTCCGCACCCGGCGCGGCATACGTTCCGTTCGGGAGTGCCGCGCACAATTTTCGCGCCGCATGCCAGGCTTCCGGAGGCGCGGACGGATCGCAGTCACAAGCGGCATGCGCAGGCGCACGCTCGCCTAACACCGGCGGTTCGGCCGCAAGGTAATGCTCGATACCCAGCCCGCGCAGCGCGGTTCGCGCATCGTCCTGACCGCTGCGTAAATAAGCCACCGCACACGTCACGCCCGCGAGCCGTGCGCGAGCCTCGGCGTTCAACGGGATATGCGGGTTGGTAAGTCCCATCCAAGCCGGATCGTTCCAATCGAGCAGCCGGAGGTGCGCGTGCCCGCGCGGCATCCAGCCCCACGCCGAAGGCGCTCCGAGGATCCAAACCGCCGGCGCACCCGCCGTGCGCAAGGCTTCGACGACCGGCCACGTGAGCACCGCATCGCCCAGCGCGCCGGGCCGTATCAACAGCGCATCGCCATGGATCTGCATTTCACGCAACATCCGAGCTTGGGTAGCGCTTGGCAGTCTACCGACCCTGCAAGCCCAAGCGAAGCCTATCCGAAATCCGCCATCCGAATTCCGCAATGGATGGTATCGTGCTGGCGCCCAGTTTTCACGGAGCCCGGACTTGTTCGACGACCGCCAGGACCGCGAGTGGATGGCCGGCATGGCCCGCGGCGACGCGCAGGCGTTCGAGGCGCTGTACCGCGCGTACGAAAAGCCGGTCGGCCATTTCCTCTTCCGCATGTGCTACGACAAGAGCGCCGCAGAGGACGCGCTGCAAGAAGTCTTCATGCGCGTCTGGCGCAGCGCTCCGCGCTGGCGCGGCGAAAGCAAGGTTTCCACCTTCCTCTTTCAGATCGCCAAAAACGTGGGGTTGGACGCGCGGGCCAAAACCTCGCGCGAGCGCGCGCGCCTGGGTTCCGCCGAAGGCGACGAGGACGCTCCGCGAAGCGTCGCCGAACCCGCCGACGAAGCCGCCGGTCCGGTGCGCACGCTGGCCGCCCAGGAACTCCGCGCCGTCGTACGCAAAGCGCTTGAAGCCTTGCCCGAAGAACAGCGCGAGGTGGTCCGGCTCGCGCAAGTCGAAGGTTTGAGTTACCGCGAGATCGGCGAGATTCTGGATTTACCCGTCGGTACGGTGAAGTCGCGCATGGCCGCCGCCGCCGATGCGCTGCGCCGCAAGCTGGAACGGCACGTACGCGAATAGCGCGGTGCACTCGAGAACGCAGGAGCCGGGACGGGAGGGAAGCATGAGCGAGCCGCACGCAGACGAGCTGCCCGAAGCCTTCCGCGACGAAGTCGCGCTGCTGGCCATGGGCGCCATGTTGCCCGAAGAAGCCGAAGCGCTGCAGCGCCGCCTCGCTGCCGACCCGCGCGCGAAGGAACTCTACGTCACCTACCAGACGCTCTGGGCGCGCGTGCGCGAAGAATCCGAACTCCGCGACGGGGAACTGCCCGACGGCGAACGAGTCTTGCAGCGCTTGCGCAAGCAGATCGCCGAGGAATCGCGCAGCGCGCTCAAACCGGTCCCGCCGCCCGCCGCACCGCCCGCGCGCCGCACGGGCATCTGGTTCGCCGCGTTTCTGCTCTTGGCGGTCGCCGCATTCATCGGCGTGGGCATCGCATTCGGGCCCGCCGGCGGCCATCCCCCTCACCCCCCCGGCCCCAAGCCCGAGCCGCCGCTCGCCACCGTGGAGCCCCTTCCCGGCGAAGAGCGCGGCGAAGCGTTGCGCGCCAACGAAACCTTCACCGCGCGCGAGGACGGTCAGCGCATCCAACTCGACGGCGGCGTCGACGTACGCCTGCGCGCCGGATCGAGCATCACCTTACGCAGCGCGCACGAAATGATCCTCGAGTCCGGTGAAGCCGCCGTACGCTGGCCGGCCGCGCGCAAAGACTTCACGCTTCAGGCCGGGCGCATGAAGGTCCGTTCCGCCGGCGACCTTGCGCGCTTCGTACTGCGCCGCGAGCCCGAAGAACTCCTCCTTGCCGAAGGCCGGGCGACCGCCGCGGCCGGAACGACTGAGCGTACCGTCGCCGCCGGCCAAGCCGCGGCCTTGAACGAAACGGGGCTGCTCGAGTTGCGCAACGACGCCGGGGTCGATGCCGCCAGCTCCTGGGTCGTCGAACGCTTTGCGAAGAGCCTGGAACTCACCCTGCGCCTCGAACCCCGCGCCCCGGGAGGCCCCGTGCTCGCCACCATCGTACTGCGTAATACCGGAAGCCAGGTGCTCGGCGTGCCCGGCTACCACGAATTGGGCGTGAACTTCGGCTTGCAAGTGCGCGCCTCGGCACAGGACGCGCCGGCCTTTACCAAAGTGCTTCCGCGCAAACTGCGCAAGCGCCTCGCGCCGGATTTGGCCGAGGAACTCACCCCCAGCCGCGTGCCCGTTACGCTTCACCCTGGCGAAAGCTACGAGCTGGAACTCGATCTGCGCACCGTGCTGCCCGCCTCAAGCACCCCGGCGCATGTCGCCGCGCACTACCTTTACAGGTCAGACCCGGCCGAGGCCGGCTCTTGGGGCATCACCCTCCAAAGTGCTGAATGCGAAGTTCTGGCCGCTCCATGAACCGCGGCGCGCCCGGGATTAGTACGCCGCGTGCTCCACCGATCCGACCAGGAATTCGCTCACCCAAGCCGCCATGGCCGCGGCGCCCCAAAGCACCGCCAAGGCCTTGCCCAAGGGCCAGATCGCATGGCCTTCGGCGCCGCCGTGACCGTGACCGCCTGCGCTCGGCGGGGTGCTCGGTCGCTTTGCCCATCCAGCCGGCCAGCGGAATGTTCGCAAGGCACGCCGTCAGAAAGTTTCAGGTGTGCTCTTCCTGCGCTCCGCACTTCAAGCCCGCGGCGATGGGCACAAAGACCAACACCCAGCTTTACGACGGCTACGGCCCATTCGGCGTATGGGCTCCGCGATTCGGTTCATTTGCGTTGAAACGACCTCGATCATGGTGCGGCCGAGCCCCCCGCCAAGTGCCGCATGCAGCCTGAATGATTCCACGTTTATGTTCGGTTCGTTTGACAAAAGTTGGGCGAACACACACAACCTAGCATCCCATTCAACGTGCTGAGGACGTCATGCACTCATGAGCAAGACCAAGAAACATAAACTCACGGCAGCTCACGCCGATCGGCATTTACTGTATCAGGAATCCGTCCAGACCCCGGACTTCGAAGTGGAGTTCATGGCGCAGGCCTACCGGCAGCGCAATCGGCGCGAGCCACGTATCCTGCGCGAAGATTTCTGCGGTACGGCGCTCAACGCCGCCACTTGGGTCGCCTCCGGGCCGCAACGCCGGGCGTTGGCTCTGGACCTCGACGCCGCCACGCTGGACTGGGGCCGGCGCCAGAACCTTCAGCCCTTGGGCCATGCCGCCCGCCGCGTGGACCTGCGCTGCCAAGATGTGCGCACCGTCACCCGCCCGCGCGCCGACGTCTGCTGCGCGCTGAATTTCTCGTACATGTTCTTCACTTCGATCAAAGAACTGAGCGCCTACTTCAAACAGGTGCGCGAAAGCCTCGCGCCCGGCGGGATCATGTTGCTCGATTGCTACGGCGGCTGGGAAAGCCAGCAGGTCAAAGAAGAGCCGCGCAAGGTCAAGAGCGACCTTGGGCGCTTCACCTACGTTTGGGATCAAGCGGACTACAACCCCATCGACAACCGCGCGCTCTGCCACATTCACTTTCGCTTCAACGACGGGACCGAGTTGCGCAAAGCGTTTACATATCACTGGCGGCTTTACACGCCCGTGGAAGTTCAAGACGCGCTGGAACTGGCCGGCTTTCGCGATGTCCAAGTGTATTGGGACATCGAGGACGATGAAGACGAAAGCGAGTATCGCGCCCGCAGGCGCGCCGAGAATCAGCCCGGCTGGTTGGCCTATATCGTAGGTCAGCGTTAAAATTCTAACAAAACCCAAATTTGCAGCCTTGAGCTGCACATGTGCAGCTCAAGGCTATTTTCTTGACTTCACGCATCTCTCTAGCTAACTTGACTCAGCCTTAAAGGTTACACGCATATCGACGGCCCCGAGCAGCCATTCTTAAGCTGCACACGTGATGCGCGCGTACCTGGCGACCACATAGGTGCATTTTTTAGGAGGCTTACGAGCGCGCATGAACCATCGAAACTCCAGTGACTGGCATTCGAGCGAAACCCCGTTTGCCACCCCGGCGCTTTGGCGAGCGCGACTGCAGGAATGGCTGAGCGGTATGCCCGGATTGCGCGGTCACGCCATGGCGATGGACGCCGCGGGGCCGCAGGGTTTGGGCGGCGGGCCGGTGACGCTGACACCCACTTCGCTTACGGCGGTGGGTTCGTCGAGCCGCAACCGCGTAGTGGAAACGCCTACGCACGAATCGCTCGACCGGGCCATCGAAGCCAGCAGCACCTGGTTCCTGCAGCGCCAGAATCCCAAGGGCTTCTGGGTCGCCGAACTGGAAGCCGACACGACGCTGGAAAGTTATTTCATCCTCTTTAAAGCCTTCTTCGGACAGCGCGATCATCCCAAGATTCCCAAGTACGCGAAGGTGATCCGCGAATGCTGCCTGCCGGAAGGCGGCTGGAACACCTTCGAGCACGGCCCGCCGGAAATCTCGATCTCGGTTCTGAGTTACTTCGCCTTGAAGATCGCGGGCGTTCCGGCCGACGATCCGATGATGATCAAGAGCCGCGACACGATTCTGGCGATGGGCGGCGCGACGAAGGCCAACACCTACACCAAATTCCACCTCGCGTTCTTCGATCAGTACGACTGGGCGCACGTGCCGGCGATCCCGCCGGAGATGATCTTCCTGCCCAACATGTCCCCGATCAACATCTACGAGATGTCCAGTTGGTCGCGCACCATCTTCGTGCCGCTTTCGGTCATCTACGCGCTCAAACCCGTCTGCCCGCTGCCGCCGGAATGCCACGTCGACGAGTTGTTCGTGGGCGGACGCGAACATGCGGAACTGGGACTGGCCGGCGACAGCCGCATGGTTTCGTGGACCAACTTCTTCCTGCTGACGGACAAGGCGCTGAAGATCGCAGAGCAGTTCCCGATCCAGGCGGCGCGGCGCATGGCGATCAAGCGCGCCGAAATGTGGATGCTCGAACGCTTCGATAAGTCGGGCGGCTTGGGTGCGATCCTGCCCGCCATGATGAACAGCGTCCTGGCGCTGCGCATCCTGGGCTACAAGGAAGACGATCCGTGGATCAAACGCGGCATCGAGGAACTCGACGCGCTCGAGATCGCCGATCCGGCCACGGACACCATCCGCGTACAGCCTTGCCACAGCCCCGTCTGGGACACGGCGATCGGGACCTACGCGCTGGCGGTTTCCGGACGTCGCGCCGAAGACCCTGCTCAGCAGCTCGCCTGCGAATGGCTGCTGTCCAAAGAGGTCAAGCAACCCGGCGACTGGTCTGTGAAGAACAACGTCCCGCCCAGCGGCTGGTACTTCGAGTTCGAGAACGAGTTCTACCCCGACGTCGACGACACGATCATGACCATGATGGCTCTGCGCAACGTGTATCCGAAGGGCGAGCACGAGCGCGTGGACGCGGCGATCGAGCGCGCGCTGCGCTGGGTGTTGGGCATGCAAAACCAGGACGGCGGCTGGGGCGCCTTCGACCGCGACAACACGATGGACTTCCTGACCAAGGTGCCCTTCGCCGACCATAATGCGATGATCGACCCCAGCACCGCGGACCTTACCAGCCGCACGCTGGAGATGTTCGCCACCATCGCGCCGGAGATCTTCACGCTCGAGCATCCCGTGGTGAAGCGCGCGATGGCCTTCATCAAGAAAGACCAGTGCAAGGACGGGAGCTGGTTCGGGCGCTGGGGCGTGAACTATATGTACGGCACGTGGCAGGTCCTGCGCGGGCTGCGCTTGATCGGCGAAGACATGTCGAAGGGCTATGTGCGTAAAGGAGTGGAATGGTTCAGGAGCGTGCAGCTCGCCGATGGCGGCTGGGGCGAGCGCTGCGATACGTACGAAGACCCCACGCGCAAAGGCATGGGGCCGAGCACCGCGAGCCAGACGGCGTGGGCCGTGATGGGACTGCTCAACGCCGGCCAAGGCGAATCCCAAGCCGTGCGGCGCGGCGTGCGTTACCTGCTCGATACGCAAACCGGAGCCGGAACCTGGGACGAAGACGAGTGGACCGGCACCGGCTTCCCGCGCGTCTTCTACCTGAAGTACCACTACTACCGGCACTACTGGCCGCTGATGGCATTCGCGCAATACCGCCGCTACCTGCGCGGCTTCCGGCCCTAAAGGACAGAGGACCATGCGCGGCCTCTTTTTCTTCTTGTTGTTGAATCTGTTCCTGCCCGCAGGCGGGGTTCATGCGGGCGACGCAGACGGCATGCGCATACTCGCGGCTTGCGACGCCACGCACTATCGGCACAGCGAAGGCTCGGCGGTCGAATTACCCGATGGCCGCATTCTGCTGGTTTGGAGCCGATTCGACGGGCACAAAGACCGCTGCGGGACCTTGGGCGACAACGGGCCGGCCACGCTGGTGCTCTCCGAATCCTCCGACGGCGGAGCGACTTGGTCCGAAGCGCAGCCCCTCCCGGTGGGCGCCGCCACCCGGAACATCATGCAGGCCGGATTCGTGCCGGTAAAGAAAGGCCTTATGCTGTCTTTCAGCGTGCGCATGCGCGAAGGGCACTCCAACGTCAAACATGCGATCGAGAGTGCGGACGACGGCAAGACATGGACCGAGCGGCGAAAGCTTTTCGACGCCGGCGGCGCGAACGACCGGTCGATCCGCCTCTCCAGCGGCCGCATCTTGATGGCTGCGCACCGCGCGTCGTCCGTCACCATCGGCAATGCCAAAGACCGCGAAACGCTCGTGGCGCGCAGCGACGACGAGGGGGTCACCTGAACGCTCACCGAACCCTTGGGCCACGCCAAGCATGAGATGGAAACGCGCCAGATCGACCCGCAGCCTCTGTTGATTCACGAACCCGCGCTGGCCGAATGTCCCGACGGTTCGGTCTTAATGCTCGCGCGCAGCATCACGGGCGTCCTGTACGAATCGCGATCGACCGACGGCGGTATAACTTGGAGCGTACTTGCGCCTACCGCCATCGAGTCCTTTGCCGCGCCGCCGTACCTGAAGAGACTGCCGGACGGGCGTATCGCGCTGCTCTGGAATCCCATCGCCGGCAAAGGCGAGAAGGCCGCGCGGGAAGCACTGGCCAAGGCCGCCAAAATGCCCTACGGCCCTCGCCAACGCCTGGCCCTCATGACCAGCGCCGACGGCGGAAAAACCTGGAGCGATCCACGGACGCTGGCCGAAGATGGCAAGCACGGCTTCTGCTACCCCTGGGTCTGCGAGAAAAAGGACGGCGCGTGGCTGGTCTTCTGCAGCCGTACGCCGTTCACGATTTATCCCTGCGACCTTGCGCTTTTGCCCGCCTTCAAACCGTGACCGCACACATCCTTCCGCTCGCCTGACCTTGCCAGCACCGCCGACTGGGGACAGACTGGGCGCATCATGAAGCGCATCTTTCTGGTGGCGTATACCAAACGCAAGAAGGAGACGGGCGCGGCGCTGCGCGCGGCCTTGCCGTGGCTGCGGCGCATGGCCCACGTCGTCGGCATCGACCGAGAGGACGGGCAGGACCTGCGCCGCGTGGATGCCGATCTCATGCTCGTCTTCGGAGGCGACGGTACCATGCTCTCCGTCGCGCGCCGCCTGGCCGGCAATCCCATCCCCGTCCTGGGCGTCAATATGGGGCAGCTCGGTTTCATGGCCGAGGTTCAGCACGACGAATTGAAGCAAGTCTTGCCGCGAGTACTGAAAGGCGAATATGTGCTCTCGCCTCGCATGATGCTCCAAGCCACGTTCGCACGGCGCGGACGAACCGGGCAAAAGCAAACGCTCCAGGCGCTAAACGATGCGGTGCTTCTGCGCCTGCCCAAAGCAGCCATGATGACCGTCGGCGTCTCGGTTTCGGGCGAGCCCGTCGCAAATTACAAAGGCGACGGCCTGATCGTCAGCAGCGCCACGGGCTCGACGGGGTACAGTCTCTCCGCTGGCGGTCCCATCCTGTCCGAACGGCTCAAGGCTCTGATCGTCGTCCCGGTCTGCGCGCACACGCTGGCAAGCCGCCCCATCGTCCTGGCCGGCGACGAGAAGCTCGAGATCGCCCCCGAAACCCGCAACGGTTCTCCCGTCGAACTGGTGATGGACGGGCAGGTCAGCGTGAGCCTCAAGAGCGGCACGCGCGTGACGATCGGGCGCTCGCCGCACGAATTTAACATCGTCACGCTGGGCCGGCGCGGGCGCTACGAGATCATCCGCGACAAGCTGCAATGGGCCGGCTGGATTAAAGCCAAGCGCGAATCGACCTGAATCGCCCGCGTTACTCCGGCGGAGCGAAACGCAAGACCTCCCTGTTCAGCGAAGACGACACGAGGTTTTCTGTGCCACGACAGGTCGCGGCCATTGCACGTAATCCGAATGGGCCCGTGGCTGGAAATCCGAGCCTCTCTGAGTCAGAATGGAGCATGGTGTCTTGCTTCAAGTAAGGAGCTTTCATGGCTGCCCCCGTTCGCGTCCGTTTCGCGCCCAGTCCCACCGGCTATCTGCATGTCGGCGGGGTGCGTACGGCGATCTTTAATTGGCTCTTTGCGCGCCAGCAAGGCGGCGTTTTCGTGCTGCGCATCGACGATACGGACATCAAACGCCACCAGGACGAAGCGGTGCAGGTCATTCTGGACGGCATGAAGTGGGCCGGCCTCTCGTGGGACGAAGGTCCGGAAGTCGGCGGCGCGTACGGACCCTACTTCCAGTCGCAGCGCTTCGAGCGCTACAAGGAAGTCGCCAAACAGCTTGAGGCAAGCGGCCGCGCGTACTGGATGAAAAAGGACGCCGCGAAGGATTTGCCCGAGTGGAAAATCGAGAAGCTCAAGAAGGCCGGCAAATGGGACGAGGACCGCGCGCAGGCCGCATCCGATCCCGAGCCGGCGCTGTACTTCAAGATACACCCCGGCGAACCGCAGGAAGTCGTCCTGCACGACGCGGTCTGGAAAGAGTACCGCCGCCCCGCCGAGTTGCTCGAGGATTACGTGATACTGCGAGCGGACGGGACCCCCACGTACAACTTCGCCACCGTCGTCGACGACATCGACATGAAGATCAGCCACATCATCCGCGGCGAAGACCATCTCGCCAATACGCCGAAGCAGATCCGCCTCTTCGAGGCGCTCAACGCGCCGCTCCCGGTCTTCGCGCACCTGCCGATGATCCACAACGACAAGGGCCAGAAGATCAGCAAGCGCCGCGATCCCGTGGCAGTGACCATATACCAAAAGTGCGGCATCCTCCCCGAGGCGCTTTTTAATTTCCTGGCGCTCCTGGGCTGGAGCCCCGGCGACGACCGGGAGGTCATGACTCTGGAGGAAATGATCGCCGCGTTCAGCCTCGACCGCATCAAGCTCTCGCCCGCGCAGTTCACGCTCAAGCGGCAGGCCGATCTGCCCGAAGGGAGCGACTACAACGAGCGGCTCGACTGGCTGCACGCCGCGCTCCCCGGCACGAAACTCGAATGGATGAACGGGGAGTACATCAAAAAGCTGGCGCCGAACGACCTGCTCGCGCGCACGGAGCCTTTCCTGAAGCGCCATTACGATCTGTCCGGCACGGATCCGGTCTGGCTGAGCAAGATCCTGGCCTTGGAGCAGGAGCGCAGCCGCACGCTTTACGCGCTGGCCGAGAACCTGCGCCTCTTCTTCGAAGCCCCGGCCGGGTACGATGACAAGGCCGTCAAGAAGTGGCTCGACAAAGGCGACGGCTGGGCGCACCTCGAAGCAGTCCGCGAACTGCTCGACAAGCATGCCGACTGGTCCGGCGCGGCGCTGGAGCAGGCGTTGAACGCGTACGCCGAGCAGAAAGGCGCGAAGTTCGCGAACGTAGCGCAACCGCTGCGCGTGGCGCTCTCCGGCACAGCCGTCTCGCCGCCGATTCACGACACGCTGGCGCTGGTGGGCAAACCCGAAGCGCTCAAGCGCATCGACGCGCTGCTGGCCCGCAAGAGTGCGCCGACTCCATGAGCGCCATCGAGATCTCCGTCTTCTGCGCCGACATCGGGCGCATCGATCCGAAGGAATCGCGCAACCGCTTCGGCTGGGCCGGCCGGCGCGCCGGCGTCGTCGATGAAACGCCCCCACGGGGCCACTACCCGGCGGAACTGGCCGAAGCCGTCGTCGCCGAACTGGGCAAAGGGTCCAAGGTCGCGCTGGGTTTCGAGTGCCCCACTTTCGTACCCGTCGATACCGATCATTTCATGCTCACGAAGGCGCGCAAAGGCGAAGGCAACCGGCCTTGGTCTGCCGGCGCGGGCGCGGCATCGCTGGCGGCGGGGCTCTCCGAGATCGCCTGGACGTTGCAGCGCATCAAAGAGCTGATGCTTCTGAAGAACTGGCGCGCGCCGGAGATCTACCTCGATCCGCAGGAGTTTCACGAAGCGGCGAAGGGCCTGCTGCTTTGGGAAGCGTTCGTTACGAACAAGCCCGCCCCCACCGATCATACCGACGACGCGACGGCCGCAGTGAATGCTTTCTGCGCCGCTTGGCCGGGACTGGCGCAAGCGGACGTATTCGCCGCCGAAGACCGCACCGTTTTTTCCGTAACCGGCGCGGCGATTTTGCATGCCGGCTTCACCGACGACGTCGGCCTGTTGTGGAAAAAGTGCGTGGGCATCCGCGCCTGATGGCCGCGACCCCGAACCGTTGGACGAGACCGTGCTGACGCGAACCTTCTTACATCTGCCGAGCATCGGACCGCAGCGCGAGCGCACGCTCTGGGATGGTGGCGTCTCGTGTTGGGACGATTGGCTGGGGCAGCGCGACCTCTTCGAAGAAGCGCCGCCCGACACCTTCGAAACGCTGCTCGGCGAATCCCGCGAACGCCTGCGCCTGGGTGACGCGCGCTGGTTCGAGGAACTGCTCGGACCCAGCCATGCCTGGCGGCTCGCGGCCGATTTCGACGACGGCCGGACGGTCTACCTCGATATCGAGACGGACGGCTCGCGCGCCGACGAGATCCCGCTCGACGAAGACGCCCCCGGCGGAACCACCGTCGTGGGCACCTGGGACGGCCGCGAAGCGCGCGTCTTTCTGCGCGGCGAGGACATGCTCGAACTGCCCGAGTATCTCTGCCGCTACAAGGTGCTGTGCACTTTTAATGGCAAGAGTTTCGACCTGCCGTACCTCGAAGGCCGCTTCGGAAAAGGGTTCTTCCCGGGCGCGCACCTGGACCTGCGCCCGCTCACGCGCGTGGTGGGCCTCACCGGCGGACTGAAGAAGATCGAAGAAGCCATCGGACTGTTGCGGCCCGAACCGATCCGGCGCTTCACCGGTTACGACGCGGTCAAAATGTGGGCGCTTTACAAAACGCGCGGCCGGATGGACGCGCTGGAAGGCTTGGCGCGCTATAATCTGGCCGATGCGGTGAACCTGCAAGCCGTCATGCGCGCCGCCTATAACGCCTACATCCAGCAGCAGAATCTGCCCTTCCGGCGCTTCGACAGTCTGCAGGAACCTGAAATGGATACGGCCGTGGACGAGGCGATCAAATGCATGCACGCGCGTCTGGCCGCGCGCGGTTCGCCGGACGAAACTACTTAACCGGCGCGTTCAGCTCTTCCTGCATTTCCTTGAAGCGCTCGCTCTGCGGCCCAAAGAGTTCCTGCGCGTACTGGTTCAGATTAAACTTGCTCAGGTGGCACTTGCTGCACTGGTTGTGAAGCCCAAAGGTCGGGCTGTGACGCATGATCCGAGCACGGCGGCCGGAATCGGTGAGCAGCAGTTTGTCGGGGGCGACGATATCGGCTTCCGAATCCTTCTGGTGGCAGAAGCGGCAATCGACCCGAAATCGATCGACTTCGGCTTTGCACTCGCGCACGGCGCGCATCCGCGGCGTCTCTTCGATGCGACGGTCGATCAACGGATGATCGAGCACCTCGTCCATATTAGGCAACTTAGCCGAACACGCAGCCAAAGCCATCAGGCCGACAAGTGCCAAAACCACGAAGCCCCGCTTCACTCAAGCATCCTCACAAGGTCCTAACGGCCGGTTGAACAGGAGCATACCCTTAAAGGATAGCCAGAGCCAGCGGTTCCCCGATCCTCGCTAAGACGCTCGGCGACCGCCTCGTCCATCATCTAAATGGAAGGAGAGTGGCCTCTTGTCCGAGCGCACCCCCAGCGCAAACCGAGAACGTCCCAGCCGTACTGGGATGGAGCCGTTGGACGGCGGGGTACGATTACCGCTAGTCCGTCGGTCACTGGCATCGGCTGGACCTCGTCCGTACAGTAGGGATTCTCGGCCACGCCCGCGCCGCGGGGGGCCTGCGCCTCGCGCCGTACAACCGGTGGTGCCGCTTATGGACGACCGGCCGTTCGATCGCAAAGTTTACAAGGTGCGCGCCACTACTCGCAGGCTGCGAGTGGGGCCGTATTTGCGTTCCAACGACGGCGAGTTGGTCGTGAAGTGCCTGGAAGGCGACCTCGATGCCTTCAACGAACTGGTCGAACGCTACCAAAACGCCGCGCGCAACCGCGCGGTGGCCATCGTGCGCGACTTCCAAGCCGCCGAGGACATCACGCAGGAAGCCTTCGTGAAAGCCTATGATTCGATCCCTCAGATCGACAATCCTGACCGCTTTGGCGCGTGGCTGATGACCATTGTTCAGCGCACGGCGCTGGACCATCTGCGCGGCAAAAAAGAGACGATGAGCCTGGAGTCCATGAAAGAACAGGGCTTCGAGGCGCAGCGCCAGACCCGCGGACTGCAGATCGAGAAGTTGGAAGACCGCGAGGACGACGTCCAGGTGCTCGAAGCGCTGCGCGACCTGCGCGACGATTACCGCGAGATCATCGAGCTGAAACACATCGAGGGGCTTTCCTACAAAGAGATCGCCGACCGGTTGGGCATGACGGTCTCGGCGGTGGGCGAAAAGCTTTCCCGCGTGCGCAAGATGCTCGAACGAAAATTGACCAAGCACCAAGTGCCGCAGGCCGGCGCGATCGAGGAGTCTGAAGCGCCATGATGGTACTGCGGGAGGACGAACGCGACCTGCTGCTTTCGATGTATGTCGACGGCGAGCTGGAAGGCGAGCAGCGCGCGGCGGTGGAGCAGCGCCTCGCATCCGATCCGGCGTGGCAGGCCGACTACGAGGCGCTCCGCGCCGCAACGCAGCGCATCAGCCGGGTCGTCGAGAGCAACTGGCACGACGAAGCGATGACGTTGAAGGTCCGCGAACGCGTGGCCGCGCGCCCCGCGCCCAGCACCGCGACGGCCACAGCCGCCGCCAAACGCCTCAAAGCCGCCGACACTCAGACGCGCCAAGCCCGCATTCGCGCCGAGGCTCGAGCCCAGCGCGTGCGCTGGCTGGGTTGGTGCGCGGCGGCGGCGGCGATGTTGCTATTCGCCATTAGCCTCTCGTTCGTACTCGGTGGGAGAACGCCCCCAACGCCGGTGGCTCAAGCGCCCGCGGCGCCTTTGGGCCGTTACGACGCAAAGGCGGCGCAAGTCTCCGGCGCGGATGTCAAGACGGAGCGCGGCAGCTGGGCCGTGGGGCAGCGCCTGCAAGCCGGTGAAACTCAGGCTTGGGTGGCCCTGGACGACGGCTCGCGCTTATGGCTGAGCCCGCACGGTGTGCTCGAAGGCCTCGCCTCGCGCAACGTGAAGCTGCTGCAGGGCCGCGTACTGATCCAGGTCGCCCCCGGCCGCGAGCGCTTCACCGTGGCTCTGGAAGACGGCAGCACCGTGGAAGCGCTGGGCACCCGCTTTGAAGTGGCGTTGGCCGAGAACGGTCCGTTCGTGCGCGTCGTGGAAGGACACGTGCGGCGCCATACGGATGCGCGCAGCGCCGAAGCACGCGGCGGGCAGGAGATCGATCCGGGCTTCGACGTCAAACCGGTGGATCCGCGCGCCGTAGGCGCGCGCTGGACGGACGTTGCGCCAAGCGAACAGTCCACGGCTTCGGCGCTGGCCGCGCCATGGTCGCAAGTGGGCGGTTCGCCGGGGCACGACGGCGTCAGTCCCCTTTCCGGACCGCTCGCGCTGGCCGCCGATGCGTTCTACGCGTACCCCAAATCCGAGAGCACCGAAGCGGGGCAGTATGCGCCGGCGGTGGCCGACGCGCGCGGGCGCATCTTCATCCTGCGGCGCGCGGATTCCGAACGCAGCCGCCTCTTCCGGCTGGACCTGAACGCGGCGCGGCCGGCTTGGGAACCCTGCGGCGAGGCGATCCACGGGCACGGGCAGCATCATCCCCCGGTGGTCACGCCCCGCGGGTTGGTCGTCGTGGGCGTCTCGAAGATGACCGGATCCAACGTGATCGCCTGGGATCCCGAGACCGAACGCGTGGCCTGGAGCGCCGACGTAGGCAGCTCGGTCTATGCCTTGGCCTGCGCGCCGGACGGCACGTTGCTGGCGAGCACTTTCCAGCGCGTCGCGGCGCTCGACGAGCGCGACGGGCGCGAACGCTGGTCGTACGCCGCCGAAGGCGTGACCGATCTGCAAGCGCCGGCGTGCGTGCTGTACGATGGGCAGATCGTAGTCGCGAGCCGCGCCGGCCGTGTGGTGCGGCTGAGCCCCGACGGGAAGCTCGTGCGCGAAACGCGCTGGAGCGCCGCGCAGGGCCTGTTCTGGCCGCCGGTGGCACGGACGGACGGCGGCGTGTGGCTGAGTGCGCCCGACGGGGGCCTCGCGAGCTGGGGGCCGGACGGCAAGCTGGAAGCCTCCGGCGGCGGTTCGGTTTCCACGTGGCCGCTGGGGAATGGCGTGCTTGCGCTCGGTAACCGGCTCAGCCTGCCCAAGGGCGCCGCCGCCTCGCTGCGCGGAACCAGCGCCGTGACGGCTATGGCGCTCGACGGACGCGGTTATCTTTACGCCGGAGCCCACGCCGGGGTGACGCGCTTCAAGTTCGATCCGGCCCTGGATCGCGCCGGCGAGACGCTTGCCGAAGACGCGTTCAGCCTTGTGCAGCAAGGCGAGATTGTCCGCGGCGGCATCGCCATCCTGCCCGGACGGCTGGTGGTCACCACCACCGAAGGCGTGCAGCTTTTTAAGTAAGCGCGGCCTACCCTATTGCGTCAAATACGGCATGATCGCTTGGGCGGCCTTGTTCTGCAGACCCGCTTCCGGCCAGACCAGCCACAGATGCCGCTGCGCCTTCGGATGCGTAATGCGCAAGTAGTGCGGCGCGGGCTCCAGCGTCGTCAGGATCACCGAACGCGGAATCAACCCCACGCCGATGCCCACGGCGCAGTACGCCTGGATCGAATCGAAGTGGTCGGCCTCGAACGCGGTGCCCATTTCAAATCCTGCGCGGCGGCACAAGTCTTCGGCCAAGTGCCGGAACTCGGTGTCCTTTTTGGTCACGACGAACGTCTCGCCGGAAGCCTCGGCGAGTTTCAGTTCCTGGCGCGCGGCGAGCGGGTGGTTCTCGCCTACGGCTAGCAGGAGATCCTCGCGCTGAATCAGCGCGCGGCGCATGCGCGGAATCGGTGCGAGCGCTTGGGTGACGCCCAGATCGAAGCCGCCGCTCAAAACCAGGTTGGGGATATTCGCGCTCACCGTCTCTTCGAGTACGATGTCCACGCGCGGGTGGTCGCGTTTGAACGCGGCGATTTTAGGCGGAAGCACGTAAACGCACGCGCTGGGCAGCGTGACGATGCGCACGACGCCGCGGCTGGCTCCGCGGAGTTCTTCGGCAACGCCTTGCGCCTCGTTCAGCGCACTGAGCACCTGTTCGGCGTAAGGCAGAAAGACCTCGCCTTCGCGCGTCAATTCCGCACCGCGAGGCAACCGTTTGAGAAGCTTTAAGTTCAGTTGAGCTTCCAGCTTACGGATTTGCTGGCTGAGCGCCGGTTGGGCCACGTGGCAATTCTTTGCGGCTCGGGTGAAATTTCGGATTTTGGCCACTTCGATGAAGTAGCGTAACTGGTTGAGGTCCATGGAGTTAATCTCCCATAAGCAAAAAATATGGCAGCAATTCAAACCATATAGTGTACGCCCCTTCTAAACAAGGTACCCTTTAAACAGGCATAGAGTTAGGTCGGCGCACAAGCCTCCAGACCTAAAGTGACCTAAGTCAGGATAGTAGCGGCGTGTGAGCCACGCGCGCCACTGGAACGCCATCGAGACACTTAAGGGGAATCAGCATGTCGAACGAACCCAACAAGTCCGAATTCCCGTATCCGGGTATTCCGACGACGGGCGACGGTGCGGCGACGGTCGTATGGGTCGAGACGCACGTCTGCCAAGGCGCATGCGCGTATCCGATCACCAGTTCGACGACGATGGGCGGCGGCTTTCAGTTAGCCGTGGCGAACGGGCTCAAGAATCTGTGGGGCGAAACGCTCGCCTTCATCGAACCGGAAAGCGAACACTCCAGCGCCTCGTCCTGCGAAGGCTTCGCGGTAGCCGGCGGCCGGGTGACGAACTTCACCTCGGGCCAAGGCCTGATCCTGATGAAGGAAGTGCTGTACACGATCAGCGGCAAGCGCCTGCCGATCGTCTTCCACATCGGCGCCCGCGCGCTGACCAGCCAGGGCTTGAACGTGCATGCCGGCCACGACGACGTGATGGGCGTCGCCGACACGGGCTGGGGCATCGTCTTCGCCAAGAACGCCCAGGAATCCGGCGACCTCGCGCTGATCACCCGCCGTGCCGCCGAGGCCAGCGAGACGCCCTTCTTGAACGTGCAGGACGGCTTTCTCACGACGCACACCGTCGAAAACGTGCGCCTGCCCGAGAAGGACTTCATGAAGGAGTACGTCGGCGATCCGAACAAGAAGCTGCGCAACCTGATGGACCCCGACAGCCCCGTGATGTCCGGCGTGGTGCAGAACCAGGACAGCTACATGAAGGGCAAGATCGCGCAGCGCTACTTCTACGCGCGCGTGCCCAATGCCCTGAGCGAAGCGTTCGAAGAGTTCTACCGCCTTACCGGCCGGCGCTACGACTTCATCGAGTGCTACAAGATGGACGACGCCGAATACGCGCTCGTCGCGATGGGCGGTCTGGCCGAAACGGCCATGGCCACGGTGGACTGGATCCGCGAAGAGAAGAAGGTCAAGGTTGGCGTGGTGCACGTCACCAGCTACCGCCCCTTCCCCGACAAGCAGCTCCTCGCGGCGCTCAAAAACATGAAGGGCGTCACGGTGCTGGAGCGCATGGACGATCCGCTTGCGCCCAGCAACCCGCTCACGCGCGACCTCAAGGCCGCCTTTTGCGACGCGGTCGCGGGATTGAACCACATGCCGAAGGTCGAGCGCATTCCGCCGATCTTCAGCGTCTCGGCGGGTTTGGGCAGCCGCGACTGCCGCCCCGGCCACTTCTGGGCCGCCGTGCAGAACATGATGGCTCCGAAGCCGAAGCACTACTACGTGCTGGGCATCAAGCATCCGCTGGCGCTGGATATCAGCGACGATCCGGACGTCCGGCCGGAAGGCGCATTCTCGATGCGCGGGCATTCGGTCGGCGGTTTCGGCTCTGTGACGACGAACAAGGTCATCGCGACCATCGCCGGAGAGACCTTCGGCATGGACGTGCAGGCTTATCCGAAATACGGCAGCGAAAAGAAGGGGCTCCCGACCACCTATTACCTCACCATTGCCAAAGACCACGTCCGCACGCACTGCGAACTGGAAAACATCGAGCTGGTGGTTGTCAACGACATCAACGCCTTCGTCAGCGGAAATCCGCTGATGGGTATCGCCGACCATGGCGCGGTCTTCATGCAGTCGGACAAGGAGACGCCTGAATTGGTCTGGGCGGGCATCCCGGCGTACGCGAAAGAGATCATCCGCGAGAAGCGTGTGCGCGTGTACTACATGGACATGGTCAAGGTCGCGCGCGAAGTTTGCTCGATCCCCGATCTGCTGATGCGCATGCAAGGCGTGGTGCTGGTCGGCACGTTTATGAAGATCACGCCTTTCCAGAAGCGCTTGGCCCTGACCGACGAGCAGGTCTTCGCCGGCATCGAGAAGGTCGTGCGCAAATACTGGGGCAAGCGCGGCGACAAGGTCGTGGCCGAAAACATGGCGGCGATCACGCGCGGGTTCAAAGAGTTCCTCGAAATCCCCCGCGCTGTGATCGGAGAAAATACCGTGCAGGCCGCATCCGCGGGCGGGAACTGAGCGTAGAACGGCTTACGCGATCGAATCGTCACACTAGGCCATAGGAAAAGGATGCACCCATGATCGACTCCGCGAAACCCATTCAGGCCGTCAAGGAAGCCCCGCATCACCTTGATGAGTCCGTGCTCGATGTAGCCGACTTTAACGAGCGCGTCATTACCGCGTACGAGCGCGGCGTTGCCGAGTTGGAACTCGAAGCCGATCGCGATCTCTCGCGCAGCTTGATTCCCGCCGGCACCGGCGTGATGCGCGACTTCTCCTACATCGCCCCCGAGATTCCGGAATTCATCCCGGAAAACTGCGTGGCTTGCATGGAATGCGTCGTCGAGTGCCCGGACACGGCCATCCTCGGCAAGGTGGTCAAAAACCCGGCGCTCGAGGCCGAATTGAACGGGATCGCCGATCCCGATTACCGCGCGCACGTGGCCAAGCAGTTCACCAAGACGCAGAAGTTCCACGTCACGTACGAAAAGCAAAAGAAAGAGCCGGGGCTCTTCGGCATCTTCATCGACCCGACAAAGTGCAAGGGCTGCGCCGAATGCGTTGAAGTCTGCGGCAGCCACGCGGCGCTGAAGATGGTCAAGAAGACCGACGAAAACCTCGAGACCTACCGCAAGGACTGGCAGGTCTACAAGAAGCTACCGGATACGCCGATGGAGTACGTCAACGAGCGCATCGTCAGCGACCTGATGCTCGTCGAGAAAGCGCTACTGTACGTCGGCGGCGCCGGTTCCTGCGCCGGCTGCGGCGAAGCAACGGCGTTGCGCATGATGCTGGCTGCCACCGCATTCCAGGCCGGCAAGGAGAACATCGGCCTCGTCGCTTCCACGGGTTGCAACACGGTGTACACGAGCACCTATCCGTATAACCCCTACTTGGTGCCGTGGACCAACAGCCTCTTCGAGAACGGCCCCGCCGACGCCATGGGCGTCCGCGCGCGCTGGAACCAAAAGGGCTGGAAGAACAAGCGCCTCTGGGTCATCGGCGGCGACGGTGCGATGAACGACATCGGCTTCCAGTCGCTCTCCCGCATGCTCGCCAGCGGCATGGACATCAAGGTCCTGGTGCTCGACACGCAGGTCTACAGCAACACCGGCGGCCAGGCGTCGACCAGCACCTACACCGGCCAGGAAACCAAGATGTCGGCGCACGGCAAGGCGCAGGGCGGCAAGACCGAACGCCGCAAGGAACTTGCCACCATCTGCATGATGCACCCCGAAACCCTGGTCGCTCAGACCACCTGCGCGCACATCAACCACTTCTACAAAGCGGTGATGGCGGCCAACGAGTTCGACGGCCCGGCGGTGATCAACGTCTACACGACCTGCCAGCCCGAACACGGCGTCGCGGACAACATGGCCGGCCATCAGGCCAAGTTGGCCGTCGAATCCCGCGCCTTCCCGCTGATCATGTACGATCCGCGCAAGGGCGAGCGCATGAAGGAGCGCCTCTCGCTGGCCGGAAATCCGGCGATGAAGGACGACTGGTACCTGAATCCCAAGACCAAGGAACCCGTCGACTTCACCTACTTTGCGCGCACCGAAGGCCGCTTTGCCAAGCACTTCGACAAGGAAGGCAATCCTTCCGAAACGCTGCTCGCGTCTCAGGCCGACCGCCTGAAGAACTGGCACATGCTGCAGGAACTGGCCGGTTTGCGCTAAGCGAAACCGAGCCCGTCCGCACCACGCCTTACCTCTCCCCATCCCGTGGCCCGGGATGGGGAGCTTTATTTTGTGCGGCGAGTCATCGAGTGCGCGGCGAGCGCCGGGCTTCCGTTTGGTGCAAACGATCCGGCGGGAAGCGGCAACTTAGCGAACGAGCCCGAGTTTCAAAAACGCTTCGGCGATGGCGACATCTTCGGGGCGCGTGATCTTGAGGTTGGTGCTGCTGGACTCGATCAGCGCGACGGGCTGGCGGAAGCGTTCGCATACGGCGGCGTCGTCGGTGACTTCCACGTTAGGCGCCTGCTTCTGAAGCCGATCGGCCAGTTCAAGGATGAGTGCACGCCGGAAAATCTGCGGAGTCTGGGCCTGCCAGAGTCCCGCGCGCGGTACGGTCTCGGACGAGACCGGAGGCGCGTCCGGGTTCGAATGCCGCGCCGTTTCCTTCTTCAGCGTATCGCGCACGGGCATGGCCAGGATCGCCGCGCCCAAACGCGCCGCGGCGTCGAGTGCCTGGCGAATCGCCTCCGGCGGCGGGAATGGTCGCGCGGCATCATGGATCAAGACCAGTTCGGCGCCCGGCGCCGTCGCGCGCAAACCGTTGCGCACACTGTCTTGGCGGCGCGCGCCGCCGTCGGCAAAGACCACTTCGATGCGCTTGGGCAACTTGGCGAGTTTCACGGCCGACCGCGCGCGGCGGCGGTCCTCAGGACGCGTGACAACCACGAGTTGCTCAAGCCCCGGCACCCGCGCGAGCGCCAAGGCGGTCCAGGCGAGGATCGGTTTACCGCGCAGCTTCAGATACGGTTTGCGGACTTTCCCGCCCATGCGCGAACTGGAACCCGCCGCGACGATGACGGCAGCGCAGAGACGCGAAGCGGTATTCGTGGACTGGATCACGAGCCGCGCTTAGAGCAGATCCTGCGGCACGCTTTCGCGCGCGAGCAGTTCTTCGACCGTCTGGCGGCGGTTGACGACGTAATGGGCTCCGCCTTTCACGATCACTTCCGGCACGAAGGGGCGCGTGTTGTAGTTGCCCGCCATGACGAAGCCGTAGGCTCCGGCGCTGTATACGGCCAGCAGATCGCCGCGCGCCAAGCCCTTGGGCAGCGCGCGGTCCTTGGCCAGGAAGTCGCCGCTCTCGCAGATGGGCCCCACCACGTCGCTGACGGCGTACGCCTCACCCTCGGCGGGCTTGCCTCCGCGCGTAGGCGGCAGTTCCGCGGCCTCGACGGGCCAGATCTCGTGGAACGCGCCGTACAGCGTCGGGCGCGCAAGATCGTTCATCCCCGCATCGACGATCAGAAAACGCTTGTTGCCGCTCTCCTTCACGTAAGTCACGCGTGTCAGCAGAATGCCGGCGTTGCCGCAGATGAAGCGGCCGGGTTCGAGCACCAGGGTACAGCCGCTGTCCTTCACCATCGGCACGATCACTTCGGCAAACTTCGCCGCCGGCTGCGCCTTGCGGTCGGCGTAATAAATGCCGAAGCCGCCGCCGCTGTTGAGGTACTGGATCGGAACGTCCTTGCCGCGGTGCGCCTTGATGAAACTCACCACCTTCGTCAGCGATTCCTGATATGGCGTCACATCGGTGATCTGGCTGCCGATATGCGCGTGTATCCCGGTGACGCGGACGTGCGCATGCTTCTTGGCGGCGGCGATGATGCCGCTGGCGCGTTCGAGGTCGACGCCGAACTTATTCTCCTTTTTGCCCGTGGTGATATACGCGTGCGTCTTGGGGTCCACGTCGGGGTTCACCCGCAGCGCCACACGAGCGGGCTCTTTCATGTCACCTTCGGCCTTGAGCTGCCCGGCGAGACGGTCGATGTTCTCCAGTTCGGCTTCGGACTCGACGTTGAACATAAGGATTCCGGCGCGCAGCGCCTGAACGAGTTCGGCATCGCCTTTGCCCACGCCCGCGAAGACGACCTTCTTCATGTCCGCGCCGATCTTCTGCACGCGGGCCAGTTCGCCGCCGCTGACGACGTCGAAGCCCGTGCCGGCGTGTTCGAGAATGGCGAGCACGCCCAAGCTGCTGTTGGCTTTGACCGAATAGCAGATCAGGTGCGGGACTTCAGCGAAGGCCTTGTCGATCTTGGTGTAATGGTCGAGCAGCGTCTCGCGGGAGTAGACATACGCGGGCGTGCCGACTTCCTCGGCGATCTTGCGCGCGGGAACGTCCTCGGCGTAAAGCGTTCCATCCTTGTACTTAAAGCTGTCCATGGCAAGCGGCCTCGATTCGCGGGTGGCGTGAAAAGGGCCGGGAGTCGCCTCCCGGCCCACTTTATTAATGATGCCGGAGGGTCAAGCGCCGCGCAAGTGCGGCAGCGGTTACAGTTCCCGGAAGAACCAGCCCACCCGGCCCTCCCGCCGAGCTCGGTCGAAGCGCCGTCCCGCCGCCCGCGCCACCATCTTCGGCGGTGCCAGCGTTTCCCGAAAGCCGAAGCGGCGAGGCAGTTCGGTGTATAGGCTGCGCGGCGGGTGCCAATACCGTGAAAATCGCTTCAATACATTGCTAGAGGACGGCGTGTGATAATACACGCGCCGCACGCCCAGTTCGTTGCGCACGAATAGAAGCGTCGCCAGCAACAAGGCTTCATCCCAAATCTTGAGGTGCGGCTCGATCACCTCCGCGTAATAGCGTTCGAGTTCACGCCGATTGAGGCCGAACCACCAGGAATACTTCCCGCCGGTGCGCCATACCTCGGGCGTCATCGGCCCTTCGTGTCGGCGCTCGCGTACGACATCGCGGATCCAGTCGTTCTGCAGTTCCTCGATCAGCACCTCGTCGTCGTCCAGTTCCACGTCCAAGCGCGTCCAGGCCAGAACCGGTAAGCCGCCTTCATCGGAAAAGTGACTCCAGTAATGTACCATGCGCTCCGGTCCCAGCAGCTTCTTGCAGAATGCGTCATGCGCGCGGGTCAGACACAGCTTCAGGACCAGGTTCTGTCCTCGGCGCGATATCTGTTCGCATTCGCGCCGGCTACGTTTGCGCTCGAGTCCGTGCCGGCCAAACGTAAGCATGTAGGTCTGGTAATCCGGCGGCCACCAGGATTGAAGGTCGAGAGCCGAAAGCGTTCCGCCCCCACACCGCGAAAGCACCGCTTTGACCGCCGGCTTCTGCAGGAATCGAGCCTCGGACGCGCATTTCAGGTCCGCGATCTTGCGCCCTTCGCCGCAGGCCCATGCGAGCAGTTCCAACGCGTAACGATCCCTGAAATAGTGGTACACCTGCCGCGGCCGAGGCAGAGTGTGAAGAATCTCGTCAATCTGCGCGTGCTTCATGTGCGACGATCCAGGAAAAGGCTGGACAATGGAATTCGATCCGCGGCAGCCGCAAGGGCGGCGCGTGTCGGGCGAATGGGCACGTTCGCGCAAACGCGCGCATGCCCGGGTCAGGTTGGAAGATGGTGTTGCGCGGACGGCGCAACCATCACGGAGCTCAGCCGCGTGTAACGGCTGGACTGCCGGAGCGGTGTATCGCGATGAACAACATGGCGCATAACCTCAGGTCTGGCGCGGCCAAGTGGGGCGCCGGTACTTCGGCCTGTATGGGAACTCAACTAACCTCAAGCGCATTCGATAAGCAAATCAACCGGCACGAATTTTCTCGCCGATCCCGCAGCGCGGGGAGATGACGCCATTTCAGGCTTCGTATAGATCCGTCGAGAGATACTTCAAGCCGCTGTCGCACGCGACGGTAACGATCAGGCTCCCGCGCGGTGCCTTTCGGGCCAATTGCAGCGCGGCGGCGACGTTGGCGCCGGTTGAAAACCCACCCATGATCCCTTCGCTCGCGGCCAGCGCTCGGGCGGTGCGCGTGGCTTCTACGTCGGTCACCGTAAGGTAAGCGTCCACCACACCGCGGTCGTAAATCCCCGGCTCGACGGCATAGCCGCCGCCTTGAATCGCATGCCGCGTGTCCCGCACGGGCTTTCCGGCCAGAAACGGCGCTTGAGCGGGTTCGACGGCGAACACGCGCACGCCGGCGTGGCGCTCCTTTAAGGCTTGAGCGGTCCCGATCAGTGTGCCGCTGGAACCGGCGAACGAACAGAAATGCGTGACGCGCCCTGCGGTCTGTTCCCAGATTTCCGGACCCGTCCCGAAGCGGTGCGCCCTGACCGATCCGGGGTTGTTGAACTGGTCGGGCCGGAACGCCTTGTATTTCTTGACCAGCTTTTGCGTCTCGGCCTCGACGAGATCCAAATCTTCTTTGCTGACCTGCCCCGGTTTGGCGCCGGGAGCCTGGCGAACCTTAACGACTTCGGCGCCGAAGGCCTTGATCATCTGGCTGCGCTCGGGCGTATTCCCGACACTCAGCACCGCCGTGAAACGATACCCTTTGATCGCACAGGCCCAGGCGAGTCCCGCGCCCATGTTTCCGCTCGTCTTTTCGACGATGCGTTGGCCTTTGCGCAGCACCCCGGCGCGTTCGGCGGCTTCGACGATGGCGAGCGCCGGGCGATCCTTGATGCTCGCGCCGGGCGAGAAGTACTCCAGCTTCACCGCGACCCGGCCGGGAAGTCCCTTGCCCAAGCGTTGGATTTCGACGAGCGGTGTCCAGCCCACGGCTTGCCCGGCATGCTCCAGCAATCCCGCCGGGCGGCTCATGGCGCTTTCTTCTCGGCGGGCTTCGCGGCCGGCGCGGGAGGCGGCGCGGAACGCTCCGAGCGTTCGAGCTGAACGCGCATGCTTTCGAGAACGGTCTCGGACGCCGTACGGTCGCCGAGCGAGCCGATCTTCACCTTGCAGTCCACGGTGCTGGGCGAAACGAGCTGGAGGTTGATCTCGGCGTCGAGGTTGGCCTTGGTCTTCCCACGCAGCTTCGGAGCGCCGCCCGAACGCTTGGCGTCGTACGGCTCGACCATAAAGCCGTGCTTACGCAGCGCCGACAAGCCGGCCTGCGCGGCCTGATCGGTCGTCGTCTTGAAGGTATAGCCGCTGGCCTGCCCGTCCCAGGCGTAGCCGCTGAAGGACACGGCTGCCGCGCGAGCGGTATCGGTGCGTTCGCCACCGCCGAAGCAACCGGCAAGCACGAGCGCCAAAAGCGCCAAAGGAAGAACCGTCCGAATCGAGCGTTGCATGACGTTTCTATACCGAGAGCGGGGCGCGGTGGCAATCGCCATACGGCGGGCGCCCCTATTCTCGATTTTGAAGACCGTCGTGAACGTGCGCCGAATGGTGCTAGGTATTTGCCGGCACGGCCCCAATCGCCACGCCTGCCCGCGTGCGGCTCCGGCCCAAGCTTAACTCCACCACCCAGGCCAATAGCGCGAGGAGCACCCCCAACGGCCATAGCGGCAAATCGCGCGGCGTTGCGACGGGAAGCAATGCTGCCCAGTCGAGCGCGGCGGCTTGAGGCGCACCCAGCGCGAGATCGGAGGTTTCGATATCGAGCACCCCGAATCCGGCCGTGAGGCTTAACCCGGCCGGCTCCTCCAACGGAAGCGGCGCGGCAGCGGCGCGTTCCAACTCCGCCGCGCGTGCCGCCGCGTACGGCTCTTGATTCCCGTGCGCTTCGCGGAGCATGCGCAGCAAGAGCGTCGCGGCCGCTTGATGCGTGCTCTGCTTCTGCAGTTCGTCACCCGGCGCCCAGGCGAGCACGAAACCGGGACGGTTCCCTGGCAACCGGAAACGTGCCGCCAGAGGGCGGCCTGTGGCATCCTGTAGCAATATCTTCAAATTCGCGACGGCTTCCAATTCGCGAGCGGCGGCGACTGGCAAGGCCAAGCCACCGCCACCGGCCGCAAATCCACGCGTCAACGGATCGTCATCCCCCACACGTACGCTCGGATACTTCAGCGTTCCGCCGCCTACCTCGAAGGACGCGAACGCCGCAGGCGGCGCGATCAGCAAAAGCGCTCGTGCGCCGTCGGGAGCGCCTTGCTCGGGCACTTGATCGACGTAAACCTCCAGGTCGACGGGGCTCGGATCGGTGAGTGCAGCCAGGTCCGCTTGCGCGCCTGCTCGAAAAAGGAGTTCCACCGCTGGCGCGTTGCCATGGAAGCGCACCCGCGGCGCGGACTGCGGGCGAGGTGCCAGCACCAGGCGGTCGTCTTCGGGTAGTGCGTCGGGACCGGCCTCGTCCTTCCAACGGACTTCCAGAAAGGGAAGGGATTCGCCCGGCACCCGAAACGCCACGCCTACGGCATCGCCGGCTTGACCGCTTGCCTGCAACCGAACCTCGCGCGAGCCGGGCAACGCTCCTAGCGGGTCGAGCGTTCTCCAAGCAACCTTGCCGACTGCCGCATGGGCGGAAAAGTTGCGCACCTGGACCAGCACTTCGGTTTCCCGCTCGCCCCCATCCGCCGCCGGCTGGGGGACTTGTTCGCTGCCCAGGGCCACCAGCGCCGCGTTATTGAGCCTCCCGCCTGGACCGAGCGTCGTCCAATGCACGGCTGTGCCGGCATCCGCCGGAGCCTCGCGCATCGAAAAAGCCAAGGCCACCGGAGGCGCATCGTTTGGCCCCAGCGCGCGTGCGGCATCCAAGAGCGCACGAGCCGCTTCGCCCGCCGATGGACCAGTGAGCGCGGGCAGCACCTGCTTGAGGACGGAGCGCGCTTCGTCCGGCGAGACGCCGGCGCTCGGCGTAAGCGGGCGCGGTACGGGCGCGGCCACCAGCAGCGCCACGCGATCATCGGATTGCAGCGCATCAAGCGCTTCGTGCGCCGAAGCTTCCACGAGTTCCCAACCGCGCCGGCCGCCAGGAAGCATAGCCCGCGCCGAGGGACCGTTATCCAACAAGATCGCCACGAACCGGCCTGGAGCCGTCTGACCACGCCACGCCGGACCGGCCAGCGCAAAGGCGATACCCAACAGTGCGGCGGCCTGGAGCAGAAAAGGAGGATCGAGAAGGTTCAGCGTACGCGGCGGAGCGCTGACTTGAACGGCTACGCGTTTCCAGAGCAGCAAGCTGCCCGCGTAGAGTTCGCGGCGGCGTTCGCGGTAAAGCTGTAGGAGCAGCAAGATCGCCACGCCTGCGGGAAACAAGACAAGCGCCCAAGGGTGCGCGAAGCTCATCGCCGGCCCGCTCCTGTACCCCAATCAACGCAGCGTCGCGGCGGGTGGTTCATGGCTTCGGATTCTAATGGAGCGCCGAAATGCGAGAGGTCAGAAAGCAGGCGCGACGCCGCCGCCTGAATTCCTGTGAACGACTCGAGGTTCCTATGCCGTCTCGATGCCCAGGTCCCGCGCCGCTTGCCGGAAGGCCTCGCAAGCTGGCGCGTCGAAAAGCACAAACCGCACTTCCTTCAAGCTCACGCCGGGGCGGCGCAGGTGTTCGTCGGCCAGCGTAAGCATGACGCGGGCGCAATCGGCGAGTGCGTAGCCGCCCACGCCGGTCCCAATGGCGGGAAAGGCCAGACTGACGAGTTGGTGCCGTTCGGCCAAGTCGAGGCTGTTGCGGGTGGCATCGGTCAGGGATCGAGTCGTGACCGACCCGCCCAGATGCATTCCGGCGGCGTGGATCACATGCTTCGCGGGCAGGTCGCCGGCCCCCGTCAGCGCCGCGCCGCCCAGTTCGACCGGACCGTGCGCATCGCATTCCTGCTGGATCGTAGGCCCGCCGTGCTTGCGAATCGCCCCGGCCACTCCGGAGCCGAGCTTTAATTCGGTGTTCGCGGCGTTGACGATCGCGTCCAGCGCTTGCGCAGTGAGGTCGCCTTGCAGTATGCGGATCATGGAAACCCCTCCGGAAGAAGCGATTACGGTAACAGATTCGCACCCGGCCCCATGCGGCGCAATATTAACTCGATAGCGGGATTCCGGGGCCTCGATTTGCGGTTCCCACTCTGACCGCCTTGCGGAAAACACCCGAACCCGAGTAGCGTAACGCCCGTTCGCCGTACCCGAGGACTTCCAATCATGAATGCGCAGCCAATCCCCACCGAACGCCGCCGCCTGTTGGCCGTCTTCATCGACTTCGAAAACCTGGCGCTGGGCTTCCGCGGCCCGAACATGCGCTTCGACATCGCGCGCGTTTTGCGCCGGCTGGTCGAGAAGGGCAATATCGTAGTCAAGCGCGCGTACGCCGATTGGAAGCGCTTCCAGAATTACACGACCGACCTCCACGAAGCCGCGGTGGAATTGATCGAGATTCCGCGCCGGCACATCACGGGCAAAAACAGCGCGGATATCCGGCTGGTCGTGGACGCCATGGACCTGGGCTACAGCAAAGAGCACATCGATACGATCGTGATCGTCAGCGGCGACAGCGATTTCTCTCCGCTGGTCAGCAAGCTGAAAGAGAATGGGAAGCATGTGATCGGGTTGGGCATGCAGGCCAGCACCAGCGAACTGCTCCGTGACAACTGCGACGAATTTATCTACTACGAAGACCTGACCGCGCCGGTGATCGCGCCGGTGGTGCCTAAGCCGGTGGCCGAGAGCCTGGACGAGAAGCGCCGCAAACTCTTCGAGTTGCTGGTCGAGTCGTGCGAGGCGCTGCGCCGCGAAAATCGGGACACGCTCTGGTCGAGCATGGTGAAGGAGACCATGCAGCGCAAGCGCCCGGCGTTCAACGAGGGCTATTACGGCTACAAGACCTTCAGTAAGCTACTGGAAGACGCGCAGGCGCGCGGGCTGGTGGAACTGCGCCGCGACGAAAGCAACCGGACCTACATCGTCACGCGTTTCGGCCCCGAATTAGAGAACGGCGCGCGCACCTCGGGCCGTTCGGCGCCCGCGGCTTCTCCCGCCGCTTCGCCACCTCGGGCCGCTCCCGTTGCCGATCGCATCGATCCGCCGCCGCAGCCGGAGACGGAGGCCGTACTCGACGACGACGCGGACGACGAAGGCCCGCGCCTGTCGGAAGCCGAAGCGCAGGCTCTGGAAGCGCGCCAGCGGATTTCGGAAGAAGATCCTGCCGCCGCGAGCGCCGCGGCGGCCGAACGCCCACGCAGGCGCCGGGGGCGCCGGGGCGGCGCACGGCGCAGAGCGCAAAAGGAAGCGGCCGGAACCCCTGCCGAGGCGCCGGCCGCCGAAGCACCGCCCGCGAAGGAGCCCGCGCGTTCCAGACGCCGCGCTCCCCGCAAGAGTACTTGATTACATCTTGTCGAAGCGCATCTGCATCACCTTCAGGGCGTCGCCGTCCTTGGTGAAGTTCACGCTTACTTTGATCTTCTCGTTCTTCTCGAACTTGGCCTGAAAGACCAGCAGCGGCATATCGCCCGTCAGTACCGTCTCGTTCTTGATCAACTCCTTCGAGACGTAGTTCCCGTACTCTTTCTTGTACATGTTGATGAACATGTTCGTGAACATCTGCTCGGTGGCCACGGCCGCCATCATCTTGGCGTACTCCCCGTTGAAGGTCTTGTGGTCGCCGTCGTTGTAGGCCTTGAGCATCTTGTCAACGGTGGGTTCGAGCAGCTTTAGCCTCTCATCGCCTTCTGCCGCCCGAACGTGGCTCGTTACGAACGTCAGAGCCAGCACCAGCGCGCCGGCCATCCAATGCTTGCGCATGTTACGTCTCCTTGAGGACTTGGTGGTTAGCGCGCCGAAGGGCTGCGCCGGAAGCGCGTGACCATACTCGCGCCGCGCCGAGGGGCAAGCGCGATTGGACAGGTCGTACCCGGCGATGGACCGCATCGAGTCGCCTGCGCCGGTCACAAGTGCAGTCTGAGTAAGTCGATACAAGAAGAGACCAAGTCGAAAGGAGCGTTTTCTTGGACCTTTTTTCGAGGGATTGGGCTGGCCCCACATGGTTGCTCAGCTAGACTCGCCTTTGCCTTGGCGGTTTCAACGGGAGCGTGCTTCATGGCAGGTGATAGTTCGTCGATGATTGATTTGCGGCCGGTGCACGAAATGGGTGCACGCTGCGCAAGTTGCCGCATCGAATTGTTAGGCGAAGCCTACCAAAGCGCGGCGTTCGAAAAGCCGGTCTGTAAGGTCTGCTATACCAAATATAAAGAGCGCGCCAAAGCTGCCGCGTCGCCGGAAACGTCCACTTCCCGCAAATCGGTGGCGCTACCGCAACTTAAGGAACAGGCGCGCATGGAATGGCTGCGCCCGGCAATCATCGCCGTAACGGTGCTGGCCGCCGCAATCGCAGCCTATTTCCTGACCAGCAATTAATCAGCGCGCCAGCCGTTCGGCCAATTGCCCCAGGCAGCCGTTCCATCCCCAGGCGTGGTCGTCGCGCTCCTGCGCGGTATTAAAGCCTTCGTGGCGCAGGGTCAGTTCGGTCTTTCCGCTGCCCAGATCCTTAAGCAAGATCGTAACCTGAGTCTCGCGCAGGGATTCGAACATGCCCGGAGGCCAGTTCCAGGTGAAGACGAGCTTTTCCGGAGGAACGATCTCGAGGTAGCGGCCCGCAATCAAGATGGGATCCCGCGCCTGTCCCATCCCGATGCGCCACGCGCCGCCAGGCCGGAAGTCCACTTCGGCCAGGCAAGTACCCATCCCCGCGCTGGGTGCGAACCATTCCTTGAGCCTGAGCGGATCGGTCCACGCGTACCAGACCCGTTCGCGCGAAGCATCCAATACCCGCGAGAGGTTCAGGATCAAGGAAGAGTCTGCCCGCTTCACCATGGCTGAAATCCTTAATTCATGCTGCAATCGCCGCGTTTCAAATGAATCCTTGCAAGCCCTGCAGACGCCGCAACAGGCTGATCTCGCCGTTGTGATGTCCTTCGTGAACGGCCAAGGCGCGGAGGCAATCGCCCGTTGTTTTCAGAAACGCGGGCACCTCGATGCCGGCCGGAACGTTCAGCGGCCGTTCGAGTTCGTGCGGATTCAGGGTCTTCAGAAACTCTGCCACCCGCGGACGCCACGCTTCTCCCAGTTTGCGGACCTCGGAGAGTTTGGGGAGCGCCGCGATCGGTTCCGGCAGCACAGTCCCCATCCGGTAATGCTTCTGGTAGCTCCCGATCTCCGGATCGGCCGCGCCCTTCACGAGGCCCAGGAAGACCGAAGCCTCGACGTAAATCATGTGCCCCAAGTGCCAAGCGATGGGTGGAATGTTCGGACTGGGCTGCCAGTAGCCCTGAGCATCGTCCAATCCGTCCAGAAGCTTGGTCTGGAAGCCTCGGAGCATGCCCGTTTGCTGAAAGTACTGTTCGATCAAGCTCATGCGTATCGTCCTTTCGCGTAACGTTCGAGTTTCAGCGTTCGCAAGCGCGCGCCAGGTTCTCCATAGCGCCGCTCCAGCCTTGGCCGTGATCGTCGCGCATCGGTTCGGCCGGGAAACCGGTGTGGGTCAGCGTCAGCAACGTGCCGCCGGGCGCGTCTTGGAATTCGATGGTGACCTGCGTGTCGATCTGAGCCTTGCCCTCCCAGGTCCAGGTCAAGACGAGCTTGGTGTCGGGCACGATCTCTTTAAAGATGCCCGTGGCAATATGCCGAACGCCTTTCGTTTTATGCCGCATACCGAAGCGATACGCGCCTCCAGGCTTCAACTCCAGTTCGGCGATTACCGGTTCGTATTCAGGGCCCGCACCCCACCACCGCAGCAGGTGCTCGGGCTGCGTCCACGCCGCGTACACCTGCTTGCGAGGCGCTTTAATGGTTCGGCGCAGAATCAGGGTCTGACGGTCCGGCTTGAGCAGTTCCATCGGGGGTTCGCTCCGCTAGAGGTTGCTGCGTTGGCAGCGCTTCCGCTTGCTTGGCCAGATAAGCGGCCAGTTGGTCCAACTGCCCTTCCCAGAACATCCGGTAGCGCTCGATCCAGACCTGTGCATCCCGCAGGGGCTGAGCTTCCAGCTTGCAACGCCGCAGCCGGCCGTCCTTTTCCTGCTTCAGAAGTCCGGCCCGCTCGAGCACCCGAAGGTGCTTGCTGATCGCCGGTAAGCTGATTTCAAACGGCGCGGCCAGTTCGCCGACGGACGTCTCCCCTTCTGCCAAGCGAGTCAAAATGGCTCGACGGGTGGGATCGGCGAGCGCCGCAAAGGTTGCATCCAAAACGAGTTCTGAATTATTAACCATATGGTTAAATGATAGCTTTGGGTATCATCAGGCGCAAGGGTTAAATTCACTTTTTCAAAGGCTTTAGATGCACAACGTGGAATGGTGGGGTACAGGGTTGAACTCCGACTCAGTCCGGTTAGCTTAACAAACCTAGCTTGGGTCACTAAACCGCACTGGTGCAGGTCCGGGGAGATTTCGCTCCATGGGCGTTCCTGTTTCGCAGATGGCTACGGTGGCGTCTTACGTCATCAAGCAGAAGCTTAAAGGCATCAAGCGCTACCCGTTGGTGCTGATGCTGGAGCCGTTGTTCCGGTGCAATCTGGCTTGCGCGGGCTGCGGGAAGATCCAGTATCCCGGCCACATTCTGCGCAAGGAACTCTCGCCCGAGCAATGCTTCAAAGCCGTCGACGAGTGCGACACGCCGATGGTCAGCATCCCCGGCGGCGAGCCGTTGATGCATTCGCAGATCGGCGAGATCGTGAAGGGGCTGGTCGAGCGCAAGAAGTACATCTACCTCTGCACCAACGCGATCCTGCTGAAAGAGCGGCTCGAGCAGGGCGTCTTTACGCCGAGCAAGTACCTCACGTTCAGCATTCATATGGACGGCGCGCGCGACGAGCACGACTTCGCGGTCTGCCGCGAAGGCACCTACGCGAAGGCCACGGAAGCGATTCGCGAGGCGATCAAGCGCGGCTTCCGCGTGACGACGAACACGACGCTCTTCGACGGCGCCGAACCCGAGAAGTACCGCCGCTTCTTCGACGAGATGATGGAACTGGGCGTCGAGGGCATGATGGTCTCGCCCGGCTACAGCTACCAGAAGGCGCCCGACCAGGAACATTTCCTCAAGCGCCAGAAGAGCAACGAGATGTTCCGTAAGATGTTCCAGAACAAGAAGCGTTCCTGGGTCTTCAACCAGTCGCCGCTCTTCCTGGACTTCCTGATGGGCTACATCGACCTTGAGTGCACGCCTTGGGGCAACGTGACGTACAACATGTTCGGCTGGCAGAAGCCCTGCTATTTGCTTCAGGAAGGCTACACCAAGACCTTCAAGGAGCTGATGGAGACGACCGACTGGGACGCTTACGGGCGGCGCAGCGGAAACGAGAAGTGCAAGGACTGCATGGTTCACTGCGGCTACGAACCGACCAGCGTGGATTACACCTTCGGCAGCCTGCGCGGCTTTGCGCGCACGGCATGGTTCGTGCTATCGGGCAAGAGTGTCGGGACGTACGAGAAGCCGATGCACGTGCCGGCGAACCGGCCCAACAAGCCACGCAAGCTCGAACAGCCGGAACCGATCAGCGCCGCCGCCGCGGACTGAGCCGTGAATCGAGAATACGCACAAGAGCCGGGGCGCCATTGAGCGCCCCTTCTTGTTGTTGATGCGCCAAGGAGTCCGCCATGCCGCAGGAAAAGCACAGCACGATCCACGAAGAGATCAAGAGCCGCAAGACGCTCGAAAAGTGGACGCCGAAGATCGAGACCGAGGCCGATAAGCGCCTGGTGCTCGAAGAAGCCTTCGACTACCGCGGCGACGTGACGCTGATCCTCGTGGGCGGCGAGGAGCGCGTGGGATTTGTGTTCAATCGGGAAGCGGGCGCCCCGGAGCCCTATATCGAGTTCATTCCGCGCGGCCAGGACGATCAGCAGACCATTCCCTACAAGCAGATCGCGGGCGTCGCCTTCACAGGCGTCGATCCGGCGGCCGGGCGGAGCTGGGAGAACTGGGTCAAGCGCTGGAACGAGAAGAAGAAGGCCGCCGCCGAAGGGCGCGATATCGGCAACATCGAGCCGCAGGCGATGCCGCTCGAAGACCGCGACGCGTAGCGTAAGCCAGCCTGCATCCCCCGTTCCTGGAAGTATACCCAGGTCTGCTTCTTCCCTGGCTTGGCCTTTCGCCCCGCGCGGGCTCCGCTAGACTAAAGCTCGCATGGGCTTCTTGAACGCGCTCTTCCTAGCCGGCACCGCCACCTTCGCCCTCCCGGTGGTGATTCACCTCATCTTCAAGCTTCGCAAGCGCACGCTGGTCTTCTCGTCGCTGCGCTTCTTGCGCGAATCGGTCCTGCGCGAGACGCGCCGCTTGCGGCTGCGCGATTTGCTGCTGCTGCTGTTGCGCTGCGCGGCCTGCATCCTGATCGCACTGGCCTTTGCGAGGCCGTACCGGGCGGGCGCCGTGCTGGCCGGTCCTTCAGGCGAATTGCGCGAGGACTTGGTGCTGGTGCTGGACGACTCGCCCAGCATGGCCGCGCAGGACGGTTCGACCACGCGCTGGCAGATGGCGGTCGATCAGGCGCTGGTCGCGGCATCCGCGAAGAACCTGGAACGCTTGGGGCTTGTACTGACGGGCGATCCGGGACGGCCGGAGGTGGAACTGGCGCGAAATTTCGAGGCCACCAAGGAAGCGCTGGCCAAACGCACGCGTCCCGGTTTCGTGCGCGGCGATCCGGCTCAAGCGCTGCAGACGGCGCTCGATTTGCTCGCCGACAGCGCCGCGCCGCGGCGGCGGGTGCTTCTGATCAGCGACTTGCAGCTCAATCAGATGGACCGTACGGCGCTGGCCGAAACCGGCCAGCGCGCGGTCACCATGCCGCGTCCGGTCCAGATCGAGATCCGGCCGCCGCACGCGGACGGCAAAGTCCCAGGCAAACTGAACAACTTGAGCCTCGACGAAGTACGGGCCAAGAGCGACGTATGGTTGGAGGGCCGGCCGGTCCGGTTCGCCGTGCGCCTCAGCAACCACGGCGACGGAGAAGCCTCGGCGTTGGCAGTGCGGCTGTTGAGCGGCGACAAGATTCTCGCGCAGCGGACTGTGGGGCTGGGTCCGCGGGATGCGCGCGACATCGAACTCACCGCGCTATTCCCCAAAGCAGGCCCGGTGCACGGGCGGGTGGAGATCGACGGGCGCGACGTGCTGCCCGACGACGACCGGCGTTTCTTCGCACTGCATCTGCGCGACAGTATCCGGGCGGTGATCGCCGAAGACCGGTTGCGCGAATCCGGCGCGTGGCTCGACGAGTCGTACTACGTGCGCATGGCGCTGGATCCGCGCCCGCGCGGAGGCGAAGCGCCCAAGGAGGTTCCCCCCGGAGCCGTACGCGTCGATACCGTCGCCGCGCGGGATCTGACTCCGGCCGTGCTGAAAGGCGCCGACGTGCTCTTCCTGGTCGGCGTCACCGAATTGCCGGCCGCAACGCTGGCCACCTTGGAGCAAGCGGTTCAAGCCGGGCTGAATCTGGTGCTCTTCCTGGGCCGCAGCGACGGCACGCTGGCCACGGGCTTCTACAACGGACCGTTTTGGAAAGAAGGTAAGGGGCTGCTGCCCGCGCGGCCGGGAGAACGCTTCGAAGGCAATCTGGTAGAAGCGCGCTTCAGTTCGCTGGATACGTTCGCGGTGGACCACCCGCTCTTTGCACCGTTTAAGGGCGAAATCGAGCAGGAACTGCGGCGGCCCAAGTTCCTGCGTCACTTCAAGCCCGACCCGAAGGACTTGTCGGCCGGCGAGCGCCCACCGGGGCAGGTGCTGGCGACGTTCAGCGACGGGAGTCCCATGACCGTCGAACGCCCCTTCGGCTTGGGGCGCGTGCTGATGTTCAGCTTCCTGCCGCGTCCGGAGAAGGATACCGACCTGCCCAAGCGGACCGTTTTCGTCCCGCTGATGCACCAGATCGTAAAGCATCTGTCTGGAATCGAGCAAGGGGCGCAGCGGCAACTGACGGTGGGCGAAGACCTGACTTTGGCGGGCTTGGCCCTCCAACCGCAGACGACCGTTCGCCTGGCCCGTCCCGCGCCGCACAACGACACCCTGGATTTGACCGGATCCGACCATCTAACTACAGACACGGTAGGTCTTTACACGGCCACCTATCAGCCCGGGCAATTGGCTGAACAAGCGCAGTGGGCGGTCAATCTGGACCCGGCGGAAAGTGAACTGAAAGCCGAGGATTTAGCCGCCATACAAGCCCTTTATGCGTCCAACCTTAAGGAAGAAGATCCGGATGAGGGCCCGAAGCTGGCCCTCCAGGCCGACGAGGAACTGAAAGCTCAAGCACCCGATTGGCGCTACTTGCTGGTGGCCGCGCTGGCCTGCCTGCTGTTGGAAGTAGCGTTGCGTGACTTCTGGGGAGACTAAGCTTGAGTTCACCGCCGCGAACGCGGAACGCGCTGAGGTACCTTGGCGCATGAGCCCTCGAGAATCTCTGCGCGCTCAGCGTTCTCTGCGGTGCCTAAGACCGATGCCCGCGAAGGAGTAACGGCATGTCGACGACCACTCAACCGCCACCCGTCAAACCGCAGCTCACCGGTCGCGCACGGGATGCGTGGGCGCAAATCGAGGGGCGCGTGGAGGGCGTGCGGCGGCGTCATCGCATGAAGTTCCTGGCGACCGGCGCCTTGCTGGGCTTGGCGGTCTTTGCGGCGGCGTTCCTCGGCTTCAGTCTGATCGACGTCCTCTTCAAGCTCTCTGTGGGTTCGCGGCTCTTCTGGCTGGCGCTGACGCTGGGCGGCGTGGGCGCGGTGCTGGCGTGGGTGGTGGTGCGTCCCTGGAAAAAGCTGGGCGGCACGGTTCATGTGGCGCGGGAAGTGGAAGGCGCTTACCCCGAACTGGAAGCGCAGCTTTCGACGGCGCTGGAGTTCGGGCGTGACGCGAAGCTCGCGGAAGCCACCTCAAGTCCCGCGCTGGTCGGCGCGCTGCTGGAACAAGCGCAGCGCCGCGCCGAACCGCTGGATTTCCGGCGCACGGTCCGCTGGCGGGCGGCCGGCTGGGCGTTGCTGGCCGCTTTCGTCGTGGCCGCGGGCGTAGGGCTTTACGGAGCGATCAACCCGCGCCTCTTCAGCGCCACATTCCAGCGTTTTCTGATGCCCACCGCCGCGGTGCCCGCTCCGACGTTGACGCTGATCGAACGCATCGAACCGGCCGGCGGGGAGTTCCCCGTCGAGACGAGCGTCCCGGTCACGGTCGAAGTATCGGGACGCCGGCCCGACGAAGCGACGCTGCTGGTGCGCACGGGCGACGATCCGGAAGCGCCGTGGGAGCATCGCCTGATGGAACGCGGCGAGGACGGCGCGTACCACGTGACGCTGCGCCGCCTGCTGGAACCGGTCACCTGCATGGTGAAGGCGGGCGACGCCGAAAGCGAACCGTTCACGCTGAACGTGTACCAGGAACCGCAGATCGACGAGTTCGACGTGAAACTCGAATACCCCGCGTACACCGGCAAGGCGCCCGAAGTCCTGCCCGCGGGCATGGGCGAAGTGCGTGCCTTAAAAGGCACGCAGGTGACGGTGCGGATCGAAGCGAATACGCATTTGGCCGGCGCGGAAGCCACCTTCGAATCGGGGCGCAGCGCGGAATTCGCGAAGATCGAGGGCCGCAAGGGCGAATTGAGTTTCACCGTCACCGGCGACGACCGTTACCAGCTCCGCGTCGAGGATCCGAAAGGTCGCTCGAACCGCAGCGCCGCGAGCTACCGCATCCAGGCGCTCGAAGACCAGAAGCCGCGCGTGAAGATCAAGAAGCCCGCGCGCGACCTGATGATCCACCGCGAGCAGACCATCGAGCTGGAGATCGAAGGGACCGACGACGTGGGGTTGCTCGAACTGGGCATTTACCACAGCTTGGGCATGGAAGAAGAGAAGAAGATGGTGCGGCGCTTCGAACCGGCTCCGACGCTGGCCGAGGGGAAGCTCAAGTGGGACATGGGCAGCCTTGGGCTGAAGGGCGGCGAGGTGCTCGCCTATTACGCCTATGCGCTGGACAACGATACGCTGAACGGCCCTAAGGTGGCCAAGAGCGATATTCATTTCCTGACCGTGTACGACGAAGAAGAATACGACGCGCCGCAAAACCCCGACATGCCGCAAAACCAGCCCACGCCGGAGTCGGTGCGGCAGCTCGATAAGCTGATCGAAGTGCAGAAGAAGCTGCTGAAAGAGACGTTCGCGATGGCGCGGCTGCGCAATACGCTGGATGAGCCCGGCGCGAAGCAGCCCGATCCCGAAGCGGCCCAGAAGCGCGCCGAGCAGGAAAAGAAGGATGCACTGAAGACGGCTCAGGCGCAATTGGACTTGAAGCAGAAGCTCGACGAACTGACCGCCACGATCAAAGAAGAACTGGCCAAAGCCGAAGCGCCGGCCGAGGAAGAACCGCGCGCCACAGACGGCCATCCGCCCGGCCCGCAGCCGCAGCCGAATCCGATCGGCGAGAAGGAACTGAAGCATATGGAGCAGGCCTCGGAAAAGATGACCGAGGCCGGGAACGAACTGACCGGAAACCGCCCCGAACCGGCCGTGCCGCCGGAGATGGAGTCGTTACGCCATCTTTCCGAGACGCGCCGGTTGCTGCTTTCCGACAAGGAAGGCGACCCGCGCTTCAAGTCTGCGATGAACCAGCAGTCGCGCAAGAACCGCAAGAAAAAGCAGAGCCAGGAGCAGCAGGACCAGCAGCAGGCGCGCGAAGAGATGGCCGAACTGCCGCCGATGCTGGAGCGCGAGAAGGAGATCGAACGCGAGATCGAGCGGCTGGAAAAAATGCAGCTCGACCAGCCCCCGCCGCGCAACCTGGGCCAGCCGCCCACCGAAGAAGAAAAGAAGCGCGAGAAAGAGCAGCGCGAACTGACGCGCAAGCAGCAGGACGCGCTCAAGAAGCTGGCCGACGAAGCCAAGGCGCGCGAAGAAAAGTTCCGCGAACTGGCCCGCCGCAATCCAGAATTGCAGCCTAGTGCCGATCAGCTTCAAGAGGCCGGGCAGAAGCTGGAGCAAGCGCAGAAGGATCTGGAAAAGAATAAGCCTCAGGACGCCAAGCAGAACGCCGAACAGGCCGGACGCAATCTGGAGCAAGCCAAGAAGGCTGCGCGCGACGCGATGGAGCAGCAACTTCGCAAAGAGATGGCGAACCTGCAGCGCGACGCGGAGGAACTTGCCCAGCGCCAACAGCAACTCGCGCAGGCCAATCAGGACATGCAGCGCGACACTCAGCCGCAGCCGGGGCAGAAGCAGGATCCGAAGCAGGGGGAACAACCCCAGCCCGGACAGCAACCTCAACCAGGACAACAGCCCCAGCCCGGTCAGCAACCCCAGCCCGGTCAGCAACCACAGCCCGGTCAGCAACCACAGCCTGGACAGCAACCGCAACCTGGACAGCAGCCACAACCTGGCCAGCAGCCTCAACCCGGCCAGCAACCGGGCGCGCAAGGCGAATCGCAGCAGACACAGGCCCAGATGAGCCATATGGCGCGCAAGCAGGGTGAAGTCGGCCAGGACTTGAAGGATCTGGCCGATCGGCTTCAAAAGGCGGCGGATCGCGCGAAACGGGAAGGACTGCAAGGCGCGGAGTCCTTAAAGGAAGCGCAGCAACAGGCCGCCGCGGGCGCGCCGGGCCGCGAATCGGCGGAGAAGGCCGAACAGGCGTTGAAGCAAGGCGCGGCGGAGCAGGCGGAGCACGATCAGCGCAAGGCCGCTCGCGCCATGGATGCCATGGCGAGGTCGGTGCAGGATGCGCTGAATAAGACGCAGGCCGCGGACATGGCGAAGCTGGCCGAAGCGCTGGAGCAGACGAAACAACTGACTCAGCAGCAGGAAAAGGTCGGCCAGGGCCTTGCCGAAAAGCGCGATCCGATCCAATTGGCCGAGCAAGAACAGAAGGTGGCCGACGCCGCGGAGTCGCTCGCGCAGCAGACCAAGAATCTGGAAGCGCTGAAGAATCAAGGCAACGGCGAACGTCCGAGCCAGCAGTTGCAACAGGCGGCCGAGCAGGCGCGCGAAGCCGCGGCCAAGCTGGCGGGACAGGATACCGAGAACGCCAAACCCGCGGCCGAGAATGCCGAGAAAGCGCTGAAGCGAGCGGTGAGCGAGCTGGAACGCGCCGCCGGGAAGTCGCTGGAAGCAAAAGCCAAGGCCGCGCAGGAACTGGCCAAGCAGACGCGCGAGCAACAGGAACAAGCCGCCGCGACGGCGGGCGAATTGCCCAAGGATGCCGCTGAAAAGCCGCTGGCCGGCGAAGCGGCCGAGAAGCGCGACGAAGCCGCCGCCAAGCAGCAGCAAGCCGCGCGCCTCGCCAAGCGGCTCGAAAAGGAACTCGAAGGTTTGGAAGCGCTGGCGCGCGAAGCCAATCCCGCGGCCGCACAGGTGGCGCAGGAAGCCAAGGACGTCTCGGCCGAAGAGAAACTCCCGCAGAACATGGAAGCGCTGGCGCAAGGGATGGAGCAGATCGGCGATCCCAAGAAGGCCGCCGAACGCCAGGACCGCCCCACGCCGACTCCGGAACAAGCCGGCAAACAGGGCCAGGAGTTGGCCGAGAAGGTGAAAAAGATCGAGCAGAAGCTCGAACAGTTCCAGGCCGAGGCGACGGGCGATGCGCTTTCCAAGCTCCAGGCGCTGGAGCAGGAAGCGCGCCAAGCGGCCGAACAGGCCAAGAAGCTGGCGCAGGATCCGAAGGAAGGCCAGCCGCAGTCGGAGCCCGGCCAAGAACCCGGTCAGCCCAAGGAAGCCAAAGAAGCCGCACAGAAGCTGGAGCAAGATCTGAAGAAGCTCGAACCGAAACTGGAGCGGCTGGAGCCCGGCGCACCGGAGTTGGGCCAGCTTCAGCAGGCGATGAAGGAACTGCAGCAGGCGCAAGCGCAAGCTTCGAAGCAACCCGGGCCGCCGCAAGAAACGCCCGAAACCGAACGCGGCGGCGAGCCGCTCAAGCGCGCCAAGAAGGCGCTCGATCAAGTCAGTAGCGGTCTGCACGGCCGGGTGGAGCGCTTGCTGAAAGCGCGCGAGATCCGCGCCGAAGAGGACGAGCAGGCGCCGAAGGAATACCGCACGCTCGTCGATCAGTATTACCGCGCGCTCTCCGAAGATGCGGAAGAAGACGAGAAGTAGAAGCGCGGGCCGGCTCTACCACGCGTTGACCGCACTCGCGCACCGCTCCGTTGCATCCGCACGCCCGGCATGGGATGGTGCCCTGGCGGCCCAGGAGCGCGCGCATGCCCACGAAGATCGAACAACCCACGGTGATTCAAGCGGCGGGGAATAAGCCCAAACGCATCGAGGAATTCGTGGGCGCGGTGAATTCGGGAACGCGAAGCGTCAGCGTCGCGCGGATGGTTTCGCCGGGCGGCTGGATCGAGCCCGGACAGCGCCCGGAATTCGCGGAGTACACGTTGGTGCTGCGCGGGCTTTTGCGCGTGGATTTCGAAGACGGCGCGTTGGAAATCCGCGCGGGCCAAGCCGTCATCGCGCATCCGGGCGAATGGGTGCGCTACAGTTCGCCCGAGCCCGAAGGCGCGGAGTATGTCGCTGTTTGTCTGCCGGCCTTCGCGCCTGAAACGGTGCACCGCGATCCGTAAGTCTGGCGCGATCACATGCCCATCGCGATGCCTTTGAACCAGACCAGCGCGGTAGCGTCGTCGGCAAAAACGGTAAGGTGCTTATCGAACCCCATCAGGTAAATCACGCGCAAGATGTTGTGCGGAACGTGCGTCATAGCCATGCCGCCGCCGGCGACCGCAAAGCGATCCGAGAAGTTCAGCAATGCGGCCAAGCCGCTGGAACTGATGAATTTGGTCCGTGAGCAGTCGAGAATCAGATTGCGCGCGCCACGATCGAAGAGCTTCTCGACGACTTCCTTAAACGAGTCAAGCGTATTGGGATCAAGCCCTCCGACGACCTCCAGACGCGCAGCCTTGGTTCCCGTCCTCGACTCGACGATAGTTACGGCATACTCGATGACCATGCGTGCTCCTGTGCGTCCTAAACGCCACCCGGTTGCAAGCAAAGACCCGGAGTAGAACGAGGTTACGCTCGTTTTGTGGTAGGCAATCCGCCCATTTTGTTAAATGAGGTAATCTTTAATCGAACGAGTGTCATGCGGCGGCGCTTGGCGCACATGAGCGGGGAGCTTTACGAATGCATCTCGTTTTCCTGCCCGCCACCGAGCCGAACGACCTAACCTTTGGCTCCAGCCCGGATCGGATTAGCGGACGGCCGGACCTGCGCATCCACACGGTCCGCTTTCCGCATCTGGTCTGGTACAACGCTCAGGTGCGCCGCGAAGCCGCCGCGCAAATTGAAGCGCTGGGCGCGGAACGGATGGTGCTGTTCGGCTTCAGCAAGTCGGGATTGGGCGCCTGGAACTTGGCGCGGGAACTTCCGCACCGAATCGCGGCAACTGTGATCTTCGATGCGCCGGTCGCGCGCAGGAAACTCCCCAATTGGGGTACGGCTCCTTTTTATCCTGGCGATGAAGCATGGCGCACGGACCTGCCTATGGAAAACCTGGAGACCTTTCGCACTGCGGTATCGCTAACGCATCGGCTGATTCTGATTTCTGGCGCGAACTTTCATACGGAGATGGTCGAACTGTCCGAAGCGTTGAAGCGCGCAAGGGCGGCGCACACGTTCCTGCCTCGACCCGACCTGAAGCACCACTGGGACTCCGGCTGGATTAACTTGGCCCTTCGGGAACTGTAGTCCCAGGCGATCGCTCATGCCTATTGGGGTGGGTTGAACACAAGTCCGGGCGTGACACTTAATGAATCTAGTCGATATCACGCAACTCCATTTCACATCTACAGTAATAGAAATCAAAAAGATCCAGCGCGATACGCCATCGCCGGTGTATATACCTCTATAGTATCAGTTTAATACCAAAGGAATGCCGATGCAGACCAAGCTCTTAACCGCTCGCCGAAACCTGACGGACGACCTTGCGGAGACGCTACGAGCCTTCGTCGGCGGCGTGCAGTGGGGTCCGGATGCGTACTTACCGGCGGAGCGCGAGTTGGGCCAGCGCTACAAGGTAAGCCGGGTGACGGTGCGACGCTCGCTGGCGCGGTTGGTGGCGGAAGGCTTGTTGGAGCCGGTGCCCTCTAAAGGATACCGCGTGCGCCCGCGCTCAAGCGCCCATTCCCCTGTGCAGACGGTGGCGTACGTACTGGCGCAGGCGGGGCCTCACGAACGCTGGGATTCGACACACGCTCAGATCCTGAACGCGTTTCAGCAAGCGCATGTGGGGGCTAGCGGAACCTTGCTGGCGGTGGGCTGTAAAGGGCGTCCGGCGGCGGAAGTCTTCCGTGAATTGGCCGAAGCCCGCGTGCAAGCGGTGCTGTTGGACGGGAGTGAACTTCCTCTGATCCGCGCGGCGCAGCAATCCGGGCTGCCGTTTGTTGTGGTCGATGCGCATTCGACCGAGCCGGGCGTGGACATGGTGATCCAAGACAACGTGGACGGCGTGCGGTTGGGCGCGGCGTATGCGGTGGCACAGGGCCACACGCGGATCGGCTGGGTGGGTCCGACGCGGGGCTTTGCACACTGGCGCGAACGCTTCGCGGGCGCGCGCGCAGGCTTGAACGACGCGGGGCTGGATTTCGATCCCCGGCATCTGGCGATCATCGCTTCGAACGAAGATGCGGTAGGCGCGGCGCGTCAGGTCCAGGCGCTGCTGAGCGCCGCGGATCGGCCGACGGCGCTGATCTGCCCTTGGGTGGCGATGACGCTGGGCGCGGCAGATGGGATCCGGCAGGCGGGCTTTAAAGTGGGCAAGGACGTGGAGTTGGTCGGCTGGGCCAATGCGTACGAGTACCGCGAGACGCTGGCGCCGGCGTTTCTGGGCGGTGATGTTCCGGCGACGCTGGTCTGGAAACCGTCGGAAATGGCGCGGCTGGCGTTGAGCCGCTTGCGCGAACGGCGCGCTCAGCCTGACGGTCCGGCCTGCCGCATCGACGTGCGCGTAAGCCTGATTCGCCCGCAAGCGGCGGAAGAAGCGTTGCGGCGCGGCGGGGACGTCGGCGCGTGAGTCCGGTTCGATCGGCTTCAAGAGTTCGTACGCTGGCGGCCGGCACAATCCAGGCTGTGAGCAAAAGGAGACTCGCATGAAGCACCTGCCTCTGTTGCTCCTGCTGGCCGGCCTCGCCATGCCGCTCATGGGCGGCGAACCCGCGGCTAACGAGTGGACCAAAGTGACCGAAAACGGACTCGGCCCCGGTTTTTCTCCAGGCCTGGTCTGGTCACCGGAGCTGAAACGCTTCGTGTATTTCTGCGGCGCCATCAGCCACCACTTCACCGGCGAACGTCCGTACGACGTGATGAGCTTCGATCCGGCGGACAGGCAGTGGCGCAACGAACTTCCCAAAGGCGCCGAGGGTCGCGGCGGCGAGACCGGCAACGTCAAGGACGTGGGCTTCAAGAGCCCCTTCTTCGGCTTGGGCGACGACGAAGGCCTGCAACGTCCGAACCGGCGGCATATGTGCCTGTGGTACCACTACACGCGAGCACCGTGGGACGGAAAGGTCTACGCGCTGATCTGCGGGCGCGTGCTGCGCTACGATCCGCAGGCGCGTACATGGGAGGACTTGAAAGCGCCGGTCGGCCCGATGCCCGCCGTCAATTCGTACCGCGAAAGCCTGAGTTGGTCGGCACTGTGCGCGGACGAAGCGAACAAGGAGATCCTGCTTTTCGGCGGCTGCGGCGTGGCGACGGAGAACGGCGCGCCGGGCACGTGGGTGTACGGGACCGAGAAGAACGATTGGCGCAAGCTGGAGCTTGCCGTCGAACCGCCGCCGCGCGCGCTCGCGCCGATGGTCTTCGACCCGGCCACGAAAAAGATCGTCCTCTTTGGCGGCGACCGCCTCGACCAGCTTTATGCGGACACCTGGGTCTACGACTGTGCGACACGCACATGGGAAGAGCGGAAGCCGCCGATTAATCCTGCGCCGCGATTCGGGCACGCGCTGCTGCGTCTGCCGAAGAGCGGGAAGATCGTTCTGCTGGGGGGCAAGGGCTACACCTCGTCCACTGCGTATTGCGCCACCCTATACAAGCCACTCCCTTTCGAGGTATGGAACTACGATGTCGTGGCAAACGACTGGAAGCTGATTCGCCGCTTCGAGCAGAACGGGCCGGCCGACTACACGGGCCGAGGCGGAGCCGATAGCGCCGCAGTAGCCGCAGTCTCCGATGACGATACGGTGTTATGGATCGGTCCCGGCACCCAAAAAGGCAGTGCGCACAGCGCTTGGCTCTGCCGGCTTGACGCCTCCGCGCACGACTCCGAAGGCACCTCCAAATTCGGAGTGCCGCCGGGGACGCTCGAGTTCCGCAGCGGCTCGTTCGATCCCGAGTGGTACACGAAGGATGTCCCCGAGCCGGACGTTTCCGCCACGGCGGCCGTGCTGAAAAACCTTACGCCCAACACCTGGACGGCGCTGGAGTGCCCGCGCTGGCCGGAGAACCGGCAAGGCGGCGGGTGGAGCACCGTGGCGCTGGACACCGATCGCGACCAGATCCTCCACATGGGCGGCGGGCACAGTTCGTACTTCGGCAACGACATGGCGCACTACGATATCGCCACCGGGCGCTGGAGCATCGCGTGCCGGCCGCAGTTCGCGCTGGAATTCAACTACGACCTGAACGGCCCCGGGATGTGGGGGTTCAACGGGGCGCCTTGGGGTAATCATAATTACCAAGCCTACGAGTACGACCCGACGACCAAGCGCGTCGTATACATTAAGACTCGGATGACGCTTTTTTACGATCCGATCGCACGGACGTGGCCGCACGCGGAAAAGTTCGAAGACCTGCCCTTCGCCGTCAGTAAGTACATCAACTACCTGGTCTCGACACCCAGCGGCATGATCTGCTGGACTCAGACCAAGCAAAACCAATCCAAGCACGGCCTGTGGAAGCTGGAAAGCGGGAAGGTCTGGAAGGAAATCCCGACCACCGGCGAACCGCTGCCTCACACGGTCTGCGACGCTTCGACGGTCACCTACGACTCGAAGCGCGACCGGCTGCTTTTCACCACCTCAACCGGCAAGGAAGGCCCGCACGGTCAGGTCTGGTCCGCGGACCTGAAGAGCGGCGAGGTCAAGAAACTTAACCCCGAAGGCATGGACCTGATCAAGGGAAGCCGGTTTGCGCGCGAATCGGTCTATCTGCCCAAGAGCGATCTGGTCATGCTCGGTTTCCTCTTGCAGGGCGAAGGCGGTCTCGTGGTTCCTTTCTACGACTGTGAAAAGAACCGCTGGGTGGCCGCAAAGATGCCTGGCGCGGAATTCATGAATCGCGGCAAGGCCGGCTCCAGTGTGGACCTGGGCCTCGTGTACGACGCGAAGCGCGATTTAGTTTGGGGCACGCTGTGCGCGCTCAAGAAGGGCTGCCTCCAGGTGTTGAAGGTGGACGCGGCGACGCTCGGCGCACAGCCGCTCAAGTGAGGAAATGCACTATGCGTTCGATCCTGTTCGTGCTGTTGAGCATTGCCGCGGCGTCGTACGCGGGCGAACCGGCGGCCCGGTTCGCGCCCCATCCCAAGCTCGCCGGTCTGGCCGAGAAGTCCGCGCTGCTGGCCAGCGAGGGCTACAAAGGCGACGGCAATGTGCTCGATTTCAGCGGCATCGTCTACGATCCGCACCGCCACCGCTTCTACGCCTTCGGCGGCGGGCACGCGACGCGCAAGTTTCCCAACAGCGTTCATGAATTCGATCCCGCCACGTTGCAATGGTCCGAACTCAGTCCGGACATCTCGCCGAAAGAGTACACCCGCGAGAATGCGCTCTTCGACGCGGAAAAGAAGCCCCTTGGCGGTCTCAGATACCAAGGCAAGATTTACGCTTCCAGCCGCCACACGTACGACGGACTGGTGGTGCCGCCCAACCAGTCGCTGATGATCTGCACTCAGTTGGTGGGTGAAATCGGCGGCTCGTACCTCGACGGAACGGTTTACAAGGAATGCTACAAAGGCTCGGGGCTGTGGACGTTCGATCCGGTCAAACGCGAGTGGTCGGTAAGCAAAAAGGCCGGGCTGGCGATGAATCATGTCGGCTCCGCGGTCTGGCCCAAGGAGCCCGACTGGATTTACTTTTACGCGCAGACCGGGACCTTTCGCGCGGTGAACTGGAAGACCGAGGAGGTGCGCGATCTGGGCAAGATTCCGAAAGGTCTGCCGTACTCCTATGCGGGCCTGGAGTATTTCCCCGACGAGGAAGCGCTGGTGGCGCTCCCGCGCGGACCTAAAGAAACTCCGCAGAACAAGCTCTTCTGCAAATATGACCTCAAGAGCGGACAGTGGACGACCGTCGAGACGCAGGGCGAAGCACCGGCCACGCACGACTGCAACGCGGTCTACGATCCGCGCAATCGCGTCTTCGTCGTTTTCGCCGAAGGAGATTTCTTCTATTTCAGCCCCCGCGATAACCGCTGGTACAAGACAGGCTCGAACGCCGAAGCGCTGGTGGGTGAAAAGATGATCCGCCACCGCCACGATTATGACCCGGTGAACAACGTTCACCTGATCGTTGGCCGCGGCTGGAAAACCGTTGCGTTCAAACTTTCCGACACCCCTGGCAGCCTGCCCGGCACGGCCAAATGAACACAAAAAGAGGCGCCTCCATGCCAAGAATCGCTCTGTTACTCGCATGTGCCGTGTTGGCCGCAGCGCTGGTGCGCGCCTCCGAAGCGCAGCCGAACCTCGGGAATCCGCAGGTAAATGTCTGGACACCGCTGGGCGACGGGACGTATCCGCCGCCCAAGGGCAACTGGCCGAGCCTCACCGGACCGGCTTTCCTCTGGCTCGCGGACCGTGACTGCGGCGTGGTCGCGCCGATGCTGACCGAAACGGAAGCCAAGGAAGGCCCCGGCCTGCGCAAAATCTCTTTCGAGAACCCCAAGTGGGAGTTTGCTCCGGGAAAGACGCCCGCTACGCCCGACACGTTCGATTCGCCCAAGGGCTATGTCTACCTGCCGGGGCTGAAGAAGATTCTGTTTCTCAAACAGGAGTGGTGGTGGTCGTCGAAAAAGCAACCGACCGCCGGTTGGCTGCTCGATCCGGAAAGCGTGGTGTGGGAGCCGCTCCTGAGTCCGCTCTCGATGAGCGAGGACTTCGAGGCGTACAACCCGGCGGCGAAGGCGGTGCTGCCGGTGCCGGTGGGCGAGGCGGCGAACAAGGCGGGCAAGCGGCTCCCGTTATGGGGCGCGCTCTGCTACGACGCGCACAACAAGGAGGCGGTCTCGTTCGGCGGGGGCGGGGTGTGGGGCCGGATGAGCGCGGACAAGGAACCGGTGAAGCCGGGCGACTGGATCTTTGACGAAGCGGCCAAGCGCGTGCGGCGGCTGACGCCGGACGATTCGGGCGTGACCTCCGCCCGGCGCTGGTATCCGTCGCATTGCGGCACCTGGACCTTTTCGGAGAGCACGAAGAGCTGGAAGGCGATCGAACAGCCGCTGAGCAAGCAACCCGGCGCGCGCATCCTGCCGGGCCTGGCCTACGACTCGGACGCGAAGAAGATCGTGCTTTTCGGCGGCGACGACCTGATGCGCTGTATCGGCGACACGTGGGTATACGATTGCGCCAGCCGTGCCTGGAGCGAGGTGAAGACGCCGGTCTCGCCGCAGGCGCGAGCGGGCCACGCGCTGGTCTACGTACCCGCCCAGAAGACGCTGCTGCTGGTGGGCGGATACGGCGGGAACTGGACGCCGCTGAAGGACACCTGGGCCTTCAACACGGTCAAGGGGGAATGGACGAAGCTGGGGCTGGATCTCCCCGCGCCAGCGGCTCACGCCAGCGCGGACTTCGATCCCAAGCGCGGCCTGGTGGTCCTGGCGGCATACCCGAATCCATCGCGCAACAACAAGATGCCGGTCTTCACGCTAAAGCTGGATGTGGCGTCCGCGCCGAAGGCGCCCACGGATGCGGCTCGCGACCCGAAGCTCGATTACCACTGCAAAGGCAAGGGCTGGGGTTCGAAACTCCCCGACGAGTATCTGGCCGGGGAACTGGCTTCGAAGGATCCGAAGGCCGGGCTGGCCGCGGTCGCCGCACAGCCGGCAAACACTTGGGTGCTGCGCAAGCCGCCTTGGGTGCCGCCGGGGCGCGATTGGGGCAGCAACATTTACGATCCGCGCACCCACCGCGCCTACGCTTGGGGCGGCGGACACAGCACCTACCCCGGCGCCGACGTGATCGAGTACGACGTGGGAATGGACCGCTGGGTCGGCATGGCCGACGCGCCCAACTACAACCCCGTCTGGCTGCACGGAATGGTCTCCGGCCCGCCAGGCATCAGCGCCGGAGGCTGGTCGCTGCTGCCGACGCATTCGCGCAAGAGCTACGGGATCGACATCGCGAGCAACAGCCTGATTACCTACATCGGCGACGTGTACGACCTCAAGCACCGCATGTTCGTCACGAACATCGGGGTCTGCCCTGGCAAATACGGCGTCGCGTCGCAAGTCTCGTTCTGTTCCACGCCGCACGGCCTGTACGCGTACAGCACGGGAACGCTGGCCAAGGCCAATGTGGCTGCCGGCAAGTGGGAAGAGGTGATTTCGGGAAGCGGTCCCAAACACGACGAGCACGGGCACCTATGCCACGATACGAAGCGCGACCGGCTGGTTTACTTCGCGCGCGACACCGGCGAGGTATGGTGCTTCGACTTCAAGGCAAAGCAGTGGGCGAAGGAACAGCTTCAAGGCAAGCCGCTCGTCAAAGCGCACGGCGATTCGACGTACATCCCCGAACTGGACGCGGCGCTGCTGGTCTGTACCCAGGACAAGGCCGCTCCTGAGCAACTGTATTTCTACAAGCTCGGCGAACGAAAGTGGTTCACGGCTCCTTGCACGGGAGACAAATTCCAGTTCCCCAATGCGGCCGGCCGCGATTTCTCGCCGATCTACGATCCCGAACTGAAAGCAGTCGTGCGGATTAAAAACTGCAGCCGCATGGAGGTCATGGTGCTGCGGTTGGATCCGGCGACCCTGACGTTGACACCGCTCGAGTAAGGCCCGAGCGGTTCGAAGGCCGCGCTTGACCGGACGCGCTTCGAGCCGATAACCGAAGGCATGCGGATCGAACTGATCGGCCTGTCCAAACGCTACGGCGGGCTGAACGCGCTGGCCGATGTCGACCTCGAGATCGAGCCGGGACAGATCGTGGCCGTCCTCGGACTCAACGGGGCCGGTAAAACCACCCTGCTGCGCTGCCTGGCCGGCATCGCCGCACCCGATCGCGGAATGATTCGCTACGATGGCGAACGATTCGCGCGCGACCGTCTGGATCTGCGCCGGAAGTTCTTCTTTTTGCCCGATTTCCCGCCGCTGGTGCCTGGCGGAACGCTGATCCACCACCTTACTTCCGTTCTTAAACTGTACGAAGCCGATGCGCAGCCGGGCTGGGAAGATCGCATCGTCGGACTGCTCAAGGATTTCGACCTTCTGCCCCTGATCGACGCGCCGGCGCAGGCGCTCTCGCGCGGGCAAGCTTACAAATCGGCCCTTGCGGGACTGCTGGCGGTGGACCCCGAGTTGTGGTTGCTGGACGAGCCGTTCGCGAGCGGCATGGATCCGCATGGAATTTCCAGCTTCAAGCGCGCCTCACGCGAAGCGGCCAAGCGCGGGCGAACCGTGCTCTACACCACGCAACTTCTGGATCTCGCCGAGGCGTTCTCCGACCGGGTCTGCGTCATCCACAAGGGCCAGGTGCGCGCCTTCGACCGGCTCGAAGCGCTGCGCGCCGCCATGGGCTCGAACGGAGGCGTGCTCGAAGATCTGTTCGCGCGGCTGCGCGCAGAGGACGGCGACGCTTGAATCTGTCCGATCGGGCGCTTCGGAAGCGGCTGCGCGCTGCGGCGCGTACGGCGCTGCGCGATTCGTCCGAACTCTGGCGCGAATACAAGCGCGTACGCAAGGCGCATCGGCGCACGATTCAAGGCGCTTGGCTGTGGTGGCTGTTCGCACTCCTGTTCTTGTTCGCCGCCGTGCACGAACCCAATGCGATGCCGGGCGTCCTGCTGCTGATCGCGATGTGGACCACCGGTCAGGCGCTGCGCCAAGCCCATGACCTGCTCGGCCGGCTGGGCGGAGGCCCGGAGTTCGTCGCGCTGGCGGCGTTGCCCATGCGCGACCGGGATTTCTTCATGTATCAATGGGCGCGGACGCGGCGGCAAGCCTGGGGCTATGCGTTCGTATTCGCCGCGGCCTACACGGTAACAGGGCTGGTCGCCGGCCTGAACGGCTGGCGCTGGCTGGCGGTGCCGATGCTGGCTTGGCTGCAGGGCGAATGCGTCGTCGCGCTGGCGGCCATGGCCGCGGCGTTCGTGCCGCATTGGCCTTTGGGGCTGGCCGGCGGCATTCTAAGCGTCGGCGCATGGGTGATGTTCGTATTCCGCAGCTCCTTTCTGCCGCAATTGCCGCCCATGGCACAATTGGCCGTTCCGGCCGGCTGGACCAACATGGCGTTGTTGGAGGGCGTGCTGGGCGGCGATCCCTGGGCCGTCCTGGCGACGATTCCGGCGATCCTGCTGATCTACGCATGCGGTCCGGCGCTGCATTGGGCCGCGCGGCAATACGAGATGCCCCTGGACCGGGCGATCTCGCAGGCCACGGCGGAAAGCCATCTCGACGCGAACCTGGATGCGCGCCTCGATCCGCCGCCGGATAAAGAGATACCGGAACTTGAAGCGCGTGTGCTCGAAGCCGACCGCGACGCCGCACGCGCGCTCTTGCGAACGGAGTACGAGGCGGCCTGCGAAGCCTCGGCACGTGAAATGTTGCGTGCGCCGGGCTGGCGCTGGGAGGAATTGGGATTTATCGAACGCTGCGCCGGGCGCTGGTTCACACCGCGCGAGCGTACCATCGCGGCCTTCATGGAGGGCGCCCCGCCTTCATGGACCGGCGGCTGGCGGTTCGCAGCGGCACTGACCGTCTTGGGCGTGGCCTTGATCTGGCTTGCGCCTTGGCTGCCGGGATGGGTGCACCTGCTTCCGGCAATCTTGGCGACGCTCTGGGCCTTCGGCATTTCGGGCGGTTACGACTGCGGCTTCGCCATGCTGCCTTGCGGGAATCAGTTCGGGCCGCGCCACAGCTTCTATCCGGTGGGGTACGCGCAGATGTCGAGGATCTTCATAAAGACCGCGACTCTGCGCGCGCTTTTCTGGCTCCCCTTGGCCACGGTCCATGCGGCAAGCTGGGCGATCAACTCCAACTATTGGGGCGGCACGGCGCTGAGCGGCGCGCTGGTGGCCGTGAAGGCGGTCTGGATCGCCCTGGCCTTTCAACCGCTGATCGCGACGATGCGCTTTGCGGGCGGGACGGACGATCTGGAGTCACTAAGCTTCACCAACTTGACGATCTTGTTTATCGCCGTGTTGCCCATCGGAATGGGTCTGGCCGGTGCCATCTTTTTCCTGTACTCGAACGAATGGACGCACTTGCTTCTGGCGCTGGGGGGCCTGCACCTGGGTCCGCTGTTGTTCTACGGGCTGTACGGATGGGTCTATCATCGCGGGCGAATCGACCTGCTGCGCAAGACCCCGCCTACGTCATGAATCCACGCGCCAAATGAAAACTCCGCGGTGGTCGCCCGCGGAGCTTTATGGACATTAAACGTGGCTTGGTTTCGACGCCGCGCTTAGCGCTTGGTTCCGCGCGCGCGAATCTGCGCCTGGATGCGCGTGGGCAGACCCTGGATGCGCAGGAATCCGGTCGCGTCGTCCTGGTTGTAGCTCCCGCCGCCTTCCATCGTCGCGACCGATTCGTCGTAGAGGCTGTGGGGACTCTTGCGGCCCACCGTACGCACGCCGCCCTTGTAAAGTTCGAGCTTCACCGTGCCGGTCACGTGGCGCTGCGATTCGTCGATCAGCGCGTCCAGGCATTCCTTGGCCGGATGGAACCAGAAGCCGTCGTAGACGAGCTGCGCGTACGTCGGGATCAGGCCGTCGCGGATTTGAGCGACCTTGCGGTCTTGGGTGATGCCTTCAAGATCGCGGTGCGCTTCGTACAGCACCGTCGCCCCGGGGGCTTCGTAGACTCCACGGCTTTTCATGCCCACGAAGCGGTTCTCGACCATATCGACGATCCCCACCCCGTTGCGCCCGGCGATGGTGTTCAATTCGTTGAGCAGCGCCACGGGCTCGAGCAGCTTGCCGTTCAAGCCCACCGGGTAGCCGCGTTCGAATTCGATCTCCACCGTCTCGGTCTTGTCCGGCGCTTTTGCGGGCGGCGTGACGAGTTGGTACATCTCGTCGCGCGGGCGCAGCCACGGATCTTCCAGTTCGCCGGCCTCGTGGCTGCGGTGCTGGATGTTCGGATCGGTGGACCAGGGCTTGGAGGCGCTGGCCTGGATCGGAATGCCGTGCTTGGCGGCGTACTCGATGGCTTCTTTGCGACCGGGGATGAGCTTGCGGAATTCGGCGTCGCGCCAAGGCGCGATAATCTTCGCGCCGGGCACCAGCGCATACGCGGCCAACTCGAAGCGGCACTGGTCGTTGCCTTTGCCCGTCGCGCCGTGCGCGATGACGGACGTGCCTTCGGCTTTGGCCACATCGCAGATGGCCTTGATCATGAACGGGCGCGCGATGCTCGTCCCGAGCAGGTAGCGTCCTTCGTATTTGGCCTGCGCGCGAATGCACTGATAGACGCCCTGCTTGACGAACTCCTCGGTGATGTCGCGGATCATGAACTTCGACGCACCGCTGCCGAGCGCTTTCTTCTCGAACTGGATGTCTTCCTGCTGACCGACGTCGATGGTCACGCAGACGACTTCGTACCCCTTCTGCGCCAGCCAGTGAACGATGACGCTCGTATCGAGCCCGCCGGAGTAAAGGAGAATGCACTTCTCGGCCATGACAGGAGTCCTTTCGCGAAGCCCACCGCAGCGTCAGGCGCACACGGCGGGAAAGCGGATCAGGTTACCGGGCCTCGGGCGCGCCGCAAGTGGCCCCAGACCGCATCGAGCGCCGATCGCCGCATGATTGAAAATACATTCAAGCCAGTACGCTTACGTACGTCACTGATTTGTAGAGCGCCGCGCTCGCCAAAGAGGCTTAAAAGAGTCCTGCACGCGTGCAAGAATTCGATGCGTGACTGCGAAAGGGTTCGTTTCGTTAAAAGGAATAGAGTCTTGAGCCGAAGCCATACTTTGATCGAAGGCTTTCAAGGCCAAGAACGTTGAACGAAGTGAAGTGCGAACCCGGCGCTGTCGATAATCAACCGGGAGGATGCAGACTATGAAGACGATCACGAAACTGCGGACGGTAGAGGATACGGTGCGGATGCTGCACACGGTCTGTGAAGTGGTGGATATGCGTTTGGAGCGCATGCGGAACGAAGGCGCGGATACGGATCGCTTGGAGCGTGAGCGGCGGCGGCGGGAGTTGCTGGTCGAGACGCTTAAGGCGGTCCAGGAAACCGGTGCGAGCGCCTGTGCAAACTAAGCTCTTGCTTTTCCCATGTTCTTGAATGCCTCCCTTCGCGGGAGGCTTTCTTTTTAAGTGTATATAGTTAAATAGGTTACGTGAAATATCGAAATTATTGACATCCTGGTATAGTCGGGTGTATTCCGGTCTATGATCAGCTTGCGCCGCGATGACCCAATGCCGCTTTACCTCCAGGTCAAGGAAAGCTTGAAGCGTGAAATTCTGGCCGGGCGCTTTCTGGCTGACCAGCCGATTCCGGACGAACGGAGCTTGGCGGACGAGCTGGGTTTAAGCCGGATGACGGTCCGGCGGGCGCTGGTCGAGCTGACGGAAGAAGGCTTGTTGCAGCGGATCTCCGGGCGCGGGACGTTCGTGAGGCGTCCTGGCGCGGAGCCCGCGCCACCCGAGTTGCCGCCCATAGCAGCACTTGGTGCGGCGAGCAAGGTGGGGCTCGTGATTCGCGGCGAGCGGATCGACGCTCGCGATGGATTATTTTACGCACGTGTGCTGCAAGGCATGCACTTGGAATGCGGCGCCGGCGTTTCGCTGGGCATGCGCCCGCTGTTAGAAAAGCACGCCGACGACTTGGCGCTCCGCCTTGCGCACGAAGCGGACTTAAGCGGTGTGATCGTAATCGGCATCACCGACCGCCCCACGCTGTATGCGCTGCTGGGAACGGGCAAGCCGACGGTGTTGTACGACTGCGCGATGCCGTCGCATCCGGCGGCCTTCGATTTCGTGACGCACGCCAACGAGGAAGGCGGATACCTCGCGGCTTCGGCCTTGCTGGATCTGGGTCACCGCGACGCCGCGTTTTTCGTGCATGCATCGAGCGACGATCCGCGCAGCGCGGTACTGGGCGAGATCGCCGCCGACCGCAAGGCCGGCTTCGAGCGCGCGTTCCGGTCGCGCGGGATCGACCTTTTGCCCGAGCGCCTGATGCCGGTTCCGCCGAGCGGACGACAAGCGTACGACTGCGCTGCGCGGCTCTTTTGCGCCGGTCCGCCGCCCACGGCCTTGGCCTGCACGACCGACGAGATGGCTTTGGGCGCGCTGGCCGCGGCGAAAGATGCCGGCTTACGCGTGCCCGAAGACATCAGCATCGTGGGCTTCGGCGAGATGGGCTACTTTTCTTCGCCGGGGCTTTCGTCGGTACACATGGAGTTGGAACCCTCCGGCGCGGCGGCGGTGCGTCTGCTGCGCGAGCGCATCGCCCGGCCGGAACTGCTTGCGCGGCGCGAGGTGTTCCCCGTCTCTTTTGTCGGCCGCGAGAGCTTGGCCGTTCCGCGCGCCACGTGAACGAATTCGGGATTCGGGTCTTACCTTATAGGAGTTGCCTATGACCGCCATGACTCGCTTCGCCTTCCTGCTCACCGTGCTGCTGCCGGCCGCCGCCGGACTTGGCGCAAGCGAACAGGAAGCGCTGCTCTTCGATTTCGAATCGCGGCAGCAGGCGTTCGAATTTCCAGAGCGGATCGAATGCGTACCGGACCACGCGACGCAGGGGAAGTTCGCGGGAAAGGTGAAGCTCGACCAGCCCTTCTCGCCCAACGTCTTCTTTTTTGCGGGGACCAATTACGCCGGGAAGTGGGGCGAGTACGACCAACTGGTGTACGACGTCTTCGTCGAAGGCGGCGCGGTCAAGGTCGCGGGCTTTATCCGCGACAAGGATGGGAAGGACTGGTGGACGCGGTACAACTACGAGTTCACGCTGCAACCGGGCAAACGCAAGCTCGCCTTCTCGCTCGGGCTCCTGAACCGCCAGAACGGCAAGGGCGCGTTGGATCTCAAGAACCTGGAGATGATCGCGATTCAGTTCGCGAGCGACGATCCGAAGTCACCGGCAACGATCTACCTGGATCACGCGCGGCTCGTGAAGGGCACCGGAAGCTTCGAGACGAAGGTGCTCTATTCGTTCGAAGGTTCGGACCCGGGCAAGATCGAATTGGAAGACTATCCCGAGGACTTCAAAGGCAAGTCTTCGATGGCGCCCGCCGCCGAGCATGCCACGGAAGGAAAGCAGGCGCTGAAGCTGGAAAGCCGCGCGCCGGCGGGAAACGTGCAGTTCAGCGGCTTCGAAGCCGACTGGAGCAGCTACGACACGTTGGCGATCGATATCTTTAATCCATCGGACAAACCGGTGGGCGTCAGCGGCTGGATCCGGGCCAAGGACGTGAACGCCGGCTACTGGGACCGCCACAACTGGGAACGCATGCTCAAGCCGGGGCTGAACACGCTGCGCCTTTCGGTCGGGGGCATGACCGGCCCCAACGGCGGTAAGTCCATCGAGGTGAAGGAGATCAAGAAATTCAACCTGGCGGTGGATCGAGCCACGATCTTCATCGACAACGTGCGGCTGGTGAAGGGCGTCGAGGAGATTCCCGTCGCGGGCTTGAAGCGCTTCGACTTCGGCCCGCAAAACGCCGCGGTGATGCCGGCGTTCACGAAGGTCTCGCGCGAGGACGCGTACGCGGCGGGCAAAGGCTTCGGCTGGCTGCCCGGCGGGCAGTTCGGGCGCGACTTCGACATCAACGAGGTGCTGGGCCGGCACCGGCCGGCGGACGATCTGTGCCGCGATTTCTGCCAGCCCACGAACGCGAGCTTCGCAATCGATCTGCCCGACGGAACCTACGGCGTCTGGCTGATGCTCGGCGCGCCGGGGAATGGCTGGGGGCAGACCTTCGAACGCCGCGTCGTCCGCGCCAATGGGAAGACGGTCGTCGAGCAGATCTTCAACGCAGAAAGCTTCAAGGCCTACGAGCATCGCTTCCAGGATGAGGAGGACCTGCCCGGCGACGATCTGTACGAGAAGTACATCGCCAAACTGTTCATGCCGCAACGCTTCGAAGTCCAAGTAACCGGCGGGCAGCTCAAGCTCGATTTCGAAGGCGCGTGGTGGAGCGTGATGCTCAACGGCTTGGCGATCTGGCCAAAGGATAGCGCCAACGACGCGGAGCGCTGGCTGGCCGGCTTCGACGGGTTCCGCAAGGACCAGTTCCAGGCGCAGCACGTCGAAAAGCTGCCTCCGGCAGGGCCCGCGTACGAAACCTCGACCGAAGAGAAGGCGCGCGGGTACGTGCCTTTCGTGCATGCGTCCGACCGGATCGTCGAAGTGAATTCGCAGCCCAGCGCGGAAGAAGCCAAGCGCACCGCGCTGGACTTGGCCGGCGCGCCGGGCGAGCCCGTAAACGGCTGCTTCGGATTGCTGCCGCTCAAGAACCTTGGCGCGATCGAGCGCGCGAGTTGCACGGTGAAGCACGCGCATTCGGGCAAGACGCTGGCCGCGAAGGTGCGTGTGCTGCGCTACAAGGCGCTGAACCGGACCGCCGTCTATGTGATCACACCGAAGTACCTGGATGAAGTTTCCGTGCGTCCCGTCGAACTGCGCCCCGGCGTGACGCGCTCCTTCTGGATCACGTTCGAGCTGCCCGAGGACGCCGAAACCGGCTCCTACGCGGGCGAACTGGCGCTGTCCGGCGCTCAATTTCCCGAGCTGAAAGTTCCCGTCTCGCTCAAGGTCTGGGGATTGAAGCTCCCCGAGCCGTCGTTCCCGATGGGTATGTTCATGATGGGGCCATCGCAAGCGTACCTGGCCCTGGACCCCACGGGCGAATCGTATTGGCAGGCGTGGAAGGAGATACTCGCCGATGCGCGCGCGCACGGCCTGACCAGCGTCGATCCGCTGGTGGCCATCCCACTCAAGAAGTTCGAGAACGGCAAGGCAGAGATCGATTTCTCCAGCATGGACCGCTGGATGGAGCTGGCGCGCGCGGCGGGCTTCACGCAGGAACTGAACGGCTACGGAATCGGGACGGGCGTCTCGCTGCGCGTGCAGACCGATCACGCCGCCGAAGCGAAGAAGTGGGGCGCGTCGAGCTACGCCGAACTGGTGAAGGCTTATTTCGACGCGGTGCGCGTGCACGCCAAGGAAAAGAACTGGCTGCCCATCGCCTTTTGCACCGACGACGAGTACATCGTCCACCCGGGCAGCGTCCCCGCGAAGCTGGCGGAGCATCACCGCATCCTGCAGGAGAGCGCGCCGGGCTTCCGCTTCGTGGCCTTCGACAGCAGCTACCTCGGCGATCCCGCGAAAACGCCGCCGGGCATGGCCGAAGCGCTGGCCGATATCGACACCTGGGGCGCGGGGCTGCACTCACCGCGCGATGCCGAGGTCGTATCCAAGGCGGGACGACGCTTGTGGCTCTACAACACCGGCATGAACCGCTTCAGCTTCGGGACGTACATGTACTTCGCGCGCACGAAGTACGGCGTTCAGGGCTTCTTCCAGTGGGTCTACAACGGCGGCGGGACGTACGGGAACTTCTATCTTGCGTCGCACAACGAAGCGCATTACGGCGTGACGTATCCGTCCACGCGCGGCCTGCGCAGCACGCCGATCTGGGAATGGATCCGCGCGGGTTGCTGGGACCATCGCTACCTGGAAGCCGCGGGCAAACTCATTAAGGAAGCACAGGCCTCCGGCAAGGCGTCGGCCGAAGCGCAGGCGCTTCAAACGGCGATCGACAGCGTGCTCGCGCAGCTCACGTTTGGCAAGTCGAATGCCGACGCTCGCGATGGCGAAGGCAAGGCCGACAACCCGTTCAGCTCAGAGAAAATGGAAGCCTTCAAACGTACGGTGGCGCAGGGTATCGCAAAGCTGCAGGCCGCGCTTAAATAGGACTCATGCGTCTTGCAAGACCTGCTCGAACCGGAACAGCTTCTTGGCGCGCTCGGAGAGTTTCTCGAACTCGGCGCGCGGAATGCGAATCGGCGGATAGCTGGTCTTGAACCAGTGCCGCGCGTAAATCAGAGCCAAGTTCGGACGCGGCTCAGCGGTTCGGTTGGGCGTCCCGCGGTGCCAAGCGCGCAGGTCGCGAATCAGGATCGAACCGGCCGGCATGTGGACCGCATGGCTGAGCATCCTCGGCGCGAGTCCTTTGAGGTCCACGCCTCCGGGCATCTTATGCGTCCCGCCCGGCCAGATCTCGAGCGGGCCGTTCTCGGGCGTAAAATCGACGAGGTTCACGTTCACCACCAGCCCGTAGGCCGGCACGATCAGATCGCTCTCGGGGAAAAGCGGGTGAATGTCGCTGTGCACCGCCTGGTAGTCGCTGCCCAGCAGGGGCGTATCGCTGGCGAAATATTGGCAGACGCAGTCGCTGCCCAGGATCGTTTCGACGACGGCCAGTGCGATGGGGTGTTCGATGAAGCGCGCATCGCAGAAAGGCGGCTTGAACGGGAGATGCATCTGATAGCGCCGCGAGCCGCGATTCTCGGGCTGGCGCCGCACCGTCTCTTCGAGCAGCGGTAGAAATGCCGCCCGCAATTCGGAGATGAACTCGCGCGGAAGCACCGCTTCGAACACCACATAGCCGTCGTGCCGAACCAGTTCCACCGCTTGGGCCAGCGAGGCCGCGGAAAGCGTCCCGCTCGCCCGTTCGGCTTCGTTCAGTTGCATCGGTCGTCCTCCGGACGAAGCACGGCGGCCGTTCGAACAGCCGTGGCGCTCAGCGCGTTTCGCTGCGCAAGTCCAGCCAATCGCGTTCGGCGGGCGTGAGCTTCAAACTCTGCGCCTTAAGGTTCTCGTCGATCTCCTGCTGGTTGGCGGCGCCGATCAGCGCGTAGATCTCGATAGGCTGCGCAAGCACCCAAGCGAGCGCGATGCGCGGGACTGTGGCGTTCTTTTCCTTGGCGAGTTCGGCGGCGCGGTCGAGGCGCTTGAAATTTTCTTCGTAACAGTAAGCGTGCACGACACTGGGATCGAGCGCCGCTTCCTTATGGTTCTCGCGGTTCAGGCGCCCGCTAAAAAAGCCGCGGGCAAGGCTGGACCACGCGAAGACCGGCATCTTCTGTTCGGCGTACCATTTCCGCGCCGCGTCGTTGCGCGGACCGCTGATGGTGACGCAGTCCGGACCCCAAGGGCTTTTGACCTGATCGGCCAGCGAGAAGTTGGGGCTGGAAAGCGTGAACGGGGTGAGGCTCTTCTTGTACGCGTACTCGTTGGCTTCTGCGAGGCGCTCGTGGGTCCAGTTGCTCCCGCCGAACGCGCGGATCTTCCCGGCGGTCTTGTGTTCGTTGAGCGCTTCGACGATGGGTCCGACGGGCAGTTGGGGATCGTCGCGATGCAGGAAGTACAAGTCGATGTAGGTGGTGCGCAGGCGCGCGAGCGAATCGTGGAGGTCGCTGGCGATATCGTACGGCGTGACGCGCTTGCGGTCGCCATTGGGGTGCGAGCACTTCGAGATGACCAGCACCTTGTCCCGGTTGCCCCGCGCTTCCATCCACGCGCCGATGCCGCGCTCGCTCTTGCCTCCGCCGTATATGTGCGCGCTGTCGAGCGTGTTCCCGCCGGCTGCGGCGAAGGCGTCGAGAAGCGCGAAGCTGCGTTCGGTATCGTCGGAGTTGACGATCATGGTGCCGAGCACGAGGCGGGAGACGGGCTGCTCGATGCCCGGGACACGGCCGTATTCCATCGCTGCGCTCCTTCGTAAGGGGGTCTTAAAAGCCTGTAGCAAGCGCGCCCCGCTTGCAACTGCGGATGCCCAACAAGTCCGGTACGCCGGAAGTTCAGCCCCCGCTCCTTGGCAGATCGAAGGCCGGGGGTATGCTCGGCGTCCCGCTAGGGAGAGAAAGAAAGGACGTCCGCGCCCGATCGCAACCCATGGCATCGTCTCCCGCGAGTTCCTCCCGTAACCGCGCCGCACGCGACAGCGACCCCAATGCCGAGCTGCCTCGTATCGGCTCGCGGTTGAGCGTCTTCATATTCTTCGCGCTGGGCTCGATGCTGTTCACGCTGGGACTGCTGATCCTGCTGCACCCGGCGATCAAGCTGACGGGCGACGAGATTCGGCCCGTTTCCAAGCCCAAGACCTTACCGGGAACGGATGCGCGCCGTCCGGCCAACTTGGCGCTCAATCCAGGCTTCGAGTCCCAACCGCTGGGGCCATGGCGCGCCCGCGGCAGCGTCACGCTGGCGCGGGAACGCCCGTTCAGCGGTTCGTTCGCCGCGCGCATCGGCGCGGGCGGCGCTCGGCTGCAGCAAAAAATCGCCGAACTGGCGCCCAACACGGCCTACCGGCTGCGCGCGTACTTGCAATGCGACGAAGGCGAGTCCGAACTTGGCGTCGAAGATTTCGGCGGCGAGACCATGCGCCTGAAGACCGAAGCGCGCGAGTACCGTGAAGTAGAACTGGTGTTCACCACCGGTCCGGAAAATCGGAGCGCCACGATCTTCTGGGAAGCGCAACCGAGGACCGGCTTCGCGTATGCCGACGACTTCCTCGTACATCCGGCGCCTGCGGAGCCGGCAGAGGCAGGGCCGCGGGACGATACCTCGGAAATGGGCGGCGAATAGTCACGCGCGCTCAGTCTTCGAAGCGGGCGCCGCACGAGTCGGCGCGTTTACCATTCGCCTTTGCGTCCGAATTTGGCCTTGGCTCGGCGGCCGAACTCGGCGCCCGCGGCGTCCAGCACCGCACAGATTTCCGGCGCGGCCTTTCCGGCGCTTCCTTTGGCGGCCGGGATCACGGTCTCGCATTCGTTCGCGTCCATAAAGCGCGCGGCGTCGAGCAGACCGGGCAGGTCTGCGTCGGGGACGGCCAGGAAGCCGTGCTTGTCGGCGTGGATGAATTGGCCGGGCTGGATCGTTCGGCCGAAGACCTCGACCTCGCAGCCCCAGCGCACGGGCGTCGAAAAGGCGTGCCCGACGCAGAGACGCCGCGCGAGCGCTTTGAAGCCCGATTGGGTCATCTCGTCGACGTCGCGAATGCCGCCGTCGATGATCGTGCCGACGCAGCCAAGTGCGCGATGCATGCTGCTGTTCACTTCGCCCCAAAAGGCTCCGTACAGCGCGGGTTTGTCGAGGTCCTGCACGACCACGATCTTGGGACCCGGAAGGCCGGCCACGTACGCGCGGTACTGCGACCACGCGTGCGGATTCGTCTTCGGATGCTTGGGGTTGCCGGGTTCGACGACCACCGTGACGGCCCAGCCCGCCATGGGCCCCATCTGCGGCATGTAATCGCGGACCTCTTCGAGGTTGAAGCCTTCACGCGCGGCGTTGCGTTGGGTGATCTGCTCCCAGCCGTTGAAAATCGTCGGCGTATTCCAGCGCGCGAGTTGCAAGACATCCGCATGGGGCAGCTTCGGTTCGTTCATGCGCATTCCTTTTCAGGACTCAGAGTTCAAACGCGAGAGCTCTTTCGCCGTGGGCAGCGCCAGGAGTTCTTTTTCGGCGATGCGCAGGTGGAGCGCGCGATGCCAGCGGTGCGGCATGAAGAGGTGCAACTCGCCGCGATCGGCAAAGGCATCGAGGTACGAGCACTGGTGGTCCATCCAGGCGTTGTTGTGACGCGGGGCCAGCGCGTTCGCGAGCACGAAGCGCGGCTCGCTCCAGGTACGAGCGCCGTCGCTTGAAAAGCTGACCCAGACTTGCCGCCGCGGACTCTGGCATTCGTTACGGCCGTCGAGGCCCTGGTAATTCAGATCGGCGTGCTCGTTATGGTGGAAGGCGGCGAGCGTTTTCCCGTCGCTGAGATGGAAAAGCATCGGTGGCGCGTCGGGATGCACGAGCGGCGTGGGCTTGGGTGCGGTCCAGCTTTTGCCGTTGTCGTCGCTCCAGGCGCCCCACAAATGACCTTCGCAGGTTCGGATCATGCAGAACGCGCGGCCCTCGCCGAGGTCGATCGGTCGGCCTTCGTCCATGCGGTTGAATTGCGGGACGCACCAGCCGCCGTGGCGCGCGTGGGGCAGCACGTGCCAGGTCTGGCCTTGGTCTTCACTGCGCAGGATGTACTGGCGGGTCATCAGCGGCTTGTAGGACCAATCGCCTTCGTGCGCGCCCAGCAACCACGCGCCGGAAGCCGTTTCGCACATCCGCATCACCGACATGCCTTTGAAGCCCGGATCGTTGACGGGGCGGATCAGCGTGACATCGGACCACGTGTACCCGTCGTCGTCGCTGTAGCGAAATCCTATGGGCGCGTTCTCGCCCTGCCCGCGTTCGGTGCTGAACTCGTTCCAAATCGGCTGGGTGCCGAAGCCGTAGATGCGCTTGGAGCCGCGCGGAATCAGCGGGATGAAGCCGTGCTGGTTGTAGTCGATCTCGAACGGGACCGTGGGGCCGCTCCAGGTCTCGCCGCCGTCTTTCGAACGAAAGGCCACGAGCCGGTTGGTCAGCTCCTTTTTCCCGCCGTAGTGGCCGTTGTACTTGTCGTTCGTGTTTGGAAGCGAATCCGGAAACATGAGCAGGTAGTCGCCAGAAGGCGTTATCGTCGCGCGCGTCTCGAAAAGCCCGCCGTGCTCGTTCGTATGCAGCACCTTTCCGCACATCGCGGAAGGACGGACCAGTCCGAGCGCTGCGTCGGTTTGGAATCCGAGCGGCGGAAGCGTGGCGGAAAAAGCCAGTCCGCGAATGACGATTCGATCGTGCAGGGGTTCGGCAGTCCATGCAGGCATGGTTAGAGTTTCCTTAGCGTTGAATGGAAGGGTTCACACGATTGTCGCGACCAAGCCGATCCCGGGGTCGTGAATGGGCGCATCGACCGCCGCACCATCGGCGCGCAGGCGAATCTTCAGGGCTTCTACATTCACCTCCGCATAGGCCACGCCCTCGCGCGCAACCGGAACGGATGCCAGACCCGCGGCGTGCCCCATGGCATAGCACGGGCCCATTTCGCGCAAGGGCCCCAGCACGTCACGCTCGACGGAAATCGCACGGCCGGGGCAGATCACGTTCGCGACGCCGCGCGGCACGAGCACACGATACGGAATCGGCGTGGCGGGGCGCGGGAGCCCGACCTTGCGTTCGTGCAGCGGCTGGTGGCTGGGACGTTGGGGATCGGGAAGATCCCACGGGTAGCCGCTGAAGCCGATGGTGTCTTCGAAGTCGCGCGCGGCCAGCACGTCGGCGACGGAGTAGACGTAGTTTCCGACGATGCGGCGCGTCTCGCGCACGCCCAGCACAGGCGCGACAAGTTTGATCCGCGCGTCCGCAAAACCTGGAAAGTGCTTGCGCATCAGTGCGAAGAGGCGCTGGACCTCGCGGCGGCCCTGCATCATGCCGCGCGAGAGCGAGCGGCCGTCGGTACCGTCGACGTCGCAGATGCGCGTGGTGTTGACCATCAGCGTGCCTTTTTCGTGAAGCTGGACGGTGATGAAGATCTCGTACGGGAAGTCCCATTCGCCCAGTGCGCGAAGGTTGGCGATCAATTCGCGAAAACGGTTGGAGCCGGTGCGGTAGATTTCGCCGGCCAGCGTGTCCTGATCGACACGGTCGACGTGGAACATCAGCGTGGCGGGCGTCATCAGGCCGTCTTCGGGACGTCCTTTGACCACCGGACAACCGGCGCGCGCGGCGACATCCGCGTCGCCGGTGGCGTCGACCACGGCCGCGCAGGCGTACGCGTGAAGCCCGCTCTTGTTGAAGAGCACCACGCGCTCGACGCGCTGGCCCGCGGCATCCCGCTCCACATCGACGAAGGCAGTGAAATAAAGCACGTCGACGCCGGCCTCCAGCATCCGCTCGTCGAGGTAGGCGGCCATGGCGATGGGATCGAACGGCACGCCGTAGGTGATGCTCGATACCTTCCCTGTCCACCCGAAGGGACTGAATCGTTCGCCGCGGATCGTGCGCGGATCGATGGCGCCGCCGCGCGCGGCGAGCCCCTCGACCAACTCCTTGAAGATGCCGGCAACACACCAGCCTGAGTTATCGGGGAGGCGTCCGCCGAGCAGATGGCTGACCCCGGCGCTGGTCCCGACGCCACCAAGCTGGCCGGTCTGTTCGACAAGCAGAACCTTGAGTCCCTCGCGTGAGGCTGCCAGCGCGGCCGGAATGCCGCTGGGGCCGCCGCCGCAGACGACCAAGTCGTATCGATCCAGGACGGGAACGGTGCGCACGAAGGTTCGACTGGGGCGATCCATGGTTCGGGCTCCCAAGGCTTTCAAGACAGTGCGGGCTGGCGCACGGGCATCGGTTCTCTTCCGGCGGCGCGCAGTTTTCCGGTGAAGTAGGCGTACGCCTCGGTCTCGAGCGGCTCGCGCGGGCGCGCTTCGGCCCGCTCGTAGTAACGCAGATCGAGGCTCCAGCGCACGCGGTCGGTACGGTTGAGTTTGCTCGCATGGAACGTGAGGTTGCCGAAGAAGAGCACGTCGCCGCGCTTCATCGGCACCGGAACCGCCCGGCCGCGCCGCTCGACATCTTCGAAGGTGCGGATGTTCTGGTCGCTTCCACGCGCGCCGTCGAGGAGGCCCCAGCGCTGGCTCCCGGGGATGACCCACAGACAGCCGTTGGACTCGTCCACATCGACCAGCGGCACCCAGGCGGTGACGATCGCCATGTGCCGCGTGAGCGGTCCGTAGTACTGGCTGTCCTGGTGCCATGGAAAAGACGTAAGACTACTTTCGGGCAGCTTGGGGCGCAGGTGAAAATCGCCGCTGAAGCAGACCTCCGGGCCCAGCAGTTCGGCCAAGACCCCCGCGAGGGCCGGTTGGGAGGCGAAGTCCTGCAGCGTAGACGAACGCAAGGCCTGGTCCCACATGCGCACGCCCATGTCACGTCCAGTATAGAGCTTGGCCAGCCGGCGGTCGTAGGGTTCACGCGCGCAGATATCCGCTACTTTCCCCTCTTGGAACAGCTCCTGCGCATGGCGCTCGACCGCGGCTTCGATATCCGAGCACAGCGGTTCAAACGCGGCCGTAGGAAGCAGACCCGGAACCACCGCGAAACCTTGCTCGCGGTACGCTGCCTTCCAATTCGTTTGCGGGTCGTGCATCGGCGTCGCGATCTCCGTGATGCGGACAATCTACCCGTTGCCGAGAAAGCTTGGCCATGGTAAGGAAGTACGTTTAATAGCACTTTTGTAAGGTCACGACGCTCATGCGCATTTATCCGCTCCGCACCGACCGAGCGTACTTCCTGGGTGTGCTGGACGGGATGCTGGAGCGTTTCGATTTTTCGACGCTGTACTTGGGCAGTCCCGCGCCTTGCCCGGTGCGTGCCGGCGACCAAGCGCTCAAGATCGACGAACATCCGCGGCTGAAGATCATGCTGCGCGGACAGCAGTCCCATGCGTTGAGCCGCGCGGGAAGGCGGATGGACTTCACGCTCGCGCCCGGCCAAGCGCTCTTCTGGGCGCCGCACGCGTGGTCGATCCCGGCGTACGACCGGCCGTGCGTATTCTTCGGCTTGGTCTTCCGGCGCAGTTTCTTGCGTGTCCTGCTGGGCGATCTCTCGGAACCCGGTCGCTTGCACGGCGGAACGCCGTATTTTTATCACACCGCCGAACCGCTTTCCGGCGCCGGGGCTCAGACGGTGGACGCCTTGGCCGATCTCTCGCAGCGCCACGAAGACCCGCAGACCGAGCGCCACTTGTTCGTCGCGCTCTTGCGCCTGGCGCGGACCCATCTGGCCGAAGACCGGCCCGAGGCCGCGCAGAGCAAAGCGCGCTACACGTGGGGGCGCCTGATCGAGTTTTTGCATCAGCGTTACGCCGATGCGGGCGTCAGCCGGGCGGAGGCGGCTCGGGCGCTGGACTTGCACCCGAATTACCTCGCGGCGCTGTGCCGGCAAGCCGGCGGCCGGTCGTTTCAGAAGACCCTCGAAGGCATCCGCATCGAACACGCCCGGAATCTGCTAAAGCGCAGCGACTGGACGCTGGACCGCATCGCGCAAGCCTGTGGATATGCGAGCACCGGCTACTTCGTCAAAGCGTTTAAGCGCGCGTGCCGCATTACGCCGGGCAAGTACCGGTACGAGTGATTCGATTTAGGATTCTGGAATCTGGATTTTGGATTGGAGCTAATTAATAAGGGTGCGGGGCTCTATAAGGCAGGAGATCGAGTCACGCTTGGCACCCTGAAGCGCGAGCGCATCCCTCCAAAATCCGAGTACACTGCGTTCATGCTTCGATTCACGCTTCTTGCACACGACGGCGCGGCTCGCGCGGGCGAGGTCGCGACGGCGCACGGCGTCTTCGAGACGCCGGCGTTCATGCCGGTGGGCACGCTGGCGGCGGTAAAGGGCCTGCTTCCGGCGCAGCTTCGCGAAGCCGGCGCGCAGATCGTCCTGGGCAACGCCTTGCACTTGGCCTGGCGGCCGGGCGAGAAGCGTGTCGAACAACTAGGCGGCCTGCAGAAATTCAGCGGCTGGAACGGCCCGATGCTTACCGACAGCGGCGGTTTCCAGATCTTCAGCCTGCCGGGTCTGCGAAAGATCAGCGAGGACGGCGCGGAATTCGCCAGTCCGGTGGACGGCGCGGTGCGGATGTTCACGCCGGAAAGCGTCGTCGATCTGGAGTGCGCACTGGGTGCGGACATCATCATGCCGCTGGACCATCTAAAGGAATTGCCGTGCCCGCGCGTAGAATTGGTGGACGCAGTGGACCGTTCGATCCGCTGGGCCGAACGCGCCATAGTAAGGAAGGAGCGGCTCGACCGGCCGGACGTGAACCTATTTGGCATCGTGCAAGGCGGGACCGATCCGGAACTGCGCAGCCGCAGCGCCGAAGGCACGTGCCGGCTCCCGTTCGCGGGTTTCGCGCTGGGCGGCTTCAGCGTCGGCGAGGCAACCGAATCGATGCACGCGGGGATCGCCTTCAGCGCGCCGCTTTTGCCGGCCGATAAGCCGCGCTACCTGATGGGCATGGGCACGCCCTTGGACCTCCTGCACGCCGTGAGCTGCGGGTTGGACATGTTCGATTGCACGCTGCCGACGCGTAACGGTCGGAACGCGATGGCCTTTACGTCGGCGGGCACACTGCGGCTTCGCAACGCGCGCTTCGCGGACGATCCGGCGCCGCTGGACCCAAACTGCTCCTGCTACGCCTGCCGGACCTGTTCGCGCGCTTACCTGCGCCATTTGTTCCTTGCCCGGGAGATGAACGCGGCTATTTTGACCTCGCTGCATAACGTGTCGTTCTATCTCGGTTTAATGGCGCAGAGCCGCGATGCGATCCGGGCCGGACGCTTCGCGGCGTTTCGTACTTCGTTCGAACGGGCCTACGGCCGGCCGGCGGACGAGACGGACGGCCCAGACGAGCAAAGTTGAGCACGATGAGTCAGGCATTGCTGATGGCGTGGTCGGTGCTGGCGCAGTCCAGTGGCGGCGGCGGGCAGCCCGGAGGGCTTGAAGCGCTGGGGCCGCTGCTGACGATTATCGTTCCGTTCTTCCTGATCTTTTACGTCCTGATCATGCGGCCTGAAAGCAAGCGCCGCAAAGAGCGCCAGGAATTGCTGAACACCATCGAAGAAAAAGATGAAGTCGTAACCATTGGGGGTTTGCACGGCACCATCGTGAAGTTGGACGCCGACGACGTGGTCTTGCAGGTGGATCCGAAGCAGAACGTCAAGCTGCGCTTCCGGCGCAGTTCGATCGAAGGCGTCACGAAGAAGCACAAGTCCGAGGCCGAGAAGAAGTGAATCGTCGCACCACCCGCCCCGCGGCCTTCTGCGCGCCCGTCCTGACGGGCGTGTTGCTGGCGCTGTTGACGGCGGCGTGGACGCCCGTCTCGCAACTGGTGCGCGTCATCGAGCACCCGGCCGGCTCGGATCGCCGCGCGGCGGTGCAGGTGGTGCTGGGGCTTGCAGGGCCTTCTTCCGATAACGGCGCCGAACGGCGCACGCCTTCGCATCCGACGATCGAGCGCGGATTAAGCGGCGAGGCCGAGGCTCCGTCCGCGCCGCTCTTCGAACGCCGCCTGCTGGACGAAGGTTTTCATGTGCCGACCGCGGCCCTTCTGCCGCGGCGGGCCGCTTGGGTTCCGGTCCAGGCGCTCGCGCCGCCGGAGTTCGCACGCGCACCACAGCCTGCCCCGCAGGCGCAGCTTACCGCTCTTCCCGCCGTTCCCCGTGGACCGCCTGCCGCCTGACTACCGCCGTACACGCCGCATCGAATCGGGCGCAGGACCGCGCAGAGCGCGCGGATGGGATGCATTCGCTTTTCGACGTGCAAGCCGGCTTTAACAAAGGATACGGGTCATGCCTAACAAGACGATGTCGCTGCTGCCGCAGTTCCTGATCGCGCTGCTGATCGGATCGGCCGCTTACGGCGCGGTCACCTACACCCTCTTCCACGAGTGGCGCAAAGTCTCGCTCGTGGACAACGCTTACGACCGGGCCAAGGACCGCGAGACGCAGGAGCAGATCAACCAGAGCTTGGACGAAATCTTCCTCGCGCCGGGCAAGGAAGAGATCAAGGCGTACTACACGCCGCTCGCGGATTCCAAGAAGGACGAGTACGTCAAGATCCGCAATTCGCAGAATACGAAGGAACTCGACGCGTTCTTCGATTCGAACATCCGGCCGAGCACTCAGATCCCCTGGATCTGCGCGTTGGGCCTGATTGCGATGATCTTCATTCTGCACCGCGCATTCCGCCCTCTATTCCAGAAGCAGGCTTGGCGCATGGCGCTGGTGATGATCATGACCGGGGGGCTCGGTGGATATTTCTGGTTTCTGAGTTCCAACGGCATCTACCCGATGGGTATCGACTTGGCCGGCGGCACCGAACTGATTTACCGCCTGGACACCAGCGAGACGGACCGCCGTATCGCCAAGGAGCAGGAGCGCGTGGCCAGTCTGCGCGGCAAGGTGGAGACCGGTGAAGCCAAGGCCGACGACCTCCGCCACACCGAGGACCTGATCACCGCACTGACTCAGAGTAAGGACACGGCGCCCGAGAAAGCCGCGGACATTGTGCGCAAGCGTATCGACCCGACGGGCACTAAAGGCATTCCCATCACCAAGTACGGCAGCGACCGGCTGCGCATCCAGTTGCCGAAGGCCAGCCCCGAAGACGTGGAAAAGATCAAGCGCGCCATTCGCACGCAGGGCCGTCTGACCTTCCACCTCGTGGCGAATCCGAGCAAGCAGCAGGCGATCATTCAGGCGGTGGAAGCGTCGGAAGACAAGGAAGCCGACGGCTACAAACAGATCTTCGAAGTGCGTAAGGACGCGTACGACAAGAAGAAGGTCGAACGGATTCCGGTCATCGTCGAAGCATTGCCGATGCTGGAAGGATCGCGTATCGCGCACTCGGGCATCTCGCGCAACGAACAGGGCGGTTTCCAGGTCGATATCCAGTTCGATGCGCAGGGCGCGACGGACTTCGGACAGGTCACGCAGGCAAACGTGGGCGAGCAGATGGCGATCGTGCTCGACGGCAACTGCTTCTCGGCTCCCCGCATCAACGAGCCGATCACGGGCGGGCGCTGTCAGATTACCGGCAACTTCAGTCAGGAAGAAGCGAGCGAACTCTCGAACGTCCTGAACGCGGGTTCGCTGCCGGCGGAAGTGGTGCTGGAAAGCGAATTTACGGTCGGTCCGTCGCTGGGGCACGAGCAGATCGATTCGGGCATCCTGGCGACGCTGGTGGGCGCGTTCTTCGTCGCGTTCTTCATCTGGATCTACTACCGCGTCAGCGGCTTCATCGCGGTCGTCTGCCTGGGGCTGAATCTGATCATCCTGCTGGGCGCGCTGGGCTTCTTTAAGGCCACGATGACCCTGCCGGGCATCGCCGGTATCCTGCTCACCCTGGGCATGGCCGTCGACGCCAACGTGCTGATCTTCGAGCGCATACGCGAGGAATTGGCGCGCGGAAGGCCCGTGCGTCTGGCCGTGCAACACGGTTTCGACCGCGCGGTGGTCACGATCCTCGACTCGCAGCTCACCACGCTGCTCTCCGGCATCATCCTCTACTACCTGGGCACCGGACCGGTGCGCGGCTTCGCCGTCACGCTGTCCTTGGGCATCTTGGTCACGATCCTGGCCAACCTGTGGATCTGCCGGCAAGTTTTCGACTGGCTGGTCTCCCGCGATGCCATCGAGAGTCTGCCCATGATGCAGATGATGAAGAACCCGAATCTCGATTACATGGGCATGAGCAAGCCGTGGATCGTGGGTTCGATGTCGCTGGTGGGGCTCTCGCTGGCGGGATTCGTCATGATGGGCGTCGTCAGCAACAAGATTTACGACCTGGATTTCACGGGCGGAACGTTAATCCAGTTCAATTTCGCCCAAGGACAGGAGCAGGACCGGGCCAGTGTCGAAAAGACGGTAGAGGAGACGCTGCGCGAAACGGTTCGGGCCGACCTGGACGCGGCGAAGGGCAAGCTGGAAGCGCTGGCCGCTTCGGGCAAGAAGGGGCACGACCTGCGCGAAGCGCTGGTCAAGGAACTGCCCGTGCTGGGCACGACGCAGTTCAGCCTCAGCTCGGAGATCACACCCGAAGGCCTGCTCGAAGTGGCGGGCGGCATTGGGGAGGTGCTTAAAGACTGGGACGCCGTGCGTCTGGACGCGCAGCCGTTCGGTACGCCGAAGGAAGGGACCAACACCTACAAGAGCTTCACACTCACTACGCGGGTGACCCAAGCGGCCGTGATTGAAGTGCTGGGCGAACGGCTGCTGGAAGCCTTCAAAGGCCCGCTGGAGCCGCGCGCGGTGGAAGTGGTGGAGCACAAGGCCATCCGCATCCGGCTCGACCGCTTCGACAAGGACTCCGAGCAGAATGCCAGCGACGAGCAGTTGAAGGCCGAGGTCGAGAAGGCCGTCGCAGCCGTAGCGCAGGAACCTGAAAACCAGGAAGTAAAAAAGACGCTGCAAGCTCTGAAGGCCGGAGCGGCGGTCGCCGACGAAGCCGTGGGCCGCACGCGGGCGTATGTCGAGTTGACCCCCGTGCCGGAGGACGCGCTGGAGCTTCAGCGCGTGCTGGGCGCGCTGCGTTCGGCAAGCATCAAACACCGCGTCGAAGGCGCGATCGGGCGCAAGACGCAGTACGGCGGCCAGGTCTCGGGCGAAATGCGCCGCGATGCCTTTGTCGCGCTGCTGGCCGCGCTGGCCGGCATCTTCATGTACCTGTGGTTCCGCTTCGAGTTCAGCGGCGCCTGGGGCTTCGGAGCCAGCTTGGCTCTTTTCCACGACGCCGCGGTCACCATCGGCGCCGTCTGCCTCGTCAACGCCACCGGCATCCTGCCGGTCCTGCTGGACCTGAACATGGTCGCCGCGATCCTGACGATTATCGGTTACTCCGTGAACGACACGATCGTGATCTTCGACCGTATCCGCGAAATCAAGTCGCAGCATCCCACGCGGGATATGGGCGAAATCATCAACGAAGCGACGAACCAGACGTTGACGCGCACGCTGATCACGGCGGGCACGACGATGCTCGCGACGCTTTCTCTCTTTATCCTGGGCGGTCCGACGATCCGGGACCTTTCGTTCCCGTTCATCGTCGGCATCTTCGTCGGCTGTTACAGCTCGATCTTCGTGGCCGCTCCGGCGACGAAGTGGTGGCTGGAACGGTTCGGTTCGGGTTCGATGGCGGCGGTTCGCGCCTCCGCTCCGGCCAAGACGGCGACGGCGGACAACGCCCACGTGTAAGCCACGCCGTTCGAGTACGCGTCCTAAGGAGGGCGGGCCAGCCAGGCCCGCCCTTTTTCTTGGCGCGCGCTCGAACGCGGTGGATAGGCTGAGATCCCATGAATGCGCCCGCGCATACCCCGGAACCGTCCCTGCACGAAGCCCAGCGTCCCCGCTTTCGCCTCGCCATGCTCCTTCCGGGCATCCTGGTGGCGGCTACCGGTGTCGGCAGCGGCGACTTGCTCACCGCCGGCTTTGCCGGTTCCAAGCTCGGACTCGCCATCCTCTGGGCGGCGTTGTACGGCGCGATCCTGAAGTGGGTGCTGAACGAAGGGCTCGCGCGCTGGCAGATGGCCACGGGCACGACCCTGCTCGAAGGCTGGGTCCAGAAGCTGGGGCGCTGGATTCGCTGGGTCTTTGGCGCGTACCTCCTCCTGTGGTCGTTCTTTACCGGTGCGGCGATGATGTCCGGCTGCGGCGTGGCCGGGCACGGGCTGATGCCGCTGCACGCACCCGAGCCCGTCGTCGCGCGCGAAGGGGAGTCCGAAGGCAGCCTTTCTTCTCGCGAAGAGGCTGCCCGGCGCGACGCGGCGCGGCGGGACAAGATTGTCTGGGGCATTGGGCACAGCCTCGCGGGACTTCTGCTGGTCTGGTTCGGCGGGTTCAAGGTCTTCGAGATTGCGATGGCCGTCTGCATCGCGGTCATGTTCGGCACGGTGTTGCTCACGGCGGTACTTGCGAAGCCCGATCCCAGCGCCGTACTTCAAGGCATTCTCGTGCCCCGGATTCCCAGCAGCGGATCGGGCACGGACTTCTCGACCAGCCTAGGCTGGGTGCTGGGCGTCCTGGGCGGCGTGGGCGGGACGGCCACGCTCCTATGCTACGGCTACTGGATTCGCGAAGAGCGGCGCGAAGGCGTGGCAGGCGTGCGCGCCTGCCGGCTCGACCTCGGCGTGGGCTATCTTCTGACCGCCCTCTTCGGGATGGCCATGATCAGCCTGGGCAGCGGGCTGAAGCTCGATGGACAGGGCGACGATTACGCGCCCATCCTGGCCGGTCGGCTGAGCGAGGTGATGGGGCCGTGGGGTCGCTGGATCTTTTTGCTCGGGTTCTGGGGCGCGGTCTTCTCCAGCCTGCTGGGTGTCTGGCAGGGCGTACCGTATCTTTTCGCCGACTTCGTGCTGCTCTGCCGCGGTCGTTCGGCGGCGCAGGAAAAAGTCGATCTGGCGAAGACGCGGGAGTACAAATTCTACTTGGTCGCGTTGGCGCTCTTGCCCATGGTCTTGTTGTGGCTCCCGGTCAAACGCATCCAGCTTTTGTACGCTATCTTCGGCGCGTTCTTCATGCCGCTATTGGCTCTGACGCTGCTGATCCTCAACAACCGGCGCGACTGGGTGGGCGATCGATTCAAAAGCGGCTGGGTAATCAACCTCTTACTGGGACTGACGCTCCTCTTTTTTGGTTTCCTGGGCGCCCAGGAAGCCGTAAAGGCTTTCCAGAAATTGCTTAATTGAAGCCGCCCGGCCGGGCGAATTCCGTCAGCGCCCGGACCGGTACGGTTCTTCGGGGAGGCGCACATGGTTCGATTCTTCAACTGGCTCTGGACCCACGGCGTCCTGAATAACTTCGTCGCCGGCGCGCTGGTGCTTCTGCCGATCGCGATCACCATCGGCTTGATGGCCTGGGCGGTGGAGCAGGTACGCGGCCTCTTTGGCAAAGGCACGCCGGTCGGAGAATTTATCCGCGGTTTCGGCGAACGATTCGTCGAGCACAATACCTTGGCCGCTTTGATGGGCTGGGCGTGCGTGATTGTGGCCGTCTGGCTGGTGGGTATGTTGTTCCGAACCTTCGCGCGGCACGAATTGGAGGCGATCTTTAACGGCCTGCTCAACCGGATCCCCATCTTTCGCAGCATCTACAAGCCGGTCAGCCAGGTGGTAGGCCTGATGAAAGGCAGCGGCGAACAGGACCTCGCCAAGATGAGCGTCTGTACGTGCACTTTCGGAGCCGGAGGCAGTGCGGGATTCCTGGGACTGCTGGCCAACCGGGAAACCTACCGCATGGGCGGGCAGGAGATGCTGCTCGTGTACGTACCGACCAGCCCAGTGCCGATGTCCGGCGGGTTGATCTTCGCGCCGAAGGACTCGGTTCAAATCATCCCCGAGATGAGCGTGGACGATCTGATGAAGGTATATCTTTCGCTGGGCGTGCTCACGCCGCAAGTCATGCCGGCAACGCTGCGCATACCGGCGGCGGCGTAAAATTGACGGCTTATGCGCGCGGCTTCAAGCGTCTTAATAGGGTCTCGAACCAGCCCCTTGTTTGTTGCTGCAACGGCCTTAGAATCAAGGGGTTGCATCGATCCGGTCGGTGGAGCCGCTTGTGCGCTTAAACGTCGCTCGCGAGAGTCACTGGCCGGCCTGTTGGATCTGGGCATGGGTGCTGGCGTGCGCGGTGCACGTACCGGTCGCAGGCGGCGAAGCGCCGGTGCGGTTGGTCCGCGCGGAATCCGGAGCCGAGCCCCGCGTTCCTGGCGACCAAGAAAAGCCGCCCGAACCGCCCAAGCCGGTGACGCCGCCGGTGACGCCCGCGCCTCCCGTTCCGCTTCCACCAGCCGAAGTGTTGGAAATGGGCGAGAACGGCGAATGGTTGGTTCCGGCCCAGACCGCCAAGCGCGCGTGGAGTATGTCGGAAGAAGAGGCGCCCGCCTCGCCGGCGCCGCGCATGGGACCTCGTCCGGGCGATCCCGAATTTCGGCGTAGCTTTCCTTTGGACACGGCACGCGAAGCTCCGGACGCCGAACGCCGCGAAGCGCCAGTCGCGAGCGGTTTCGCGCCGCGCCGCGGCGATCCGGAATTCGCACGCTCGTGGCCGGCCGATGCGGGTTCGATTCCGACGCTGCTGCGCGCGCTTACGCCGGCAGCCGGCGCGCCCACCGCGCGTGACGTGGACCGCCCGCGATTTGCTTGGGGTGAAGGCTTAGACGACCCGCGCGCGCAAGTGGGCGCGACGCCCCTGGCCCGGCCGTTATCCGTTCCGGCCGAAACGCCGCCCGCCGCCGGCGCGCAGCCAGGCCCAACGCCAGCTCCGCGAGGAACCGGCGGCGAGATCGAGGCGGAGGCTGCGCTCAGGAAGCCGCCCAAGCGCAAACTCGAGCCCAAAGAGGAACTGCCTACCCCGCCCTCGTTGAGCGAGATTCTGAAGCAGGAGCAGCGCAAGGGCCCCGTGAAGAACAGCGAAGAGCTGGACGACCGGCTCAGCTCGCTGCTGAAGGTGATCGAACACAACAAACAGATGCTCAAAGAGCGCACGCCCGATAAGCCTTCGTCGGGTCCGCCGAGCGTGCCTGATGCGTTAACCGGCGAACGCGGTACGACGGCCGAAGATGAAGGCGAATACATCGAGACCGACGACCCGCAGGCGCTGCGCGCGTTGCAGTTTTTCCTGCAGGACCGCCCCCGCGGCATCCTGCAAGGCGTGGTGCTGGACCAGGAAACGCGGCAACCGATTCCCGCCCGGGTGAAGATCGTCGATGCCAGCGATCTGGCCGTCGGCGCGCCGCTGCCGGGCGTGGGCTTCTGGTGCAACGGGCAGTTCCGCGTGCCGGTGGCTTCGGGCAAAGTGCGGATCGAAGTCAGTGCCGGGCGGTATCGTTCGACCTTCCTGAAGGGCCTGGAAGTGGAAGCCGGAAAAGTGGCGACCGTGGAAGCCGTCTTGGCGCGGCCGCGGCATATGGATTTCGCGTTCCAAGGCTGGTACCTCGCCGATTTGAATCTGGCACTCAACGCCGACCGGGGAGACCGCGTGGTCTGGGGCGGCAAGCGCCCCAACTTGGCCGACGCGGTCCTCGCCGCGTACGCCGAAGGCGTCCAGATCCTGGGCGCCGCGCAGCCTTGGGGGCTCGACGAAAACCAGCATCCGCCGCATGAGCTGCTGGATTTCTTCGACGAACTGCAAGGCCCTCGGCTGCTCCTGCTTCCGGCGTTCCGCGGCCCGCGGCATCCATTCTGCGGCAATGTGCTTGGCGTCGGCATGACCGGTTGGAACGACTTGCCGCCGCACCTGAACGATCCGCGCCAGTCCCTGCGCGATCACCTCGAAGACCTGCGCAGCCGTGGCGCGCTGACGGTCTTTACCGACCTGACGGGCTTGCGTTCGGTCGATCCGCAGCGCGCGATTTTACCGCTGCTCCCGCGCCTGGCCGAAGACGGCTATTACCGGACTACCGACCGCTCCGCGCGGCTGTACGCGCCCACGGAGTTGCCTTTCGCCACGGTCACCGGTCCGGCCTACGACGCTTTGGCCTTCGACGGTTCGGAGAGCGCCAGGCGCATTTGGTTCAATCTGCTCGACGAAGGCTACACCGTCTCCATCGTAGGGGCGTCGGGCGGCAGCCTGGAAGCCGGGCGCGTGCCGTACGGCCAGACCTTCGTGCACATGGACGGCCTGCCCACTCGGGATAAAGTCGTCGCGGCGCTGCGCGGAGGTCATGCGACGGTCAGCTTCGGGCCGGCGCTCTTCGTCAAAGTCTTCGAACGCGACCGCGGACCCGGTGACCGCCTGCCCGCGGACGGGCGTCCGCTGCAGCTTCAGATCCAGGCTTACGCGTCGTTGGCCCAAGGCGCACGCTTGGACCGGATCGAGATCCTGCGTAACGGCGTAATCCTGCATAACGAAAAAGTGACCGAAGGTTTGACGCTGCTCCAGGACTTCCGCTTTCCGTTCCGCGAAGAACACAACGCGTGGTACGTCGTGCGCGCGGTGGAAACCAGCGGCCAGCACCAGGAAGTCGTGCGCGACGCCTGGACGAACCCGATTTACTTCGATTCCCGCGGACGCGAAAGGCCCCAGCCGGCGCAATGCCGAGCGCGTGGCGTTTTGCGCGATCCGGCCGGAACGCCTTTGAAAGGCCGTGTTTGCGTCCTGGAGCCGGGCGTGCCCACGCGTGAGGTGCCGATCGGTCCGGACGGCCGGTTCGACGTGCGCTTCCAGGCTGCCGGCGCGTTGCTCTTTCACGCCCATGGCTATCAGCCGCTGCTGCGTAAGCCTTTCGAAGATCCGAAGGTGCAGAAAGCCTTAGGCGGCCTCCAGACCGACCGCGAGGGCAAACTGGTCGACGAACTTGCCAAACGCTCCGTTTTTGGGTTTTGGCGGCTCTTGCTATCTGAGCTGGACAGCGACATTCGATTGGAGCCCACTCCCGTGAGCGCCCCGTCTGCGCCCGCAGAGCCTGCGCTTGTGCAACCCGAACCAGCCGCACGCTGAGCCTACGTGCAGCACGATTAACAGAACTTGCTCTAGTGCAAAGATTTCCAATATCGCTCCAGCCGAAAATCGCCGAGAAATCATCTAGGGATTCAAGCTCAATCGGGTCTAGGCTGCACAGAACCTGGGAGCGGGGGTTCCCCAGGTGCAGAGCCGAACCTGCGCGGGGGTGTTCTGCATGCTCTAGCTCTGGTCGCCAAGCCGTCTTGCCGGGCGCAGGCTTGACAGGACTGGTGGCAGTGACTACAAGAGCTATCTTGAGCTAAGTTGTTTACTCTTAAGGGCTACGAGAAAGTCTGTGCGATTTGTCGCCAGGCGCCGTAACCCCTACGGGAGGACGTTTTGAAGATGTTAAAAGCCATTCTGAACCGGGCCAGCGCACCTTTGGCCATGGGCGTGCTCCTGGCGGCGCTGGGCTTCACTTATGCGCTGGCCACGCCCGAGGTGGGCGGGCGGGCAATTGAGGATCCTCCGACCTGCACGTTGCCTGAGTTTGTGGTCATCACGGGATCGGACACCGATACGCTCCCGGCTTGCTACGACTTGGGCGATGCGGTGGTCAATCGGCAATTTACGCGGCGCATCAACGTACGGGACGGTTATCCGCCCTACGAGTTTTCGACGGTCGCTCCGCTTCCCGACAACTGCACCTTATCCATCGACAGTGCCACGGGAATTTTGACCGGTATTCTGCGCGCTCCCACGCCGGAGGTCCACGACGGTGCCATTTTGTATGCGGATTACGATGCCAGTTGCCTTCCCGTGAATGACGTGATGTTCACCATTCGTGTGGAAGATCAGAATCCCGATCCGTTGGCCAAGAACCTCGAAGACATCATCTACTGCATGACCGTTGAACCCATCCTTGAAGGCGGGTTGCCCTTCATCGAAGACGCAACCAACGTTGTCACCCCTTCCACGGTGGGCAGCGGAGGCGTGCGCTTCCCGCCCCCGATTGCCTTTCCGACGGACAGCAGCGCGGACATGTTGATGAACGACCTGCCTACGGGCTTGCAGCGCAGCCCGTACCAATACCAGCTTCACGCCAACGGCGGCGACCGCTTCGGCGGCGGCTCGTTGAGCACGACCTTTACTCCCATCAGCGTCGGGGATGCTTCCAATTTTGCGGGCTTCATTACTCCCAATGCGTCGGGCATTCACTCGGGTTTGAACGGTTCGGCTACCTACACCTTCGAGGTGGATGAGCTTTCGGGAACCTTGGGCGGCAGTGCCGTTTTTCTGGATTTAGTGGTTACATCCAGCAACGACATCGGTTTGGCGGGCAGCACGCAGCAGGTCTTCCTGGACGTCTTCGATCCCACCTTCGTCCAAGGCGTCACGACCCCGGTCTTCCTGGTGCCGCAGCTTTGCGTGGGCAGTTTGGGCATCATCATCAACTTGTCCAATCCGGTCTTGGCCAATGCTCCTCCCGACAGCGACACCACTCAGGACAACATTCACGACGGCGATATCTGGCGCATCACTTACGAAGCCTTCACGCCGCCGGACGTCGAATTCTTCCTCGACCAGGACAGCCCGCAGTTGCCCGAAGGCATGTCGATCAGCATCGACGGCCTGATCTCGGGCACGCCCAGCCGCGCGGGCGACTACACCTTCTTGATCGAAATGATCAAGTACAACTCCGACACCGGCGACGAAGAAGACCGCATTACGCAGCAGTTCTTCCTGCGCATCAATCCCGGTCCGGTGACCAGTCAGTTCGTCCTGACCCAAGCCAGCGGCCGCATCGACTTCGGGAAGCTCTCAGCCGACCAGTTGCGGCTGAGCATGTTCGTGGCGAAGGACATCCTAAGGAGCGGTGCGCAGTTGAACGGCGCCACCCTGGAAATCGTGATCGGACAGGGCGAGGACACCTTCACGCTCTCCGAGCACATCTCCGGCACGCTGGCATTGGGCATTGGGGGCGGGGTCAGTTGGCCGCCCAAGTTGCTGTCGGGCCAGCCGACGAACTTATATGCGGGCGATGCGCGCGTGCTCGTGGATAATTTCAATCCCAACACCGGCCTGATCAAGATCTTCATGGCCGGCCTCGACCTGAAAGACACGCTGGCGGATGCCACCGATATAGCGGTATTGGCTGGTACCTACCCGCTGCTGGAAATTCCGATGACGGTATCGATCACCGGCGGCTCCGGCAACTTGGCGCTGCGCTTCGACGAGATCGTCACCTTCGACTTTACTCAGAGGAGCAGCGTGGGCCTCCTGTCGTTGCCCAAGGGGCCCTTGGCGGCCACGACGGGCATCGGACAGTTCATGGTCAACGCGGCCAGCGGCCGGATCGTCTTCGACCCGACGACCGCAAGCGACACCTTGGCGCTGACCTTGAAGGGCTTCATTCGCGCCCCCGACCGAGCACCGATCGACCTCACCGGATTGCTCGATGCGAACAATCGGTTGGAAATGCTCTTGGGCGGGCAATGCGTCCTGCATGTCGATCCGATGGAGACTGCCGACTTCGCGAAAGTCAGTGCGACCGGATTTGCGATCAAGACCAAGTCCGCAACGATTCCAGTCCAGTTGTTCCAGGTCAACAACAAGACGGGCGCGTTCATCATCAAAACGCGCGCCCCGGCGACCAACGCGGCGATCATTCAAGGTGCGCAGGATCCAGGCGGCGCCGATCCGGGGCTGGTCATCAACGCGGTGCATCCGTTCGATATCAGCGTCGTCTTCCGCGTCGTAGACAACGCCACCGATCTGCCGATCAACGGCTACGACTTCCGCTATACGGTGACGATGTTCCGGCACGGTACTTCGCTGAACCTGAAATAACGAACGAGACGCTTTAGCGGCCGATCGAACGCCCAAGCCCATGGCTTGGGCGTTCGCTTTAGGGACGCGAGCGCCGGCGGCGTCAGATCGCCTCGACCTGCTCCACGCCACAGACCAGGATCTTACCGTCTCCGATGCGTCCGGTGCGCGCGGCCGAACGGATCGCTTCTTCCACCGCCGCGAACGCTTCGTCTTCGACGAAGATTTCCAGCCGCGCTTTGGGCAGGAAGGTCAACTCGTATTCGTGCTCGCGGTACTTTTCGAGATGCCCCTTCTGGCGGCCGTAGCCGCGCACTTCGCCGATCAGCACCTCCACCACCCCTTCGGCGGGAAGCTGCTCCAGCACCGTCTCCAGCCGAAACGGCTTGATGTACACGGTGAGCTTCTTCATCGGCGTATCCCGTTCGCGCGAGGCTACAACCCGCGCCCTTTCAGGCCCAGCGTTTCGTCGAAGCCGCACATCAGGTTGAGGTTCTGAAGCGCCTGTCCGGCGGCGCCTTTGACCAGATTATCCAACGTACTGGCGACGACCAGCATGCCCGAGCGCTCCACCACCTGCGCCGAGACGTCGCAGTAGTTGGTGAAGGCCACGTCGCGGATGTTTACGTCGCCGACCTTCTCGCGCACGCGCACGAACGGCGCGCGCTCGGGCGTGTAAAACGCCTTCAGAACCTCCAGCGCCCGGGCGGTCGTCAAGCCCGGCTTGGGGCGCGCAAACGCGGTGGTGAGGATGCCGCGGTCCAGCGGCGCCAAGTGCGGTACGAAGGTAACCTTGATTTCGCGCCCGGCCGCGATGCGCAGGCCTTGCTCGATCTCCGGCGTGTGCTTGTGGTTTCCCACCCCGTAGGCGCGCAAGTTTTCGTCGATGTCGACGAAGAGATTGGAAAGCTTGGCGTTGAACTGCCGCCCCGCGCCGGACAGGCCCGAATAGCTGTCGACGATCAGCCCGGCATCCTCGACCAGCCCCGCGGCGGCGAAAGGCGCCAGTGCCAGCACCGCGCTCGTCACGTAGCAGCCGGGGTTTCCCACCAGCGCCGCCGCGCGGATCGCCTCTTTCTGCAGTTCCGGCAAGCCCCACACGGCGCGCTCCAGCAGACCCTTGCAGCCGTGCGGCTCTTTGTACCACTCCTCGTAGACGGCCGCGTCGCGGAAGCGAAACTCGCCGCCAATATCGATGACCTTCGCTCCGCCTTCGAGCAGCCCCGGAACCCAGGCAAAGGTCTCGCTGCCCTTCTTGGCGCAGAAGACCACGTCGCTGGCTTTCGCGACCTCGGCCGGCGTCGCGCTCACCGTCTTGAGATCGCATTCGCCCGCCAGCACGGGGAGCAGTTCGCCTACGGACTTCCCCGCCGCGTGCTCGCTGACCAGCAGGCTCAGCGAGCAATGCGGATGGCCCAACAGCGCCTTGATCAGGCCTTCCCCGACCAGCCCGCTGGCGCCCACGATGGATACCCGGATTTTCTTCATGCGGCCTATTCCCATTCAGCAGGGCTCAACGAAGCAAGGTTAGGTCCGGCGCCTGAAACGTAAAACGTAATTCGCGAAAGGCAAGCATGCGGTGCATCACGGCCGCGGCGGCGCGGTGCGCCGCATGCGCTCAGCCAACGCACGGTCGCCCGGCTCGGCGCTGGCGGCCAGCGCCTCGATCGCGCCCCATTGATCGGCGGGGGTCCGGTTCTGGCTGAGCTTGCGCTTGCACTCGACGCGTTCGACGGGAAGTTCGAAGGCGACCAGCGCATCGAGCAGCTTTACGTACCGCTCGTCCACCCACGGCACGCTCCAGGGATTCGGCCGACCCGCCTCGTAGCGCGCCACGAAGCGGTCGAGCACCGCGCGCACCGAGATCGCATCGTTCAAGATATTCAACCGCCCGTAGGCGTGGAGCGCCTCGTAATTCCAGGTCGGCACGGAAAATTCGGCCGCGTACCAGCGCGGCGAGACGTACGCGTGCGCGCCCAGAAATACCGCCAGCGCCGAGTCGCCGTGCGTCCACTGCGCATTTGCGCGCGCGACGTGCCCGTACAGCGTGCCGAAGGGGCCGCGCGAGTCGTCGTACAGGAACGGAAGGTGCGTCGCGAAGGGTGCGCCTTGCCGCGGATCGTGCGTGATCAGCGTGGCGAAGGCGTGCGTGCCCACCAGTTCGCTCCAGACGGACGGATCGGTTTCTAAAAAAGCTTGCGGCGTGTACATGGCCATACGCTCCCGTAGCGGAGGTTAAAGCGGAATGCAGGGGCAGGCTACGGACTTCGGCGCGCGCCGAATGCGTCCGCGGCTTACCCCCGGCTACGGGCGCGGGCGGAAGCTTTGACTTCGGCGGGTTCGTCGTTCCATTCGACCTGCGGCGCGTCGCCCCAGAGGGCTTCGAGGTTGTAGTACTCACGCATCTCGGTAGAGAAGACGTGAATTACGACATCGACGTAATCGAGGAGCTGCCACTGGCCGTCGGCGCTGCCTTCGCGGCTCATGGGCCGCTCACCTTGGGGCCGCAGGATATCTTCGATCCCGCGAAGGACGGCTTTGGCCTGAAGCTTGGACTGCACCGAAGCGATCACAAAATAGTCCGTGACGTCGGAGAGCCCACGCAGGTCGTAGACCACGATGTCTTCGGCCATCTTGTCGTTCGCCGCTCGAGCGGCATACAAAGCAATGTCTCGGCCGTCCATCGACACCTCGGTCAACCGATGTTCAGCGAGTAGGCGACCACCAGACCCGCGAACACCACACTCACCATCGTCATCAGTTTAATCAGAATATTCAAGCTCGGACCGGCGGTATCCTTGAAGGGGTCGCCGACGGTATCCCCGATCACGGTCGCCCCGTGAATCGGATTTTTGGCCTTGGAGCGGTTCTCTTCGCTGACCACCACGCCCTCGGGCGTGACGTATTCGCCCTTCGCGTTCTTGAGGTACTTGCCGCCGTAGTTGCCGCGTTCGATGTGCTTCTTCGCGTTGTCCCAGGCGCCGCCGGCGTTGTTCAGCATCACGGCCAGCACGAAGCCGCAGGTAAGGCCCCCGGCCAGCAGGCCCATGACCCCGTTGACGCCCATGATCATGCCGACGACAACGGGCACGATGATGGCGATCAGGGCAGGCAAGATCATCTCGCGCTGAGCGCCGGCGGTGCTGATCGCCACGCAGCGCGCGTAGTCCGGCTTATCGGTTCCGGCCATGATGCCCGGCTTCTCTTTGAACTGGCGTCGGACTTCTTCGACCATCTTGCCGGCCGCGCGGCCCACGGCCTTCATCGTCATCGCGCAGAAGACGTACGCCATCATGCCGCCCAGGAAGAGCCCGCAGATCACCATCGGATTCATCAGCGAGATGTCGAACGCCTTCACGAAATCGGCGATCTTGGCGTCGGCTGTTCCGATGAGCGTCACTTCGGGATGCGCGGCCTTGAACTCGGCCACCTTCGCCGCCAGCGAGGGCCGTGCCGCAAAATGCTGCGTGCTGCCTTCGAAGAACGCGTAGGTGGTGTTCTTGATCTGATACACGTATTCGGCCGTGCGCGTCGACGGATTGGTAGCGAGCTTGCCCAGCCAGAGCCGGACTTCTTCGAGATAAGCGGTCAGCAAGGCCATGGCGGTAAGCGCGGCCGAGCCGATGGCGAAGCCCTTGCCGGTCGCGGCAGTCGTATTGCCCAGGCTGTCAAGAGCGTCGGTGCGCTGGCGGACTTCGGCGCCCAGATGCGCCATCTCGGCGTTGCCGCCGGCGTTGTCGGCGATGGGACCGTACGCGTCGGTGGCCAGGGTGATGCCCAGCGTCGCAAGCATGCCCACCGCCGCAAAGCTGACGCCGTAAAGCCCCTTGGCCATCGCGTCCACCGAACCGTCGAATCCGCCGGAGAAGCCGTACGCCAGCAGGATGCCGACCACGATGGTCACCACCGGAATGCCGGTGGAGTACATGCCGGTCGCCATACCGTCAATGATCGTCGTAGCCGGACCCATCTGCGCCTGATAGGCGATCCCCTTGGTCGGACCGTACTCGTCGGAGGTGTAGTACTCGGTGGCCTGCCCGATGATCACGCCCGCCAGCAAGCCGACGACGACCGCTCCGGCCACGCCCCACGGGATCACGCCCAAGGCCGCGATGCCGAAAGTGGCGGCCAGGATCAGGATCGAACTGAGCAAAGTGCCGCGCAGGAGGGCCGAGAGCAGGTTGCGCTGCGAAGCGCCTTCCTGCGTGCGGACCGCGAAGATACCGAGAATCGAAAGTATGTTCCCGATGCCGGCGACGATCAGCGGCGCGATCACCGCCGAGACGCCGAAGGTCTGCGTGCCTTCCTTGACGATGGGCGTATCCATGATCGCCGCGCCCAGCGCCGCCGTGGCCAGGATCGAACCGCAATACGATTCGTACAGGTCGGCGCCCATGCCGGCCACGTCGCCGACGTTGTCGCCCACGTTGTCCGCGATAGTCGCCGGATTGCGCGGGTCGTCTTCGGGAATCCCCGCTTCGACCTTGCCCACCAGGTCGGCGCCGACGTCCGCGGCCTTGGTGTAGATCCCGCCGCCCACGCGCGCGAAGAGCGCCTGCGTCGAAGCACCCATGCCGAAGGTGATCATCGTCGTCGTGATCTCGATCATCATCGCGTGCTGAAAGAAGTGGTCCTTGACGAACTCCGCCGACCAGACATCGCCCGTTTGCGCGATACCCGCTTTCTGAGCCAGCGCTAACGATAGGTTGAAGACGTTGTTCTCGTAAATGTAGGTCAGGGCCATGTACCAGGCCACGATATCCAGCAGCCCGAAGCCGACGACGACCAACCCCATCACCGCGCCCGAGCGGAACGCCACCTGCAAACCCTGGTTGAGCGATTGCGTCGCGCCTTGCGCCGTGCGCGAAGACGCGTTCGTCGCCGTCTTCATGCCTAGGAAGCCGCACAGTCCGCTGAAGAAGCCGCCGGTCAGGAACGCCACCGGCACGAACGGGTTCTGGATGCCCATGAAGGCCAGCACGGTGAAGATCAGCACCAGCACCACGAAGACAATACCGACGACGCGGTACTGGCGGTATAGGTACGCGTACGCGCCGTCGCGAACGGCTTGGGCGATCTCGATCATCTTGGCGTTGCCTTCGTCGGCCGCCATCACCTTCCGGTAGAAGTAGAAGGCGAAAAGCAGCGCGCCGACCGACCCGATCGGAGCCAGCCAAAATAGCGCCATGGCGATATCGGTGCTCGAAGCTGCCGCACCCGGCGCCGCCTCGGCGGCAAAAACCGATCCCGTCAGCATCGCGGAAAGGAACGCCAACCCGGCCGCACGCCATCCCCCACCAGCCGAACCGTGCTTACCCTCAAACACGCTTGCTACCTCCATGAGTCGAACCGCATGAATTGTTCGCGATCGAACCGCTTGAGCCTTCGCGGGTGACTATCATTGCCCATGTGCGTACGATGGAAAGGCAGAGGTATACCCGTGCTCTGTGCCTCTGGCAAGGGTTGAACAAGCCTAGAGCATATTAGGGTGAAGAAGCGAACACTTGGGTCATACACGAATTGAACAACCCGCCTTCGTTGACGCGTATCGCGCATCCTGTTGCAGGCGAATCGCTCACGACCGCACTGACTTTAGTTTCCAAAAACCAAAGTAACTCCTAGTCTTAGTTCACTATGGGTAGAGCCCTTGGCGGGCCTTCTGAATGTAGTTAAGACCCGACTTGGACGGTATAAAATCAATGCGTGAAGCGGCCTTTAACTTCAAGAGTTGGGTGCACACATACCCTAATATGATCGAATGCCAATACAAATATAACCCTAATTAATGTGCCGCAGATCGGACTGGCGCAACGACCCGTCGATCGGGTATATAATAGCCAAGTGCATACATGCAGTTCATTCATCCCGTATTCGGAGATGACCTCCATGCCGGCTCCGCTTCCCGCCAGTCTTACTTTTTTCAGCGCCGAGAATCTCCGCCGTGTGCACGCGCAGGAAATTCGGCAGGCCGAAATTCTGACGCAGATGCACCTTCCGCTTGCGCGCCTGGCCGTCGCGCCACGCATCGAGTGGACCCCCAACGGCTGCGACGACCCGCGCTGGAACGATCTACCCGACGCCGGTGCGTTGATCGCCGAGCGTCTTTCGGACGGCTTCGACGGGGATACGTCCGTGACGCTCGCCTCGGATGCCGAGCACCTGTACGTGCGCTTCGCCTGCCGGCCTGCACCCGCGCATCCGGAATTCGCGCATGCCTACTACCGGGCCGACTGCGTGGAGGTCTTTCTCGATCCGGCGCACGACCACCAGCATTATTATCAGTTCGCGCTGACCGGCGGCGGTTACGCAACGGCCTTCAAGAGTTCGCGCCCGTTGGACAGCATGCGCTGGGAGCGCAAACAGAAGTCCGAGGAACTGGGCCAAGCGGGCTGGCGCGGCGAAGTCTCCGCGGATGCTCACGGCTGGCGCGCGCTCTTTACGATCCCCTTCGCATGCGTCGGCGGCGCGCCGCGCGTGGGACGCCCCTGGGGCTTCAACGTCCTGCGCAGCCGCCGCGACGGCCGGCACCCGGTGAGCTTGTGGAACCACACGCACATCGGCCCGCACGCGCCGTGGGCCTTCGGGGAACTCGTCTGCGGCGAGGCGCCACGCGTGCACGCGGAGGAAGTCGATCTCGGCGAAGTGAAACTTTGGGAAAACCGCGGCGCGCTGTATGTGCGCAACTTGAGCGGCACGGCGCTGCAGGGCTCGCTGCGCGTGGCGGTCAACTGCCGCGAAGACGAGTCCGAGCGTTTTTTCGAAAACCGCCAGCCGATTGCAATAAGCGCCCACGGCGAGCCGCAGCGCGTGCCGTTCGCTTACCCGCTCGACCCCGAAGACTACAAGTGGCAGACGCTGCATCTCGAACTGAGCGACGCCGCCGGAGCGCCCCTTTGGAGCGCGAGCTATCGCTTCGGGCGCGGCCAGGGGATACTGCTCCAACTCGACGACCGCCGCGAAACGCCCGCGCCGAATCCGCTGCCCGGCGATCCGCAATTCATGCAGAGGAAGCGCCGCTTTATTCTCTGCGCGCTGCCGCGCTTCGCGCGTAAGACCACGGCTCAGGGCGCGCCGAGCGATTTCACGCTGGCCGCGGTAGACGGCTCCGTCTCGTTCGATCTGATGAAGCCTGGCGCACTCCAGCGCATCGCCGATTGGCTTTACGCGAGCTTCGATAACGACACCGACCGCCTGCTGGGCGCGAATTTCTTCGTCCACCAGACCGCGGTCATGACTTACGCCAACGTCCCCACCTCGCTCTCGACGCAGCTCTCGTCGCTCAGCATCCTGCGCTTCGGAAGCGGACAATGCTGCGCCTTTGCCGCGGCGCTGGTGGGGTTGGTCGAAAAAATGAAATGCGAAGCCACCGGCAAGCCCTATCGCGCCACGCGAGTCGGCATTCCGGGGCACATCACCACGGTCGTGGAATTCGGCGGCAAGTGGGTGCATCTCGATCCGTCGGTTGGGCGTTTTTATTACCTGCGCGACGACCGCACGCTGGCCTCGATGGAAGACATTCTCGCCGATCCCACGCTCGCCGCACGCGCCGGGAAATACCTCGAAGAATTTCACCGCAAAGGCAGCGAAGCCCCGGATAACCCGACCTTCTACCGGCCCGACCTCGGCGTCTGGCCGCCCGGCGCGCCCATGGAATAACGGGTGCTTTCACCACGGAGTACTCAGAGC
>BTVV01000005.1:0-117630 GCA_045863855.1 Planctomycetota bacterium | reverse complement strand
CTGCTCTAACCAACTGAGCTACCCCGCCACCTTTACTGACAACGGTTTACAAGAACGACCGGAGAACGAAAGAACGGCTGGCTGCGATCGCTTAACTCGGCGTATCATTGACTACATCCCCTGGCTTTGCAAGCGCAAGGAGTGCATGGCAAACGGCGCCCAGGCGTTGCGTGCTTCTCGATTGCGGAGCTCCCGTTAGCGGAGCTTTTTCGAGCACGAATCGAGTCTTGAGTAGTGGCAACGATAACTCTAGGTACCATTAGCGGATACAATAATGGAGTCGCGCAACCGATGATTCGATCCAGTTTCGACGATCTGCGGCGGCATAAGGCGTATCGAGAGCGCCGCGATCTACCCATTCGTACGATCGCCAAAGAGACCGGCTTGTCGCAGGGGGCGCTCATTCGGCTCAAGAATTGTAAATTCGAGCGCGTGTATCTGTCCACGCTGGAGAAGCTGTGCCGCTACTTCGAAGTGAAGAGCCTCAGCGATTTGATCGAATACGTGCCCGACGATAACTCGGCGACCGTATCAAGCGGCGAAACACGATCCGGTAAGCCGTAGCCCCTAACCGCTATTCGCGCGCTTAACCTATTTTTTAGTGACCGGGTCTGGCTTGGTAAGCCACTGGTAGATCACCGCCAGGAGTCCGAGCGATCCGGCGCAAGCGCCCAACGCGCTGACGGCCCACGCGGTATTGCCGTCTCCCATCGCGTAACTCGCCAGCCATCCGCCCGCCACCGCGCCCAGCAATCCAAGCGTCTGATTGCCGACCAGCGCACCGTAGGCCACGCCGGGAAAGATGGGCTTGGACCACAGGCCCGCGGCGATTCCCGCGGCGATCCAGAAGGTAACGAGTCCCATACGACCGCTCCTTGAACGCAAGCTTCGCGTCCTTCCAGCAATTTATTCGGATACGACCCAAGTGGTGTCGGCGCCGTAAACCGTAAGGTGCGAGGTCGTCGAGCCTTGATCGCGCTGGTATACCGTGCCGGTGTTGTTGATCTGGAAGCTGTTGCGGCCGCTGGCGTCCCACGTGCTGGGAATGGCGCTCAGGCCGTACCCGACGGTCATGTTGCTGTTGATGACGTACGTTTTCGCACCGCCGGGCGCCGAGGTGCCCTGCCCCGTCAAGACGCTGAAGATGTAGCCGGCCTTGGGTGCGGTCGCTTCGACCGTGCCGCCCCCGCCCGGCGTATCGCCTTCCGCTCGAGCGAACGCGGCGTCGACCAGGGCCAAGTCGCCCGTTCCGGACGTAATCTCGTACAGGCTGTTGGCGCCGCGAATGGTCGTCGCGTACTCCAAGATGCCGTCGCTGTCGTAGTCGGTGCGACGGAAAATCTCCTGCGCTTCCGCATACGCCTTGCAAGCTCCGATGGCCGCCGACTCGTTGGCCGCCATGCGCGAACGCAATAAGTTCGGGATCGCGATCGCGGCAATGATGGCGATGATCGCGACGACGATCATCAGTTCGATCAGGGTGAAGCCTCTGGATTTCATGGAGTCGACTCCTGCAAAGGGTGACGCACTTGCCAGGTGGCAAGGCGTATGGCGCCCGAAGCAGGCATGCGGTTAGGCCTGGTGCAGGAGTACGGCTTTGCGAAACTTCCGGAACCGGCTGCGAAGTCCGGCGCCGAATGCGATGCGGTCGGTGGGAACCGGGTGCGGTACCGGCGGGCGAGTGCAGAAAGTTTGTGCCAGCCGGGAGTGTTCCAACCTTTCCATTCAACCACTTTGGCGTGGTATTGTCAACGAGAGCAAATGATTTTCATAAAAGAAATGAATGCACTTGTTAGTAGATAAATCATCACGCACGAAGGGGTTATGCGAGATTGATCGTACGCGATGAGGCCGCGGCCGCGGCAGTACACCGGTTACGGACAGCTAACCCGCGTGCAGGGCGGTGAGGGCGGGCTACTTGCCGGAAGCGCTCAGTCCGATACGTTTCGCAAAGGACTCGACAACCTCCCGCTGATCGGGGAAGCGCGCGAGAATTTCATCGCGCAGTGCGGTCGCCTCGGCGTTGCGCTTCAGCCAGGCCAGCGCGATCATCTTTAGAATCTGCGGCTTCGGCTGCTTGGGCGCGGCCTCGCACGCGCGCTGGGCGACTTCCAACGCGTCCTTCGTTTCGCCCAGTTCTATATGCAGGTTGGCCAGCCACTGCAAGAGCGTGGCGTGATACGGCGCTTGCTTGAGGCCTTCCAGAAACTTTTGCTTGGCCTCCTGCTTCAATCCCTTTTTCTTGAGCAAGTGGCCCTGCAGTCCGTAGGTCCAGGAGTATGTCGGGTAGGAGGCGACCCAGCGTTCGTAATCTTTTTCCACCTCGTCGAAGCAATCTAAATTGATGGCGGAGATGAACAAGTTGGCCATCTGGGACGGAAAGAGCGAGCCGCTCTCCTGCAATTCTTTCAGGCAGGCATAGGAAGCGCGTTCGTCTCCGCTGCGGGCGGCGAGAACCGCTTCGGCCATCTTGGATTGCAGGTTCGAGAGTCCCAGTGCGCGCCCGCGCTTTAGATAGTCGGTCGCTTCCGGGAGGTTGCCGCGCCGCATCAGCGTCAATGCGCGGAACGCGTAGCGGCATCCGTTCTTGGGTTCGAGCACGATGGCCTGTTCTTGCAGCCGGTCGGCGCCGGCGCGATCCGGCGGATCTTCCGCCTCCAGGGCCGTGGCAAGCCAGATGCACGTTTCTGCCTGCCGCGGCGCAAGATCGTGCGCGCGCTGGAGGGCGTCGCGAGCGGCTTGGCGGTTCGATCCGTGAGGGAAGAGGCCTTCGCCGTCGCTTTCGATCAGAATGTAGCCGACGGTCAAGTGGGCTTCCCAGAAGTGCGGCCCCAAGGCTTGGGCTCTTTTCGCGACTTCCATAGCTTCGCGCAGGCGGCGGTCGTAGGACAACGCGAGCGCCCGGCCGACCAAGGCGAGCGGATGGTCGGCGCCGAGCTTCTCGGCGCGCTGGAAGGCCGTCTGCGCTTCGGTGTAGTAGCCGGCCCCGTCGAACGCGAAGCCCGCGGCGACCAGCGCCTGAAGATTGGGCTGCCCGGTCAGCTTGCGGTTCAGTTCGTCCGCGCGCAGAAACGCCTCGGCGGAATCCTTCGGGTTCCCGCTCAACCGCAGCGCTTCGCCCAGCGCATGCTGCGCTTCGGGGAATTCGGCGTCTTGCCGGAGCGCCTCGCGCAGCGCCTCGGCCGCCCGGTCGGGCGCGACGCCGCGCAGGAGGAGGTTCATCGCCTCGCCATAGGGGACGAAGGCGCGCGCGCGGCGCTGTCCGCGTTCGGCTTGGGCGACGAGAGCCGCCTGCCTTTCGAGTTTGGCCTGCTGCGCCGCGGCTTCGGCCTTGACCTGCGCGTTCTCGGCTGCCTCGGTGCGGACCTCCTGTTCGCGCAACTGTTCGATCGCGCGAAGCGCAAGACGATCCTTGCGGGCGACCAGTGCCGAGGCGACGGTGACGACGACCAGCACCAGCCCGCAGACGGATCCGGCCACGGCGAGTCCCAGGCGGTGCCGGCGCGCGAAACGCTTGAAGCGGTCGGCCGCCGATTCGGGCAGCGCGCTGACGGTTTCTCCGGCCTGGTAGTGCCGCAGGTCGCGCAACAGGCCGTTGGCGGTGCGGTATCGTTTCTCCGCATCGCGCGCGAGGCAGCGTTCGCAGATGGCGGCCAGCGCGGGGGGCGCGTGGCGGCCTCCGGGCGTGCGCCGCACCGGCCGGACCGTTCCGCGCGCGGCGTTGTTCACGGTCTCTTCCAGCGTCTCGCCGCGAATCGGCGGGTCGCCGGTGAGCATGTGGTACAGGATCGCGCCGAGACTGTAGATATCCGTGCGCGCGTCCAGCGTTTCGCCGCGCGCCTGCTCGGGCGACATGTACTCCGGCGTGCCCACCGTATGCCCTTGGATCGTCAGCGCTTCGCCCAGATCGCCGCGGATCGAAGCCACGCCCGCCGACGGCGCTTCGTGCGGCGCGTGCGTCTCCGGGTCGTCTTCGTCCAGCACCTTCGCCAAGCCCCAGTCGAGCACCCAGACTTCGCCGTGATGCCCGATCATGATGTTGCCGGGCTTCAGGTCGCGATGGATCACCCGGCGGCTGTGCGCGAAACCCACCGTTTCGCAGATGCGCTCGAAGATCGAGATCAGCCGCGGGAGCGGGTACTCTTCGCGCGTCTCGAGGTCGTGGCTGTGCCAGCGGTTCAGGATCTTGTCGAAGCCCGTGCCTTCCACCAGCCGCATGGCGAAGAATTCGATGCCGTCGCCGCCGCGTCCTAAGAAATAGACCGGGGCGATGCCGGGGTGCTCCAACTGGCCGGTAATCTGGGCTTCGGCGATGAAGCGCAGCCGCATGGGCTCGTCGGCCGCTCCGTCCTCGCGCAACGTCTTGACCGCCACTTCGCGCCGCAGCGCGCCGTCGCGGCCTTTCAGCACCACGCCCACGCCGCCGCGTCCGATCTCCTGCAAGATGCGGTACGGTCCCAGTTCTTCGGGGATGTACGAAGGCGCCGGACGGAATTCGGGTTCCGGCGGCTGGCTTCCCGTGGGCCGGCGTCCGGGACGCGTGGCGCTTCCGGCTTTGCGTCCGTCCGGACCGCTCCCCAAGCGCGGCGGATGGACCGTCTCTTCGCTGCGGTAGCCGGCCGTTGCGTCCTTGGAGCCCCGCGTTGGCTTCGCGGGCGTGCGCTTGGCCGGTGTCAGGCGTTTGGCCGATGTCGCGGCGGCGTTCGATGCACCGCACTGAGGACAGCGCGGCTTCCCCGCGGCCTGCGCGGCGGTAACCTCATAGCGATGCTGGCAAGACCGGCACACGAGGCGCAGCAGGCTCGGCATTCGGGCTCCACGAATCGCTAATGGACCAGACTCATATTAACCTTACGACGCGCCTATTTTGGGCGGAGCCGGACAATTTTTGCCGCCGTGCGAAAGTGCACCGTGCAAATTCCGCGCTTGGAACCCTCGCAGGCCGTGCTTCTTTTCTGAAACGCTTAGCGCGGGCGTTCGGCCACCAGGACGCAGCGTGGACTGTTCGTTCCGCTGAAGACCGCTCCGGCCAAGTCGCCGCAGCGCTCAAGGACGCGCAAACCGGATTGTTCCAGCAACTCGATCAGTTCGTCCGGCGCAAAGGCGCGCACCGATTCGACGAGCCGCTTGCGTTCCGCGCCGTCGTTCTTGAACACCGTCACGTCCTTCACCAACCGCCGCCGGACCGCGTCGTAGCGGCGGTGCTCGACGATCCGGTCGCTGCCCGAAGTCCGCTCGTTGCGCGGCTGCAGGTTCGCAAGGGTGCGCGGCAGGTTGAGAAAATCGATCACGAAGCGCCCGCCGGGGCGCAGCACGCGCGCCACTTCGGTCAGCGCCCGCGCGTTCTCGGCGTCGGACTCGAAGTAGCCGAACGAGGTGAATAGATTCACCGCGCCGTCGAGGCTCGATCCGGCCAGCGGGAGCGCGCGCATGTCCGCGCGGAGGACCGGGATGCCCGGGGCTTCGGCGCGGGCGCGGCGCAACAACGCGAGGCTCAGATCCACCCCCAGTACGCGCAAGCCCGCGGCGGCCAAGGTACGGCTGTGGCGCCCCGCGCCGCAGCACAGGTCCAGCACGCGCCCGCCGGCCGGCAGACTCAAGGCACGGGACAGAAACGGGCCTTCGGCGCGTGCCGAGGCTTCGTCGCGGTGCGCGTAGCGCTCGAGGTAATCGGCCTCGAAGGCGGCAACGTACCACGGTTCCTGGTCTGGGGGTGTGCGGGGCACGGGATGCTCTCTCGGATGCGGCTCGTGGACGTTCCTGAAAAGCCCGCTACACTTTTACCCCATGAGCCTCTTTGCCGCATCGCCCGGTTCGTTCCACGAGACGCGCACCGAAGTCCGCTACGCCGAGACCGACCAGATGGGCTACGCCCACCATTCGGTGGCGGTGAGCTGGTTCGAACTGGGCCGCGTCACTTGGATGCGCGATATCGGCTGCCCGTACCGCGACATCGAACGCCGCGGCGTGCTGATGCCGGTCGTCAAGCTCGAACTGACCTACCACGCGCCGGCGCGCTTCGAAGATCAACTGGGCATCAGGACGCGGCTGCTCGAACTGCGCCGCGCCACGGTGATCTTCGAGAACAGAATCGAGCGGATCGAACCCGAAGGCCGGCGGACGCTTCTGGTTGTGGGGCGCGTCGAGCTGGCGTGCGTCGATGCCGCGGGCAAGGTCCAGCGCATGCCCAAGGACTTGCAGGCGGCCTTCGAGCCGTATCTTCCTCCGACGAGCGTAGGGGTCTGACGCGATGGGCGGTGCGCAGGCGCCGGTACCGCCCGCGCCGCTGCCGCCGGCGTGGCGCTGGGCCGGTCCGCCGCTGGCCGCGGGCTTTGCCGCCGGCGTGGCGTTGCGCCGGATCTGCTACGCGCTGGGCCTCAAGCAACCTCGTCGCGCTCCGATTCCCGTCGTCTCGGTCGGTAACCTTACCGTGGGCGGAACCGGTAAAACGCCGCTCGTGGCTTGGCTCGCGCGCGGCTTGCTCGAGCGCGGGCGCAAGCCCGCGATCCTGATGCGCGGCTACGGCGCGGCGCGCCCCGGCGAACTCAATGACGAAGCGCGCGAACTGGCCCGGCTGCTCCCGCAGGCGCCCGTCTTCGCGAATCCCGACCGGTACGCCAGCGCGTTGAAGGCAAGTGCGCAAGGCTGCGACGTGGCGCTCCTGGACGACGGATTTCAGCATTGGCGGCTGGCCCGCAACCTGGATGTGGTGCTACTCGACGCGACCGATCCGCTCGGCGGCGGGCATCTGCTGCCTTGGGGACGCCTGCGTGAAGGGCCGGCGGCTCTGGCGCGGGCCGGCGCGGTGGTGTGCACCCGCGCCAATCTGGTGGCGCCGGAACGCTTGGCCGAAGCCCAGCGAATCGCCTCGCTGGCCGCCCCTCACGCCGTGTGGGCCGTCTGCGAACACCGCCCCGCGCGCCTGCGCCGGCTCTTCGGCGCGAACGAGACGCAAGACGCCGAAGCGCTGGCCGGAAAGCGCGTGCTCGCGGCCTGCGGGCTGGGGCATCCCGAAGCCTTCTACGCGACGCTCGAACGCCTCGGCGCGCAACTGGCGGGGAAGCTCACGTATCCCGATCACTTCGATTACGCGCGAGCGGGCTGGACCGAGATGGTGGAGGCCGCGGGCCGATACCAGCCGGAGGTCGTGGTCGTGACCGGCAAGGACGCCGCGAAATTGGAAGCCCTGGAGCCGGCCGGGCAGACGTTGCCGCCGCTGTGGGCGCTGGAGATCGAAGCGCGGTTTCTGGAAGGGGAGGGTGCGCTATGGGCGCGGATCGACGAAGCGCTGGCGCGGCCGGCGGCGACGTAAAGACGCTGCGCAAGTCGCTGGATCTGCTCGAAGCGCTCGCGCGCACGCAGCCCGTGGGGGTCGTGGAACTCGCGCGCGAATTGGGCATCCCCAAAAGCCGCGCCAGCCGGTTTTTGAATACGCTGGCCGAAGCCGGTTACGCGGAACGATTGAGCGACGGAAGGCTGGTGCTGGGGCCGAAGGTTTTGGAACTTACCGGAGCCGCTCAGGTCGCGCGGCTGATGGCGAAAGCGATCAAGAAGTAGCGTGCTACTCGCCGGAGAAAGTGGCTTTCTTCTCTTCGTTCTCTTTGGCCTTCTGCAAATCCTTGTACTGCGCGGGCACGAAGGGCTTGATGCGGCGGTCGACCACCGCCAGCAAGTTCTGCATCTCGGCTTCGTCCATGTTCCCGATCACGCCGAAGAGGACGTTCTCGCGCTGCGCGATCATGCATGCCTTGCCTTGCAGTTTGCCTTTGTGTCCGCTGTCGCCCACCGGCACTTCGCCGACTTCGCCTTCTTTCTTCATCAAGTCATGGTAGCGCGTCAGCGCACTGCGCCGCAGCAGGGCTTCTTCGACCAGCGCCAGGAAGACTTTGGCTTCCTGTACCTTCTTGGTCTCCTGGTTTTCCTTGCGGTACAGCGCGGAGGCCGCGCCGTCTTTAAGGATGTCCAAGCCCAGCGGATCGTCCTTGTCGAGCCGCTCGCTGGCCACCACGCGGCCTTCCTGTGGCAGGAAACTGACCGGTGGAATCGGCGCGAGACTGCGCGGGATACGGTTCGAAGTCGCGCGCCCGAACTGGATCAGCAGCGAGCGCGCCTGATCCGGCGGCAGCGGTTCCAGCAGCCGCACCACGACGAGGTACAGATCGTGGACGAAAATCAGCCGCTCGCCGTCCACCGTGCCGTGTGTGCCGATCTTGACGTAAGCATTCTCGGGCAGCAGGCCGGGGCGCAGGTTGGTGTACGCGCCGTAGGCTTGCAGGCGCGTGCTCATTTCCGAGACCGTGACGCGCACCTTCGGGGGGCCCTTGAGCAAGCCGTAGTCGCAGAACAGCGTCGACCAACTGCCCCACTTCTTCATCACGTCGAGCTTCGTCTTGCCGCCCAATTGGACTTCCATTTCGTCGCCGGGCGGCGGCTTGGGACGCTCTTTCTGGATGTAGCTGCCCACGATGCGCGAGGGCGGCAGGATGTCGGCCAGCAGGATCTCGACGTCTTCGATGCCTTCGGGCGTGATCACGCAGCCCGCCAACAGCAGCAGCAGCGCCAGCAGTCCGGTCGTTCGAGCGGTGCGCATGATGAACCTCGTCCTGCCCCGGGCATCACTCGTGCGTCAACACAAGGTGCAAAATTCTGCGGAAATCCCGCCACCTTTAGATCGGCGTTTCGTTGTCCCGCATGGAAGCGATTATTCAAGCCCCGATGTTTTCGCGAACTCTTGAGGAGTACGGACGTTCAGGAGTCGGACGGTCCCGCCTCGGCCGCACCCCCTGCGCACGTGGTTGCCGACCCGGCGTCGCAGGCACGGTCCGAGGCGGGACCCATACCGTACTGAGATGTACGAACGGGCTGCAAGGCGAAGCGATCTCGCCGTTGCTTTCAGCGTGCATCCTACGAAGAACGGCGGCCGCGTAAAGAGGCCCGTGCCCCGAATTCCTGGTGCATGGGGCTGCCCTGAAATCGATCAATGCCCGTGATGCGGATCGGCGGGCGCCTGCGCGGGCGCTTCGCCTTCGGGCGGCTGCACGGTCGCCCGTGCGTAGCGCTCAGGCGAAAGATATTTCAGGATCGCCGCGTGCAATTGCTCCAAGGAGACGCTTCGAACCCGGTCACGGTACGTGAAGACCGACGCGGTTCCTTCCCCGTAAAGCTGCGCCAGCGCCAGACGCTGCGCCACCTGATTCAGTTCCTGGAGCTGCACGCCTTCCTGTCCGGCCAGGTACTGCTGCGCGTTCAGCAATTCTTCGGCGCTCATGGGCTTGGCGCGCAGGTCGTTTACGATCTCCCAGAAACTGTCCAGGCAGCGCTTGAGATTCTGCGGATCGGTCTGGACGTAGAGCATGAACGAACCGCCATCGAGCTGCGGCTGGTGCATCGCGCCCACCGCGTAGGCCAATCCTTGCTCTTCGCGAATCTTGACGCCCAGCCGGCCGCCCAATCCTTCCAGCACGGCGGCCAGCAGATCCAGCGCGACGCGGTCGGGATGCTTCAGGTCCACGGTGCGGAAGCCCAGCGTCAGCACCGCGCCTTGCAGTCCGGGCTTGCGTTGCTCGCCGTTCTTCGCTTCGGCCAAGGCCGGCGGCTCCTGTCCGGCCGGGAGCGCTTCGGCGGGCTTGGGCAGTTTCGCCAGGCGCGCGCTCAGCCAATCCAGCGCCTGTGTGGCGTCGGCATCGCCGACGAACGCAACCGCCAAACCGTCCGGGCGCACCCAGCGCGCATGCAGCGCTTTCAAATCGGCCGAAGTGAGCTTCGCGACGCTCTCCGGCGTCCCCAGCGCGTGCCGCGCGTACGCGTGCGAACCCCACAGGAGCGGGCGGAACACCTTATTGTTGAGCGACCAGATGTACTCGTCCTGCTGCTTGAGCTTCGCCAGGACTTCGTCACGCGCTTTTTCCAGATCCCCTGCGGGGAAGGTCGGCTCCAGCAAACTGGCCACGGCCAAGTCGAAGACCTTGGGAACATCCGCCTTTAACGCGCGAAGGTTAAGTCCAAAGGTATTGCTGCCGCCGAAAGTCTCCAGTTTGGCGCCGAGGTTCTCCACCGCCGCGGCAAGCTGTTCCTTGTTCGCCGCCGCGCAACCGCGGTCGAGCATCTCCGCGAGCAAGTTCCCCGCACCCGGCAACTCCGCGGGCTCCAAGCGCAGCCCGCCCAACGCCACCAACGACGCATGCAGCGCCGGGATCGAACGGTCTTCGCGCAGCACCGCGCGCAAACCGTTCTTGAACGTAAAGGTCCACGTCGGCGCGCCGGCCAGCACCTCCCGCTCTACCGCGGCCAGTTCGGGGTAACGCGCCTTCAGTTCGTCCGGCGGAGGCCCGCCGGACGCTTGCGCGGGTCCGGCTTCGGCCGCCTGCGCCGCCGGAGCGGCCACGCCTTCGGGGAGCAGCAGCACAAAATTTTCGCGCTGCGGGATCAGATATTTCCGTGCCGCCGCCAGCACGTCTTCGGCCGTTACTTGGCCAATGCCATCGGAATAAGTCTGCGAAAAGTCCAGATCGCCCGCCGAATGCCAGTCGTTTCCCAGCGCGCTGGCGACGCCTTCGGCCGTCATCTGCTGAAAGACGTGGTCGGCCGCGACCTTGCGCTGCGCGCGGGCCAGTTCTTCCGGCGTCGGGGGCGTCTCGCATGCCGCTTTAAGAACCTCCCAAATCGCCGCGCGCGCCGCTTCGATCTTCTCCGGATTCATGCTCGCGCCGACCGAGAACATTCCCGGATGATCCGGCGTGTAGTTCCAGCACTCGATTTCGTGGACGAGCTGCTTCTCGTCCTGCACGGCCTTGTAGAGGCGGCTGGAGCGCCCGCTGCCCAGGATCGAAGCCAGTACGTCCAGTGCGTAGAGGTCCGGATGCCGGATCGAGACCGTGGGGAACGCGAGCTGAAACTTCGGCATCTCGCACAGCGGGTGGGCCAGCACCGCGCGGCGCGGCGCGACCTGCGGCGGTTCTTCCGGCACCACCACCGGCGCGACGCTCTTGCGCGCCCAGCCCGCGACGGCCTTCGCCATCAACGGCAGCGCTTCCGCGGCCGAGAGATCCCCGGCGACGATGAAGGTCGTGAGCTGCGGCGCGTAGCGGCGCTGGTAGTACGCCCAGACTTCTTCGCGCGTCACCTTCGCGAAGCGGTCCGGATAACCCAGCACCGGCACGCGGTACGGATGCTCCTGGTACAACGTGCGCTGGAACGCGTCCCACAGCGCGCTGTCCGGGTCGTCCAGCGAGCGCTCGATCTCCTTCACCACCACCGCGTGCTCTTTCGTGACCTCCTCGGCCGGAAAGGTACTGTGCATGACCATGTCGGAGAGCGCGTCAAAAAGCGTCGCGAAGTTTTCGGACGAGCCGGTGGCGTGGTACACCGTCCGGTCGCTGGAAGTATACGCGTTGTCGTCGGCGCCCGCGCCGCGCATGATCTGGTCCAATTGCCCCGTTGGATACTTCGCCGTGCCCTTGAAGAGCAGGTGCTCGCAATAGTGGCTCATCCCCGCGCCCAGCCATTCGGTCTCGTGGATCGCGCCGGTGCGCACCCACGCCTGCACGGCGACGATCGGCGCCGTGCGCTTCTCCTGGACGATTAGTTCCGCGCCGTTGGGCAGGAGCGCGTAATACGCGCCGTTACGCGCGCGGCGCAACTCTTCGGGCTTCGCTTCAGCCGGTAGCGCTTTCAGTGCCTCGCGAACCTTCTCGTCGATGGGCGGCGCGTCCTGAGCCACCACGCGCCCAAGCACCATCAGGGCGGCGCAGGTGATCCATATCTTTGAGGTACGTCGCAGCATGGGGAAAGCCTTTCGTGTGGGTTCCAAGCCTTAGGTTTCCATTGTGCGTAATGCGAGCCGCAACGGAAACCGCAAATCGCTTCGAGTTTCGACGGTCACGGGTTCTGATTTCTCGGCGTCTTAGGTACAAGAATGAACCAGCCTGACATTCTGGAGATACGCAATGAAACCGCATTCTATGCCATGGGGTATTGGAAATTCCATTCAAGCGCTGGCGCTTCTGGCCTTGCTTCTGGGAGGGGTTTCCGCGCCTTGGGCCGCAGGACAGGAGCCTGCCGCCGAAGAGATGGAACCGCCTCCGGAAGGCTTCGAGGAACGGGCGTACTCGCTGCGAAGATTGTTGAACGCTCCCATAAACCAGCGCGAAAGCGCTTCGGGTACGGACATGAATCTGCCTAGGCTTCTGCCCGAAGATATCATCGGCATCGTAACCACTTGCGCCGCTCCTGATACCTGGCGCCGCCACGGACCGGCGCGCATCGAATCGGACGGCCAGAAACTGATCGTCCTTCAAGCCAAAGAAGTGCACGCCGAAATCGAAAAGGTGCTCGCCTGGCTGGAAGAAGGGGCCGCGCCCGAGTTTCGGGCTACGGTGGTGGTGGCTGCGTTAGCGCCCGCCGACATCGCCGCTTGGTCGCAGGTACGCGGCGGCATCGCGCCGGCCGACTTGCTCAAAGCGTTGGGCGCGCACGGAACCCTAGGAATCCTGGATCTGCGCGGCCAGGAAGGCCAGCGGCTATGGGCACAGGCTGGCGGTTCCCGCACCTACATCGGCGACTACGATGTTTCGGGCGCAGTCCTTGACCCGGTCGTGAGGCTGGCGCCCACCGGGCTTGAGGTAACCGCGAAGGGCTTGCGCATGCCGGACACTGAAACACTCCTCAGCCTGGAAGTGGTGCTCTGCAAAACACCGGACTTCCTGCAGGCCAACATGGACTTCGACAGCCGCACCGACGTGCTTGCCAAGGCCATCGAGAAGCCGAAAAAAGATCCTGGTCCGGACGAGGAGGGTGTTCAGCGCGACGAGGAAAAAGCGCCCGCGCGCAGGCTGGAAGCGGTCGCGCCCATCGAAGGCCATTTATCGATCGCGCTTCCCAGGCAGGCCACGGCTCGTATGTCCGGAGCGCTGAAGCTTCCGCGTGGCCGATACATGCTCGTGGGCGCCATGGAGCCCACTTCGGCCATGCCGGAATTGGCTGGCAAGAAACTGGCGGTCTTCGCCTCCGCGCAGATCGGGACCGGCGAGCCGAACACGCTTCGCGGGGTCGGAGGCCTTCGCGAGGGCGAAGTCTTTGCGCTTTATCCCATGGACGGCCTGGCCAACTCGCCAGCCGAGTTTCAACCGCCCCGGTATCGCGATTTCGAGAGCCCCGCCGCGGGGAATCCCTTTGGCGGGGAAGCCGTCAACGCATTCTCGATCGCGCCCACCACGGCGTCGGTACCGAACGATACGTTGCGGCGAGCGCGCTCGCACTTCATCGAAAAGATCCGCAAGAACAAGTTGGTTGAAGTCCGCGGCCCGGTGCTCTTTACGCGCCTGCCCGAGGCGGAACACCCGGCCATGCTCAAATCGCTCCAGGACGAAGCCGCCCGCAGTCGCCGGGTGCTACGCCTGCATGCTGTGGCCTTTACCTTTCCGGCGGCGGCTTATCAGACGTTGATCCTGGAAGACCGAGCCACCTTCGATGCGCCGGCCATCGCCAAATGGGCCGAAACCGCCGGCGTCAAATGCCTGGCCGATTTCCGTCTGCACGCGGTCAACGGGCAGCGTGTATACGCGGTATGTGGTCAGGATTGTTCGTACATCTCCGACTACGAGATCAGCGGCGACAGCTACGATCCTTCCATCGGGCGCACCTTGGAACTCGGCTCGATCCTGGAGGTGACCCCGGAGTTGTCCTCCAGCGGCCAGAACGCCACGGTAAATATGAAGTTTCTGGCGACTCCCGATAGCATCGAAATAGGCAAAGATTTACTCCAAACGTTCAGCATGCAGGACGGCGCCAGCTCTTCGGTAGTTCTGAAGCTCAATGCGGAAGTCCACCATCTTCAGACCGTAAGGGCACTGGTTCATGCGACGGCCCAGGTTCCGCTCGGCAATTACGTCCGCGCCGGTTCCGCCACTCTAATCGCAAAACCCGACGCCGCGGCGCCTGCGCAGCAAGTGGTCGTCTTCCTGCGCGCCGAAGCCGAATAACCACTCCAAGGTCATCCGCACCTGCTCCAATTACGTGAGCTTCCCCTCTATAAGGGGGAAGCTCACGTACGATCGTGAGTGAAAATGCCTTCGCACGCTCGCCTGCTCACTTGCCCTTGCTGAGTTAGATTTCACAAGTCCTTTGAGGGCAACGAAATGCAGCTTTTATCATTAGGTTGCACGAAGTGCGTTGTGAAATTAGTCTATTTAATTGGAGAAATCGGGTCCCTCGCTGCGGCTGAAGGAGCGGAAGGGAAGACCCCGGAGGTCCGAAACGCGTGCGTACAACCGAAGCCATGGTGGAAGCGCTCATCGAAGCGCGCCAACAGGGCGCGGAGACGCCGCCGGACTATTTTTGGCAGTTGGCCGAACGTTTCCGCGCCGACCTGGTCAACCAGGCGCTCGGCATCCTGGGCAACCAGCCCGACGCGGAAGACATCGCCCAAGACAGCCTCTGCCAGGCCTTCGTGGATCTCAACCGCTTGGAGGACCCGTACAAGCTCGGGCCGTGGCTGCGGCGGATCAACCGCTGCAACGCCATCGACTTCGTCCGCCGCCGCGATGCGCAGCGCGAACAGCGCCTCAGCACCGGCGAACAGGCTTCGCTCACCAAAACGGCGTTTCCGCGCCGTTCGGCCACTCCGGAATCGGGCTCCGCGCTCAATCCGGAAGCCGAGTCGGTGATCAAGGCCGTGGACGAATTGCCCGAGGCGTACCGCGAAGTGATGGTGCTGCATTACTGGGAGAAATTGACGCTCGCGCAGGTGGCCGACCGCCTGGGCGTGCCTCCCGGAACCGTACGCAGCCGCATCGCTCGCGCCGACGGGCTCCTCCTCATCAAACTCAACGCGCTGCGGCGCACGGAGGAGCACCCGTCATGAAGAACGCCCGCCCCCAGGCCGCACCCGTCGCAGGGATTCCGCAGGAAGCGCTGGAGCTGATCCGCCCGTACCTCGAAGGGGAACTCGCCCCCGACGAAGCGGCGATGGTAGAGCAGCTCGCCCGCGACAACGCCGAATTCGCCAAGCAGCTCGAATCGCGCAAGTGGCTCCTCGGCAAGATGCAGAACGTATACGGTCCGCGCGCCGTCAGCCGCGACTTCCAGGAAGTCGCCGACGAGAAGCTGCGCTATACGACATCGCAGAAAGCCGTGCAGGTCGACGCGCCGGAAGAAGAGGAGTTGGTCGGCGCACCGGCGGGGTTCCTCGACACCATGAGCGACCGGCTGGGCGCTGCGCCGTGGTGGATCGTCAGCGGCGCGTTCCATGCGCTGCTCCTGCTGCTCTTGACTCTCATCGGCATGGCTGTGCTGCGCGCCCAAAGCAACGACGTGGTAATCGTTACCGATCTGGCCAAACGCCAGGATCCGCCGGAAATCGAAGAACCCAAGCAGCGCGACATCTTTAAAAAACCCGTCGAGTTCGCCGAGACGGAAGCCGTGGTCGATCAGCCCGTCGTCGTCCACGAAGAAGTCGAGATCGCCGAGCACGTCGAGACGGCAGACAACAACGACGCGGCCGAAGCGCACGGCGACGAAGGCATATCGGACGTGATGCTGGGCGGGCAGGGCGTCGTCGCCTCGATCGGCTTGGGCGGCGGCGGGGGCGGCGCGTTCGGCCGGCCCACCAGCGCCGGCGGCCGGTTGCGCCGCGCCATGCGCGGCGGCGGCGGCAAGGCCACCGAGTCTGCCGTCGACAAGGCGCTCGAATGGCTGGCCCGCCACCAGGAAGCCGACGGGAGCTGGAGCGTCCGCAAGACCGAAGGCGCCGGCGACTGGGACCCCGGCGTTACCGGACTGGCTACGCTGGCCTTCCTGGGCGCGGGGCACACCGAAAAAGTCGGCAAGTACAAAGATAACGTCAAGCGCGCCGTCGCTTGGATGATCGCCAACCAGCGCGACGACGGGGCCATCGGAACCAACCCTAAGTTTACCGAGCACCACGGCGGGTACGGCTACCACCATGCCATCTGCGGCATGGCCCTCGCCGAAGCTTCCGCCATGGGCCGCGTGCCGGAAACCCGCGCCGCCGCCCAGAAGGCCATCGAGTACACGACCGAGCACTATCAGCACGGCGACGCCAGCGACAAACTCGGCTGGCGCTACCAGCCCAAGGCCGCTGTCGGCGACTTGTCCGTCGCCGGCTGGTTCATCATGCAGCTCAAGAGCGCCAAGGTCGCCGGCCTCAGCGTCAATCCCGCGGCATTCGACGGCGCGATCAAGTTCCTGGACAGCCGCATGCAGAAGCCCGAGAACGTCAAGAAAGTCGACGAAGGCTACGACACCGGCAATCATCGCTACGGCTACACCGAACCCGGCGCGATGTACAACACGACCTCCATCGGCATCCTGTGCCGGCTTTACACGGGCTCCAAGCCGGAGGAGGTGCAGGGCGCCGCGAAGTGGCTGCTGAAGGAGCAGCCGCCCGCGTGGAGCAAAGACCTGGGCATCGCCAACGGCGGCGGCTGGCCCATGTACTACATGTACTACACCACGCTGACCATGTTCCAGACCGGCGGCGAGATGTGGAAAGAGTGGAACGAGAAGCTCAAGAGCGTGCTCGTCCAAAACCAGCGCAAGGACGGCGACTTCGACGGAAGCTGGGATCCGCTCTCGGCTTGGGAGACCAAAGCCGGCCGCGCCTACACGACGGCGCTGGGCGCGATGAGCCTGGAAGTCTACTACCGCTACATGCCGCTGTACCGCTAAGAGGCCGGCGGATTCGAAAGGCGTTTGCGGCGGCCCGGGCGCGAGCTCGGGCCGCTTGCGTTACCCTCTTGCGCTTCAAACCTTATGCGGGTGCGTGATCGCAAACTTGCTCAAGTCCGCGGGCAGTTTGCGCCAGAAGCTTCCGATCTCGGGATGCTCGCCCATGCGCTGCTTGGTGTGATGCGCGGCGAGGTAAACCAGCCAGTCGAACGAGACCAACCCCTTCTGTTCGGCGCGCTTGACGATCTCCGCCACCACGCGCCCGGCGAATTCCGGATCGGGATGCCGCTTAGGAACGCTCCGCCAGAATTTCACGTAGCCCGGACCCTTGAGCCCGTCGGCGCGCAGGCCGCCCCACTTCACGATCCGTTCGGCGGATGCGCGAGTGAAGCCCACGCAGCCGCCTTGCGGGCAAGCCATTTTGGGTTTGGCCTGCAGCCGCCCGAAAATGGGAGTGGGGCCCAACTGCGTCAGGCGCCGGCGAATGTGGCAATCGGGATCGATCTTGAACATCGCTTCCGCCGGATACGCCAGCATCCGTTCCAACATCCCGTGCAGCAGTTCGCCGCCGTACACCGTTTCGTACAAGCGCCGCTTCTCGACGAAGTGCGGCGCGCCGTAGTGTTCGGCCAGCGCCTCCCCCAGCGCCGAGGATGCGCCGTCGAAATGCACGAGGATCGTCGCGCCGGGGTAGTGCCGCCGCAATTGGGGCAGCAGGACGCCTAATTCGGGTTCGTCGCCCCGCACCATGGTGTAGAAGAGCAACTGGGAGTCGGGCGGAAGCGGCTCGGGCATCGTGGCTATTTCGTCTTGAGCCGTTCGACGCCGTCCCAGTCCTTGCCGGGCGGCGCCTCCAGGTACTCGCGGCAAAGCACGGCCAGCCGGTGCAGGGAGACGTCTTCGGGTCGGATCTTCCGCGCGCTGTCCAGCGAATCCAGCGCGCCGGCGAAGTCTTGCTTCAAGTACTGGTGGAAGGCCGCCTCGTACGCGCGCGCGAAATCCAGGTCCGCCTGATCGACCGCGCCCACCGGACCCAGCGGTTCGTACACCTTAACCGGCATCGTCTTGCCCTTTACGGCCACCAGGTCTACCAGCCGCCATTCGAAGCCTGCGCCGGCCAGATCCTTGGTTGCCTCGCTGCACAGGATGCCCGTGCCGTACATCTTCGTCGTGCCTTCCAGGCGGCTGGCGAGATTCACGATATCGCCGATGGCCGTGTAGTTCAGCCGCGCCGGCGCGCCCATGTTGCCCACCATCGCGATCCCGCTCGAAAGCCCGAAACCCGTGATCAGCGGCGGCTTGCCGTCCTGTTTGCACTTCTCGTTGAAATCTTTGAGGAACAACTGGCAGCGCAGGCACGCGCGCACCGCGTTGCGGGCGTGATTCTTGTCGTCCACCGGCGCGCCCCACAGCGCCATAATCGCATCGCCGATCATCTTGTCGATCGTGCCGCGCTCGAGGATGATCAGGTTCATCAGCGATTCGAAATAGTCGGCCATGTGCGCCGTCAGCGCTTCCGGCGTCATCCGTTCGCTGATCGTAGTGAACCCCCGCACGTCCGAGAACATCACGGTCACTTCGCACGCCCGCGCGCCGATTCGCGCCGCCTCGCCGCGCCGCAGCAGTTCACGCACCACTTCGGTCGGGATGTACCGCGCGAAACTGTCCAGCGCCGTGCGCATCCGCTCCTGCGATTCGGCGAGCTGGTACGTCTCCAGCACGTGGGTGCGGATGGGCTGCCCCGGCCGCAGGTCCAGCTCCGTGATTTTTTCGCTCTGCTCGGCCAGCTTGCGCAGCGGTTGCGCGTAGATACGCGCGAGGCCGAAGGCCAGCAGCATCGCCAGCGCCAGCGCGCCGGCCGATACCGCCAGAATGTTGCGCTGCTGCCGCTTCGCCTGCTCCAGGAAATCGCGCTCCGGCACCATCATCCCCATATAGATCGCGGTCGTTGCGTTCTGTCGGTGCGGTAGCTTGTAGCGCCGGAAAATCGCCCGCCAGCGCTCGCCTCCGCTGTCGAAGGCCAGCACCTGGTCATTGGGCTTGCCCTGTCCCAGCCACAGCTTCGCCGCCGCCGTCAGGTCTGGGATATCCAGTTCCTCCGGCTTCGGCAGTTCCTCGCTATCGCCCTTCACCGCCAGCGCACGTTCCTCGCTCGTCGTGTAGCGTGGATCGGCCGGGAAGCCGATCACTGCGCCCTGCTCCGAAAGCACGAATGCCTTACCGTTGGGACTGGGATGCAGCGAAGCGGTGAATTCCGAGAGTTTCGTCAGCATCAGGTTGAAGGTCATCACGTAGACCTTGCCGTTCGGGTGCTCGAACGGCAGCGAAGCCGCAATCCCGGGCAATCGGCTCGTCCGCAGAATGAACGGATCGCTCCAGTAGATCTCCGTCTGGCTCAGCCGCTGTTCGGCCCGTTTGTAATTCTCCATCGCGCCCAGATACCAGGGACGATCGCGCGCATCGAAGGGCTTCTTGTCCGTCCAGGATTTCAGCAACTCGCCGTCCGGCGTCCACAGGGCCAGTTCGGGCAGCGCGTCCTTGTCCCCCGCGTTGGATATGCGCGTCTGGAAATTCTCTTTTTCCGCACCGAGCCGGTAGCTGTAGCCGTCCGCGTCCCCCGTGGCGATCGAAGTGACCTGATCGTATTCCTCGAGGATGGGAATATAGACCGCGTTCGAACCCTTCACGTCTTCCGGCTTGACCACCCCATGCTTGGCCCACTTCTGCGCGTTCAACAGGTTCTTGACGACCGGCTGAAAGAAATCGACGAGCTTCTGCTCAACCAAGTCGCCGGTCTTGTGCAGGTACTGCCCCGAAAGCTCTTCCGCGATCTGCTGGCCGCCGTAATAGTTCACCGCCAACAGGATTGCCGAGACGATCAGGATCATCAGTGTGAGGCTGACCAGCAGGCTCCAGCGCAAGGCCAGCATGATCAATTGCCGAATAGGATGGGCCAATTCTTGAACCATACCGCTCCGTCCCGGCGCGGCATCGCCGCGCTCCAGGCAAGCTATGAGACGTACCTAAAAGTTGGAGGACAGTCTACGGAGCTTCCAGGGATGTACAAGCGCCATGCGCTTGTGCGTACGATACGGCGTCACCGCTGGATGATTAGGAAGGAGAATCCGGCGCGGATTCGGCTGGTTATTCGCTCAGATCGAGCTGGATCGATTCCGGAGCGGACTCCACGGCGGCGCCGCGTTCTTGCCGCTGGCGTTCGAAGAGCGCCTTCGCGCGATCCATCTGGCTCAGCAAGTCCGCGCGCCGTTCTGCCGAGAGCCCGTCGGGCAGAAGCCGTTCGAGTTCGCGCGCCGCTCGCGCCGCCCGCCGCCCGTCTTCCACGCCCAAGTACGCTTCAAGCTGCCCGCACTTGATCCCGAACCGCGCGGCGGCGTCGAGCGACTCGTCCAGACCCGGTTGCGCCAACAGGTCGTGGAAGCAGTCCAGCGCCTGCGTGTAATCCTTCGCGCGCAGCGCCCGTTCTGCGCCTTCGAGCAGCGCCTCGCTCAGCACTTCCCGGATCGCCCGGCCCGCGCGGCCGTCGGCGTCCAGCGGGTAGCGTACGCGGAACGTATCCAGCCAATTCTCGAGCTGCACGCCGTTGCGCGACTGCGCATGCAGGCGGATCAACGCCACGTGCGAAGCCTGCCGCAAGCCTTCGACCTGCCGCTTCGAACCCGCCGAAAGTCCGGCCACCGAAACCGAAGCCAATTTCTCGAACTCCGCCGCGGCCTCTTCGGCCTGGCCGCTCGATCCGAGGGCCAGCGCCAGACCGTACTGCGCCGCCAGCGCTTCCACGCCAGGCGTTAAAAGCGTCCGCGCCTGCTCGAACGACTCCGCCACATCCAAGGCCGCGATCTCCGGCGGAACTTCATCCCCGCCCGCCGAACCCTGGGACTGCGCCAGACCCAGCAGCGCCCACGCCTGATAGAAGGAGGCCAGCAGCTTGCCTTGCGCGGGCGGCGCGAGGTCCGACAGCCGTAGATTCGCATGCAGTTCCGGCGCCGGGCGCTTGCCCAGCGGCTCGGCCTGTTCCGCGCCCACTTCCGGCTCGGCGCCGTTGAGCGCCTCGTGGAACGCCACCGCCGCCGCCAGATAGGCGTTGCGCGCATCGGCTTGCGCCTGCGGCGTCCGCAGCGCGCGCAGCGACCGGGCGCGCTCGTAATGCGCCAAACCTTCCACCACGCGCTCCAAGTAGCGCCGTTCGTCGCGCAGCAGCAGGCCCTGCGTCGCTTCGCGCAGGCTCTGCTGTCCCGCGCCCAGCAACCGCGCCCGCTCGGCCGCGTCCGCCGCATGCAGCCCTTCGCGCATCTGCCTCAGCGCCGCGCCGATCGCTTCCGGCCCGCCCGGAACGTCCTTCGCCAGCCCCAGCCGTTCGCCCAATTCAATCGGATCCCAGGCATCCAGCAGTCCCAGCATCAGGCGGTCCTGCGGTCCGGCGCCGTCCATGCCGGCCCAGCCTTCGCGCCGCGGATCCAGCGCATGCAGCGCATCGATATCGAAGCCGCTCTGAGGAGGCAAACCCGTCCCGAAGACGATGCGCTGCTGAGCGCCCAGCGCCACCGGCCGCAGATTTCCGCCGCCGTTCACGTACACCGTGCCTTCGGCCACCGAAACGCAGACCCGCCGCGGCGAAGCGTCCGGCGCCGGCTCCGCGCGCGACCACGCTTCCGCCCAATCCGGCCAGCGCGCATCCGTCGGCGCCGCCAGCCACAGGTCGAACGCCACGCCCGCTTCCGCGGAAAGCGTCTCCGCCGCCTCCACGCCCGGCCGCACCAGCACGCCCAGACTATGCGGCCCGGCCTGCAGCCCCATGCGTCCCGATTCCAGCGCCAGCATCGGCGAACGATGCGCCGCCTGCTCGATCCGCAGCCGGCTGTCTTCGTCCAGATCCACCTGGCTCCCGTCGCTCAGCCGGATCCGCGCGAACTGGCCATGCGCCGTCACCAGCGTGTCGCCCTCGTAGAAGCGCTGCGTCCGTTCCAGTGCCGCCACGGAGCCGTCTTTCTGCAGCAGCCCCACGCCCGAACCGGCCACCACCGCGCCCGCTTCCTCGCGCGGCTTGATCAACAGCAGCGCCAGCATCACCGCCGCCGCGCTCGCCACCGACCAGACCAGCCGCCGGCGGAAGACGCGAGCGCGCTCCAGCCGCATGCGCTGCCGTTGTTCGTCGTAAAGGGTGGCGAGAATCTTTTCGCCCAGCTTGCCTTGGGGTTCGCTCAGCGTTTCCAGCGCACCGCGCATCAGCGCGTCTTCTTCGCGCAGCGCATCCAGCGACCGCCGCGCAGCCGGATCGGCCTTCAACCGCGCCTGCAACGCCGCCTGACTCGACTCGTCCAGGCGCGCGTCGATGAAGCGCTGCAGCTCCAGCTCGTCCAGAGGAGCCGGCGCCGCCGGTTCGATAGAAGTTGGCGTCTCGCTCATAACCTGCCCGTTCCCGGCCCGCACCCCCGTGCGAGCCCTTTCATTTATTTCGATGCCCGCCGCGTCACGCGCCGTGCATCGCCCTCGTCTTTAACTGCGGCGCGAAAGCCGTTCGCGCAGCATCTTCTTCGCCCGATGAATACGCGTTTCCACCGTCGTCACCGGTACGTCCATCACCTGAGCGATCTCTTCGTAGCTCAGATCCACCTGGTACCGCAGCAACAGCGCCTCGCGGTACTTCTCCGGCAGCGCCAGCAGTTCCTCGCGCAGTTCGCCGCCCTTCACCCGATGCTCGTACACTTCCTCGGGCCGCAGCGACCGCGCGTCCACCGCGCGCTCAAGCTCTTCTTCTTCCGCACCCCGCGGGCGCTTCTTGCGCCGGTAGTCGATCACCAGATTCCGCGAAATCCGGAAGCACCACTTCAAGTACCCACCGGATTCCGGAGCCACCCGCGCTTTGGTCCGGTACGTCTGCATCAGCGCATCCTGCGTCAAGTCCTCGGCATCCTGCGCGTTCCCGATCATCCGCAGGATGTACGTGTAAACGCTCTGCTGATGCTCCTGCACCCATTGGTCGAAATGGCGGAGGTCGCCCATCCCGGGCTCAGGCGTATCGTCCCGCGCCACGAGCGCTACCTTCCGCCCCGGCGGCCAATCCTGCGACCGCCGCGCCGTCGGAACCCGCAGGTCCCTTCGGCTATGAGGCTAACGAGAGGTAGGCAAGAAACTTGCATGAGGTTTGCACCGGTGCGCGGGGTTTCCGAGCTAACTTCTTTCAAGGTAGCGAGTTACCCCATTCAAAGAACGGTCGTCAGCCTAATTCCGGGCACGTGATCGCCAGGATCGGCCCCGGATTTCCAGGCGACCGGTTGGGCCCCTTGGCCATACGGATGAATGGGCGCTGCTGCGCCAATCCGCTCCGAGCCAGAAGCTCCGCCGTCCACGCGTTCGACGTTACGAAGTCCACGATCACCGGCTGCCCCGACAGCCGGTGCAAGAGCGCCTGCAACAACCCCTCGGCTACGACGGGCGACGCGGCCACGATGGGACCGATCTGCTGAAAGCGCGAACCGCGCCGCGCCAGCGCGTAGCCCGCCAGCGTCCCGCCCGCGTACGCCGCGAGCGCGCACTCCGGCCAGTCCGCACGCCACGCCGCCAGAACGCGCACCCGGTCCGCGCCGAAGACCTCGCGATCCCACGCCGCCACACCGTCCAGGCGTTCGGCCGTCAGCGCTTCCACCGTGCAAACGCTCGCCGCCGGAAACGTTCCCCGCGCCGTGCCTTCCCAGCGCTCCAAGCCGTACTCGTCGGCGAATCCGAGCTGATCGTAGACCTTCTTGCCCATCGGCGTCGCATCCAGCCGTACCGTCTCGACCCCGGCGCCTTCGAGGTACGCGATGCAACGCTTGAGCAACGTCGAGCCGATGCCCATGCGCCGGATCCCGGGATCGACCAGCACCATCCCGACCCAGCCGAAGCTCCCCGCGCCCGCGGCGGGCAGGAAGCGCGTCGTTGTCGCGGTGCCCGCCAATTGCCCCGCGTACTCGGCGGCAAAGCAGCCCAGGGGTTCGAATTCGAGCAGGTGTTCCCAGTCTCGGTCGGTCTGATTCCAATGGGCCAGTTCACGCAGGCGCTGCGCGCCGGGGATATCGGCGCGGGTGAGCAAGCGGTACGTCGGCGCGGCGGCATCCGTCCGCGGCGTGGCCTCGGCCATGAGCATCCTCGAGCGCGTGTTGACGGGATACGGTGTACCGCCCGGAGCGAGAGGCGGCAAGTCGCGGGGAGGGGGAGCGCCCTAGTAAGCCGAGTACTTCGAGCTAAAGGAGTTACTTCCCGGACTCCGCCACCTTGATCGTGTGTTTTACCGGAACCGGCGTCAGGCCGGCCAGCGCTTTGTCCAGCCGCGCCTGCATCGCCGCGCTGCCCTTATGATCCATGCGCAGCGCGCGTTCGCAGGTCGCACGCTCTTCCATCGAGAACAGCAGCTTCCCGAACGGCGCGCAGAAGGGATTTTCGGGGAACGCTTCCGCCAAGTTCATGCCCTGTTCCAGCGCCGCGCCGTCGAACTCCGCCGAAGCCGCGCCCCACGTCACCGTAAAGCGTTTCCCGGCTGCGCCGGAGACCTTCAGGATCAGCCGGTTCAGTTCGGCGTTGAACGCGATCAGATCGCTGACGCTCCGCGGCGACTTGGCGTCGTCGGGTTTGCCCAGGAAGCAGAACGGATAGCGCGTGCTTTCCAGATCGATCTGCCCCGCCGCCGCCGCAAGCACCGTATGCCCGGCGCCCGCTTCGGCCTTGCCGCTCTTGAGGTCCAGCGCGATCGTGCCGATCGCGCCGTCGCACCCCAGCGCCTTCAGCAGCGCCCAAGCCATCACGAGGTGCCCCGCGCCGCCCGGATGTACGCCGTCTCCCGGGCCGCCGGCGAATGCGAACGCCGTCCCGTGCTTGGACTTGGCTTTCGCCATCGCGTCCATCATCGGATGATGGATGTCGCAGTAAACAAGCTGATGCTCGCGCGCCACCGTTTCGGCCGCCGTGCCCATCAGAGCCAGATTCTTGTTCGTTGCTTCCGCCGCCGCCGGATCGGCCGGCTTCGATTGAGCCAGGGCGAAGTGCGTCGAATCCACGCAACCCGGCGAGGCCACCACGATCCGTGCGCACCCCGCGGCCTTCAGCTTTTCCACGATCGCACGCAACGCCGCGGCCTCGCCTTGCGCCGAGCCCTCGCCCAATACCTTGGCGCTGCGCGAGCTGTTCATCCCGTAGCAGATCGTCGCCACCGTAGGCTTCGCGGCCAGCAGACCGTCCATCAGAGGCGGGAAGTGACGCGCTTGTTCGCCCGAACGCCCCACGTTCATGATGCGCAGACCCGGGACCGGCGCACAGGCCCGCAAGTACGCCTCGACGTAGCGCGGGTACAAGCCCCCGGCCGTGATCGAGTCGCCGCAAAACGCCAGCAAGTCGCCTTCCTTCAGAAGGAAGCCGCCGGCCTTCGGCGCCTCCGTCCCGTACGCACAAGCTGCGAAGAAGAGACTCCATCCGAAAACGAAGCGCGCGCGTGAAATGGCCGTGCCTCCTTCAATGGGATAATGGAGCACCAGACGTACGGTCTGCCCCAAGCCTGAAAATTTTAACTACACCGAAATATATAATAGTGTAGTAAAAATAAAAGCATTAGGATCTTAGCGGCCCCGCGCGGTCCAGCTCTGCGCCGGCGCGCGCTGCGCCAAGGCGATTGCCGCCGCCAGCGCGTCGGTCACGTCCGCCGGTTCGGGTGGCTTGGCCAGCCCCAGCCGCGCGCAGACCATTTTTGCCACCAGATCCTTGCCCGCGTGCCCGTTGGCCGTGACGGCCTTCTTGATCTCGTTGGGTGACAAGCTGGTCACGGGGATCCCCGCGCGTTCGAGCGCCAGCAAGGCCACGCCGCGCCCCTGGCCCATCGCGATTGCCGATTTGGGGTTCTGCCCTGCGAACGTCTCTTCCAGCCCCGCCGCTTCGGGGCGGTACTGCGCGAGCACCCCTTCCAGCGCTTCGAAGATCGCCTTCAGCCGCGCGCCCATCTCGCCCCGTGCCGGTCCGCGCAACACGCCGCACGCCACGAGCTTCAAGTTCAAGCCCTGGCTTTCGACGATGCCCCAGCCGGCGACCTGCGTGCCGGGGTCGATGCCGATGTAGCGATGCGTGGGCGTTACGGGCATGAGCGCCCCGCGAACGAGTTAAAAGGTAAACCTTCGAAGTTCAAGCATCCGGACGCTGCGGCCGTTTGTGTGCGCGGACCCTGCGCGGTCCCGCGTTCCCCGCCAAGTTTGAACGGACAAGCCGCAATCGCTACGCGCCTTCTTTCAGCGCCTTCAACACTTCGTCCGTGTACGCCAGGTTCGTATGCACCGCGTTCACGTCCTCGTGGTCCTCGATCTTCTCGATCAGGCTGAAGATCCGCGCCGCCGTGGCGCCGTCGACTTCGCACTCGGTGTTGGGCAGGTACTTCAATTCCGCGACCGTCGTCTCGACGCCGGCCTGCTCCAGGGTTTTGCGCACCGAATCGAAGGCTTCCATCGCGGTCGTGACTTCGTACACGTCGTCGCTGCGGATCATGTCGTCGGCGCCGGCTTCCAGCACCAGTTCCATCAACTGCTCTTCGCCGATCTTCGCCACCGGGACCGCGAAGAGCCCTTTGCGCTGAAACATCCATTTCACCGCGTTGCTCGCCGCCAGCTTCGCGTTGTTCTTGTCCAGAATATTCCCCACTTCGGGGCGCGTGCGCTGCGGGTTGTCGGAAATGCAGTCGATCAAGAGCGCCACGCCGCCCGGCGCGTAGCCTTCGATCATGAACTCCTCGACGCGCACACCCTCGATCTGTCCCGAGCCCTTTTTGATCGCGTGCTCGATCTTGTCGTTGGGCATCGAGTCCGCGCGCGCCTTCTCGATCGCGTGGCGCAGCGAGAAATTGAAATTCGGATCGGGGCCGTCGCGCGCCGCGATCATCAGGTTCTTGCTGTGGCGGCCGAAGACACGCGCGCGCAGGCGGTCCTGCTTGCCCTTGCGCACGGCCACGTTCGCCGCATGTGAATGCCCGGCCATCTCGAATCTCCGTCCCGCCTCGTTCGATTAGGATACGCGCTTACCGCCGTGAGGGTCAAGCGGCGCCCCGGAATCGCGGCCGAAGCCTGGCCCTTGGCATGTTACCGCTTGTGGGGTGCTTGGCGTTCGGCGGTTGAAGCCCAAACCTACTCCGGCTTCGGTCCGGCCTCGCCCAGTTCCACGCGCTTGAACTTCGTCCGCGATTTGCCTTCCACTTCGAGTTCCGTCTTCTCGCCTTCGCGCCGGCCTTCCAGGCGGTACTTGAGCTGGAACGTCATCGTGCCTTCTTCGAACGCGCCCGCTACCGGATCGAACGTGCAGGTGCCCGCGCCCATTCCGTCCAGCCGCGTGATCGTCACCTCCAGACCCGCCTCGTCGCGTCCGCGCAGGTCGGTGCTCTCCCAGAACGAAACCACGTCCACCAGCGCCAGCGCCTTGCCGTCTTTCTTCATCCAGCCCGCGAACTTTAAGCGCGAAGTCACCTTTGCCGGCTCGTCCAGCTTCAACTCGCCCAGCATCGGAATCCCGAACGCGTCGGTCCAACCCTCACCCGGTTTCACTTCCTGTCCCGCCAAGACCGGGAAGAGCCCCTGCGAACTGTGCCCGTACAGCGTCTCCACGAGCTGCGTGTCGCCGGCCACGTGCGCCTGCTTGCCCGTGGACTCGAAGCCCAGGTGGACCTCATGCCGTTCCAGTCCGCGCAGGTTGCGCTGATAATCGGTGATCTTCTCCAGACCGATGTCGTTCAGGCTGTCGATCTGCACCTTCCCGTTCTCTTCGAGGAAAATCTGGCGCCGGTCGACGCGCAGGCGCGACTGGAGCGCCTCGCCTACTTTGCGCCTCTCTTCCAGTTCGAAGCGGTCGAAGCGCAAACTCGCTCCGATCGGCGCCTGCGACGGCGGAACGATCCCCTGCAGGCGCACGTTAAGCTTCAGGTCCTTGTCGACGCGCAGGTCCAGAGGCTTGCCGCGCTCGGTCCCTTTGCTCTGCGTGCCGTATTCGATATCCCACGCGTAACGAATCTGAGCGTCCTTCGCCAAACGCAGGCGCAGATCCGCGGCCTCGCCTTCGCCGGCCTGTGCGGCCGCGGCAAGAAGCAGCAGCGTCCATGGGATGCAGATGAAGAGAAAGCGCATGCCTTGATGTTCGCCCGTTTCGGGAATCCGGTCAAGACGCTATGTGCACGGATCGCAAGCGGGCGCGGGTAGCGCCACGCGGTTAGGGCTTAAGCCATGCGGCGGCACAGGGCGGCTTTCCGAAGCCGCCCGCGAACCCGGCCCTGGGTTACAGCACCAGGTCGAGGGTGTGTTCGGCGTAGTCGTGGCAGGCTTTGGCGAGGCTGCGCAGCGTGCGGCCGGGCTCCTCGGGCGGATCGAACTCCACCGTGGCCCAGCCGGAGAATTCGGCGACCAGTAGCGCATCGACGTAAGCTTCGAGATCCAGCCCGCCCTTGCCCAGTTCGACGGCGTGCGGGCGCGGGTCTTCCTTGCCCTTCTCTTTGTGCGGCTTGGCGATCTTGCCCTTCTTGAACTTCAAGTCCTTAAGGTGGACGAGCCCCAGCTTCTTCTTGTACGACTTCACGAAGCCGGTGAGCGAAAGGCCGGCCTCGGCCAGCCAGCCGACGTCGAGGCAGAGCTTCAGGGCCTCCGGATCGGCCATCTGATTGAACTTCTCCAGCGTCTTCTCGTCCTCGACCAGGGTCCCGAATTCGGGGTGGATGCAGGTAATGACGTCCTGCTCGAGGGTTCGGCGCGCGATCTCGCCGTACGCCGTCGCGGCCGGCATCAGGTCCAACTCATCTTCGATGGGATGCTCGGGGTTCGGCTTGGGCGGGTACAGGCACAGCACCCGCGCGCCGGCCGATTTCAGGAAGCGCGCGATATTAAGGCAGCGCTCGACTTCCTCGTCCAGGTTCATCCCCGGCCACTTGCTGCCGCCGGCGGTGATCGCGACGAGCTGAATGTGATGCTCCAATAGGATCTCGTTGAAGACCTGCACGCGGTCCTCGAATTGCTCCACGACGATCGCGGGCAGTTCGATGCCCTTGAAGCCCGCGCTCTCGATATCCGAGAGCGCGTTAATCATGCCGTGCTGCCCCCACGGCGAAAGGTGGCAGGCGAGTTCGATTTCAGACATGGGGCTTTAGGTGTCCTGTCTTGGAAAAGCGACTATGCAAACCGGCTCCCGCACATTCAGGGAGCCGGGGCAGGTTGTAGCACAGAATGCGAGACGAGGTCCAGAGCGCTTTTGCCCGATATTCGCGCCGGCGTTTCCAGCCTATTTGAAGTTATTTTTGGACGCCTGTTCCATCCAGACCCGATAACCCTGCTCCAACTCGTCGTACGACTTCGCGAAGGCCGCTTTCATCGCCTCCTCTTCGGACTTGCCGTCCTTGATCGCGTTGATCATGGTCGGCAACGCCCGCGGATTGCTGCGGAAGCAGGTGTACAGGAAGTGGAAGCGCGACCAGGCGAAGGCGTAGCCGGGGTGGTCGCCGCCGCCCATCGGCCGCTGCCGGCCTTCGTACCAACTGATCACATCGCCGTCTCGTACGGCCTGGCGCAGGATGCCCACCGCGCGGTTGCGGTCGCCCAAGTTGTTACTGCCCGTGTAGCGCTCCATGCACAGGAACTCGATGAACTGCGCCATGCCTTCGTGCAGCCACGAGTTCAACTGCGTATTCTTACCCACGAGTTGCAGGAAGGCGTGCGTGCCTTCGTGGTACAGCGTGCTGGTGGCCGTCTCGATCTTCTGCTTCCCGTTCATCCAATCGTACAGCGGAATCACGATATGAACTTCGCGCCCGCGGTGGCGGAAATAGCCGCCCGAGTTCGCGGCGCCGGGCGCTCGGTCGATCTGCGACGCGAACTGCAGGAACTGGTTGCGCGTCTTGATGAAGTAGACGGGGCACTTGTTGTTCCAGAGCGGATCGCCTTCCTTATAGTCCATCACTTCCTTCAGGAAGCCGTACAGCCCTTCGCACTGCACCTTCAGCGCTTCGTAGTCCTTCGGATCGAGGTTGTTGAAGAGGCAATAATGCGCCGTCTCTTCGACCTTCCAGTCCCCGCCGCAGACGCGCTTGAGCTCCTGCAGCCGGTCGGTCTTGAACTTTTCCCATTCGTCCGGCTTCTTCGGCGCGATATCTTCCTGGTTGGCCATCAGGTTGGCGGGAATCTTGAAGATCTGACCGTTCGGCCCGCGCACTTCGATCCATTCGCCGTCGCCGTCCTTTTTCTCCGGGTCGGCCGTTTTCGGAGCTTCCTTTTCGGGCTGCTTCTCTTCGGGCTTCTGAGCGACTTCCGCCGGCGGCGTTTCCGGCTTCGCGCCCAGCAGTTCCTCGACCTTCAGTTTGTAAGCCGCCGGATCGAGCGTCGAAGCCTGCGTGAGCAACTCTTTGGCTTGCTCTTTCAAGTTCTTCTTGAGGCAGAACTCGCCTAGTTCGAAGTGTCCCTTAGCGTCCTTCGGATCGAGAATCTGCTTGCGGCAATGCAGCAGATCCTTCGGTTCCAGCATCGCCGCGGGGATGATCTGTTCCTTGCCTGCGCTGTTTTTAAGCACTACTTCGCTATTCGTGACCTTAACGACCTCGCCGCGCGCCGAGCCGCCGGGGAACTTCAGCGTAATACTCTCCGCCGCCCAACCGGTTGCGCACAGGCCAAGCCCCAACACCAAGCAGATTCCCAAAGCCTTTTGTACCGCGCCCATGCCCCGATCTCCCAACCGATGGTTTACAGTCATAGCATACAAGTCATTACAAGTACTTAGCCTAAAGTCCGATCCACACGAGTTGCACCATGTTAAAATGCTGGCCTCGCGTGTCAAGACTCCTCATGATCGAACGGTTTCCCGGTTCATCTTCTACTGAGACACGTAATTCAGGCCCGAAGGATATCTACTTTCCGACGATTTCGTGCCTTTTTACGAAGCGCCGCGTGCACCTCGGGCATTTTAGGGATGGACGAGCCGATGGCATACCGATTCAGAGGTCTGTTCGCCTGAAATTGCTGCCGAGGCCTACGACTCATCCGCTTCGTGGCGGCCTAAAATCAGGAGTTCCGCCTCGTCCACCGGGGTGGGTTCGAAACCTTGGACTTCCATCCGCGGTGTGCGCAGCGTTGCAAAGGGTGCGAGTGGCAGATCGGGATCGTTGCGATAGGGCTCCACCAGCACGCTCATATCGGCCACCAACTGCGCCAGGTGCACCCCCATAAACCAAGCGCCTGGAAGCGATTCGGCCTTCTGGCGAAAGGTACGGTAAAGCGAGAGTACGCCTTTGCGGTTCCCATTTTCCCAGTGCACGAAACAGACCGCCCCATGAATGAGCGCCTGGTAATGCGTCTTCTCGTAGCCCACCGACTCGAGCCAAAGTAGTTCTAGAATCTCGTGGCACTCGAAGAAGTAGCGCTCATTAAAGAGCCACACGCCTTTCGTGTAACCGGGCAAATATCCTGGATCGCTCATGGCTTTCCGTTCAAGGCTCGTCGTCGGCTTGAGCGGCCGAGGCCGACGGAGGGGGCGCACTTGCCGGGGCGTCATCGGCCGGATCGACGTAGCCGGGCCGGAGCACGTTGTCGCCGCCGGCCGACTCGATCAGACACAGAACTTGGAGCCGGAAGAGCACGTAGTTGGCCGCGGTGAAGGCCGCGACGCTGATCAGGCCATCCGGGAGGGCATCGAAAAGCGAATCGAGCATCCCGTAGACCACCAGACCGCAGATCGCGGCCAGCAGCCCAGCAGCCGTGCCCAGCAGCAGCCGCACCAGGAAACCGCGTGGCCGGTCGATCTGAAAGAGCATCGCCAGGAGCAACGGTCCGGTGCCGACCAGAATCGGGGCAAAAAAGAGCAGAACCGGAACCATGACGCGCTGCGCCAGATCGTCGGCGCCAGCATCCAGGTCGGCCAGGAAGGTCGGCAGGCCCACGCCCACCAAGCCCACGGCAAATCCGCCCAGCACTGCCACGATCGAACCGATGAGCGATTTATTGATCAGCGAAAGCAGGTAGGCGTTCAGCGCGCCGAGGACGCACAAACCCACCGCCAGGAAGGGCGTATTCGGATCGATCCACGCCACCAGCACCGCCAGCGCGCCGGCCGATAAACCGGCCAACGGACCGCCCCAGTGTTTGAAGCCGCGAAACGGAAGCCGCGCCTCCGGCGCAAGCTCGGACGGCGGCTTTTCCAAGGAGGCGTTCAACGGCAACGCGGCGGAATCGTGCCCGCTACTCATGCCTTAAGCATACCTGTTCGAGCGCTCTACCGCGAGGGACGCTCGATTCGGCATAGCCGTCCGCGCCGCAGCGGCGTATCTTCCGTACGCCATGAGGCTACGCCCGAGCGCTTGGATCGTGCTTTGCCTGCTGCTGTCCGTCTCCGCGCGGCGGTCGCACGCGCATCCGTTCTCGGTCTCCTGGGCCGAAATGAAGGTCGCGCGGGACGGCATCACGCTCACCGTAAAAGTCATGGCCGAGGACTACTACTTGATCCACGCCGGCAACCTTCCCGGCGGCAAACTGATCGAAAGCACCTTCCTCGAAGCCCGCGACAAACACCGCCAATACCTGCTCGACGCCATCGCGCTGCTGCTGCCGGACGGTCGCAAGCTCGAAGGGCAGTTCGTCACCTTGGAGCACGATCCGTTTCCGCCGGACGGACTGCCCTTCGGCCGGATGATGGCCTTCGTAGTCACGTACACGTTTTATTACAAGCTCGAAGCTCCGCCCGACGGCCTGGCTTTCGGTCAAACGATCGGCGGCACCGACGTGCTTCCTTCGGTGGTCGAATTGACCGTGCAGCAGGAAGGCTTTCCGTGGTCGAAGGCCCTGGCCGTCGGCAAGGGGCGCGTGCTGACGCTGGGCTTCTCGTGGGACGGCGGGAAGCCTTCGTACCTGACCGAGAAGCCCAAGCCCGCGCTCGAAGGCGACGGGGTCGCCGACGAGTTCAGCGCCGTCGAAAGCGTCTACAGTTTCCTGTACCTCGACGATTTCGAAGTGCGCCACGAACTGCTCCTGCCGTTGTATCTGCTGGAGCGTTTCCACGAGATTCCGCGCGCCGAATTCGGACTGCTCACCGTCGCCGAACAGGACGCCGCGCGCCCGGCGCTCGAAGCGTTCCTCGAAGCTCGCCTTTCCGCGACCGTGAACGGGCTCGAAGTCGCGCCCGAGATCCGGCAAATTCAGTTTCTCTCCACGCGCTTCAAGGATCTGGCGGCCATCGACGCGCGCCAGGATGTGGTCGCGCCGCTCACCCGCGTCAGCGTGCTGCTCGCCTACGGCGCAAAAAGCGGTCTGCGGGAATTGCGCCTGGCTTGGCCGCTTTTCGACACCAAACTGACGGAGGTGTACACGCAAGTCTTCGAAGGCGAGGATGTGAGCGCCCATCGCTTCACGCCAAAGGAGCCCGGCTTCGTCTGGACGGCGCCCGAAGGCCGCGAGTGGGCGCGCATCGTGGAAGTGCAAACCGAAGCACCCGAACCGCTGCGCTTGCCCTTGATCGCCTTGGCCGCCGCGGGGCTGCTCGCGCTGCTGGGCATCGTGCGCCTGGCGCGCCGCCGCAGGCTCCCGGCCGCGCTTTGGTTAAGTGTGCTGGCCGTCGGCGCGGCGGGCTGTTTGCCCTTCGCTTGGTGGGATACGCCCTTCGCCGGCGGATCGGGTGTGCGCAAACCCACGGCCGAAGCCGCGCGCGCGATCTTCCAGACCTTGCACGGCAACTTGTATCGCGCGTTCGACTATCGCGACGAGAGCGAGATCTACGACGCGCTCGAAAAGAGCGTCGCCGGAGACCTGCTGACCACCCTGTATTTGCAGGTGCACGAAAGCCTGACCATTCAAGAACAGGGCGGCGCGCGCGCGAAGATCGTTCGGGTGGAGGTGCAGAACGCCGCGCCCATTTGGCCCCAACCGGAAAGCGCCGCCTTCGAGGTCGAAGCGAACTGGACGGTGGAAGGCACTGTCGAACACTGGGGGCACGTCCATGCGCGGGCCAACGCCTACGCGGCTCGCTTCCGGATCGAACCGCGCGAGGGGCGTTGGAAGATCGTGGCGATGCAAGTCGGACGCCAAGAGCGCGTGCGCGACGAGACCTACCTGCGCCGCCCGCAGGCCGTTCGTAAATCGGAGCCCGCGCCATGATCGAATTGCGCGGCGTACGCTTCGCGTATCCGGGCGAAACCTGGGCGCTGGAACTCCCCGCCTTCGACGCGGCTGCGGGCGAAGCCGTCGCGGTGATCGGCCCCAGCGGTTCCGGTAAATCGACGCTCTTGAACCTGCTGGCGGGGATCGCGTCACCGCAGCGCGGCACGATTCGCGTCGACGGCCGCGAACTGACCGGCCTGAACGACGCGGCGCGGCGTGACTTTCGGGCGCAGCGCATCGGCTTCGTCTTTCAGACCTTCGAATTGCTCGATTACCTCGACGTGGCCGAGAACATCCGCCTGCCGTACCGGATTAACCCCAGCCTCGGCGCTCTGCCGCCGCTCGAAGCGGTTCGCGCGCTGGCCTCCGAGGTTGGCTTGCAGGACAAGCTCCGCCGCCGCGTCGACGCGCTTTCGCAAGGCGAACGCCAGCGCGTCGCGCTCTGCCGCGCCCTGATCGCCCAGCCGGCCTTGATTCTGGCCGACGAACCCACCGGCAATCTGGACCCGGCCTCGGGGCAGCAAGCGCTCGACCTGCTTCTGCGTCTGGGCCGCGAGCGCAACGCGACGCTGATTGCGGTCACGCATGACCGCAGCCTGCTGGAGCGTTTCCCGCGCGTCGTCGATCTCGGCGCGGTGGCCGGGAGTGCGCGCGCATGAGCGGCCCGCTCTTTCTCGCTTGGCGATACGTGCTTCACCACCGGCTTCAGACCGTGCTGCTGGTGGCCAGCGTCACGCTGACGTTGGGATTGCCGCTGGCCGTACAGGTGCTGATGCAACGCTATTCGGAACGGTTGATGGCGCGGGCGCAATCCACGCCGCTGGTGGCCGGCGCGCGGGGCAGTCGCTACGACCTCGTGCTCCACGCGCTTTATTTCCGCGGCGCGGCGCCGCCGGGTTTGCAGGCCGGCGATGCGAGAAAGCTGCGCGAAGAGGAACTCGGCCTCGCCATTCCGCTCTATGCGCGCTTCACGGCTCAAGGCGCGCCGTTGGTGGGCACTTCCCTCGATTACTTTTACTTTCGCGGTTTGGAGACGGCCGAAGGGCACCTTCCGCTGCGCCTGGGCGATTGCGTCGTCGGCGCCGCCGCCGCGCGCAGGCTCGGCGCCCAGCCCGGCGGCGCGCTCCTCACCGATCCCGAGAACGTGCTCGATCTGGCCGGCGCGTATCCGCTGAAGCTGCGCGTCACCGGCGTGCTCGCGCCGTCGGGCTCGCCCGACGACGACGCCGTCTTCGCCGACCTGCGCACCGTCTGGATTGCGCAAGGCCTTGGCCACGGGCATACGGATGTGGTTAAGCGTGCCGAACCCGGAACGATCCTGAAACGCGAGGACGGCAACGTCGTCGCTAACGCTGCGCTGACCGCGTACACCGAGATCACCGATGCGAATATCGCGAGCTTCCATTTTCACGGCGACGAGGACACGTTTCCGCTGGGTGCGGTCCTGGTTGTGCCGCCCGACGCGAAGGCGGCGGCGCTGCTGCGCGGCCGTTACGAACGCCACGAGCGCGTGCAGTTGCGCGTACCGGCCGTGGAGATCGAGGGTTTGCTGGGGCTGGTCTTTAAGGCCAAGCGCTTCTTCGACGCCAACTTCGCGCTGGTGGCGTTGGCGACGGCCGGCTTTTTGGCCCTTACGGTCTGGCTTTCGCTGCGCTTGCGGGCGCGTGAGCGCGAAACGCTCTTTCGGCTGGGCTGCCGGCGCGGCACCGTGGCCTTGGCGATGGCCGCGGAGTTGGGTATCGTTTTTGTATTAAGCCTGCTGCTGGCCGCTGCTGCCGCCGGACTTACGGTCGCATTCGAAGCACCGCTATCGCGCTGGCTGCTTTCGTAATGGCGGCGCTAGAAACCAGGAACGCCTGCATGAGCCGATTCGCTCTTTGCCTGGCCACACTGGCGGTGCTCGCGGCTCTCGCGGGCTGTGGCGGCTCCGGGAAGACGGAGGCCGGCAAGACTCAGGCGCGCGACGCCGATGCGCATACGATCTGCGTGACCAACGATCCGCTGCGCGTTTTCGCCGAACGCATCGGCGGCGGGCAGGTCAAGGTTCACTTTCCGCATTCCGGCGACGAAGATCCCGAATTCTGGCAGCCGGACGACGCGGCGCTCCAGGCCTACCAGCACGCCGACCTGATCCTGCTCAATGGAGCCGGATACGACAAGTGGGTGGCGCGCGCTTCCCTGTCCGAATCGAAACTCGTCGATACCGCTCGCGCCTTCAAGGCCGAGTTCATCCCGCTGCCCGGGTCCGTCACGCACAGCCACGGTCCGGAGGGCGAACACTCGCATACCGGTTTCATCGGCATCACCTGGCTCGACCCGCTCCAGGCCAAAATTCAGGCCCGTGCGGTGTACGACGCATTGGTGAAACGCTGGCCCGGCCACGCCGCCGATTTCAAGCCGGGCTTCGAAGGTCTGAGCACGGAGCTCGATGGGTTGCACGCGGCATGGACCGGCCTGATGAAGGACTACGCCGGCGTACCGGTCGTCGGCAGCCACCCCGTTTTCGACTACCTGGCGCGCCGGTATAAGTGGAACTATCGGGCCGTGCATTTCGAGCCGCACGAGATGCCGGACGACAAGGCGCTCCAGGATCTGCGCGCATTACTCAAGCAACATCCCGCGAAATACATGGTCTGGGAATCCGAACCCAAGCCGGAAATCGCCAAGCGCTTGAAGGACGAATTCGGACTGGAAGTCGCCGTCTGCTATCCGGGCGGCTTATTGAACGGAAAAGATTACTTCGAGCTGATGAAGGAAAATATCGAGCGGCTGAAGCCGGTCTTCGCAAAAGCGATTCCTTAAGCAGCCGGGGAAATGTTTTCTAACGAAGCGGTATGGAGTCCGATCCATTCCTACCGCAACGCCGCCGCCAATTGTCCGAACAGGCCCAGCGCGAAAGGTTCGCAGGTTCGCCGGTCCGTGTGCTGATTTTCCTCGCCGCGCTTGTTGTTGGGCGCGACGCCTCCGAGATAACCGTCGGGCTTCAAGCGTTCGGAGGCTCCGGCAAAGGTGCGCAGAGCCAGCGGGCGGAATGCGCGTTCGATCAAACCGGCTTTCGAGGCCAGCATCAGTGCCGTGGCGATGCCGCAGCTTCCCGAGGTATCGGGCGGCGGCCCGTCCTCGTCGAGGAAGTTGTCCCAAAGCCCATCGGTGCGCTGGCGCACGGCGATCCATTCGGCGCGTTCGGCCAGATGCGCGCGCAAGTCTTCCGGTAGGGCCAAGCCGGCTTCGCGCGCGGCCAGCAGCGTTCGGGTCAGTCCCAGCAGGTACCAGCAGATCCCCCGCGTCCAATTGCGGAAACCGCGTTGGCCTTCGTGATGCCGCAGGTACAGGTCGCCTTCGTGCACCAGGACTTCGCGGCGGCGGCGCAGTTGCCGCCAAGCCCCTTCGATCAAATCCGCGTCGCCGCGTTGCGCGCCAAGGACCAGCATCGGGTAAGCGACGGTGTAGCACGCTTCGGCCGTATCGCTGTGGTCGCGCACCGTCCCGTCGGGCTTGCGCTTCTGCGCCCAAAGCCGAGTGGCGCATGCCAGGGCGGGATGCTCCGGGTGCCGCCGCGCCAAAGCGGCGATGGGCAGCGAAGCCTCGATCGTTTCGAGCTCGTTGACCAGGCGCACGCTGCGCGGACTGTCGTGCACCAGGTCGGAGCCGTGCAGGTATCGCGCGAAAAATGCATCCAGCGCCGCGAGATAGCGCGCTTCGCCGGTGGCGCGATGCAGGACCTGGAGCGCATCGGTGACGCAGCCGCCCATCCAGCCGAAAGGCGCGACGGCGCCTTCGGCCAAGCGGTCCAGCGCCGCGGAGGCAGGATCGTCCGTGCGCCCTTGCAAGATCTGCGGCGTCAGCCCCGGCGTATCCGCTTCGGGCGCGATGAAATGCAGCGGCGCTTCAGCCTGGACCGCGAGCGTGAGCGGCTCGCGGTGCAGCCCGGCCAGTACGGCGCCCGGCACATCGAGGTAGAGACGCTGGGCCACGCTGACGAACGAAGCGTCCACGCGTGCGCGCCATCCGGACCAGGGCGCGGACAGTTCGATCGCCGCTTCGTAGCGGCAGTCGAGGCCGACGGCCAGCACGAGTTGCCCCGCCGCCGGAGCGGCAGGCGTAGCCAGCCGCAGGTCCACCGGCGCGCGCAGGACCGGTAGTCCGGCCAGGCTCATCGAGCCTTCGGGCAGCGTGGCAGCGGCCGATGAACTCTGTAGCGGCAGGCGTTGCAGCGGCATACGCGCGCTCCGGAAGCGAACCGCTACCTTATGCGCGCACCGGCCGCTCGGCCAGTGGCTTCACGGCGGTTCGGGCTGGAGAAAGGAGCGCCGGTCGAGTGGTTCCGGGCGCGGTCGTACGCGTAAACGTCGGAAGGAACTTGACGTGCGTTGGGATCGGTCGGATGTTTGAAGATATGGCGGGGTTCGTGCGCGTGGGTTGGTTCTCCACGCGACGAATTCGAAAAATGCACGATAACGCGTTCTTCCGGTAAGCATCGGGGTGGGCGGAGAGCGCCCGGCTTCAACCTAAAGGATTCAAGCTAAAGGAGTTGTCCGTGAGCGACCTGGACCCGAAGAACTGGCAGCACCTCATGGCCGAAGAGGAAGACGACGAGAAGGGCAAGAGCAAAGGCCCCGAAGCGCTCGAAAGCAAACTGCTCAAGGCGCGCACGATCTTCGTCCAAGGTCCGGTCTCGGACAAGATGTATGCAAGCGTCTGCGCACGGCTCCTTTACTTGGAGCACGACGACGCGGATAAAGAGATTACGGTCATCGTCAATTCGCCCGGTGGCAGCGCCGACAGCGGCTTCGGCATCTACGACATGATGCGTTTCATCAGTTGTCCGATCCGCACGATTTGCGCGGGCTTGTGCGCTTCGGCGGCGGTATTGATCTACCTGGGCGGCGAGAAAGGCCAGCGCTTCTGCCTGCCGCATTCGCGCTTTCTGTTGCACCAGCCCTCGACGCAAAGCTACGGCCAGGCCAGCGACATGGAGATCACCGCGAAGGAAATCCTGCGTACGCGCCGGCGCTACGCCGAGATCGTCGCCGAATGCACCGGCAGGGACGCGGACAAGATTCAAGACGATTCGAACCGCGATTTCTGGCTCGATGCCGTCCAGTCGCTCGAATACGGGCTGGTCGACAAGGTGATCAAAGAACGCAAGGAGATGAAGTAGCCGCCTTCGGGCAGATCACGCCATGCCAGCCACGCGCACCGCGCCCTTCCTGCTCCTGGACGTGAACGTCCTCGAGGACTTTCTCGGATACGAGGCCGTGGTGCCGGTGACGCAGCGCGAACGCATCCGTGCCCAGATCGGCGTGCTGCATAAGGATCTTCAGCGGCACGCGTTTCCTACGGTCTCGGCGTGCGACCGCCACGAACCGGGCGATGCTGAATTTGCGGCCCAAGGCCTGCCGCCGCATGCGTTGGCCGGTACGCCGGGGCAGCGCAAGCTCGTGGAGGCCTCCCGGCGGCACGCGCCCATCATTCCGGCGCACGGCAGGCGCAATCCGTGGCCTAAAATCGGGGAACTGCTCGAGCACGCCGGCCAGTTGATCCTTGAGAAGCAGGGTTTCGATCTGTTCGAGAACCCGGCCGCGCGGGAGATCATGCGCAGCTTCGGTGCGCGGGAACTGATATTGTACGGCGCGCTCTTCGAGTACGATCTGTGCCAGTCCGCCCTGAGCGCCCGAACGCAGATGCTGGAAGTCACCGTGATCGAGGACGCCTCGGCCACGCTGGACGATAACCGAGTGCCTGAGGTCAAGGGCCAACTGGCCCGGCGCGGCGTGCGCTTCGCCAAGACCGAAGAGGTCTTGCAGCGCATGGCGGAGTGGACGAAGAAGCAGGCACGGCTCGAGAGGCCCGCGTCATGAAGGTCGCCCTGGCCCAGATCGATCCCACCATCGGCGATTTCGCCGGCACAGCGCAGAAGATCGTCCGCGCCGCCGTCGAAGCACGGTCGCAGGGCGCCGAACTCACCATCTTTCCGGAACTCTGCCTCACCGGCTATCCGCCCAAAGATTTGCTCGAGAAGCAAGCTTTTCTCGACGCCCAGGACCGCGCGCTCGACAAGCTCAAGCACGCGCTCAAGGGGCTGCCCTGCATCCTCGGTTTCATCTCGCGGCGCTACGACGGCGTCGGCCACCAGCGTTACAACAGCGTCGGGCTCCTGGTCGAAGGCGAGTTCCTCGCCATCGGCCGAAAGGTTTTGCTTCCGACCTACGACGTCTTTGACGAAGCACGCTATTTTCAGGCCGGCGAATCGCCCACCTGTGTCGATTTCAAAGGCGTCCGCCTGGGCCTGAGCGTCTGCGAGGACGCCTGGAACGATAAAGACTTTTGGCAGCGCCGGCTCTACGACCGCGATCCGATCGAAGAACTCGTCCAGCAGGGCGCCGACCTCATCGTCAACATTTCGGCCAGTCCCTACAACATCGGTAAGCAGTCGGTGAAGGAAGCGATGCTCTCCAGCCTCTCGCGCAAGCACCGCGTCCCGATTCTGTACTGCAACCAGGTGGGCGGAAACGACGAACTGCTTTTCGACGGGCGCTCCATGGGCTTCGACGACCGCGGCAAACTCTGCGCGCGCGGGCCGGCTTTCCAGGAAGGCGTCACGCTTCTTGACCTCGAAACCTACGAAGGCGAAGCCACCGCGCGCCTCTCCGACGAGGAAGAGCTGCACGCGGCGCTCGTCATGGGCATGCGTGATTACGCCAATAAGTGCGGTTTCGATGGCGCCGTGCTGGGACTCAGCGGCGGGATCGACTCCGCCTTGATGGCCGCGCTCGCCGCGGAAGCCTACGGGCCCGACAACGTCATCGGCGTCGCCATGCCCGGCCCGTTCAACAGCCCGGAGAGCCTCGAGGACGCCAAGGAAATCGCCGAGCGCCTCGGCATCGCCTTTCACGTCGTCTCCATCGCCGAGCCGTTCGAGTGCTTCAAGCGCAACCTGGCGCCGGTCTTCGAAGGCCGCCCCGAAGACGTCACCGAAGAGAACATGCAGGCGCGCATCCGCGGCGTCTACATGATGGCTCTCTCCAACAAGCTGGGACACCTGCTGCTCACGACGGGCAACAAGAGCGAACTGGCCACCGGCTACTGCACGCTCTACGGCGACATGTGCGGCGGGCTTGCCGCGATCAGCGACCTGTACAAGACGACCGTCTACAAACTGGCCCGGCATCTCAACGCGGTCAGGCCCGACAAGCCGCCCATTCCCGAACGCTCCATCGTCAAAGCGCCCTCGGCCGAACTGCGCCCCAACCAGACCGACCAGGACAGCCTCCCGCCCTACGAGATTCTCGACGGCATCCTCAAAGCCTTCATCGAGGAACACAAGAGCCTCGAGCAGATCGTCGCGCTGGGCTTCGAATTCGAGACCGTGCGGCGCGTGATCCGGCTGGTGGACTTCAACGAGTACAAGCGCCGACAGGCCGCTCCCGGCCTGCGCGTGACGATCAAGGCCTTCGGCTGCGGGCGGCGCATGCCCATCGCGCAGCGCTTCCGCGAAGGCGACTGATCCTCTGCGGCTTTGGCCCCGCATCCAATCTCTATGGTTTTCCCGCTTCGCTGTAACCCCGTGCGGCGCGGCGCGTACTCTAGTCGATATCCAAGGCCGCAATTTTCTCCCGTTCGGCGACGGAAGGCCCGTCACGGAGTGGCTTGAGCCGGCGTCCTTGGTGACGGTACGAGGAGCGAACCATGCGTATACCGCGGCCGGCCCTGTGGTGGATGGGCCTCTGTTGTTGGAGTCTCGCACTTTGCGGCTGGAGCGAAGAAGCCGCCGAACCGCCGGGTATGGATAAGCGCGTCAGCTTTGAATTTGCGGAGACGCCGGTTTCCGAGGCGCTCGCATTTCTGCAAAGCCTCCTGAAGGTCAACGTAATTATCGATCCCAAGGCGCTCAAAGGCGCCACCGAACCGATTACGCTTAAAGCCCAGGATCTGACCGTGCGCGATGCGTTCAAGGAAATCGCGCGGCAATCCAAACTGGAAATGGTTTGGAAAGATCAGGCGCTACTGTTTCGGCTTCCGGAAAAACCGGAGCCCGCCGCGCCGGCCCCCGCGCCGCTCCCGGAACTCGACGCGGCCCAGCGCGATGCCCTGAAAGGCGCGCTGGGCAAGCTCGGAGCCGAAGATTTTGCCGACCGCGAAGCGGGATTGGAAACCATCAAGAAGCTGGGTGCCGGGACGCTCCCGCACCTGCGCGAAGCGCACAAGGCGAGCCTGGATGCCGAGGTGCGCGCGCGGCTTGAGCATTTGATCGAGGAACTGGATCCCCAGGCGGTGAACGGCCGGATTCCTGCCGCGGTGAGGCGTAAGCTGCAACGCAAGGTCTCCTTCGAGTTCGTGGACACGCCACTTGAGGATGCGGGCGCGTTTGTCGGCAATCTGATCCAAGTCGGGGTCGTAGTGGACCGGGAGATTAAGGATTCGCCGATCTGCCTGCGCGTGACCGACATGTCCCTCGATCTGGCGCTGGAATGGATCTGCAAACTGGCCGAGGCGAAGCTGACTTTTACAAATGGCTCGCTCTTGATCACCAAAAAGTAAACGCAACACACGTGTGCTGCACATGCGCATTGGCTTGCAGACGCAGACTTCCGCGCCCGCAGCCGATTTATGCGCCTATATTGCTGGAAAGGCCCGTCCGAATCGGAGTTAGCCGTTACACTTCCTTTCCGAAAGAGGCAGTCTGCCGCTACGCTGAATCGACTTAGTGCCGGATTCGTCTTGAACCAGGAGGTTCCGGCTATGTATTGCCTGCATCGTTTAGCCTTGCTCTCGACCGTGCTTGCCGCGGCTTCCGGCGCGTGGTGCGTCGAAGGCACGTTGCCCGGCCCCGTTCTGGAACGAAACAACTCCACGGTGTGGAGCATTCACATGCTCAACGTCAAGGCCGGCGACTTGGCGAAAGAGGTCAGCAAGTTCGGTGTGATGACGGTGCAGATCGATCCGGTGCTGGCGGCGATGAGCATCAAAGACTTCAAAGCCGATACGCTGCAGTGCGCCCAGATCGCCGACAACTTGGCGAAGTCGGTCGGCGCCAAGGCTTGGGCGCTCGGCAACGGCGTGTACATCTCGGTCAACAAACCCGACGGCGTCGCTCCGCTTCCGGAGGCTGTCCCACCGCCCCCTTCGGTCCCGGCCGGACCCGCGGGACCTGGCGGAAACAATCCGGGTGGAAACGGTCCCGGTGGCGCCGGTAACGGGGGCAACGGAGGCAACGGGGGCAATGGCGGGGACGGCGGCGGCATGGGCGGCCCCGGCGGGCCTGGGGGGCCGGGCGGGAATGGCCCCGGCGGCGGTCAAGGCGGCAACAACCCCAACGATCCGGTCCGCTACAACGCGGGCAGCGATCGAACGTATGCCTGGCAGACGCTGGACTTCGAGGCTTGCAAGAAGCTGCGCAAGCCGATCCTGCTCTACGTCTACGACAACGATCCGAAGCTCAACAACTACTTGGCGCAATTCTACGAGACCCAGATCTTCGCCGACGGCGCGACGAAGTTCGCGCTGCAGGGCTTTACCCCGGTCAAGCTGCCCAAGGACAGCCGGCTCTGGCCGGACGTCTTCACCTCGCTGGCACAGGGCGGGGTGGCGGTGGTGCTGCTGACCTGCGACGGCACGCCCTGCTTCACCTGGAGCCGCGGGGTCTCGAAGCCTTCGGTCAAGACATTCGTCTCGAACGTGGAGCAGGTCACGAAAGCGAACGCCGTGGCGCTCAAGAAGATCGACGATGAGGCCAAGGGCACCAAGCCTTGATGGGGCAGGGGCGGGAAAGCGAGGCGAAAATGGCGCGCGGAACATGGGGCTGGGCGGCGATGCTGACTCTGAGCGCGTATGGCGCGTGGGGTCTGGAAGGCTCGTTGCCGGCCGACGTGAAGGCCAAAATGCTTTCCAAACCGCTGAACTTCGGGCTCGCCGGATCTGCGGCCAAAGATTACGTCAAAACGTTCAACGAACAGTTGGGCGGGAAAGTCGGCATCGATTCGGCGATCGCCAAGAAGGCGGCCACCATCGACTTTGGCGGTTCGCCGCTCCTCGACGGAGTCGATAAGCTGGCCAAGGAACTCGGCGCAAAAGCCTACGTCGTGCGCGACTTCGTCTACATCACCGCCAAACTGCCGCCTGGCCTCGTACCCAGCCAAGGCGACGGTAAACTCGCCTGCCATCCCGGCGTCATCGCCATGGCCAACATCGAATTCCCCGGCATCCGCCCCGGCACCTTCCGCGTCTTCCCGTGGCTTTCGATGAAGCCCATGGACCTGAAGGAATCCGGCAAGCCGGTCGTGCTGTATATCTACGACGCCGCGCTGGATCACAACAACCCCACCGCGCTGTATTACGAGACGATGATCTTCGAAGACCCGATCGTCAAGCCGGCCGTCGACGGTTTCTCGTTCGTCCTGACCAAATCCGACGATCCGAACTGGCCGGCGGCGCTGCTGGAGCCGGCCAAGGGCGGTGCGGCGCTGTACCTGATGACGAGCGACGGAAAGCCCATGGGGGCGTGGAGCACCAAGGCGCAGAAGCCGCTGGCCACCGATTTTGCCGCCGCGGCCAAACGAACCATGCAAGCCAACCCCAAGCACGTCGCTGTCGCCAAGAAGACCGAAGAAGAAGAGAAAGACCCCAAGGCCGGCAAAGTCGATATTCCCGGTCTGGGCCCCAAGGGCGAAGAAGGCAAAACCGCGGCACCGCCCGCCCGACCCGAGAAGAAGACGCCGGACGTGGTCGAAGAAGAGTAGGGTAGGTCATGCGGGCCTAGGTCATACTGCAATCGGCAAGAACCGAACAAACTGTAAGCTACAAACGGCTGTGGCGTTCGCTCAGCGCGGCACGCGTGCCAGGAAATTCCTCCGCATTCAATTCAACATCTAAAATCAGCGCCGGGCTCAGGCCACCGGTTCGTACTCCAGCTTCCCCTTTTCGCCCTCCTTGAGTTTCACCGCGAAGTGGTTGGGGTCGTGGTCGAGCAGCACCAGCGCGCGGTCGCTCAATGCTTCCTTGAAGAGCGCGCGCTTCGCCTCCAGCGTCTCCAGCGGGAACAGATCGTACGCCATCACCCACGGCAGATGCCGATGCGCGACGGTGGGCATCATCTCGCCGAAGAAGATCGCTTTCTGTCCGCCCGACTCGAGCCTGAAGATGGTGTGCCCGACCGTGTGCCCGCCGGTCCGTTCGAGCGTCAGGCCCGGCGCCAGTTCGAGGCGCCGATCGAAGACCTCGAAGCGTCCCGCGCGGTCCAGGGGCTCGATGTTAGGCGAGAGATACGTCCCGCGCTGGATCTCGTTGGGCTTCCGCGCCGGCCCCAGTTCGCTGCGTTCGACCAGATGCCGTGCGTTGACGAAGACTTCTTCGGGCTCCCCCTTTTCGTTCAGCCGTGTGTTCCAGCCGCAATGGTCGAGGTGCAGATGCGTATGGAACAGAGTGGTGATGTCGCCGGGCTTGAGTCCGTGGGCGGCCAGGTCGCCGAGAAGATCGTGCCGTTCGTCGATGGCGTAAATCTCGCGTTGCTTTTCGGTCCACTTCCGCCCCAGGCCGCAGTCGACCAGGATATTCTCGCCCTTCGGCGTCCGGATCAGCGGGCAGTTGCAGCGCAGCACCATGCGATTGCGCTCGTCGGTGGGCGCCTCCTTCTGCCACAGCGGTTTGGGGACGATCCCGAACATCGCGCCGCCGTCGAGCTTGAAGGTGCCGTCGGAGAGAAAGAGCACTTCGTAGTCGCCGAATTGCATGGGTGGCCTCCAGCGTTCATTTTCCACAGAGCACAGAGTACACGGAGAACGGCCATTCCTTGAATTATCATCGCGAAGCGGGCCAGGTTGAAAAAAGACGGCGCGCATTTTCGGAAGTCAACTCGGCCAAGGCATGTGCGCTCATTCCCAGTTCCTGCGCGACGCGCTCGCAGGTCTGCGCGACGTACGCGGGCTCGTTGCGCTTGCCGCGCTTCTTCTGCGGCGCCAGATACGGCGCGTCGGTCTCTAGTATCATGCGATCGCGCGGCGCGGCGCGGACGGCGGCGCGAACTTCCTCGGCCTTCGGGTAGGTGGCCACGCCGCCGATCCCCAGGAACAGGCCCAGCGCCACGGCTTCGCGCATGTACGCCTCGCTCGCCGTGAAGCAGTGCCAGACGCCGCGCAGCGGCCGGGCCAGACGGTCGGCGTGAGCGGCCAGTCGGTCGAGCATGCGGCGCTCTTCGTTGCGGCAGTGCAGGATAAACGGGAGGTCGAGTTCGGCGGCCAGATCGAGCTGCGCCTGAAACGCGGCTTCCTGCACTTCGAACGGGCAGTAGTCACGGAACGTGTCGAGCCCCGTTTCGCCCACGGCCACGGCCACGCCGGGATGCGTCTCGAACAGCCGGCGCAGAGCGCTCAGTGTATCGGACGTAAAGGTGTTCGCGTAGTTGGGGTGAAAGCCAAGCGCAACCTTCACGTCCGGCCATTCGGGACGCGGCGTTCGCGCCAAGTCGAGATACCGTCCCCACCAGTCCGGATCGGTGCCGACGTTCAATATCCCCGCGACACCCGATTCGCGCGCGCGGCGCAGCACCTCGTCGCGGTCGGCGTCGAAGTCTTCGTAGCTGACGTGGCAGTGGGTATCGAACAGTTGCATGTCCGTAGCGTAGCGCGGGCGCGGCGGGCGTCCAAGATCGGTCGAGTGAGCCACGGCGGCGCAGAGCACGCAGAGATAGGCATGAACCGGAGTCAAACGTCGCACGCCCGCGCGCTTCCCCCGCCGGGCATGGCCTGTTCACATCCGCGGGGGCCTGTTAAAGCATCCGTTGAACTTTTTCACTCTCCCTATGGGAAAGGGACGGGTGAGAGCGGTTTCCGAAAGCCTCGGGAAGCCTGGGCTACCGCAACGGCTTCGCACGCTTCTGGAACGCCTGCACGCGATTCAGCTTGGGGATGCCGGTCGTCGCGCCGACGGCTTGTACGCAATGTGCGCTGGTCGCGCTGCCCAGCCGCGCGGCTTCGACGGGATGCAGCCCTTTCAGCATTCCGGTCAGGAATCCGGCCATGAACGCATCGCCCGCGCCGGTGGTGTCCACGCACTTCACCTTGTAGGCGGGCACCTCCTCGTAACCGTCGTCGGTCTCGACGGCGCAGCCGCGCGAGCCCAACTTCACACCGGCGATCTTCACGCCGCGGTCGCGGAACCAGCGGCAGACTTCGCGCGGCTTCAGCGGCCCCGTGATGCGGTGCGCCTCTTCTTCGCTGGGAAAGAAGACGTCGAAGTGCTCCCAGCAGCCCGCGAAAACCGGACGCCAATCCTCAAGCTTGCTGTTCAGCGCCGTATCGCCCGCGGTGCGCGCGCCGGCTTTGCGCGCGGCTTTGAGCAGTTTGGCGAGGTTCGCCCCAAAAAGCCGCGGCATCAGCGAGAGCCCCTCGAAGGCCACCCACTTCGGGCCCTTGAAGAGTTTCGTGTCCACGTCTTTCGGAGCGAACGTCCCGTTGCAGCCCAGCGTGTGGTAGATGCGCCGGTCGCCGCTGCGCGGAAGCATGATGAAGGAGTACGAAGTCGAGGTCGGCCCGTGCTCGGTCTTGAGCCCGCGCACGTCCACGCCGTGCCGGCGCATCTGCTCCTTCACGAACGCGCCCAGCCCGTCATCGGCCACCTTCGCCACCAGCCCCGTGCGGATCCCCAGCTTGGCGAGACCCAAGGCGGTATTCGCCGGGCAGCCGCCGATGTGCTGCTCGACGCGGTCGAAGAGCAGCAGGCTGCCTTCGCGCGGCCACTCGTCGACGTACAAGCCCACGGCATCCACCACCACGATTCCGACGCAGAGAATATCGACGGCCACAAGCCCCCTCCTTGATTGCCCATCCTGTCAGTCCGGGCGGCTGACAACGCGCGAATTGCAATGCGCCTACAAGTAGGCACCCGCGGCGAATTGTCCAGCAGGAATCGAGGGAACGGCCCGCATGCTATAGCGTGAACGCGCCTTCGATCACGCCGGCTTCGACGATGGTCTCGCCGCGCGCGCGCAGCCAGACGACATCGAAGCGGCACGGCGGCGGGGCTTGGCCTTTCGTGCGCTTGGCCAGATACCACTGCGCCGCGCGGATCACCTTGCGCTGCTTGGCCGGCGTGACCGTCTCGGCCGGATGCGCCGGGTCGTCGAGGCTGCGCGCGCGGACTTCGACGAAGACGAGCGTGTCGCGATGCCAGGTGACGAGGTCGAGTTCGCCCGGCGGGCAGGCAAAGTTGCGCTCGAGCACGCGGTGCCCGCGCTTCTCGAGCAATTGGACGGCGTGCGCTTCGCCCTTAGGGCCGAGTTTATGGATATCGCCCATGCGGGTGTCGCGCGCGGATCAGGGCGCGGCTTGGGCGGCTTCCTGCGGCGCGGGGCGCTTGGCGCGGCCGCCCGTCTCGTGCATGTCGAACAGGATCTCGATGATGCTCGCCCGGCCCACCACGATCTCCGCGTAGCCCGGGAAGCCCACGCGCAGTTTCTCGACGCGCGGATCGCCCTGCTTCACCTCAAGGATCACCAGCGTGCGCGGCGTTGGATCGCTTTCCAGAATCTTCAGCGAGCCCGAATACGGGCCGTACTCGGCGCTGGGCGGCTGCGCCACCTGGCCGACTTCCACCACCGTGGCCTCAAAGGTGCCTTCTTTGCGGTATGGGAGCGCGTCGAGGTACAAGAGCGCCGGCTCGTCCTTGGCCAGATCCGGCATGTCCACCTGCTTGGCGTAGGCGTAGAAAAGGAACCCGGTGGTGTCGTACACCCATCCGGCCAGTTCCTTGTGCGTGACAGTCTGCCCGATCTTCACGTGAAAGTCGTGGATCAGCCCCGCGATCGGCGCGCACATCACCTTTTCGGAAATAGTTTGGACCAAGTTGCGGTCCTCGAGCTGGAGCTTCTCGATTTCCGACTTGAGGTGCTCGGCCTCGCGCTTGTCTTCCAGCGCCAGTTCGGCGAGCGCTACTTCATGCAAGCGCTTCTCCGAGCGCGCCTGCGCGGCGGCCAATTCGGCCTGCGCCGATTCGAGCTGCGCCTGCGCTTTCTCGAACGCCACCGTCACTTCCGATTCCGAGACGTTGCGCTGCTTGGCCAGCAAATCCAGTTCGTTCCGCGCGACTTCCGACGCGCTGCGCGAAGTCTCGTATTCGGACGAAGCTTTGTTGTAGTTGTGTTCGGAAAGCACGCCCTTCTCAAGCAGCTCGCGGCAGCCTTCCAGGTACTTCTTCGCGTCGCGCTCGGCGATCTCCTTCTGCTTAAGCTTCTCCTTGCAGATCAGGATCTCCAGTGCCTCCGGCGCCGCCTTGGCCTGCTTCAACGCCTGTTCGCATTCCGCCACCTTGGCCCGGCGCGAAAGAATGTCGGCCTCGGCCTCCTTCACCGAGACGCGCGCCAACTCCAGCTTCGCCAGCAGTTCCTTGCGCACGCGTTCGCAGTCGGCCAGTTTGGATTCCAGCTCATTGAGCTGCGACCTGAGCTTCTGCCTCGCGTACTCGTCCTTGCTGGAATCGATCTTAAGAATCGGCTCGCCGGCCTTGACCCAATCGCCTTCGCCCTTGTACAGCTCGATCACGCGCCCCTCGACGATAGGCCGAAGTTCGGCGTAGCGCCGTGGGCGCACCTCGCCCGGCGCCGTCACCAGCACGTCCATCTTCGCCACAAACCCGATCAGCACCGCCAAGCCGAAGCCACCGAACGTGGCGCCGACCAACGGTCCCATGATTTTTGACGCGCGCATCGATCATGACCCTAAAACTTACCGATTTGAGGTTACTTGCGACGTGCAAGTTCAAGGCTGCGCTTGGTATTTCAACTATATCCAAGCGCTCAAACCTTGACTTCCCCAATCAAGTAGTACTCTATTATGGAACTCACTGGTCATAAATTCAAGGGTTTCGTCGGAAAAGCTACACGGTCGGTTTTCCTCGGATCACTTCATGTCTAACTTAAAGCATGAACTAAACACAGGTTGCAACAAACCTGAGGGCGTGGGTCAAGCCTCCGGTTCCGCAATGCCAGTTTCCGTACCGGCTGGTTTGCACGAGTGCTCCGACGCTCCCAGCGAGTCGCAGGGCACTCAGCGTTTGCCTGTTCCTACTTCAACCTCTCAAGGGTTCCATGCGGTCATCACCGAACGGGCGTTACTGCGAAGTATGTGGTTCTCCGGCGTGGCGAGCATGTTGGGCTCGATCTTTTTCGTGGCCGTACAGGGCACGGTCTTCAACTTCCTGCTCGAAGACTTGGGCCTGCTGGACAAGCTCGGTTTTTTCATGGGGCTGAGTTGCCTGGCTGGAATCGGCGCTTTGACGGGGGCGTGGATTCAAGAACGCTTCGCTTTTCGACGCGGCTTGTTTTTGTGGGGGATCGGAGCCAGCCGGCTGGTCTGGCTGGTAATCGGGGCGATTCCGCTGCTTTGGCCGGATTGGAAGGGCGCCGAACTTCAATGGCCCCTGGCGGCGCTGGTGCTTCTGTTTGTCATCACGCACAGCATGGGCGCGAACGCCTGGATGTCTTGGATGGGCGATTTGATCCCGCCGGAGTGGGCCGGGCGGTATTGGGGCTTGCGGCAGGTGGGCACTTCGGCGGCCAGCGCGTTGTCGCGCTTCGGGTTCGGCTGGTTTCTCGATACGCACCATCATCCGCAGGGCTACTTCATCGTCTTCGCGTTCGCGGTGGTGGTGGGCGTGGCCGATGCGCTGCTGTTCCTGGGCGTGGTCCACCGCGCTCCGGTGCGCGCGCCGAGCAACAGCAACATGTTCAAGGATCTTGTGGCAAGCCTGCGCTCGCCTAACTTGCGCCTTCTGATCGGCGTCTACGCGCTCTGGAACCTCTCCAACTGCGTGATGGGCGCGGCCGTCTTCCGCTTTGCGCGGTTGCATGTGGAGATGGGGATCTTCGATTTCTCGATCTGCGAACTGCTGGCGCTGATCACTTATGCCATCTTCAGCCTGCTCTGGGGTCGCATGGCCGACCACCACGGCCACCGTGGGCCGTTGATCGTCTGCCTGCTGGTTCATGCGCTGTGCCCGATTTACTACTTCTTCACCGGGCCCGGCGATTTCGGGCTCGTCACGCTGGGCTTCGTGCAAGGCAGCCTCGGCTTTTGCGGGGTCTTCTTGTTCATGTGGCCGATGGTGATCGCGTACACAACCCAGAAAGGGCGTGGCCGGTCGGTGGGCATCGCGGCCTTCACGACGCTTCTGGGTCTGCCCGGCTTCCTGGCCTACTGGCTGACCGACGATTACCTGCGCCCGTGGCTGATGGACTGGACGGGCGCTCCGGGTCTCGACAGCCCGCCGGTATTCTTGAGTCTCTTCGCGCTGGTGATGGTGCTGCGCTTCGCGGCGGCCGGCGTGGCGCTGGGCTTGCCGGCGGCCGAAACGGAGACGCCGCCGGGGCACCTGATCCGCATGTTCGCGCAGACGAATCCCCTGCGCGCGGCGATGAACATGGTACGCTTCGTGGCCGTGGGATCGCGCGCGGGCGAAGCGGGACCGTTCACGGAGCCGGCGCGCGCGGAGGCTGGGAGCGCCTGCGCGCCGGCCGCCATGCCGCTGCGCGATCCGGGCAAGCGCGAAGCCGAGTAAGCCGCCGCCAACCGAAAGGGCACGCCATGTCCGCTCCGGAACCCAAGCGCATCGAGGTCGAGAAGCACGACAAGGCGATGGCCGCCGGGCCTCAAGCCGCCGCGGAACTGGTGTGGCACGTTCCGCATGAAGCGCCGTTCGAATTGACCGGATTCCCCTGGTTCGGCCAAGACCGCATCTACCGCCGCCTCCCGGTCAAACCGCCGGAACCGATTCGCGAGCCGGTGGACAACCTGGCGTGGTGCACCGCCGGCGGGCAGGTGCGCTTCCGCACCGATAGCCGCCGCGTGGCGGTGCGCGTGAAGCTCCGCGCGCCGGCCGGGATGGTGCACATGCCCGCCACCGGACAGTGCGGCTTCGACGCCTACTTCAGTTCGGCTTCCGGACCCGTGTACGGAAACACCACGAAGTACCCAATCCGCGAAGATCGCTACGAGCTGGAGCTGCTCGCGCTGCCCGACCGCCAGGAGCGCGCGTTCACGTTGTACTTTCCGCTGTATCAGGGCGTGGAAGAGCTGCGTGTGGGCCTCGATCCGGACGCGACGCTCGCGCCGCCGCCGGCCTGGGCGCGCGAGGGCAAGGTGGTCGTCTACGGCACCTCGATCACGCAGGGCGGCTGCGCGTGCCGGCCCGGCATGGCCTGGACGAACATTCTCAGCCGCCGGCTGAACCTCGAATTCGTGAACCTCGGCTTCAGCGGGAACGGGCGCGGCGAGCCCGAACTGGCGCGCCTGATCACGCAGATCGAGCGGCCCCGGCTGTACGTGCTCGACTACGAAGCGAACTCGAATCTCGAGGGGCTCAAGGCCACGCTGGATCCGTTCATCGGCATCCTGCGCGCGCACGCGCCGAAGCTGCCGATTCTGGTGATTTCGCGCATTCCCAACGGGCGCGAAGTCTACGACGCCAAGGCGCGGGCCAACCGGCAGGCCACGCTGGACTATCAGGCCGAAGTCGTGCGCGCGCGCGCCGCCCAAGGCGATCGGCACCTGCACTTCCAGGACGGCTCGGATCTGCTCGGCCCCAGCGGCGCCGAGGGCACGGTGGATCTTTCGCATCCCACCGATCTGGGCTTCTGGCAGATGGCCAACGGGCTGGAAGCGCCGATCGGCAAGCTGGCGTTGGCTTGAGCGTTCAGCAGCCCGTCCGTTCCCAGCGGCGGGAGCGCGCGGCCTTGAGCGCCGCGTCGAGCACGCGCTGGACTTGGCACGCGTCGGCGAAGTTCGGCTGCAGCGCCGCGATCGCGCGCGGTCCCTTGCCCAACGCTTCCAACACGTCCGCGCAGATATTGATGAACGTATGCTCGTACCCGATCACGTGCCCCGGCGGCCAATAGGCGCCCGCATACGGATGATCCGGCTCGGTGACGAGAATATCCGTCCATCCTTGTAATCGGCTCGGCGCGGTGGCGTCGAAATACTTCAGCCGGTTCATGTCCTCGAACTCGAAGCGCAGCGCTCCCTTCTCGCCGTTGATCTCGATGGCATTCTTGTTGCGCCAGCCGCGCCCGAAGCGCGAGGCCTCGAAGCTGCCCATTGCGCCGTTGGAAAAGCGCGCCAGCATCAGGATCGCGTCCTCGACGGTGACCTTGCCCTTGCGGCCGGGCTGCCCCGCGAGCGGGCGTTCTTTGATGAACGTCTCCGCCCCGGCGGCGACTTCGGCGATTTCCAGACCGGTGACGAAGCGCGCGGCGTCGACGATGTGCGCGTTCAGGTCGCCGTTGGGCCCGCTGCCGGCCACATCGGCCCGCATACGCCAGCGCAGGGGCGCGTCAGGATTCATCGCGCCGCTGTTGAGGTAGACGCAGCGGACGTGGAAAATGCGCCCCAGGCGTTCTTCGAGCACCAGCTTGCGCGCCAGCGCCAGCGCCGGGACGCGGCGGTAATTGAAGCAGACAAAATTGAGCTGCCCTTGCGCCGCTGCCGCCGCACGCAGCATCGGCAAGCACTCCTTTACGTTGCGGGCCAGCGGCTTTTCGCAGAGCACGTGCTTGCCGGCCTTCAGAGCCGCGATGGCCGGTTCGGCGTGCAGATTGTTCGGGGTGCAGATGTCCACCACGTCCACGTCGTCGCGTTCGAGGACGCGGCGCCAATCGGTCTCGACGTGCTTCCAGCCCCAGCGTTCGGCCAGCGTCTCGGCGTGCGCGCGGTCCCGCCCGCAGAGCACCTGCAAGACCGGCTTGAGCGGCCGGCCGTGGAAATGCGCCACCTGCGTCCAGGCGTTCGAGTGCGCTTTGCCCATGAATCGCGTGCCGATCATCGCCACGCGCACTTCGCCGCGCCGGGTCATGCCGTCTTCCTCGCTGTGTATGGAAGGATTCATGCTGCCGCGAGACGCAGGGAGGACAAGTGCGAAAGGCTATTAACGAAGACGGCGCGAGTTCGCTTGGAACTCGCGCCGTCACGCGCCGGCCGGCGAGGGATCGCGGCCGGAGCCCGGTTCAGCGGTACATCGGCAGGTAGCGGTAGAAGACTTCCAGGCACAGCACCGAGAAGGCGGTTTCGCCGACGCGGCCCCAAAGCTTCGCGTAGCCGGCGTTCGGATCCCAGCTTCCGTCCTTGGGGCCGCCGTCCTTGACTTGGTGCGGCAGCAGAGCTTCCTGGAGCGCCTCGTTCCATTGCTTCCAGCGTTCGCCACCAGCCTGGAAGATCACCAGCGTGCCGTAGTAGACGTAATACATCTCAACGTGATTGTTCCACTTGTGGCGCTTGGGCAATCCGTAGCCCGCCTTTTCGGACTCCATGATGTACTGAATCCCGTTTTCCAGATCTTCGGGCTTGGAGCCGAAGAAGAGCCGGCCCAGGCAGCCCATGGCCGTGCGCCGCGGGCTGATGCCTTCGTCGCCCATGCCATTAGAATAAACATACAGATTACCGCTGTACGGATCGCCTTCTTTCTTCCCGCGTTCAACGGCATCGAGATAGCGGTGCACGCCGTCCAGGCAGGCCTGATCCACCTTGAGGCCGGCGACTTTGGCGCTCTTGAGGAACATGATGTGCCAGCCGCTGTTGCTGAGGTCGCCGCGCACATCGCCCATCTGCGTATAGCCGTAGCCCCAGCCGCCGCGCTCGGAGATGTCCGCGAACTTGGTCCCTTTGCCGTTGTCCAAGTCCACGGCCTTCTGTGCGGCTTCCTTGGTCCGTTCGATGCGCCCCATGCCCGCCGCTTCGCTCAGGGCCATACCGGCTATCGAGTGTGCGTACCCGGTGGGGCCCAGCGCGCCGTTCTCCTTCTGAATGCTCACCAGCCAATCCACGGCCCGCTTGACGTTGTCCTTGTACTTGCCCACCTTCTCGGTATGTCCCGCACCGAGGAACGCCAGCAGCGCCAGGCCCGTGACGGCGACGTCGGCTTCTTCGAAGCCGCCGTGCTTGGCATCGGTCGCTTCGTGCTTCTTGACGTCCCAGTGCCCGTCTGCTTCCTGCACGCGGGCGAGGTACGCCAAGCCCGCGTCGACGGCCGATTCGGTTTTGAGGCTGCCGCCGTTCTTGAGCGCCGCGCGCCGGCGTCCGCCGCCCACACGGTGGCCGAACGCGCCGCCTCCGCCGCCGCCCAAGCCCAGTCCGGCGAACGCGCCCGGCCCGCCCAACGGGACGTCGGCGATGGCGTTCTCTTCGCCTTGCGCCGTGTTCATGTCCATCTGCTGGTCGGTCTCGACGTGGTCGGCGATCTCGACTTCCTCGTGCTGCACCAGCACTTGCTCCGTCACTTCCATCGTGGCATCCATGGTGACGGGCTTCTTGAAGATGTCGCGCTTGACGGGCTCGATCCGGTCCTCGGGCTCGCTCTGTTTGGCCAGGTCGGTCACGATCACCGTCTGATCCTGGGTTTTGTATACGGCCATACCTACCAGCGTCAGCAACAGGAGCAGCAGAGCATGAAACGCGCCGCTGATCGCCCACCACGGTGCGACGCTCAGCCCGCGCGATACGGTCGTCATGAAGCCCTGCGGCGCCGGCTCGAGGTCGTCGAACGCGACCGCAATGGGATCCGCCGATGCCGTCACCGCTTCGATGCGCTTGCCGGTGGTGATGTGAAAGTCGGGGCTCAAAACGCTCGGACCGATCACGCTCTGGGCGAGGTGCTGGACCTGCTGGAAACGCTGCACGCGCTGGCGGCAGTGCTCGCATTCGCGCAGGTGCCCCTGTACGCCGGAGATCTCGTCGCGCGAGAGCGCACCTTCGAGGTACGGGGGAATCAGATCGGCGACGCTTCTGCATTCGAGCATGACCGGCATGGGGCACCTCTTCGTTTCTAGGGATTCAAGGTGGGCGCTTCGCCGGTAGGGCGGTCGGCAGGCGCGGAACCGTTCTCGAGTTGCGGCTTCAGCGTTCCGAACAGCCGTTCCGACGCTTCACTGGCCACGCGCCAGACGCTCGTCGTCGGCAGCTTCAACCGCGCCGCGATCTCTTCGTAGGACAAGCCTTCCCAATAGCGCAGCACCATCACGGCGCGATGCGCTTCGGGAAGGCTCTCGATGGCCTGGGTCAGCGATTCGCGAAGTTCCAGCGCCGTGAATCCGCCGGTGGTCGATTGCCGCGGGCGCGCGAGCCGCTCTTTGCGCTCCACGCGGTCGGCTTCGCGCCGGTCCTGGCGCAGACGATCGAGGGCGTTGCGCTTGTTGATCGCGCGCAGATACGCGCCCAGCGAGCGCAGCCCCTGCAGCTTCTCGGGCTGCTGGAACGCTTCGCAGAAGGTTTCCTGCACCACGTCTTCGGCGTCCGAAACATGATTGAGAATCGCGTATGCCTGGTTAACCAGTTCGCCGCGGTAACGTTCGACGATCTGCCAAAAGGGTTCGGGAATGCCGGCCCCGGCCTGGCCTTCGGCCGAGTTCAGTATCCGTTGAGCGTCGGTGGTCAGCGCCATGCGCGAACGATCCTCCTGAAGTAGCGTCGCCGCAGGAAGCCGCGCATTCCAGAAATCGATGAAAAAAGCAGCGCCGGTGCGATTGCACCGGTGCTTAGGGGCGAAATGAGGCGCTAGGGGGCCAGGTTTAGGTGCTGCACCTGCGCGTCTACCAATGCCGCTGGGTGGTCTCGTTGCGCTTCACCGGACGGTACATCGTTTCGACCGGAGCGAAGTCGTCCGTGAGCGGCTCGACCTCGGAAAGTTCCGCCTCGGTGAAGGTCCGGTCGAAAAAGTGCTCCGCGTGCCAGATGTATTCGCGGCTGTCGACCTTGACGATGGGGTTCTTGCCTTGGGTCAGGTGCTTGGCGGCGGCGACGATCTCGTCGCGCGACTTGGGCTTCTCTTCGTTGCTCGCAATGACGATAATGTTGCGCGTCTCGGTCTCGTATCCGCGCAGGGCGCCTTCCTTATTGTAGACGCGCGGGAAGATGTACACCTGCTTGAAGAGCGGGTTCTCTTTCGGGTGCTGCAGCGTCTTGATCTCGGCACGCAGCAGGTCGGCATTCCGTTCGCCTCCCGAAGCTTCGTTCTCGATGGAGGCGATGATGTTCGTCACCAGCACACCGCCCGGGGCCAGCTTGGCTTTTACTTCCTGCATGAATTCCCACGTCATCAAGTGGAACGGAATCTGCCCGCCCGAACTGTAGGCATCGAGGATCACGATATCGTAGGGGCCTTCGGCGCGGGCGAGGTTCGCGCGCGCATCGCCGATGATGAAGTTCAGCTTGGGCGAGTCCTTCGGCATCTGGAAATATTCGAGTGCCACGCGGCGCACCGCGTCGTCGAGTTCCAGAATGTCCACGCGCTCGATGCTGGCGTAATCCTGAATGTACTGGGTCGGCGCCACACCGCCGCCGCCGCCCACCACGAGCATCTTTTTAGGCTGCGCGTTCCAGATCAGCGGCAGATGCAGGAGGTCCGTGTAGCCCACCGCGTTGCGGTACTTCGACCAGTAAGGGAAAATCGCGCTCTCGATATTCTCGTTGAACTTCAGGTAGCGGACCACGTCGTACGGCGGGAGCAGGCGGCCGCTGTCCTCGTCCATCACGTACTCGGTGACGCCGATGTCGTGGTACTCCGACTCCTCGTAGTGCATCAGACGCTGGCCCTGCGAAACCCACGGTTCGACCGGATAAATCGCCCAGTACTCCACCAGACCCAGCAGGATCAACGTCATCAGCGCCAGCCCGTGCCGGTCCTCGCGCGTGATCCCGCTCAGCGCCTGCTTGAAGCGTATCAAGGTAAAGAGCGCGAAAGCTACCAGCGCCACGCCCAGCGCCTGAAGCGTATTCGTGAAATGAAAGTTCGGCAGCAGCAGGAAGGTTGTCGCCAGCGTGCCGACGATGCTGCCCAGCGTGTTCAGCGCGAACAGCCTCCCGGCCACGCCGCCGACTTTGGTGAACTGCCGAGTCGAGAGCTTCACCGCGAAGGGCGTCACGATCGCGAGCATGAAGGACGGTACGAAGAAAAGCAGCGTACAGGCGAAAATCGGACCGGTCATCTGACTCGTGATGCTGCGTGCGACGCCTTCGCACAACCACGGCCCCATATAGGGAATCATGAAGAAGGTGTACACGCCGGCCAAACTTACGATCGTGGCCAACACCGTGTAAGAGGGGCGCGTGTCGGCCAGGATGCCGCCGACCCAGTAGCCCAGCGCCATGGCGCCCATCACGAGACCGATCAGGCTGCCCCAGACGAAGATGGAAGTCCCGAAGCTCGGCGCCAGGATGCGCGACCCCGCGATCTCGATGCCCATCAGCGCGGCGCCGGAGACGAAAACGATCGTATGCAGCGCCAAGGCGGCGCTGCGCTGCGCCGCGGCGCTGTCTCCCACTGGAATGGCCGGCGCTTGAGTGTCCACTGCGGCATCCTCTGCGGCTAACGGCTTCGTGGCGGGCATGTCTTTCCTCGATCGTTCCGTGTCAAGCGGCCTGCGCGTCCGGCGCGCTCTTGAACATCGCCAGCCCCGCAACGCACGCGGCCACCAGCACCAGGCCCAGCACGCCCAGCGAAAGCGAGACGCGAACATTTGGAATCAGCGCGAAGGTTGTTGCCAGCGTCCCGAAGATCGAACCGAACGTCGAGAACGCATACAGCCGGCCTGTCACGCCGCCCAAGCCGGCCAGCGACGTCGTCAACAGGCGCAGCGTGAAGGGACTGGTCATCGCCATCAGAAAACAGGGCACGAAAAAGATCACAGTGGCCGCCAGCAGAGGCGCGTACGGGGATGAAGGCATCGCGGCGGCGATCGCGTTGCAGATCGGCGTACCCAGCGGAAAGATCACCAGCGCGACGTACAAGCCCGCGGCGATCAGAATCGACGCCAGCACGGGATAGCGCGGTTTCTTGTCCGCCAGCTTGCCGCCCAGCCAGTAGCCCAGCGCCATCGCCACCAGCGTCAGGCCGATCAGGCTGCCCCAGACGTAAATCGCCGTTCCGAAGCGCGGGGCGAGAATCCGCGAGCCGGCGATCTGGAGGCCCATCAGCACCGCGCCCGATGCGAAGGCCGTCAGGTACAGCGCCCGCGCGCCGCGCCGCATCGCCTGCTCGCGCCGTTCGCCGGGCAGTACACCGGCCGCACCGTCTTGAGCCATTGTCGAGATCCCTTCGAATGCTTCGTTACGGGCGCCGGGCCCGTTGGGGAAGCGACTCTTTTACGCCACGAAGCCCCACTTGGCGAGTGCCGCCGGAAGCAGTTCCCGGAAGCGCTCCAGCGGAAAGCCCACCACGTTCAGAAAGCTGCCTTCCACCGCGCGGACGAAGCGGTCGCCGGTCTCCTGTATCGCGTAGGCGCCCGCCTTGTCGTCCGCCTCGCCCGAATCCACGTACGCCCGGATCTCGGACGCGCTCATCGAGCGCATCGTGACCCACGTTGGCACGGCCTCCAACACCGGCGCAGCCTGAACCGCGCACGGCCAGAGGCAAAGCCCCGTGATGACTCGATGCCGCGTGCCCGAAAGCCGCTTCAGGATACGCTCGGCGTCCGCGCGGTCCACCGGCTTTCCCAGCACCTCGTCGCCCAGCGCGACCAGCGTATCCGCGCCGATCACCACCGCGGGCTTGCCCAATGCGGCGGCGACAGCGCGCGCTTTCACACGAGCTTTCTCAAGCGCCAAGGCCTCGGGCGTCGCCGCCGCGGTCACCGCGTCCTCGACCGTACCGGGATCGCGGGATACGAACGTAAACCCCGCATCGGCGAGAATCGCGCGCCGCCGCGCGCTGGCCGAAGCCAGCACCAACTGCACGGACTCCAGACGCGCCGGCGTCATACCCGGTCGTCCGGGTCCTGGGGCGAGGGCGGTTCCAGCGGTTGCGTTTGAGGTTTTTCCATTAGGCCGCTGTCGCGGGGCGGATCGTGGCGCCTGCTTTCGGAGTCCGTGCCCTGCGGCGGCTTCGAGACGCGGGCGAGTTCCGCTTCGCGTTCGGATTTGTAGCGGTCCATGGCGGACTTCTGCACCACCAGCGTATGCGCCAGCAGATCGCCCAGGCGCTGGTGCTTCGGCGTGAGCACGATCGTCGGCAACGCCGCGAACGGAGCCAGCAGCGGATGCCGCTCGTAGTAGCCCACCAGGTTGCGCACGAACGCCGCGTACAGCCCCGGACGCTCGCCGCGGTCGGTCACCACCCGCAGGCCCAGCAGCCATTTGCCCAGCGAACTGCCCGTCAGCCATTCGGCCAGCGCCAAATAGACGACGTACAACACGAAGAACGGCGGGAGCACCTGAAGACTCAGCAGAATTTCCGACCAGCGCGGCGCTTCCATGTCGGCTAGACGCGTGACGACTTCGGTCGCCAGCACCACCGCCGCCAAGTCGACCATATGCGCGCTCAAGCGCAGCGAAAGCGGAGCCAGCACGTCGCTGGGCTTCAGCTTTTCGACGAGGTATTGCAATTGGCGCCGCCGACGCCACGCCAGCCCCAGTCCCGCGGCCACCGTCGCCACGCAGCACGCCAGCAGGCCCAGCAGCACGCGCTCGACCCCGTAGACCGGAAGCCCGGCCAGCGGGCCGCTGGCTTGCCAGCCCTCGGGCGTCGCGCGCCAAAGCTGGATCTGCTGCGAGTTCGAACGCACCAGCAAATCTTCTTCGAAGCCCGGCAGCCTCTCCACCAGGAAGTATTTGAAGCGCAGCTTCGCTTCTTCGGCCGGAAACGAGAGCGGCCGCTCTTCGACCCCGCCCGCGCCATCCAGCGTGAAAAGCCGCGGAGGCGGCGACTGACCGAACTCGCGGCTCACCGGCTGCACCGCCGCGCGGATGCGCCCCCCGTCGCTCCATACCGTCGTATACCCCTGCGGCAGTTCGTATTCGCGCACTTGGTCTTCGAACGCCGCGCCGTCGAAGACGGCTTCGCGCAGCGGCCCGACGAAGCGCACCGGCGGTTCGAAATCGAGCGTGCCGTACACTTCCGCTTCGCGCCAGAACACGTGGATTTTTTCGCCTTGGGGCACCGCGCGCAGCCAAAAGTGCAGATTCTGGATCGGCGGGCTCCCGGAAAGTTCCAGTTCCTTGATCTCGCCGCCGTCGAAGGCCGCCACCGCCAGGCGGCCGATCAGCTTCCCGTCCACCACCTTGCGCGCCGCGAAATCGCCGCCGAAAAGGAACACCTGCTCGCTCAGCTGCGCGCCCGTCTCGGCCCACCACTTGAACGGGATGTTGCGCGAGACCACCTGCGGATCGCCGTCGCCGAAGGTGTAAAAGTTCGCCTGCGTCGGATGCAGCAGGCCCAGTTGCTCGACGCCCTGCGGGTCACGGTAGACGAACGTGCCGAAGACAGGACCGGTGCGGTCTTCGAGCGCCAACTGCCACGAAGCCGGATCGCCGCCGCGGGGCGTGTAGACCGCGAAGTAACTCTGCCCGCTGCCTTGAGAAAGCGGCTCGTATTCCGCCAGCAGGTAGGTCTTTCCCGCGACGCGTTCGGCCATCAGCAGCCGGTAGCGGTTCACGTCCTCTCCGCAGCCAGAGAGCAGCAGGGGCAGCAGGCACGCCGCCCAAATCGCTGTCGCGCGTTTCATGGCCGCGGCTCCGGCTTCGCGCCGCTCGCCGGTTGGGTCAGCGCCTTCAACTCTTCCAGCACCGTGCCTGGCGGCCGTTGCAGGATCTCCACGATCCGCCCCGTCTCGCCGACCAGCGCCAGCGTCAGCACCGCACCCAAGGGAATCGGTCCGCGCCCGTAGCCGCGGACCGTGCCGTCTTCGGTCCAGAGATCCGTTTCGAGCCGGCCCATGCGGTTGGCGAAGAGCCCCGGCTGCGGCAGCAGTTCGCCGGGCACCTTCCAGTCCCCGATCGTCGGCCCTTCTTTCGAGAGCAGCCAGGAGGTGTAGCCCAGCGGCGCGAGCATCTCGAGGTTGATGCTCATACGCAGGGCGCTGGCATCGGGGCGCGCAAAATAGGAACCGTCCTCACGCGGCGCGGGGAAGGGCGGAGGATCCTGCGCCAGCGTCTTGCCGCTCGCGAAGGCTTGCGTTAGGACGCCGTACGCTCCGGTGGTCGAACAGAGCCACAGCCAGCCTTCGCTCAACCCGATCACCGGAGCCGGAAGCAGATCCGGCCCTTTGAACTGCGCGGCCAGTGGCGCGTGCGTCCCGATCCGCGCGGCCTGGTGCAGCGTCAGGAAATTCGCGTCGAGCGCTTCGAGGCCCTTCAGCAGCCGCACGCGATGCGCTTCCACGTCGCGCTCCTTGCTCGCCGCGGCCAGCACCACATCGACTTTTCCCGTTACCGAAGGCTGAGCGGTCAAGCCCACGATGCCCGACAATCCCGTGGTCAAAAACGCAAAGCGTTCCGGGTCTCGCGCTTCGGGCGAATCGCCCTGCGTACGCATCCATTTCCGCCCGCGTACGGTTCGCTCCAGCGCCTGAAACAGATACGGCAGTTCGTCGGAAAGCTTTTCGGGCTCGAGTTGAAAGAGCAGCGCCAGCGCTTGGCGGCCGGGCAGCGCCGACGTCAGGCTCGTCCACGGGCGCGGTTTGGCCGCCATTCCGCGCAACAGTCGCGAGAGCGTCCGACCGCCTTCCGCCAGCGGTTCCAGTTCCAGGCGCTCTTCGAACTGCCCTCCTTCGGTGCGCAGGTCGAGCGTGAGCGTCTCGAACTCCAAGGCCGCCGTGGCTTGAACGGCTTCCATCCAGCCCGAGCGGTCCGTAACGGGAAGCACCGTGGCCCACTCGCGCAGGGCGGCGTTGAGCGCGCGCGGGCGCGCTTGCACGCGCACCAACCCCGGCGCGCGGGCGATCCGGACCGCCCATTCTGGCGGCGCGGCTTCCGCCGCGAGCGCCTCGCGCGCATACAGTTGCGGACGCAATAAGGAGAGCAGATGGCCCGACTGCGGCGGCAGGCGCGGCCACGCCGCCTGCACCGCTTCGATCGAAGCCGCATCCGGAACGCTGGCCAGCAAGCGCAACTTGAACCCCGGAATGTCGCCTTCGTTCAGCGGCGCGGCGCGCGAAAGCACCAGCGCCACCGGCCCTTCGATATGCGCGCGCAGATTTGTCCACAACGCTTCCAGGTCCGTCCCGCTGGCCTCGTTGAGTTTTTGGAGCAGGAGGGCGCGGCCTTGATCGTAATTCGGATCGAGCACGAAATGACCCACGTGCGATTGCGCCAGGCGGCTGGGCAGGCGGTGCAGGTCCGGCAAGACGATCGTAAGGAGGGGCGGTTCTTCGGCCCGCGCCAGCAGACGCGCCACGGCATCGGCCGGCGATGGCGCTACCGGCGTTTGCGGGTCGGCTTCGCCGTGAGCCCACTCGCACGACCCCAGCAATGCGCATGCGATCAGCACACCGCCGTGAAGTACCGCGCGGTTCATTGAGGAACCAGCCATCATGGGCACCAAGTTAACTAAAAGGTAGGGGCTCACAAGCCGGATTGCGAGAAAGCGTACCTTAACAGCCCGTTGGAAAAGGGTACTGACCTAGATGCGCCGGGGCCGTCGTCCTTCAAAAAGCCTTAAGGCTGCGCATGGTGCTTGCGCCGGGTGCCTTCCGCTTACAGATGCTAGTGGAAGGCAAGCCTTACGCTACAATTCACCGCATGAACCACCCGTCCATCTGCGTCGCCTCCCACCATGACTCGCTGGCCGCCCTCGTGGCCGATGCCGAGTTCGCGGACTTGGCTGCCCGCCCGCCAGGCGCCTTTCTGATCGAGTTGCGCCTCGATCGCTACGCCGACCTTACGCCGGAAGCTCTGGACGCCGTCTTGAAGCGTTTGGGCCCCGAGAAGCTGGTGGTGACCTACCGCAGCGTGGAGGAAGGTGGCGCGCGGCAGGAAGTCTCCGACGCCGAGCGCGGCAGGTACCTCGAACGGGCCGCTCGCCAAGGCGCGGCGTTCGTAGATCTCGAAATGCATACGATTCAGCGCGCGCCGGAAGTTTGGAAGGCCTTGCAAGACGCGCGCGCCACCGGGGTCACTCGGCTGGTCGTCAGCTACCACGATTTCGAACGCGTCCCGCCGCGCTCGCGCCTGCGCGATTTCCGCGAAGATGCCGAAGCCGCCGGAGCGGACGTCGTTAAGCTCGCCGTCACGCCCGCGACGATCCTTGAGAGTGCGGCCCTGTTGGAACTGCTCTGCGAAGACCGACCCGGCAAGCCGCCGCTCCTGGCACTGGGTATGGGCGAAGCCGGCTTCTGGACCCGCGTCCTCGGTCCAAGGTTTCCGCAGCCCGCACTCTTTACTTTTGCTCGCGGCGCTGGCGCGCCCGGCACCGCACCGGGCCAGCCGACTTGGCGGGAGCTTCACGAGCTTTATCGCTTCGGCGCACTGACTCCGGCCACGCGCGTCTACGGCGTCATCGGCAACCCCATTGGCCATTCGCTCTCGCCGCGCATGCACAACGCCGCTCTCCAAGCCGCCGGTCTGGACGCCGTATACCTGCCCTTCCGCGTCGACGGCGATCCGCTCGCTTTTCTCCAGACCTTCGCCGAACCGCTGGGCCTTGAAGGGGTCTCCGTAACCATCCCGCACAAGCAGGCCGTGATGCCCGGGTGCGCCGAACTCGATCCACTGGCCATTTCCATCGGAGCCGTGAATACCCTCGTCCGCCGCCCCAACGGTTGGTACGGAACCAACACCGATGCGCCAGCCGCTGCGGACAGCCTGGAGACCGCCTTGGGCGGGCCAGGCACGCTGCGAGGCCGCAAGGTGCTTTTGCTCGGCGCTGGTGGGGCCGCACGAGCGCTGGCGTATGCCGTTCACGAACGCGGGGCCGAAGTCCGAATCCTGAACCGTTCCGCCGAGAAAGCCCAAGAACTGGCTGCCGCAGTGCAGGGCGCATGCGTCTCAAAGGAAGACCTGGATCGGACCGATTTTCACGTCGACGTGGCGATCAACACCACGCCGTTGGGCATGCACCCGCACGTGGACGCTTCGCCGCTGACGGAAGCGCAGGTCTGCAGGGCTGACTTGATCTTCGATACGGTGTACAATCCGTTCCGCACCTTAGTCTTGCAGTACGCTGAACGGCAGGGCCGCAAGACGCTGGGTGGGTTGGGCATGTTCGTCGGGCAGGGCGCGTTGCAGTTCACGCTCTACACCGGCCGGCCCGCGCCGCTCGACGTCATGGAAGCGGCGGTGCGCGAGGCGCTGGCGGCACGCAGGCAGGAGTCCCGGTGAGCGCAAGTCTTCACTCGCTCGGCTTTTTGACGAACGCCCGCTGGGCGTGCCTGGCTGCGGTGTGGTTCGCCGCGAATCTCTCCGCCGGCGAAGCGCCTTCGCGCGAGAAGTACGTCAGCCCCTTCCTGCCCCGCGGCCCCGAAGAAAACGTCACCACCGAGGAGCATCAGCAGAAAGTCCGCGCGCAATTTCAAGAAGCGCAGAAGAAGGCGCTCGAGAAGCGCGAGAAGGAAGACGAGCAGAAAAAGAAGGACGAAGAGAAAGCCGCGAAGAAGAAGGAAGACGAGAAGGACAGCGGCGTGCGTTCCCCGTTCCTGGCCATCCCCACCAACGACCGGGTCAAGGTCGTCAAGATGGACCTGGATCCGAAAGCGCGCGAGAAGATCAAGCAGGGCGAGTACGTCAAAGAGCCACTCGCCTTAGAAGAAGCAACCGAAGGCGCGAAGATATTCGAGTTCCCCAATCCCGGTAAAGGATCGCTGAAGAAAAGCGGCGACAACCTGTACCAGATCGCCGCACCGGGCAAAGACGGAATGCGCATCCTGCCCACCAACGAACCCATCGTGCCGCCCGAAAAGCGGCGCGGCTTCTGGGAAAAACTCTTCGGGAGCGACAAGCCCGGCAGCGTCCCGACGCTCGAAGTCGGCGGCGCAGCGGCGTCCGGCGTGGCGCTCAGCAAACCCAGTTCGCAGGCCTCGGAAACTTCGAGCAAGGACTCGTTGCTGCGCCGCGTCCAGGGCGAAATGATGCGCCTGCAGGCCGAAGAAGAAGCGCGCGCTCAAGAAAAAGCCCGCGAGAAGACCGGCGACAACAAGGCCAAGGTGATCGAGCTCGAAGAGACCGCGCCGCCTAAAGAAACGGCCGCGGGCGCCATCGCGACGCTCCCCGAAGAAGATTCGAACGCTCCGGCGCTGAGCGGCGTGGCCAGCGTGCCCGAGCGCCTTCCACCGCGCACCGAAGCCGAGTTCGAAGCGGCGTACGAAGAACGCTACCGCCGCGGTTTGACCGCCAAGGATATGGTCGAACGCGAATGGGCCTTCCGCTACGCCTCCGCCCGCCAGCGCACCGAAGCGGTCCCGCACCTCGTCCGCGAACTCAAGACGAACGGGCTGCTGATCGCGCTGGCCGCCGGCGTGCTGGGCAATCTGCCGCCCGCGCAGCCCGAGACGGCCGCCGCGCTGGAAGCGGCGCTCGATTCCACCGAGCCGAACACCCGCGTGGCCGCCGCGCGATCGCTGGGGCAGTTGCGCGTCGAAGCCGCCGCCCGCGGCATGCTCAAGCGCCTCGAAACCGAACGCAATTTCCCCGTCCGCGCCGCGTATTGCGAAGCCCTCGGCTGGCTGGGCGACCGCCGCGCCATCGATCCGCTCAAGGCGCTCCTGCAATCCAAAGACGAGGTCGAAGTCGTCCAGGCCAATGCCGCCGTCTCGCTGGCGCGCTTGGGCGAAAGCGCCGGGCGCGAGCACCTGATCCGCTGCATGAGCCATCCCTTGCCGCAGATTCAGGTTCTAGGCATGTACGGCATCGTGGCGCTTGGCGGGCCCGACACCGTCGGTTTCATCGTCACGGCGCTGGATTCGCCCTTCGAGGAAGTCTGGACCACTGCGCTCTTCATGCTGCCCCAAGCCGGCCCCGCGCGCGCCCTCCCGCTGCTGCACGGGCGGCTCGGCAGCGGCGACGAACGCCAGCGCCGCCGCGCCGCCATCGGCATGGGCCTGCTCGGCAGCGACGAAGGCGTCCCTTTCCTGGGCCGCGCGCTGCGCGAAGGCGGCGTCTTCGAGCGCCAGATGGCCGCCAACGTGATCGGCTCCCTGCGCCGGCGCGAGTACGCCGCGCAACTGGTCGAAGCGCTCCGCGATTCCAGCTCGCAGGTCCGGCAAGCCGCTGCCGTGGCGCTCACGCGCCTCGAATACAAGGAGGCCGTGCCCGCGATCCTCGACGCCGCGCGAGGCGCCAAGACACCCGATGCCCTGCCGCCGGCCCTGCGCGGCGCGCAGCCCGATATCAACGAACTCCTTACCATGCTCGCCGCCGCGCGGCTGCTCAAAGGCGAAGACGACACCTTGGTGCTGGAAAGCCTGCCCGACGACAAAACCACCCGCTGGCCGCAGTACGACAAGGAAGTCTTCAAGTACCAGCTCGAGATCGTCAAGAATTACAAAGTGATCGAAGTTCTCACCGCCGACGGCAATCCCGTCGCGGCGGTGCTCCAGAACCCCAACGGCGAAGAACAGCTTGTCCGCAATGGCGAACACGTCGCCGCCGGGTTCGTTCTGGCCGAACTGCATCGCTCCGCCAAGGACAAGTCCGCCGGTGACGCCGACTGGATCAACCTCCGCCGCGGCGACATCCGCGTGACGCTCATCGCCGGCAAGCCGCCCGAAGTTCAGATCGGCCAGCACGCACGCAAGGACATGCAGCTCCGCCCCGAAGATCTCGGCAAATAGCGTTCTTCCCCGATTTCAGAAAAAAAAACGCCCTCCTCCGTGTCCTGGATTGCATAGACCCACGGACCCGGTGAGGTTTCCGACGATGGAGTGCGTCAAGCGGCGGGAAGGCGAACTCGGTACGCTGAAACGGCCCTCAGGCTGGGTGCGTCTGGCGCGGGGAAGCTTTTTCGAGATGAGCGGCGTTCCGGATTGGGGCGGCCTGTACGAGGCGCATGCACCGGGCCTCCTGGCCTTTCTCTGCAGTCGCCTGAAAAACGCGGCGTGGGCCGAGGACCTCCTGCACGATGTCTTCGTCGCCTATCGGCGGCAAGCCGACCCCGCGCGAATCAGGAATCCCAAAGCCTATCTGTACCAAGCTGCGAACCGGCTCTCGCTCTCCGCCCTGCGCGACGAAGCCACGGCCCGCCGCCACAACGCACGCGCGGCCGAGCCTTGGCAAGCGGCGTCCACTGCCGATCCACTGGCCGCGCATGCGGTGCGGGAAGCGCTCGAAAATCTGCCGGACGAAGACCGCGAGATCGTCACGCTGCGCATTTTCGGGATGCTGACCTTTCAAGAGATCGCCGAAACGCTGGGGCGCCCCTTACCCAGCGTCTACAAACAGCACGCTCGAGCCGTGGAACGCCTGCGCTCGGCGCTGGCTGCTTTTCAATGAACGAATCTTTAAGGGAGCCGCCCATGTCTGCCGCTGATGAACCGCTCGACCCCGAAAGCGCCGCGACCGAAGCCCGCGTACGCGCGCTCCTGAAGCCCTCGGGCTCGCTGGACCGCGTACGCGCGCGCTTGGATGCCGGTCACGCGCCGCACGCGCATCCGGAATCGCGTCCGCATGACTTGTGGGTGGCTTCCGGACTGGTTGCCGCGGCGGCCGTGCTGTTTCTGGTCCTGCTCGATGCCGCGCCGCCCGAGCCGCCTCGTTCCGTCTCCGGCTCGAAGGATCAGCCCGATTTACCGGCGTCCGGCGAAGAACCCAAGCCCCCGAAACCATTCTCGGAAGCGGACGTGCGGAGGCTCGTCGCGCTGCTGGCCGACGAAAACCCGGAGGTTCGCGAGCAAGCGTCCCAAGCGCTCTCGTTCCACCTGCGGCAACCGGGGGTGGGCCGCGCCTTCCTGCCGCTGCTTAAGGAGTTGTTGGAACGCAACGAAGACCTGGACGCGCGCGCGCGGCTGCAATCGCTGATCGCCTACTGGACGCCCGGCCTGCCGCGCTGGAGCGTGGACATTGAGGGGTTGCAGTCCTTGGGCTCGTTGAGCGTTCAAGGCGGTTGGGTGTACGTTTCTACCGGCGGTAATCGAGGTATCCAAACCTTCGACACCGCCAGTGGCAAATTCCTGTGGAGCTTTCCCAATCACCTGGTTGAGTCCGAACCGGCCATAAGCGAAGGGCTGGTCTTTATCAACGCGACCGGAAAGAAGCCCAATTCCGCTCTCGTGGCGCTGGAGGCGCAAACCGGAACCGAAGTCTGGCGCCAGACAACCGGCGGCGGAGACTCCTCGCCGCTGGTGGTCAACGGCCGCGTGTATTGCGCAACTTGGTCGGGAACCTTTCTCGCGTGTAACTCCAAGACCGGCGAGAAAATTTGGGATGCTCAGATCGGCCCTTCCGCCTTCTCGGCGCCGGCCTGGGCCCAAGGACTCATCGTAGTCGGCCTTCGTGAGGGCGGCGCCGTGGCGCTCGATGCGGAAACCGGCGCCGAACGTTGGCGATTCAATATATTGAAGAAGTGTGGCGTGACCCCGCTGGTGGCCGGCGAGCGCGTATTTGTCGCGGGCGATGAAGGAATCTTCGCGCTGAATCTGGCCGACGGTAAACGCGTCTGGGCCGCCGAAGGACCGTCCATGTGGCGCAACGAGTTCGCGTACCGCAACGGGATGCTGATCCATCTCGGAGCCAAGGGGCGATTACGGGCGCTGGACGCCAAGACCGGGCACGAGCGCTGGCGGCAGGAGTTGGGCGGGAGCATGTTCGCCGGACCTATCGTGCTGGGCGAAACGATCCTGGCCGGTACGCGGCATGGCGGCGCCTTAGCGGCCTTTGACGTGGCCACCGGAGCGCGCCACTGGACGGCGGCATGCAATGGCTGCTCGGGACTGGCCGTTTCCGGCGACCTGGCCTTCGTCGCCTCGAGCGACAATAAACTGCACGCGATCTACACCGGCCTCTCGGCTCCCGAGGACTGGCCTATGCCTGGCGGAAACCCCGCACGCAGCGGTTCGGTTGAACGCACCGCTCCCTGACTCGGTTCGGCGTTACAGCGTCTTCGCCAGCGCCACCAACTGGTCCAACGCTTTGCCCCAGCCGTCGTGGAAGCCCATCTTCTCGTGCTGTTCACGCGCGGCCTCGTCGCGATGCAGCGCCGTAGCGACGTAGCGCGTCCCTTTTCCGTGCGCTTCCAGCGTCACGATCGCCGTCATGAACGGGTTGGGGGCGGGGCGGTACCCCGGCAGCAGCGCGTCCGTGAAAACCAGGCGCTTGTTCGGCACCACTTCCAGGTAAATGCCCACGTTGGGAAACTCTTTTCCTTCCGGAGAACACATGACCGTCCGGAAGATGCCGCCCGGCCGCACATCCAGTTCGACTTCGGAAACCGTCCACGGCCGCGGCGTGAACCATTCTTTCAGGTGCTCCGGCTTCGTCCACGCCGCCCAGACCAATTCCGGCGGCACGTCCACGATGCGTTCCAGCACCAGGTCCAGCTTGGGATCGACGTTCGAATGCTTGGAAGCCGTCATGTACCGTTCTCCTTGAGTTTGGTGAGGTATCCGTCGAGCTGATCCAGGCGCTGCACCCAGAGAGTGCGCTGTTTCAGCAACCAGTCTTCCGCCAGTTTCAGCCGTTCCGGAGCCAGCTCGTACGTACGAACCCGCCCCTGCTTTTTCGACCGCACCAGTCCGCAATCTTCCAGTACGCGCATATGTTGCACGAACGAAGGCAGCGCCATCTCGAACGGTTCCGCCAACTCGGTAACGGTCGCCGGCCGCCGGCTCAACCGTTCTACGACTCGCCGCCGGGTGGGATCGCCCAGCGCACGAAAGACGGCGTCCATGGGGGGAGCGGCAGCGGTCATGCGGTGAACATAGCCCGGCTCGTCACTTAGGTTAATACCTAAGTATTAAAGCCGACTCGAAGAGGAACCCGGTGCAGCCAAAAAAACGGGCAGCCGCTCGGGCCGCCCGTTTCGAGATCCTCGTACTTAACCAGCACTTACTGCTTGGGCAGGAAGCCCGCCGGCGAAGCCACGGCCTCGCCAAGCTGCGGGTCGAACTCCGCCCGCGTCGAGAACGCGCGGATGGCGTCGTCCACGCGCTCCACCATCAGGTAGCCCTTGCCCAATTCTTCGCACAGTTCCTTTCGGTACAGGCTTTCCTTGCACCAGCGTTCGAGCACCGCAATACCGCCGTCCTTGTCCCCGCCCTGCACCATCGCCATCAGCAGCGCCCAATACACCGCATCACGGTGTTCGGCCGCCACCGCCGCGCCGCCGTCCAGCAGCGCGCGGTACTCCGCCGCGGCCTGCGGGTATTCGGTGCGTAGATGGTGTGCCAGCGCCTTCAGCAGATGGCTCAGCCGAGCCGGGCGCGGATCGTTCGCGCTGCGCAGCGTCTTCTCGCCGGCCAGTGCGCGCTCGGCGCACGCCAGCGCCGCCTTCGTCTGGCCCTCGGACAGCATCAACTCAGCCAGGAAGTTGTACGTCGCGATCTTCGATTCCGCCGGAATCGTTCGCAGGTCGTAGACGCGTTCACGCACCGTTTTGAGCTGCCGCTGCAGCTCGCTCGCTTCGGGAATCGGATACGCTCCCGCGCTCGAGATCGCCGCCAGCAGGTAGTGTGCGAACTCGTTCGAGCGCAGCGAGAACGATTCGTCCCGCTCGTCGAGGTGAAGGCGCGAACGATCGCGCGGGTCGGCCAGCCGGGCCAGGTTCTGTTCGTCCGCGGGCGGGGCTTCCCAAGCGCCGCGCCAAGTCTCCGGCGCGGCGGAAGGCTGGCGCGAAAGCGCCGACCAGATGAACGAGTCGCCGGCGCCTTGGTAGCGCCGGATCATGCGCTCAAGTCCTTCGCCCGAGAACACAACCGGCTGGAGCCACTTCTGCGGCAACGCCGTCTCGGGCTCGAAGGGCAGCCCGCGTGCGCTAGCCAACATCCGCGTCAGCTTAAAGCGGCGCTCGAAGCGTTCGAAGTCCGTCAGCGGACGGCCGTTCGGCTCCTGCCGCTGAGCGACCTCGACTTTCTGTAAGCCCAGGATCACGCGCACGCCGCCTACGTCGACCGGACCGTTCAATGCGCTGCCGTGCATGCCGTTTGGCAGCGGAGGAATCGGCTGCGCCGCGAACACCCTGCGGTTCGCAGCCACGCCGATTTCCAGCGCCGGCGCCGCGCGTACGCCGCCCATGAGCGTGCGGCCGGCCATATCGGTGCGCATTTGCTCCGTGTCCGGACGGGCGATGTTGAAATCCTGGAACATCCGTTCGCTCTCCAGTACGAGGAACGCCGTCAGCGGACTCAGCACATGCTGCTCCAACGCCACCTGCAAAGCCTCCGCTTTGGTTTCCGGTTGCGCGCCGGTCAACGCGTTCAGGCGCGCGCGAGCCCACAGGCGTCCCGTCGCGCGATTCGCCGACTCGGTCGCGGGCAACTCGACTTGCCATTCCTTCGAGTACGCCAGACCGTCCAGCGTTCCATCCAGCCGCACCGTTGCCGTCCCGGCCTGCACGTAGCTTCCGTACAGCGTCGTGCTTACGTTCGCCCAGCGCCCGGCCAGCGCCGGCTCGGCCAACGAACATGAGGTGCCGCCCAACTGGCTCACGACGATGCTCACATCGCGCAACACCGGCAGGCGCAGCCGTTCGGCCACCGTCCGGCCCAGCGCCACAGGATCGCCTTCGGCGCCGAGATTCAGGACCGGCCCGTTCGTCACTTCCACCAGCTTGCGCCATGCCTCCCCGCGTGCGCTGCTTTCCGTGCCGCCGATGCCCGGACAGATCGCGATCCATTCGGCCTTCAGCGCGTCCTGCAAAGCCAGCATCTCCTTGCGCAGCGCGTCCGGTGCGCGCTCGCCGTACGTCGCTTCGATGTCGCCCAGCAGGACCACGCGCGAACGCCCCCGCGCGCCCGGTACGAACTCCTGCGCCGCCGTGCGCAGTGCGCCGGCCACGTCCGTCGCGCCCAGCGGATGAATCGCACTCAGCCATTCCACCGCCGCTTGAATCGACGTCAGCGTCGGTGTCTGCCAGCCGCCGGGGCATGCGCGAGCATGAACGTCGTAGGCAAGAACCGCAAAACGGTCGTTGGCGCGCAGGCCTTTCAGCGCCGCTTCGATCAGCGCCGTGTGCGCGTTCAGTTCCGTGCCCTTTCGGCTCGCCGAAGTATCCACCAGGAAGAGCACGTCCACGGGTTCGTCCGCGGCCGCCGCGCGCGGCGTCAGCGTCAGCGCGAAGCGCCCAGGTTCGGAACCGTTCGGGCGATACGCCTGCATCGCGCATTCGCGCGCCTCGCCCGCCGGCGCGATCAGCGTCAGCGCCCATGCGTCGGTAAGCGCCGTTCCCTGCGCCAGATCCGCGCCCAGCCGCAGATCTCCGAAGACGCCCGGCTCGGCCTTCGCGCCGTGCGACGCGGAAACCTGCGTGCCCTTCGGCCAGCCGTGAACATGCGCACGCAGCGCCACTCGCGAAGCCGGAAGCGCCTGCGGGCCTTCCGCGTCCGCTGCGCTGAGCGGATGCCGGTAGCGCACTTCCAGGCTTCCGTCTGGCCGCACCGTCTGCGTTAACATCTGCACGTACGAGAGGACGATCGTCTTGGTGCCCTGTGCCGGAATCGGGAAGATCGTCGCGCGGAACGTATGCGCATTCACCCATTCCAGCAGCCCCGGGTCGACCACTATCGGCGAACCGTACACGATCTGCTCGTACGCGCTGCGTGCGCGGCCCGCTTCGACCAGACTTGCTTCCATAAGGTCGTGTTCGCTGAAGATCGTCATCGCGAATCGGTCCACCGCGGCGTCCGCCGGGAGCGAAAATGTAAAGACGCCCTCCAGCGTCGCGTCGGTTTGATTCGAAAAGACATGCGTGACGGTGGTGCGCGCGGCGAGGCCTTCGATCTGCGTGCAGACTTCGAGGTCGCGCAATCCCAGGACGGCCGGAGTGTCCTGTCCCGGCTGCTTGGCCGTGAGGCTGCCGACCGGCACCTGCCCGTCGGCACGCATCGTCCACGCATTCTCGGTGGCTACCTTGAGCCGGCTGGCGTTGTGGACCATGCGCCGCCCGATCAGTCCCGGCGTCGCATCTTCGGCCGCGGGCGCGGCTTCTTCCGCTCCTCGATTAGGCGCTTGTCCCGCGCAAGCAGGGCCCGCCACCATGCTCAACACCAGCCCCGCCACTCCAGGCCACCAACGTGTCTGTCGCATCGAATTTCCTCCGTGCCGCCTTCGGTTTTCCTTCAGACGGCGCGATGGGTCGGGTGCGACCGGATTATCGCGGACTTCTAAAATACTTCGGCGCAGCGGTGCACGAACGGTTGTATACGCGCTATATACCGGTAAAAAGTTACGCGAGTTTGGCCCCGCTTAGAGCGAAACGCGATGTTCGGATTGTGTATTTATATTCTTATGTATAAATAACTTATGCGCTCCAATGGACGCTGGTGGCCTGAGCTGGCGATTTAACTTTACTTTTTTCGATTTCTAGGTGTAACTGTAGGCATCGAACCACCCCGGCGGCTGGACGAGCCCCTAGGCGGTGCAACGGAACGAGATTTCTCATCTATTCTAAATGGAAGGATGGCCTCGCATGGACGCTCCCGCACTGCGCTTCGTCGAAGAGCCCTATCACTTCAACGATATCGGCAACATGCTCCAGCTTTTCAGAGATCAAGGCTTCGTGGTTCTCGAAGAGGTCTTCAAGCCCGACACCGTCGATGCGTTTCGAGAACAACTTTACGCGCTGATACGCGCGCAGGAAGAGCGCGGCAAGGGTCTAACCGTGCCCGACGACGTGCCGCACTCGATCTGGCCGGCCAAGGCGCCACGCCTGCGCGACATGGTACGTCGTTCCCTTTGGCCCAATTACGAACGCGTCAACCCGACGCTTTTTCATCCCAGTTGGCTGATCCACAAAGCCAACCCTACGGCGCCGGAGCCCGAAGGCTGGCACCGCGACGGCGACCACAACGTCGCGCAGTTCGGGAATGTTTATTATCACTATCCGCTGGTCGTCCACGTGAACATGTACTTCGAGGATCTGACGCTGCGCCACGGTCCGACTCACGTGATTCCGCGCTCGCACCGCGTGGTTGAATTGTCGCCTTTCAACGGCTCGCCTTCCGCCCCGCTTGCCTGTCGCAAAGGCGACGTGGTGCTTTGGGATCAGCGCCTCTGGCACCGCGGTTCGGTCCGGCGCGAAGAAGGTCTGCGTATCGCCGCGATCTTCGGCTTCCACGCCAGCCATGTGCACCGCTTCGGCCAAACCCCCGCCCAAACGGCCGCCTACGCCACCGCGGAAAACGAAGCGGAGAAAATTCTCTTTGGGGGATGCTTCGAGTAGGGAAGGGGATGGTGGAATTGGTAACTGCTCAAGCAATAAGCGCCTGCCCTAACTTCATCCCTACCGCTTCGCCACCAGATTGACCCGCTCTTCCGCCTTCACCGTGCCCAGAATGCCCGACTTGTATTCCACCACCACCTTGTATTCGTTGCTCGATACGATCGCGAATTCCACCGGAGCTAAATCGCCGTTGGGCTTCAACTCGTACGGTTTATTCCCAGATACGTCGCTCCGTTCGGCGCGGTACACCTGATCGTACCAAATGTAATACAACGCCGCGCGCAGCGGGATTTTCTCCCAGTCCGTCGGCAAGTAAATTTCGCTTCCCTGGCCCATGAAGAGCGGCTTATGGACCTTCACCACCTTCCCGTCGCTCTCGAGGTTCAGCTTGCCGGCCACCGGCCCGCCCCACGCCGGCGTCGCAATCTTCCCGGGCTCCACCGTGAACGACGTCCGCTCGCCGCGCTTCAGAATCACCCGCTCGGTCCCGCGCTCCAGCAGGCCGAAGACCAGGTCGTACGCGCCCGCCGGGAGCATCCGGCTCTTGATCTGGTCGTCGAAGGAGAAAGCGCCATCGCGCCCTTGCACAATCAGCGTGTGAAAGCGCAGGGCTTCGGATTTCTGCGCCGGCCTGTACATATGAAAGAGGTTTACTTCACCCATTTCCGTCTTGGGCAGCGGGCGCAGTTCCAGCGTCTGCCCGGCCGGATGAACCAGCAGTTCGAAGAGGTCGTCGCCCAGGTAAAGCTGCCGGCTCAGGAACGTTATCGGTTGCCCCTGCACCAGCACCGCGTCCTGACCCAGATCGTCGTAGCGGCCGTTTCCGTTCTCGTCCAACAACACCACGGCATGCTGCTTGAAGCGCGCCTGCTTGCCTTGCGCGCGCAGCACCGTGAAATGGCCCGCCTCGCCGCTGTGCTTCAGCTTGAAGAGGTAGGGGCCAGAAGTCCCGTCGTCGTAATGCGCTTCCCAGCGAAACGGGCCCAGCTCCTGGCCGTCTTTGACCGGCAACGCCTCCGCCGGGTCCTGTTTTCCGTCGGCGTTCAGGTCGAGCCACAAAAAGCCCTGCGCGCCGGCCCGCTTGTACGCGCCCATCAGCGCCGGATAGGGCCGCTTGTCCGCGCCCGTGCCGTCGTGCGGCAGGCCGAAGTCCACCGGCTTCCCGTCAGGCGGGCACAGCACCGTGCGTCGCAGCTCGCCGTCGAAAAGCCCCGGCGAAAGAATCTGGTCGATCCGCGGGAGTGGCAGATCCTGCGCGGGCACTTTCTCCCAAGCCGACTCTTCGCCGGCATAAAGAGCCGCACAAGCCGCCCACAGAGCCGCCGCCAGCACCTGGCTTCCGATCCTTCGACGAATGCTCGCGGATTGCATGACCCTGCGCCTCCATCCCGTCCCTGCGGAAGATCGTACAGCTTAGACGAGCCGAACCGGACCCTCATTTGGGCTTTTGCCGGAATTGAGCCTGCCCCCGCACGAATTCGGCCGCCATCCTCTTTCCAACGCCCCCCTACTTACTATAATTCGCGCAACGTGCGTGGAGCAGCTGTCGAATGTCCGAGCCTCTCAAGCCCCAAAGCCCGACTCCCGGCACCCAAGTGCTTCCGGAAAAGGACACCCAGACCGACCGGCGCCAGAAATTCGCCCCGCTGTACCATGTGATCCTGCACAACGACGACGACCATACCTACCATTACGTGATCGTGATGCTGATGCAGCTCTTCGGGATGTCCGCCGAAAAGGCCTACCGCCACGCCGTCGAGGTCGACAGCGCCGGCGTCACCATCGTCGATACCACCTCGCTGGAACGCGCCGAACTCAAGCGCGACCAGATTCGGGCCTTCGGTCCCGATCCGCTTCTTGAGCGTTCGCCCGGCAGCATGAGCGCCACCATCGAACCGGTCGAAAAGAGCTGAACGGTGGGGCGTTACGGGCCGCCCGCCGCTTTCGCGTCTTTCCGCCGGAGCACTTCGCGCCATACGCTCTGCCCGTCGCTGTACGCAGGCGCCATATTGACCAGCACCGCCGACACTTCCCACGCGCGCTCCAAGTCGCCTGAAAGCAGATACGCCTCGGCCAGCGTCCGGAGCTGTTCGTACTGAAAGGCCGAACCCACCAGCGGGTCGAACGGATCGAGGCTCGCGATCGGCAGCTTCAGCAGCGGCGGCTGAGCGTCGGGAGCGTCCCCGCGTGCGCTCCAGGCTTCGCGCAGGATCCGCGCCGCCCGCGCGTGTGCCTCTTGCCAGACGCTTTGCATTAACGCCACCGCTTCCGCCGGACGCCCGGTGTAGTTGGCTACCTGCGCGCGGGTCATCTCGGCCAGCGGCTTCCAACTCCCCGTAAAGCGCGTGCATTCCGCTTCGCACAACGCCCGCGCCGCCGACGGCTGTCCCGATCGGTGTAGCGCCAGAGCGCCTTCCCGGATCAGCATCGCGCGGAGCTTCGGCATCACGCGGTGCCCGTTCGGGCGCTTCAAGGCTTCCAGCGCCACCGCGCCCGTAAGGGCATGCCACTCATTCGACGAGCTGCGGTACAGCGTCAGTGCATACTGCGCCCAGGCTTGAGGCGAATCCGGCTGCACGCGCGTATCGTGGTCGAAAAGCACCAAGCGCGAGGCGAAGAGCGGCACTCGTTCGAACGAGAAAAATCCGCACACCAGCACCGCCACGGTGGCCGCCGCATACCGTAGCAGACTTGGCAAGTTCAACCGCGCCAGCGCGCCTTCCACGCCCAACGCCGCCGCCAGCAGCCACCCCGGTAGCGCCCAATGCAAGTAATGGTCGGCCATAAAAAACGGGTGGTACACGAAAACGTTGAACGTCAATCCCAGGAAGGCGAAGCCGGTCCCGATCCCCAGCAGCGCCATGCGCCGGTCCCGCGCCGCCGCTACGCTCGCTCCCAACGCCGCGCATACGCTCAGCCACGCCAGCCAGCCCGAAGGATCCGCGGCCGGCGGCTCGTCCACGGCGTACCACAGCGCCAGATCGCGCGGCCAAATCAGGTGCCACAGGTAGCGCCGGACGATCAGCCCGTCGCCGTTCAGCGCCGCGAGCCGGCTTCCGCCCAACAGTTCGCCGGTCGTATCGGTGCGCAGATACGCCAGACTCAAGCCCGCCGCCAAGGCCGAAAGCAGGAAAAACGGCGCCAGCCACATCGCGCGCACGCGCCAGGAATTCCGCGCCGCCTGTGCGTCCGCGCCGCCGCGCCAGCTTGCGCTCGCCTTTACCAGTTCATGAATCAGCATAGCCGCCGGCAGCGCCACCGCGTGAATCTTCGAACCCAGCGCCAGTAGCATCAGCGCGAACGCCGCCGCGCCGCGCCCATACGCTTCTTTCGTCTCTGTGCTCTCGCGCGCCGCCAGGTAGCGCTCCAGCGCGAAGAACGAGAACGCGAAGCAGAGTTGGTTTTTCCGCTCGGCCAGCCACAGCACCGTCGGCGCGGCCACCGGATGCACCGCGCAGATCAGCGCCACGGCGAACGCCACCCCGCGCCGGCCCGTCGCGCGCAACAGCCATGCGTGCACCGCCCACGCACCCAGCACGAACCAGAACAACCCTTGCAGCCGCGCCGGCCACCAGACGTTCGGCGCGCCCAGCTTCAGATCCAGCCAGAAGGTCGTCTGCGTGACCGGTTGGTACTCGCTGAAGAATACGCTCGTCCACAGTTCGCCGAAGCCTTCCTGGAGCGCCGGATTGTGCAGGTAAAATACGCTGTCGTCGTACTCCAGCAGCCCGAAGGAAAGCGAAGCGCCGTACAGCAGCAGCGGAGCCAGCGCCAGCAGCGCGCGCTCCTGCCAGAGCCGCAGCGGCCACGGGGCCGTGCCAAGTTCAGCGTTCATCGCCGCTCCGCCCGGCCGCCGCCGGCTTCGGATGCGTCCGGCCCAGCGCCTCGGCCGCTTCCGCCGCGCCCAGCCGCCGGTAGATTTCCGCCAGCAGCAATCGCCCCGGCACGTACTCGGGCTCCAGGTTCACCAACACCGCCGCCGCGTCGAAGGCATCCTCGAGCCGTTCCCGTTCCACCTCCGCACGCGCGAGCAGGAACAGAGCCTTGCGCGCCGTCTCGTTTACCGCCGCATGCGCGAACGCATCCGCGATCTGCAGCCGCAGTTCCGCCGGGGGCAACTCGTCCGGACGCGTCTCGCCCGAGCGGCAACTCCGGCGCAGCACCGCTGCTTGCGCGCCGAAGGCTTCCGTAATCAACGGTTCCAGCGCCTCCGCAGCTCGCGCCGCGCGCCGCGTTTTTAGCGCCGCCTCCGCCACCGTCGCCGCGCGCAGCCACGGATCGGCGATGAGCGCCGCTTCGCGCTCCAAAAGGCCCTCGGCTTCAACCGGCTTCCCGCGTTGCCAGAGATCTTCGCACGCCAGCGCGATCGCGAAGGCGCGGTCCTGCGGCAACAGCCGGTGCGCGTCCGGAACGCGCAGCGCGTGCCACGCCGCGGGACCGGCCATCCGCTGCATGTGCGGCAAGACGCTGCCGTGCAGCGCACGAGCGTTTGCCGCGTGCGCCCACGACGAGTTCGGTTCGTGCAGCACCGCTCGAGCGAAAAGTTCCCCCGGACTCGCGAAACCCTGCGCATGCCAAAGGGTAACCCCCGCCAGCGCCGCCGCCGCGCTTCCCGTCAGGATTGCCGACGCCGTTCCTTCACGCGCCGCGCCGAACCGCGCCGCCAGCCGCCCGCCCGCAGCCGCCAGCACCCACAACCAGAACGGCAGCGCCCAAAGGTGATAATGATCCGCCATCGAGACCGGCTGCGGAATCAAGTTGATCGCCGGCAAGAGCGCCGCGAATCCCAGCAGCCACGCGCACAGGGTCCGCTGCGCCGGACGCAGCCACCAAACGGTGAAAGCCGCCGCCGCAGCGACTCCTGCCAGAACGCCCCACGTCCCGGGATCGCCCAACGGGGGCTCCAACGCCGCGTAATAGAACGAGAGCTGGAACGGGAAGACGGTGGAGTGGAGGTAGCTGGCCAGTAGCGGAATCGAACTCCAGGCCGCGCCCGCCAGGCTGCCGCCGATCATCGGCTGCTGCAAGTCCGAGCGCCAGACCGCCAGATTTAAGATCACGAACCCCGCGCCCAGCAGCGCGAACGGAAACCAGGCCAGGAATGCGCGCCGCAAGGTTCCGGGCAACAGTCCCAGTTCCAGAATGAGCAGCACGAGCGGCACCGCCACCGCGTGCGCCTTCGCCAGCAGCGCCAGAGCCAGCAGGATCCATGCGCTTACCATGCGGCGCATTCCGGCAGGCGGATCGGATGAACGGCCGGATACGTAATGCGCGACGGACCAGAAGCTCAACGCGAAGCAGACGAGGTTTTTACGCTGCGCCAGCCAGACCACCGAGCTTACGCAAACCGGATGGGCCGCGAACAGGACCGCGACGGCGCAGCCCATCCCGTAGCTCCCGCTGAGCCGTTCGATCACGCGCCGCACCGCCCATATCCCGAGGATCCACCAGAGTAATCCGTGCACCCGCGGACCGTACCAGGGCGGCGGATCGAAGACCGCGAGGTCGATCCAAAGCGTGATCTGCGTGATCGGAAAGTAATCGCTGAAGTAGGCGCTCCGCCACAACGCGCCCAGCCCCGAAGGCGCTCCGCCCGCCAGCGCCGGATTTTGGAAGTAGTAAACCGATTCGTCCACGCCGATGAGCCCGAAACCCAAGGTCGGCGCATAAAGCAAGACGGCCAGCAGCGCCAGCGCGCCGTCGGCCGCCGCGTTCGGCCAACGCCGGAAAACAGGCAGCGGCGCCGCGCCAGATGCCGCAGCGTCTCCGGGGTTCACGCGCCCGCTCCTGGAGGTACGTTTCGCGCCCGCGTACGCAATCGCCGAGCCGCCTCCGGCTTGCCCAGTTGTTCGTACAAGACGGCCAGAAGCAACCGGGAAGCCTCCGTATGCGGGAACATGTTTCCCAGCACCAGCGCCCAATCGAAAGCCTGCGCGTTTTGACCCAAGGCCATGTACGTACGGCTGAGCAGGAAAAGCATCCGAAACTCGACGAAGTTCGCGTGCGTGGTGTCATAGGCGTCACCGCCTTCGATTTTGAGCGCAAGGAATGGCGGTAATTCTTGAGGCAATGGCGTCCCCTCCGCGCAGCGTTCACGAAGGCTGGCGGCGACGCGGCGCTGTTCCTCGCTGACTAAGGGTTCCAAGGATGCCAGTGCTTCCGCATGGCGCTTCAAATAAAACAACGCTTCCGCGCGCATCACCTGCGGCCACCCGTTGGGGCCGTGCTGGAACTGAACGAAGGAGCGCTCGATCAGCGCGAGGGCTGCTTCCGTCTGGCCTTGCTCGTATAGAAAGCGCGCAGCTCGCGGCGTGACGAAAAGCCGGTCGTGCGGCAGCAAACGATGCGCATCCGGCGATTCCAGCGCGCGCACGCAGGCTTGACCCACCGCCGACTCGGGACCGTTGCGCGCATTCAACTGAGCGGCGTAAGGCGCCCAAGCCAAACCGGTTTGCGGCTGTTGGCGTACCGCGTGATCGAGGACCGCATAGGCCGATGCGTACTCGGGCACCCGCGCCAAGGTCAGGCAAGCCAGCAAGAACGCCGCCAGGCACGCGAGCCAAGTCACGGGCCGGTGGCCACGGGCTGGAAACCACCGCGTACAGGCCGCATCGAGAAGCAGCAACGGCGCCAACAGCCAAACCGGAAGCGCCCATTGCAGGTAGTGATCGCTCATCGGATAGATTTGCGGAACCAGATTCAACGCCGGGACGAGCGCCGCCAAGCCCATCAACCCGCCGCACAGAACCGCCTTGCGCGTGGACGACGGCCACGCCGCCAAGGCTAGCAGCACGGTTGCGCCCAGCCATGCGCACCAGCCCCAAACGGAACTTGGCGCCAATTCCTGAACGGCATACACGAACGAGAGATGAATCGGCGCCAGCACGTGAGCGCCGTAGCGCCACAGGATCGGCCCGGTGGAAATCACTGCGGCGATTCGGCTGCCGCCCAACGGTTCGCGAATCAGATCGCCGCGCCAATACGTCAGGCTCAAGAAGGTATACAGCCCGGTCATGGCGACGAACGGCGCCAGTGCCACCGCGCGCCGCCCCCAACTTCCGCGACCCATGCAAAGCTCGTACGCCAAGAGCATCCCGGGTAACGCCACGGCGTGCGGTTTCGAGAGCAACCCTAAGCCGCCCAAAGCAAGCGCCGCGATCCAAGCGCCCCAACGCAGCGAGTCTTCGCTTCGAGCCGCTAGGTATCGCTCGATGCTCCAGTACGTAAAAGCGAAGGCCAGCACGCTTTTGCGTTCGGCCAGCCATAACGTGCCGTCGGCATTCACCGGATGTACCGCGTAAAGCATGGCGACAAAAGTACTTAAATCTCGGCGTCCAGTCAGGCGAGTGCACACGGCTCGCACCGCCAGCGTGCCCACCCCCAGCCAGACCAACTGCTGTACCCGCGCGAACGCGAATCCGCCCGACCCACCTACCGCAAGATCAAGCCAAAACGTGAGTTGCATGATCGGAAGGTACTCGCTCATATACACGTCGGCCCAGACCTTCCAGAGCGCGGACGTCTCACGGAGCAACGGGTTGCCGTAGTACGAGGTGTCGTCAATTCCAAGCAGGCCGTAGTCGTACCCTTGAGCATATAAAAGGAAGGGAGCCAGAAACAGCGCCGCTGCCACCCAGGGCGCTTCGGCCCAACCGCAAGTGCTTGGCGCGGCGGAAGTAACTGGGATTTCGCCGGAAGCCGCGCTGGGCATAGGAACCTCGAATGGATTAACATTGTGCCCGAGGGACCAGGAGGGTCAATGGCGCACAAGTGCCATAATACGGTTGCAAAGCCTTTGACCCGCGCTATAAACCCTCTTTCCTTCCTAGGGGGAGGCCCGTCGCAGGTCGCGCCGGGCAAGGGAGTTGCATCATGCCGAAGCAGAAGACGCACAAAGGCGTTTCCAAGCGCGTGAAGGTTACCAAGAGCGGGCAGGTCAAGCGCTATCAGGGCTGGAAGAAGCATCTGGCCACCGGGAAGTCGAAGAACCGGAAGCGACGCTTGCGCAAAGCCACCTTGGCGACGAAGGCCGAAGCGCGGCGTCTGCTGCGCCTGCTGTGCCTGCGCTGATTCCCGAAACCATTCCGCATTTAGAAGATAAGGACGTAAGCCATGCGTACAAAAACGAACGTACCTCGCCGTAAGCGCGTCAAGAAGGTGCTCGACCGCGCCAAGGGCTTTTGGGGTTCGCGCGGCAATCTGATCCGCGTCGCCAGCGAAACGGTGGACCGCGCCGAGTGGTTCGCCACGCGCGACCGCCGCGTCAAGAAGCGCACCTTCCGCCAACTGTGGATCACCCGCATCTCCGCGGCGTGCGAACAGCGCGGTGTGAACTACTCCACCTTCATCAACGGCTTGAAGAAGGCCGGACTCGAACTCGACCGCAAGATGCTTGCCGATCTGGCCGTCCGTGACGAAGCGGCGTTTACCAAGCTCGTGGAAACGTCCAGCGCCGCGCGCGCCTGATCCGCAGAGCTTTTTACACAGGCAGGAACGCGAAGGGCGCACGAACGTGCGCCCTTTTTTCTTAGATACACGACGGGTGCCCCTATGAGTTTCCTCGACGATCTGCAAACCTTGCGCGCCGAAGCGCTGGCCGCCTTCGGCGCCGCGAAGGACGCTGCCACACTTGAGCAGGCGCGTATCCGCTTCCTCGGCGCCAAAGGTTCGCTCAAGGCGTTTGCCAAGCGCATGAAGGAAGTCCCGCCTGCCGAAAAGCCGCAGGCCGGCAAGCAGCTCAACGAAGCCAGCGCCGAACTGGAAGCGGCCTTCGCCGCGGCCCAAGCCGCGTGCGGCAAGCCTGCCGCCGCGAGCGGCCCCAAGCTCGACGTTACCGAACCGCTCCCGCCCGAGCAGCGCCCCGAACTCGGTCGCCGCCATCCGCTCACGCGCACCGTCGACCGCTTGCGCGAACTCCTCGGCGCGCTCGGCTTCGAAGTAGTCGAAGGGCCGGAAGTCGAGGATGAGCGGCACAATTTCGACGACCTGAACATTCCCGCCGACCATCCGTCGCGCGACAGCTTCGATACGTTCTTCCTCGACGGCAGCCGTGCGCTGCTGCGCAGCCAGACCAGCACCGTCCAAGTCCGCGTGATGGAATCGCGCAAACCGCCGCTGCGCGTGATCGCCCCCGGCCGCGTCTACCGGCCCGACAAGATCGACGCCACCCACGCCAGCACCTTCCACCAGATCGAGGGCCTATACGTAGACCGCGGCGTGAGCATGGCGGACCTGCGCGGAACCTTGCAGCTCTTCGTCGAGGGCCTCTTCGGCGCCGGCACGCGCGTGCGGTTCCGGCCCAGCTTCTTCCCGTTCACCGAGCCCAGCGCGGAGATGGATGCGAGTTGCCCCGCGTGCGGCGGATCGGGCTGCAACGTCTGCAAGGGCACCGGTTGGGTGGAACTGGGCGGCTGCGGGATGGTCGATCCCAACGTATTCTTGGCCGTAAACCGCGCCCGCGGCGATAACGCGTACGACCCGGAAGTCTGGACCGGCTTCGCGTTCGGATTCGGCATCGAACGCATGGCGATGCGCAGGCACGGCATCGACGACTTGCGTCTGTTTCTTGAAAACGACCTGCGCTTCTTGCGCCAGGTCTGACCGCACTCAGGTACGACGGTGAGATGAAATCATGAAACTGCCTCTACGCTGGCTGCAGGAATTTCTCGAAGGCGGGTTGCCGCCCAAAGTCTTGGCCGACGCGTGCAAACGCTGGGAACTGCACGGTTCGGACGACCCCGCGCGGATGCTCGCCACCCTGCTCACCTTCGCCGGCTTCGAAGTCGAAAGCGTCGAAGGCGCCGGCCTCGATGCGGTACTGGATCTCACCGTCCTGGCCAACCGCCCCGATTGCCAGGGCCTGGCCGGTTTGGCGCGCGAAGTTGCCGCGATCCTGGGCGTGCGCTTCCTGCCGCCACCGTGCGAAGTTGCGGCCGCCGGCGCGCCGGCCGCCGAATCGGCCCAAGTGAGCGTCGAAGACTCCGCGCTTTGCCCGCGCTACACCGCCCGCGTCATCCGCGGCGTGAAAGTCGGCCCTTCGCCCGATTGGCTCCAGGCGCGCCTGCGTTCGATGGGGCTGATCCCGCGCAACAACATCGTCGACGTCACCAATTACGTCCTCTTCGAACTCAACCAGCCGCTCCACGCGTTCGATCTGAATAAACTAGACGGACGCCGGATCGTCGTCCGCCGTGCGCGCGACAAGGAAGCGTTCAAGCCGCTCTACGGGGAACTTCCTCCGTTGACGGCCGAGACGCTGGTGATCGCCGATGCGCAGCGGCCCGTGGCCATCGGCGGCATCATCGGCGGCGCGGGCAGCGAAGTCTCGCCCGAGACGGTGGATATCCTGCTCGAGTCGGCTTACTTCGATCCGGCGAATACGCGCCGCACTTGCCGCCGCTTGAAGGTGGGCACCGACAGCAGCTACCGCTTCGAACGCGGCATCGACGCGGACGCGGTGGCGCACGCCAGCGCGCGTGCCGCGCGCCTCATCGCCGAAGTCGCCGGCGGCGCCGTCGCGCCCGGCCTGATCGACACGCGTCCGCAGCCGCGCGCCGAGAAGCCCATCGAATTGCGCTTCGCGCGCCTCGAGAGCCTGTACGGCGTTCGCGTTCCGCCCGCCGAAGCGCGCCGTATCCTCGAAACCCTCGGCTGCACCGTCCGCGAAGAACGCGCCGACAAACTCGTCGTGCTCGCGCCCACTTGGCGGCGTGGCGATCTGGAGCGCGAGGCCGATCTGATCGAAGAAGTCGCGCGCCTGTACGGCTATCACCGCATTCCGGCCGAGACCGCGATGCGCGCGCGCATTCCCAATCGCTCGCAACTCGAGATCGCCTCCGAGCGCGTGCGCGACCACTGCACCGGACTGGGCTACTTCGAGTGCTGGACGGACACCCTGGTCGATCCGCGGTGGCCCGCGCCGCCGGTCTGGACCACTGCCGCACCCCTGAAACTCGATCCGCGCAGCGTTCTGCGCGAAGACCACAGCGCCCTGCGCAACGCGCTCGCGACTTCGCTCCTGTCGGTCGCGCGGCACAACCAAGCGCACCGCACCGGCACGGCGCGGCTCTTCGAGCTGGGCAAGATTTTCCTGCCGCACGCCGGCGCCGCGCTCGAAGAGCGCCGCGTGCTGGGAATCTACGACGCTGCCGGCTTCGCGCCGCTCGCCGACACCCTGGGCCGGCTTTCGGATGCGCTGGAACTGGACGGCGCGCGCCTGGCCTTGCGCCCGGCGGAAACCGGACCGGATTGGCTGGCCCCCGATTCGGCCTGCCGCCTCGTACGCATCCGCGAGACGGGCGACCACGAACGCGCCGAAAATCCGATCGGCTGGCTGGGCTTGGCCGGCGCCGCGCTGCTCAAAGCCTTCGACCTGCGCGGCGAGCCGGCCTACGCCGAATTGGACCTGGAAGCGCTGGCCCATCTGCCCACCGGGCCGCGCCGTTACCGACCGCTGCCCACGCAGCCCGAAGTGGTCCGCGACGTCGCGGTGGTGGTCTCCGAAGACGTGCTCTGGCACGACATCGAATCGTTCGCGCAGTCGCAGGCGGCGCACGAACCGCTCCGTGCCGCCGGCGAACCGCCGCGCTTCCTTTCGGCGTACCGCGGCAAGCAACTGGGCCCGGGACGCAAGTCGCTCGCGTTCTCGGTCGTATACCGGCACCGCGAGCGTTCGCTCACCGACGAGGAAGTGAACGCGGCGCACGAGCGCTTCGTCGCGGCCCTGTTGCCGAAGTTCAACGCGGAACTGCGCAAGTAGCGCGGGAGGCGCCGCCGTAGCGATGCGCGAGGAAAAGACCGAGCTGCGCCGGCGGGTTCTGGCGGCCATCGAGGCGCTGAGCCCCGACGAGCGGACCGCGCGCAGCGAACGCGCGCAGGACCGCATGATCGAGCTCCCCGAATTCCAGTGCGCGCGCGCCGTCTTTGCCTACGTCGCCGACGACACCGAAGCCGATACGCGCCGGATCGTGGCCGCCGCCTTGGCGGCGGGCAAGCGTGTCGCGTTGCCGCGGGTGGATGTGGTGAGCAAGGCCATGTCGCCGCGCGAGATCCGCGATCCGCGCTCCGACCTGGAAAGCGGCGCCTTCGGGATTCCCGCGCCGCGCGCGAACTGCCCCGAGATTCCGCTGGCCGAACTGGACCTGGTGCTCGTGCCGGGCCGCGTCTTCGACGCGCGCGGCCGGCGCATGGGGCGGGGCGGGGGCTTCTACGACCGGCTCCTGGCCGCGCCCGAATTGCGCGCCGCCATCGTGGCGCTGGCCTTCGACTGCCAAGTTGTCGATGAAGTTCCGCACGAACCGCACGACAAGCCCGTCGCCGCGATCGTCACCGAATCGCGCGTGATCCGCGCGCCGAATCCGTAACGCCGCCGCATGCGCTCAGGACGTCTTGTCCTCGCCGTGCCGAAGCGCCGCCGCCGCGCTCTCCGCCGCGAAGGCCACGCAGACCGCGAGCGCCCCAGCCCCGAAACCCAGCATGCCCCATTCGATCCATGCCGGCTTGCGCAGCAGCAAGCCCGCCAAAGCCGCCAGTCCGCCGCCGGGTGCGAGCGCCAAGCCCGCCGCGTACGGCGCACGCAACCAGAGCGGGCGCTTCACGGGATCGGCACCGCTTCGCCCGGCCGGTAATCTTCCTCGACGATCTGGATCGTTTCGCGCAGTTCGGCGCAGCGTTGCGCGTACTGACCGGGGGTGGGCTCCCCGAAGACCACGCGTTCGAAGACGCGCCCCACCGTGCCGCGGGGGCCTTCCTGCATCCGCGCTTCCAGCGTCTCAAGGTAGGCGCGCAGATCGGCCAGCACTTCTTCGCGCGTCGGTGCGCGGCCGGCCTTGAAATAGAGCACCTCGTAAACCGTCTTCGAGCGGTCGTGACGGTAGCGCACGAATTTTCCGTAGCGTCCGCTCTCGCCGGGCAGCATCTCGGCGTGGCGCAGAATCTCGTCGGGCGGCGGCGTCTGGATCAGCGCCACACGCCGGTAATCCGCTGGCACGTCCGCGGGCATGCGCGTCCCTCGTCGCCGGAAACCCATCGTCCTGAAGGATACTTCCCGATCGCGCGGACGCTCTTTCAGCCGCGTTTGGTCCGAAGATCGTATCCTTCCAGCGCAAGGAGTTTGCGCTTCCAAGCCAGCCCCGCTCCAAAGCCGCCCGGGCCTTTGGACGCGACGACGCGGTGGCAGGGCAGAAAGAGCACGATGGGGTTGGATCCGCAGGCTTGGCCGGCCGCACGCACGGCCAGCGGCGATCCCGCCGCGCGCGCCAGGTCGCCGTAGGTGCGGACCTCGCCGAACGGGATGCGCTGCATCGCGCGCCAGATGCGCCGGTGGAAGTAGGGGCGCCCCGCGAGGTCGAAGGCTTCCCAAGGCAGCCGGTCGCGCCGGCCGTCCAGCCGAGCACGCAGGGCTTTGCGTACGCGCGTACCCAGCGGCCCTTCCTGGCCGCGCAATTCGGCCAGTCCGGCCGGTGTGCGGACCGACGGCAGTTTGAATTCGTAGAGGCCGCGCTCGGTGAAGACCGCCAGCCAGGCGCCCCACGGAGTGGTGATGCGGTATCGGCGGCGATCGAGGTTGTGTTTGGGCATGGGAGCTTCCGTCCGCTCCCTTCACCATGCCGCGAGCCGCGCCGCCGCGCAACTCGATTACGGATGCTCGTAGTAGGCGCGGCTTAGCGGGAAGAGCCGCCGCGAGGTTGCGCCGCGAGCGCTGCCGATCTCGACCTCGAACTGCATTACGTTCGGCGTCCCGCTTACGATCGCTTGCGGAATTCCGCTCACGTCGTCGCGAACGTAAGTCGTCGCCACGTTGTGGCGGAAGGCGAACGGCTGGAAGGTGGCCTGCGTGATCTCTTCCGTGCCGTCCTTCGGGCGCAGGTAGCGGTACGTCTGCGGGCGCGCCGTGTTCAGCGTGACCGATTCTTCGTAGAAAGCGTTACCGGGTTCCGCCGTGGCGCTCGAATCGTAATTCCGGCCGATGCGAATCGTCGCGCTCCCGCTCCCGGTCAGATCCGAGCCGTCGATGCCGAAGCGCGGGGCGGCGGAGAAGAAGACCGTCCAGGCCGTACCGCGGTTGCCCACGAACTGGCCGATGTCGCGCCCCTTGAGCTTCCAAGTCTGGAAGATGCCCGCCAACGGCTGGCCCTGTTCGCCCTTCGCGGCCAGGAAGTAAACGAGCTGATACGGATTCTGCGTCACCTTCGTCAGCGCCGAAACCGCTTCGCAGTGCAGCGCATTGCCGAAGGCGACTTCCAGTACCACTGTATTGAGCGGCTCTTCGATCAGCGTGTCCGCGTTCACCGCCTCGTACAGGTCGGTCCCCGTCACGTTCAGCGAAACGCGCCCGTTGGCGCGGACCGTGGCCCGGAACGAATACGCTTCGTTCTCGTCGGTGAGCGGATCGTCCGGGACAACCTTTTTGGCGTTGCCTCGCGCATCAAGCACCGCGCTGAAGGTGCGCCCGCAGGGCGTCCCGTTGCGGTTGCGCCCCGCGCCTACGCGCAGCGCGATCGGCGTTCCCGCCAGATTCGCTAAAAGTTGCCCCGCGAAATCGGCCATGCCACGCACCTGGATCGAATCGCGACCGCTTCGAGCCAGCGTTCCGCGGATGATGCAACTGTCGCAGTAAAACGTGCTTCCCGCGAACGCCATGTCCTCGATCTCGACCGTGAACGTCTGGTCGCCCACGCCGCCGGCAAAGCTCAACGCCTCCGCGCCCAGTGCATCCTCGGCGTGCACACTGAACGTGAGCGTCCCCGTCTGCAGAGGCCGTCCGTACAAGGTGCCATCGGCATTAAGGGTCAGGCCGATTTCGGTGAGTTGCTCCAGCGCTTGCCCGCCCAGATCGATGCTGTCTGGCACGACATTGAAGCGCGCCGTGGACTCGAACGTATCGATATTTAAATCTCCCCCCAGCGTCTGAATCCGCGTGGCGTAATTCAAGCCTAACTGCGCGCTGGCAAGATTCTCTTGCGCGAATCGCAGGTCGAACTCGTCCACGAAGTTAATCCGGAAGACCGCCAGGATGACTGCGCCGCCCGCGTCCACCACGCTCACGTCGAAGAAAAGTTCGCCCGAAATGCCGTCCAGTACGCCGGTCACCACGCCGGCATCGGTGATCGAGATGAAATCGGGGTTAAGGTCTGGATCGTCGCCGAACTCGTCGATCAGGAGCGAACGCAGATTGCCGCTGGAGAATCGGTAAGGCTTCAAGCCGCCCGCTACGTGCATGACGCGCTCGATCCGCTCGCCCGGCGCCGCATCGCCCAGATCGAAGACGTCCAGCCCGTCGGGCACGCCCAGCATGCCCAGCGTCGCGCTGTAGTCGGTGCTGTCGCTGGGCGGATCGAGGAAGCGCAGATCGCCGCCTACGTTACGCGGTCCGGCGGTGCGCGGAGCCGGCGCCTGAGCCGCCGCCGATTTCGGCGCCGCGGCGTGCGGTCGCGGACCCGCGCTCGCGCAAAGGATCAGCACGGCCAAGAGCGGCACCAGTCGGCGTATCGGCACGTCCCCCCCTCGCTTCCGCTTGCGCGGCGCGCTATTCCTTTTTCTTCTCTTCGGCCTTGCCTTCGAGGAAGTAAATGAAATCGAAGTACAACAGGAACTTGCTCTGCTCGTACACCAGGAACTCGACTTCGCGGATGTGGTCCGCGCCGCCCAAGCTGTCGGTGTAGCCTTCGAAGTTGTTCCGCGTGCTCTTGAACTTCTTCTCGCCGATCGGGATCGTCACCGTCGTCCACGCGTTCGGCGGAACGCGCTGCTGCATCGACTCGTAGAACTCGTTGGCCTTGTTCTTGAACGCCACCGCCATCAGCAGCGGGCGGTTGTTGTTGTGGAAGACCTTGAAGACGATCTCCTTGTGCGTGCTCAGGTCCAGCGGCGACTTGCCGGTCCCCGAGATTGCGAACTTATCCTTGTTCCCCGCTTCGGTCTGCACCGCGATCGTTTTGTTGCCCGTCGCGTTATCGTGCTGCACCGAAACCACGCACGCGTTGTAATCTTTCCACGTGTCCTGCTTCCAATTCCATGTCGCTTCCAGCCCGGTATCCTGCTTGGGCGCGACCTTGGCCGGATCGTTCACCGCTACCGGCTTCTCCAGGCCCAACACCTTCTCCAGTTCCTTCAAGCGCGCCGCGATCTCTTGGTCTTCGGGTGCGACCAGCAGGTACTCCTTGAAGGCTTCGTACGCTTTGTCCGATTGCTCGCGCTTGTCGTACGACTGGCCCAGCCGCTTGCACGTGTCGGTCCCGGCTCCTTCTTTGCCCTTCACCTTTTCGAATTGTGCGATCGCTTCGACGTACATGCCCTTCTCGAACGCCCAGACGCCCAGCTCGTAATGGCCCTTCCAGTCGTCCTCGGCCAAGTCTTCCAGCCGGCTCGCCAAGTCGTATTCGATGCTCTTGATCTGATCCCGCGGAATCCGCACGCGTCCGGCTTCCTGGTACACCAGCAACACGATAAACTCCGGCGTCTCGCGCCAGATCTTCCCTTCCAGCTTCAGCCCGCTGTTCAAAAATACGGTATCGGCCTGCACGGAGGCCGCGCACGCCAAGCTCAAACCCAGCACCACGTTCCAGACGATTCGCATACTCGGACTCCTCACGGGCGCCCCATACCCTATCAGGTCAACCCGTCGGATGCTCGTCCCGTCACTGCTGGTTTGGGGAATGATAGGGTCATTCCAAGCCCGCGCGAGGCTGCGACGAATCCGCGCTACCTTATATTAGTCGGATCGGCGCGCCGGACGGTGCAGCCCGTTTAGGAAGTGCCTTCGGATGCCGGCTGCGGAACTTCGGTCCCGTCGCGCCACGCGTCGAAGGCGCCCGGTGGCGGCCAGCCTGCCAGGATCTTCACCGTCGGTCCCGCGCCGGACAGGCGGTCCAGCGCTTGAGCGGGCGCGCGGCCTTTAAAGGTGATCCAGTCGCCATCGATGGTCCGCTCGTCTTCGAAAAAGTGGCGCGCGAGGAACGCGAGGTTCTTCCCGTCGCCGACATGAACCGCGATCGTTGCCGGCAAGCCGCTCGCCCGCGCGCGACGGCGAATCTCGGCCTTCAACTGGTCCAGCCCCTGCTTGCGCAGCGCCGAGATCCCGATCGAATTCGGGTACTCGGTGCAGAGCACGCGGAAATCGAACTCCTGCTCGGGCTTCAAGCGGTCCACCTTGTTGAAGACGCGCAGCACTTCGACTTCCTGGCAGCCCAGTTCCTTGAGTACGTCCTCGACCGCGCGCATCTGCTCGCGCACCTGCGGCGAACTGGCGTCGACGACATGCAGCAGCAGATCCGCGTGCCGCGCTTCTTCCAGCGTTGCATGGAAGCTCGCCACCAGCTTGTGCGGCAAGCGCCGGATGAAGCCGACGGTGTCGGAGATCAGCACTTTGATCCCGCCGCCCAGCGAGAGGCCCGCGGTCTTCGTGTCCAGCGTAGCGAAGAGCTTGTCCTCGACGAAGACGTCTTCGCCGGTCAGCGATCGCATCAGCGTGCTCTTGCCGGCGTTCGTGTAGCCGACCAGACTGACCAGGAAGTGCTCGCGCGAACGCGCCTGGACCATGCGCTCCTTGCGCTTCTCGATCACGCTCAGCTCGTCCTTCAGTTCGCCGATGCGCTTCACCAGTTTGCGCTTGTCCGTCTCGAGTTGCCGTTCGCCGGGGCCGCCGCGCATCCCGATGCCGCCGGTTTGCCGCTCCAAGTGCGTCCACAAGCGCCGCAGCCGAGGCAGGCGGTACTCCTGCATCGCGAGGTCCACCTGGATCTTCGAGGTGTGCGTGCGCGCGCGGGAGGCGAAGATATCGAGGATCAGGTCGGTACGGTCCAGCACCTTCGCCCCGCTCAGCTTGTCGAGGTTGCGCCCCTGCGCGGGCGTGAGGTCGTGGTCGAAGATGATCGTCTTTGCCTTCAGCTTCTCGACGAGTTCCTTCAGCTCTTCGGCTTTCCCGGAGCCGATATACGTTCCGGGGTGCACCTTCTTGATGTGCTGGACCACGCGGCCGACCACGCGCGCACCGGCCGTGTCGGCCAGGCGTTCGAGTTCCTCCAGCGGTTCCTCGCCGGTCATCAGTTCGCCCGGCTGGTAACCTCCCACCAGGATGGCCGCCTCGCGGTCGACGCTGAACTGTCGGTCCTTAAGGCGAATGTGGATGCGGTCTTTTTTATCGCTCATGAACGGCGGTACGCGTCCTCCCGGGGCGGTGCGGCAAGTTCTGCTTGCGCCCGCTCCTTAAAAGTATGAGGCACCGGCACGGCGCAAGCAACGCCTTTCGCGCGGGCCGTTTCGGGAAACCGGGTACCATACGCCGGATCGATCCTGTGGAGCCGTTCGCGACCGTGCTGCAAAACGATCCGCTCTTCCTGACTCTCACCACCAGCCTGCCGCAAGGCGCCGGTGCGCTGGTGCGTCTCGCGGCCTGCCGGCCGTCCCAGGGCGAAACCGGCGGCGGAGCGATATTCGAGCGCCTCGCAAAGCCCGCCCAGCGGCTCACGCTGGCCCAAGCGCGTTCCTGCGGGCTCACCAACGCCGCCCTCGACGAAGCCCCCGAACTCGGCGAAGTGCTCCAGGATCTCGTCGAATTCTCCGACGCCGCGGAGGCCTGGATTGTTCCCGAAGGTGCGCCGGCGCGCGAAATCTTCGCCCGCGCCGCGCGCGAGGCCGGCTTTCCACGCGGCTTCGGACCGCCGCTCCTCGGCGCCGACGAACTCGGACGTATCGTCCGGCCCACTGCCTGCCGCCGCTTCGACGATCTACTCACGCCGGATCTGCGCACCCCAGAAACCCTCACGCCGCAGGCGCTCGCCGCGCTCTGGACCCAACTCGAAGCCGAACTCGTCCGCGTGCCGCTCCCCGTCCTCGCCGAAATGAACTGGCTCCTCTCTCGCACGCGCCACCCGCTCAAGCCGTTGCTCAAGGCCGCCGAGTCCGCCGCCGTCGAGGCCGGCTTCGGCGCGGCCAGCAAGAGCGGCAAACTCTCGCTCGCCGGGCTGTTCAAAGACCAGAGCGAGATTATCGAGCGGCTCCAGATTCCGTTCGACGAGCCCGCGCCCGATACCGAAGACGCGGGCGAGCCGCCCGCGGTGCCGATAGAAGCGCTGGACGCCTTCTTCGGGCCGGGCGGGAAGCTCGCCCAGCGCATGGCCAACCACGAAGAACGCCCCGAGCAGCGCCGTATGGCCGAACGCGTCGCCGCGGCTTTTGGCGCCGGCCGCCACCTGCTTGCCGAGGCCGGCACCGGCGTCGGCAAGTCGCTGGCCTACCTCGCTCCGGCGGTGCTGTTCGCGCGACAGGCTGGACGCCCGCTCGTCGTCAGCACGCACACGAAGAATCTCCAGGCGCAGCTATTCCATAAGGACATCCCGCTGCTGCGCGAGGCCCTGGGCGAGGAGTTCGAAGCCGCGCTGCTTAAGGGCCGCCCCAACTACCTTTGCGCGCGCAAGTTCATGTATACGCTCCAGGAGTCCGCGCACGAACTGACCGACGAAGAGCGCGAAGCCATGCTTCCGGTGATGAACTGGGCGGTGAGCAGCGAAGAAGGCGACGTCGCCGAACTCGCCGCCTTTAGCCCCGAACAGCATCCCGAACTCTGGGACCGCCTGCACACCGTCGGCGAGGATTGCATGGGCCGGCAGTGCCCGTTTTACCACCGCTGCTTCGTCTACCGCGCCCGCGGCCTCGCGCGCACCGCCGACCTCGTCGTCTGCAACCATGCGCTCGTCTTCTCCGACCTCAACCGCGAACACGGCAGCTTGCCGCCGTACCGCGAAATCGTCTTCGACGAAGCCCACACGCTCGAAGATGTCGCCACCGAATTTCTGGCCTGCGAGCTGACTCCGCGCCGCGCCTACCGGATCCTCAACCGCCTCTTCCGCGCGCCTCAGGGCAGCGCCGCCGGCAAGGGCCTGCTCCCTTCGATCCTCTTCCACCTCGAACAAGGCCGCGGCGAACTCCCCGCTCCGCTGCGCGACAGCATCCACGAACACGCGCTCCAGGCGATCCAGGCCGTCGCGCCCGCCGCCGAAGCCACCGACTTCTGCTTCGACGGCCTCCGCGCGTGGTTCGAACGCCGACAGGAACGCGAGGCCGACGACGGTCCGGCCGTCCCGTTCGTTCCGCGCGAGCCCGGGCGCGGCGAAAGCTGGCCGCCGCGGGAAGACGATCCTTTCGCGCTGAGCGCCGCCGAAGAAGCCCCGCGCGCGCCGGCCTTCCAGCGCCCCCCGCGCCGCGCCAACCGCCGCGAACCCGGCTCGGTGCTCCGCTTCGCCTCCGCCGCGCTGCTCCCCGACGAACGCCATCTTCTCGACGAATCCAAGGAGGCCGCCATTGCCGGACTTGGCCGCCTGCGCCAGGCGCTCGGACGGCTCGACGAAGATTTCAAGGAACTGAAGCAGCACAAAATGCCGCGCGCCCGCGAGCTGCATAAGGAACTTTCCGCGCAGAATCTGTTCCTGCAGGAATTGATCGCCGATCTGGAATTCGTGATCAAAGCCGACGAGCCGAATTACGTGTACTGGATGGAACGTTTGGGACGCCGCGCCCTGCGCGTCGTCGGCGCGCCGCTGGACCTCTCCGCGCTCCTGCACGAACAACTCTACGCCAAGAAGCGCAGCGTGATCCTCTCCAGCGCCACCCTATCGGTGCGCGATACTCAGGCCGACGGATCAGGCTTTGCTCCGCTGCGCCTCCCGCGCAAGCACGAAGTCGAAAGCGATTCGCAATCCGAAATCCGAAACCCAAAATCCGAAAGGGCTGCACCGCCCCATCCCAAGTCCTTCGAATTCCTCAAGCTCCGCCTCGGCCTATCGCTCTGCGCAAAGGACGAACTCGACGAACTCCTCGAAGGCAGCCCGTTCGACTACGAGAACCAGTGCCGCCTGTACGTTCCGACCTTCCTCCCCGAACCCGGCGGCGGGCGCGAACGCGCCTTCAACGAAGGGCTGGCCAGTCTGATCGCGCCCCTGGCCCTGGCCGCAGGCGGCCGAACCCTTGCGCTGTACACCAGCTACGAATCGCTTAAGCGCAACGCCGAACAGCTCAAGCGCACCCTCGGACCCGAAGGCCTCGAAGTCGTCGCGCAAGGCGAGGACGGCAGCCGCGAGGCGCTCCTCGCCAAACTCAAGAACGATCCACGCACCGTCCTGCTTGGCACCAGCAGCTTCTGGGAAGGCGTGGACGTGCAGGGCGAAGCGCTCTCGCTCCTGGTCATCGCCAAGCTTCCCTTCGCGGTCTTTACCGATCCGCTCGTCGAAGGCCGCTGCGAACTCCTCGAAGCCCAAGGCAAAGACCCGTTCCTGCACTTCAGCGTGCCCAACGCGATCCTGCGTCTGCGCCAGGGCTTCGGGCGGCTGATCCGTTCACGCCGCGACCGCGGTGTCGTGATCCTGGGCGACAAGCGCGTCCTCACCAAACGCTACGGAGCGGCCTTCCTGCGCGCCCTGCCCGTCCAGGCCCGCAAAGCCCACGATCCGGCCCAACTGGCCGCCGATGTCGAGGCCTTTCTGGCGGACCGTTGAATAGGGACGCCGCTTGTATCAACGGGCAGCGTATCGGGTTGAGTTCTTGCCGTGAGCCGTCTCCCCTCATTGCCAAGGCGGGGCAGGGGAGGCGAACGAGACTATGCGCGCGAAGCGCGCTCCCCGAGCATGGATTTGCGCCTAAGCCCGGTCAGCCGCCTTCTTCCGGTGCGTAAGCCGATACTTCCGCAAATTTCCCTAGAGCCTCCGAGTATCCCCGGTTCTATAATCGTCGTATCGGTATCGAGCCCGCGGGGGGCTCGCGGGGAGCGCCGCTCGAAGCCATGCACCGGCTGCCGCGATGGGGAAGAGGGCCGCGCGCGCTCTTGCTGGGAGCCGTGCTGCTGGCGGCGTGGCGCGTGCACGCCGGCGCGCCGGATACGCCCGCGCCGGCTGCAAGTCTGGCCGAAGATCCCTTCGCCGCGCTCGTACGCCAGCTTCGCGCCGATTCCAAGTCGCACACCTACCTCGACCTCAGCCTGACCGTCGCGCGCGAGATTTACCCCGAACTGGACGCCGAGCGCGAACGCGAGATACGCGGCGCATTCGATCGGCACGCCAAAGCATTGAAAGAAGATCTTGCCGAAGCGCGCACGCCGCGCGCGCGCATCGAAGCCGCCAACCGCCTGCTCTACCAGAAGCTCCAGTTACGCACCGCGATAGACTTGAAGCCCGAAGAAGAACACCCCGACCAGTACTTCCCGCACGCGGTGCTGGAGCGCAAGCAGGGCGTCTGCCTCGGGCTCTCGCTCGTCTACCTCTGCCTCGCCGAAGCCGCGGGGCTGCCGGTGTATCCCGTCCACGCGCCGCAGCACATTTTCCTGCGCTACGACGACGGAGAAACCAAGCTCAACCTCGAAGCCACCCTGCGCGGGCGCATCTTCACCGAAGACGAGTTCCGCAACTGGCACAAGCTTCCCGACGACGCGCTGCGCGGAGGCGACTACTTCCGCACCCTCGGCAAACTCGAGGCCCTCGGCGATCTCTTCAACGCCGTCGCGTGGTGTTCCGCCATCAAGACCGCCGAACGCAAGCTCCCCCCCGAGAAAGCCGTCCTCTCCGCGCGCCTCTGTGTCGAGATCGGCCCCGATAACTACAACAACTGGGATACCCTCGCCGAAGCCTACGCGTACGCCGGCCGGCCCGTCGAAGCACTCGAAGCGCTCCACAAAGCCATCGCCATGCGCCCGCCGGATATGGGCGCCTACAATAAAGAGTACTGGCAGCGCCGATTAGAGCGTTTTGCCAAGGCGGTCCCGGCCTCGAAAACACCGCCCGAACCCGTGGCAGCCCCCTGAGGTCCGTTACTTTTTGCGACATTTCGAATGCAAATTGTTCGATTAAAGACCGTCTCTTGATGGTGCAATACTTCTCAAAACGATTCACTCGTGCAATCGAGGCAACCGGTGGCGACTCTCTTGGGCCTAGGCCGATAGAGCCTGGCGCTCCAAACGACACGGATTTGCAGATTGCGTATCGGGATACACTCGACTTTCGGGTAAAAGTAGTCGATACGTATTCGGGTTTCCGGCCCCACATGCGCAGCCGATGGCCTACTCACCCGAGTGGCCAACTGGTATAATGGTTGCGTATAACAAGGTGCAGGCTGACTTTGGGAGTCTATGGGTGAGTACGGATAATGTTTTAAAATCGCTCAGCCGCGAGACGAAAGCGCTCGTGCTGGTAAGCGAATACGAAGCGCGGCGCATGCCGATGTTCCAGATGCGCGCCGTATTGAACGCCATTGTCGCCAACGAAGAAGAAAAGAAGATCGTCATCGACCTGATCGAAAACGATCTGAAGGCGACGGGCTATCACCCCAATCAGATCAATACCTTTTTGCAGGATTTACTGGCCGAAGAACCGGCGGCTCAACCTGCTGCCGCCGAAACGGGCGTGCGCGTCACGCGCCGCTTGCGTTCGCCCTTCGCGATGGGTTTCGAGGATCAGCCCGTGGGCTTGCGTCCCAGCGGCGGACAGCCGGTCTCCGGCGTGCAGCCCGTCGCCGCGCCCCCGCCGGGACCGACGGTGACGGTCAGCGGGCAAGTCACCTTGCCGCCCGCGCCGGCGATTCCGTCGGCCCCCGCCGCGCCTCCGGTCCCCGGATCGGGCTCGCGCCACCAGACCGCAGGCCCCGTCGGCTCGGGAAGCCGCCACGCCGCGGTGACGAAACCGAATCTTGGGCAGCAGGGCACGCGCGTCAGCAACACCGTCGTGCAGGGGTTGCCGCGTCCGCAGGTGCCCGGAGCGATGCCGCGCCCGTCCGAAAGCAATTCCGGCAACGCCGCGATCGATGCGCCCAAGGTTCGTTCCGGCGGCGTCGCAGGCACCGCCGATCGCGACGAAGTCTTCTTCGGCAGCCGGCCCGCCGGCGGCGTCGGCGGAACTGCCGACTCCAAGCCCCGCGTGCTCCTCGCGGACGACGACAAACGCATCCGCATCGTCTTCCGCCTGACCATCGAACGCTTGGGCTACTCCGTGATCGAAGCCAGCGACGGCAACGAAGCCTGGAAGCGCATTCAGCAGGGCGGACTCACGCTCGCCATCCTCGACATGAAGATGCCCGGACTCCACGGCCTCGAAGTCCTGCAGCGCATGGTCGACCAGAGCATGGATTTGCCCATCGTCATCTGCTCGGCTTACGACCAGCTCAAGGACGAGTTCGTCGTCGCCACCTACCCCAAGCTGCGCTACCTCGTCAAACCCGTCAGCAGCGAAGCGCTCGAACGCGCCATCAAGGACCTGGTCGGCACGATCGCCGCCGAATAGCCGCCCGATAGAGCGTATTCGGAAACGATTGACCGCCAGATGCGCCGCGCGGACCAAGCAGACGTCGAAGAAGCGCTTCGGGACAGTGCCTAATCCGCCACCCGCACGCCTCCGCGCAGGATCGGTTCGCTGCGGTGCAGCGCCGTCCCGTCCGCTTTGCGGATCACCTGCGGCGAGTACTGCGCCACGTACGCGCGCCGCGGGTTCGGCGTCGTGTTCGCGCCGCTGCGGTGAAACGTCGTGCTCGAAAAGACCGCGATCGTCCCCGCCGGCCCCACGACCGGAATCCCCGGATCGTCTCCGTGGTAGCCCACCATGTCGTTGTTCTCAGGGTCGCGCACGTGGTCCACCAATTCCCGCGTTCCCGCGCGGCTGAACGGAAGGATGTACGCCGTCCCGTTCGCCTCGCTCACGTCGTCCAGCGCGCACCAGCACGTCACGTACGGGCACGGATTGAAACTCTTCACGTAACCGCCGTCCTGGTGCCACCCGAAGCGCATCCCCTGTTCGCCGCACTTGACCACGAATTGTTCGTAGAACGCGAATGCCTCCGGGCCCACCGTGGCGTGCGCGCACTCGGCCAGCGTCTCGCCCAGGAAAAAGCGCAGCAGCTCCGGCGAAACCAGCGACGGCTGGCGCACGAAGTAGCGCTTCCCGCGGTGCGTCAGTCCTTCGGTATCCACGCCCAGGCGGTCCAGCTCCGCGTCGCGCGAAGCCACGGCCTTCGAGCATTCGGCGCGCAACAGCGCCAGATCCTCCGCGCCGATCGCGCCTTCCAGGATGAAGTAACCCTCGTCGCGGTACTGCGTGCGTTGAGCCGAACCGATGCGAGGCAAGGTGAGGGCGGGCATGAAATTCTCCTTTTCCGTTGAGTGCGTCTGCATTCCCCTCATCATCCCCCATAGCATGAGAAAAGACTTCTCGTCCGGCGTGTCTTCAGTTATCGTTTTCCGTTGTGGTTCGGCACATCCTCCAGATGCCCGAAGGGCGCGACGGCCGCCTCTGGCTGCACCAGCCGCGCGGCTACGTGCATCCCGTCCACCATCACGACGAATTGGAATTGAACTTCGTCGTCCGCGGGACCGGCCGCTACTTGCTCGGCGACCGCCGCTACGACATCCGCCGGCATTCCCTGGTCTGGCTCTTCAGCCGCCAGGATCACGTTCTGCTCGACACCAGCCCCGATTACGCCGGCTGGATCGTCTGCTTCCGGCCCGAACTCGTGAAGCGCGCCTGCCAGCAGCCCGATGCGCGCCTGCTGCTCGACCCCGATCCGCCGGGCTGGTTCTGCCGCCAGGTTCCCGAACGCCGCGCGCTCGAGCTCCACGCGCTGCTCGAAAACCTTCTCGCCGCGCTGCCCGATGCGCCGCGGTTCAATTTTGGAGTGGGTTATGCGCTGCTCAGTGCGTGGCGCGCGTATCTCGAAGCCGACGAAATGGCTCCGGCCGAAGACGTCCATCCGGCCGTCGAACGCGCGGCCTGGATCCTGCGCGACCGCCACGGCGCCCTCGACGTTCCCGTGCTGGCCCGGCAAGCGGGACTCAGCGCCGATCGCCTCAGCCGCCTCTTCAAGCAGCAGATGGGCGTATCGCTCACCGAATTCCGCAACCGCCTGCGCCTGCGGCGCTTTTTCGAGTTATACGGCGCCGGCCATGCGCAAGGGATGCTCGGCGCGGCCCTGAAAGCGGGCTTCGGCAGCTACCCGCAGTTCCACCGCGTCTTTCGCCGCCACGTCGGCAGCAGCCCACGCGCCTGGCGCGCCAAAGGTCAAGCCGCCGCGCCCGAGTGATCAGGCTTCGACGATCCGCCCGCCTTTCAAGAACGGCTCCGCCCGGCCCATGATCTTCCCGTCCGGCTGCGCCATCGGGATCGGGCTGTACTGCGCGAGGTACACGCGCCGCCAGTTCGGCGTGCGGTTGTAGCCGCTGCGGTGAAACGTCACCGAACTGAAGACCGCGATGCTCCCCGCCGGAGCGATGACCGGAATCCCCGGCTCGTCGCCGTGGTAACCCACCCAATCGTTCGTCGCCTCGTCCTTCACGTGCTCCACCACCGTCTTGGTCCCCGCCTTGCTGAACGGAAGGATGTACGCCGTCCCGTTCGCTTCGGACATATCGTCCAGCGCGCACCAGCACGTCAGGTACGGCGGATGATTCGGCACGCTGCGGCAGTATCCGCTGTCCTGATGCCACGAGAACTTCATGCCCTTCTCCGCCGCCTTGATCACGTACTGCTCCCAGAAATAGAACGCCGTCGGACCGATCGTCGCGCGGCAGATCTCCGCCATCAGCTCGCTGCGGTAGAAACGCTTCAGCTCGGCGTATTCGGCCGACGGGAAGGTGGAGAAGATCCGGTTGTTCGCGTGGCTGATCCCGTTCGATTTCCCGCCGTTCTCGGTCGCCTTCTTGCGCTCCGCCTCGATCACGCGCATCGCCACATCGCGCAGCAGCTCCAAATGCTCCGGCGGAATCGCCGACTCGAGGATGAAATACCCCTCCTCGCGGTACTGTTCCTGCTGCTGTTGGGTGATCGTGAATGGCGCGACGGCGGGCATGATCGGATTCTCCATGGGGGTCCGTGCTTCCGATCTGCTCACTATCCACTGTTTTGGGCGCCTATTCTTCTCTTTTGATGTCCTTGTGTTATCATTTCGTGTCGCATGAAGGAAAAACTCAGCATCCCCCCCGCGCTGCAGGGGCACCTCTGGAACTACGTCTGGAGCGGTCAGACGCATCCGATGCACCGCCACGACGAGCTGGAATTCAACCTCGTCACGCGCGGCGCCGCGCAGTATCTCTTTCGCGATCGCCGCAGCGACGTGCGCCGCCATTCGCTCGTCTGGCTCTTTCCCGGCCAGGAACACATCCTGCTGAATCGCTCCCCGGGCTTCGAGATGTGGATCTTCGTGATCCGACCGCGCTGGCTGAAGCTTCACGTCCGCACGCGCGAAACCAAACCGCTCCTCGCGTTCGACCCGCCGGGCTCGCACTGCCGCCCGCTGGCTCCCGCGGCCGCGCAGGATCTCGTGGCGCTGATGCAGCGCGTGCGCGAGGCGCGACACGAGGTCGACCGCTTTAACGCGGCCTTGCCGCACGTGCTCCACGAAGCCTGGGCCGCCTACCGCGCCGCGCCCGAAGACGCCGCCGTCGAAGGACTACACCCCGCCGTCGAACAAGCCGCGTTCCTGCTGCGCGAAGAAGCCGCCGAATGGGACGTCGTCCAGCTTGCTCGCCGCGTCGGCCTCAGCCCCAACCGCCTCAGCCGTCTCTTCAAGCGCCAGCTCGGCCAAAGCCTCACCGATTTCCGCAACCGCCGCCGACTCGAACGCTTCGACGCGATCTACGGCGACGGTTCCGCGCGCAGCCTCATCGATGCGGCGCTCGCCGCCGGCTTCGGAAGCTACCCGCAATTTCACCGCGTCTTCAAGCAGACCTACGGCCGCGGCCCCCGCGCTTGGCTGCGCGAGCGCCGAGCGGAATAAACCAATCGAGCGGTATTTTGGCGGTCTTAAAATGTGCCGGTAATCCCCTCCTTGCCAAGGAGGGGCAGGGGAGGTGAACAAAACATGCCGCGCGAAGCGCGCTCCGTTAAGAAATGAAAAGCTGGCGTGCTCCCTTACCGCGACCAGCCCGCACCCCGAACTTGCACCGGCCGCCCCCAGCGGTGAAACTCCCACCTATGGCCACTCGACGCGATCCAGCCGGCGCCGAACTCTTCGCCGCCGCGGCGCGGGACGTCAAGCAAGCCGGCGCCCCCCTGGCCGACCGCATGCGCCCCCGCACGCTCGACGAATACGTCGGCCAGTCCCAGGTTCTCGGCCCCGGCAAAATCCTGCGCCGCATGCTCGACCAGGAAGCCGCCCACGCCGCCGCCCCTCAAAAGTCCGCGCCGCGCCGACCGCTCCCTTCGCTTCTTTTATGGGGACCGCCCGGCACCGGGAAGACCACCCTCGCCAACCTCATCGCCAAAGCCGCCGACGCGCAGTTCGTCATGTTCAGCGCCGTGTCGAGCGGCGTGAAAGAAGCGCGCGAAACCATCGAAACCGCGCGCCAGCGCATGATGTTCGAACAGCGCCGCACGATCCTCTTCGTCGACGAAATCCACCGCTTCAACAAGGCGCAGCAGGACGCCTTCCTGCCCGCCGTCGAGGACGGCACCATCGCGCTTCTGGGCGCGACCACCGAGAACCCTTCCTTCGAAGTCAACGGCGCGCTTCTCTCGCGCTGCCGCGTCTTCGTCCTCCAGCCGCTCACCGCCGCCGAACTGGGGCAGCTCATCGACCGCGCGCTCGCCGACGCCGAACGCGGTTTGGGCGCCGAGAAGATCGAACTGGAACCTGCCGCGCGCAAGGCCCTCAGCGAGATGGCCGGCGGCGATGCGCGCAGCCTGCTTAACGCGCTGGAACTCGCCGTCCGCGTCGCGCCGGCAAGCGCCGATGGCGTCAAGCGCGTCGACGCCGAACTGGCCAAGGAAGCCCTGCAGCGCAACACGATCCTCTACGACCAGTCCGGCGAAGAACACTACAACCTGATCAGCGCGCTCCACAAAGCCGTCCGCAACAGCGATCCCGATGCGGCGCTTTACTACCTCGCGCGCATGATCGAAGGCGGCGAAGACCCGCACTTCATCGCGCGCCGCTTGGTACGCATCGCCACCGAAGACATCGGCCTCGCCGATCCACAAGCCGCGCTCCAGGCCCAGGCCGCCAAAGATGCCGCCGGCTTCATCGGCTACCCCGAATGCGACACCGCGCTGGCCCAGGCCGCCGTTTACCTCGCCTGCGCGCCAAAAAGCGACGCGATCTACCACGCCATCAAAGCCGCACGCGCCGAGGTGAAGCAGAGCGGACCCATTCCCGTACCGCTCCACCTGCGCAACGCGCCCACCGGCCTCATGAAAGCCCTCGGCTACGGCACCGGATACCAGTACGACCACGATTGGCCCGTCCACATCGGCCCCATGGATTCGATGCCCGAAGAGTTGAAGGGGAAAAAGTTCTACGCGCCCGGCACGCTCGGCTTCGAGAAGGATCTCCAGAAGCGCCTCGAATTCTTTGCCAAAGTCCGCTCGAAATTACGCGGCGAAGAGCCCGCACCGCCGCCTCCCGAACCCCCCGCCCCCAAGCCGTAGCAGCCCTTGCCGCCGGCGTTGTTCTCCCCTCCTTTGTATAAGGAAGGGTAGGGGAGGCGCCCTTTGCGTGCGCCGTTTGAAGTTCGCCCGTTGTCGTTTGTTCGGTTCTTGCCCTTTGGGGTTTGCCGTGGACCGTTCACCACCCTCTCCGCCCTCGCCCTCCCGCCTGCCTTCCAGTAAACTCCCCTCATGCCTCCAGAAAAGCCCACCCATCCCAGTTGGACGCCGCGCCCGATCCCCACGAGCTGGGACGATCTGCTCGACGGCGTCGCCAGCCCCGAAGACTGGAACCGCAAGCGCGCGGCGATCCGCGTACGCTTTGGCGAACTGCTCCGCGAAGCTGCACGCCCGCCGCTGCCCGGCGATCCCGATCTTCGGCTCGAACGCGCCTGGGACGCCGGCGGCTTCACGCTCAAACGCATCAGCTACCAAGTCGAAGCCGACGAGCGCGCGCATGCGTACCTGGCGCTCCCGCTCGATCCGCCGCCTCCGGGCGGCTATCCGGGCGTCGTCTGCCTGCACGGAACGTCCAACTGGGGCGCGCGGGCGTTGGTGGGCCTGCCGCCGCCCGAGGGCGATCCCGACGCCAAGAAGCCGCGCCCCGGCGGCGGCCTCGCGCGCTTGCTGGCCTTGCGCGGGTACGCGGCGATCTGCCCCGAACATTTTGTCAGCGCCACGCGCCGCCCGCCCGAAGGGCCGTACGAAACCGCGGGCTTTTACCGCAAGCATCCGAACTGGTCGGCGGTGGGCAAGTACGTGCACGACAGCCAGCAGGCGCTGAACGTCCTCGCCGCGCAGCCCGAAGTCGATCCCCAACGCATCGGCGTCACCGGGCACAGCCTCGGCGGGCAGGGCAGTATCTGGCTGGCCGCATTCGACGAACGCATCCGCTGCTGCGCGCCCAGTTGCGCCGCGCACACCTTCCGCGAAAACCCCGAACCGCTGCACTGGTCGCGCGACTACTGGTACATTTACTTCCCGCAGCTACGCGAACGCTTCCTGCGCGGCGAGCGCATCGAGTGCGACTTCCACGAACAGATGAGCCTCGTGGCGCCGCGCCCGCTCTTCGAACGCTTCGCGCTTAACGACGGCCCCGCCGCCTCGCAAGCGCACCGCACGACGCTGCACCTTAAGCTCCGCGAGGTATACCGACTGCTGGGCGCAGAAGCCGCCCATGCCTTCCTGGTCTTTGGCGACGGGCACGCCGTCACCGATCTCTCCCGCGAAGCCACGTTGAGCTGGCTCGACCGCTGGCTCAAGTATGCCGGCGATCCCTACGGCGCCTGGTCCGGCGAACCCGCCCGCGAATAGCGGGAAACTTCGCTAGGAGCTGGGAGTTTACAGGCATCGAATGCATTCAACCGCAAGCGGCGTGGCTGTCACGGCGCCTGCGGTTGAATGGAGTGCCAGGGGATTCGCCCTTGCTTATTTAGCAGTACCCTTGAGGCCCGCGCGAGACGTATAAAGGAGATTCACATCGCCTCCATAGCTCACTCCGTCGATGGTGAGAGATATGGACATGAGAATGGGTTGGTTTTTGAAGGCGCCATCGACGATTCCTTCGTCGCTCCATTGACTATGGAAATTGCCCCGGCTGAAAGTCCCCTTGAAGTCAAAGCGACCAGACCGGCCGGTCAGCGAAAACCTGCCTTCGGCTGCGGTGCCTTTGCCGGCCGCATCTAGCGTAAAGTTAAAACTCTGGCCCCCAACATTCAAAACCACGGACTTCCCTAGCGGAGTGAAGCTGTTGGATAATTGCAGCGACCCTGAAACATTCATGGCATCGCGGTTGGGTGCGGAGAACACGCTGGTCAATTTGCACAATTTAATGAAGCTTCCGCTCTTTCTTAACAGGCTTTCTGCAACCAGGGCCGGAAGCGAGGTGGGTTCGAGATCGATCTCGATAATTTGCGAAAGCTCCAGATCGTCAAGGCTCGTGAAATTGTCCAACTCCGCGCTACTGGCGTCGATCACGAGTCCCAACACTTGCACCGTTTGTCCCGACGGATCGACCATCTGCAGCGGGCCTTGGATCTCCAGCTTGCCTTGCTTGTCCGGATCGACTTTGACCTCCAGCGCCTTGAGCGGAGCCTGATCGCTCCCAAACTCAACTTCCACGGTCTGCCCCACCACCAACGAACCGCAGCCCGTCATGCCGCTGATCTCGTTCCGAACCTCGGCGTTGGATATGTCGATGGTCAGCCCCAATACCGTGATGGTCGGAGGCGTGGCGGCGCAATTCACCGCCTGTAAGGGGGCCTTAAGCTCCGTAAAAAACCGATCGGTTCCTCGGGCATTTCCCGATCCGTCGTCTGCGCCACCCTGCCGGGCCTCCAACGCGGATGCTGCCACCAGAACCGCAAGTACTAAGCTCAAGCAAATGCTCCATGTCCCGTTACGCATGATCCATTCCTCCCATTGTCAAATGGTGCGCCAAGGTGGGTCTCCCAATGGAAGAGTTCGCAAGACATGCGCCACCTCCATGGGCATTACTGCTTATGGATCTTAATTAGATATAAAAGAGTAATTTTATCATGTATTGTAAGGGCGTGTTGAGATTAGTCTTGCAAGCCCGGTCAACGAGAAGGGGAGGTTTGTCATTTCTTTGGCTGAGCCACTTTGAGGCTTGGACACCAGGCTCGCTTGGCGCAATACGTTACACTCCAGTACTCAAGCGAAGGGTCTTTTCGGCATTCGAGCCCAGCCTTCCTGTCGAATTGACTCAGGATTCGAATGGGCTTTCCTGCCTTTTCGTCGCCCGGTTTTTCTCTCCTTTAGCAAGGAACCTCAGCGGCGGCGCCCCAAGCCGCTAGTTCGCCCGTTGAAGTCGGTTGGGCGCTGGCCCTTTGCCGTGTACGCCCGCCCCACAAGCCCTCGCCAACCCCGCGCCGCCCGCTAAACTATCCGCACGCCCACCACCGAGGACCACGCCATGCCCGACGCTCGCTCCGCCTACGCCGAACTTCTCGCCCGCTCGAAAAAGCGCAGCGTCTTCGGCTCGCTCGGCAGCCTCCTCGGCTGGGACCAGCGCACCTACATGCCCAAGGCCGGCAGCGCGCACCGCAGCGACCAGCTCGCCCTCGTCGCCGGCATGAGCCACGAGATGGCCACCGATCCGCGCATCGGCGAACTCCTCGCCATCGCCGAAGCCAGCGACCTCGTGAACGATCCGCTCTCCGACGCCGCCGTGAACCTCCGCGAATGGCGCCGCGGCTACGATCAGGCCACCAAACTGCCCCAAGCCCTCGTCGAGGCCCTCAGCCGCACCAGCAGCAAGGCCTACGACGTCTGGGTCGATGCGCGCAAAGCCAACGACTTCGCCGCCTTCAAGCCGTTCCTCGAAGAGATGGTCAAGCTCTGCCGCGAGAAGGCCGACGCGCTGGGCTGGAAAGAGCAGCGCTACGATGCCCTGCTCGATCTCTACGAGCCCGACGCCAAGACCCGCGAAGTCCAGGCGCTCTTCGAACCGCTCCAGCGCGAACTGGCCGATCTGATCCGCCGCGTCGTCGCCACCGGCAAGCGCGCCGAACCCGGCATCCTCGAGAACGATTACCCCGTCGCCGTGCAGGAACGTTTCTGCGCCGAGTCCGCCCGCGCCATCGGTTTCGATTTCGACGCCGGACGCCTCGACGTCACCACGCATCCCTTCTGCAGCACCATCGGACCCGGCGACGTCAGGCTCACCACGCGCTACGACCCGCGCTGCGCCTGGAGCGCCCTGTACGGCACGCTCCATGAGGCCGGCCACGGGCTCTACAACCAGGGCCTCGATCCCGAACACCGCGGCACCCCGCGCGGAGCCTCCGTATCGCTCGGCATCCACGAATCCCAGTCGCGCATGTGGGAAAATCTCGTCGGACGCAGCCGAGCGTTCTGGCAGTTCTTCCTGCCTCGAGCCCAAACCGCTTTCCCGGTCCTGAAAGGCAAGAGCCTCGACGCGATGGTCTTTGCCGCCAACGAATCCAAGCCCTCGCTCATCCGCGTCGAAGCCGACGAAGCGACCTACAACCTGCATATTATTCTGCGTTTCCGGCTCGAAATAGACCTGATCGAAGGCCGCCTCAAGCCCGCCGACGTGCCCGGCGCCTGGAAGAGCACCATGAAAGAACTCCTTGGCGTCGACGTACCCGACGACCGCCGCGGCTGCCTGCAAGACGTGCACTGGAGCGGCGCGAGCTTCGGCTATTTCCCCACGTACGCGCTCGGAAATTTGTACGCCTCGCAGTTCCTCGAACAGGCCAAGAGCGAGATCGGCGACCTCGATCCGCTGTTCGCGAAAGGCGAATTCCGCCCGCTTCTCGATTGGCTGCGCCTCAAGATTCACCGCCCCGGCAAGACCCGCCGCGCCGGCCCGCTCTGCCAGCACCTCACCGGCAAACCCCTCTCGCACCAACCCCTCATGCGCCACCTGAATTCCAAACTGGGAGCGCTCTATAACCTGTGACCTCGTTCGGCCGACGTCCCCGCCGACCGCCGTAGCAGCAGGTATCGCGGGCGTCCCGCCCGCAGGTATTCCTTGCCGTTGCCTCTGGTATGTCGGTTGCCGTTTGTTTGGTTCTTGCCCTGAGCTCTTAGCCCTCAATCCAATATCCCCCATCCCAAATCGCCGCACCCTGTAACCGCCCCCCGCCTCCCGCGTAGATCGCGTTAGAATGCAACCGACCATGCACCCCGATACCCCGGCCCGAGCGCTGCCTGCGGCCCGTCCGCCCTCCGACGAGGCGCTGATGGCCCGCATCGCCGAGCCCGGCGCGAGCCCCGCGGAGATCGAGGCCGCCGTCGAGCAGCTCGTCCAGCGCCACGCCGCCGCGCTCTGGAAATACTTCGTTCGCCGCCGCGCCAAGCCCGAAGAAGCCGAAGATCTCGTGCAGGAAGTCTTCCTCAGGGTCGTGCGCGAACGCGGCCGCTTCGATCCGGTCCTCAAGTTCGAACCGTGGCTTTACACCCTCGCGCGGAACCTGCTCGTCAGCCGCGGACGCAGCAAGCAGGCCGAACGCCGCGCGCTCGACGGCTACGCCGAAGTCCAGGCCCGCGCCGCCGCCGTGCAGGAAGCCCCCGAAGCCCGCGCCGCCCAGCGCGACGAGAGCCGACGCATGCTCGAAGCCCTCGGCGAACTGCGCGAAGACGACCGCGAACTTCTCCGGCTCGCGCGTTTCGAAGGCTTGAATTACGTACAGCTCGGCGAAATCTTCGGCATCACGCCCAATGCGGCCAAAGTGCGCGCCTTCCGCGCGCTCGAAAAACTGCGCGCGATCCTCGGCGTCCACGCCCCCGGCGCCCGCGAGGCGAACCCATGAACGAACGCGAAACCGAACTCGATCCGAGGGAAGACCTCGAAGCCCGCATGGCCGAAGCCGTCTCCGGAGCCGCCGATCCCGCGCGCCGCGCCGAACTCGACGCGCTCCTCGCCGCCGATCCGCAAGCCCGTGCGCGCTTCGAAGCCCTCAACGACACCTGGCGGCGCTTGCACGCCGCGGAGGATGCCATGCCCAAACTCACGTCCGAATCCAGGCTCAACCGCCGCGTCATGCAGGCCGTGCGCGACGAACTCGGCGCACCCGCCGCCCGCGAAGCCGCCCCGCCCGCCGGGCGCCTGATCGGCTGGCTGCCGATCCTCGCCGCCGCCGCGATGGTCCTCGTCGGACTCGCCGTCATCTACTCCCGCACGCCCGTTCCCGCGCCGAAGGAACAGCAGACCCACGAAACCCCGCCGCCGGACCAGACGCCACCCGACGGCCGCCAAGTCGTCACGCCGCCGCAGCCCGTCGAGGTGAAGCTCGACGCCCAGCCGCCCGAATGGGTCAGCGAGATTCACAAAAACATGAGGCGCAAAGTCAACTTCGAGTTCGTCGATACGCCGCTTACCGAAGCCGTTGCCTTCATCCAGGCGTTGACCAAAACCTCGATCGTCCTCGATCCCGCGCTTGTACATGCGCCTTCGATAAACTTGAAGGTCACGGATATGCAGCTCGACCTGTCTTTGGAATGGATCGCGAAGCTGGCGGATTGCGAAATCGAACTGCGCGACGGCGCTTTTTACATGCGCGCCAAGCCCGCCGGACAAGGTCCGCCGCAGCCCGCTCAACTTGTCCTCGAAAGCCCGCGCGAAACCCTCGCCGGTCTGGCCGATCGCAAGGTCTCCTTCGAGTTCGCCGAAACCCCGTTCGACGATGCCCTCGCGTTCCTGCGCACCCTCGCGAAGACGAACCTTACGGTCGATCCCCGGATCGCCCCGCTGGCCGCGCGCAAGCCCATCACGCTGCGCGTCCAGGACATGCGGCTCGACTTCGCGCTCAACTGGATCGCGCGCTTCTCCGGCTGCGCGTGGCAGGTCAAGGACGGTGCGATCTACATTTCCGATCGGTTCCCGCCGCGGCCCTTGAAGCTCCCCGCGCAGGCCACCGAAGCCGACCGCCTCGCCACCCTCGTCCAGTGGACCGCCGGACCCGTGCCGCGCCGCACGCTCCTGGAACTCCTCGTCCGCGACGCGGGCCTCCCGCTCGTCTTCGACACGCTCAGCGCGCCCAGCGGCTTCGAAATCGTGGAACTGCCCGTCGGCGTCATCGGCATCGGATACATGCTCGACCGTGCCGTCAAGGACACTCGCCCGCCGCTGCTGCTCGAGCGCCTTCCCGGCGGCGGCATGAACCTCCGCCCGCTCACCGTCGACGAGCGCCTCGACCGCCCCCACCTGCTTGAGCTGCCCGTCGTCGAAGAAGAGGAGGCCACGCTGCCCGCGGTGCCCGCCAGGGAAAAGATCGGCGAATTAGTCTGGGATGCCGGATTCGAGCTGCAGTGGGCGCCGGAGGTTGCGGAACGGAGCGCGAGCGTCCAGCTCCGCGGTCTCACGTACCGCCAAGCCCTCGACGCGCTCTGCAAAGCCGCCGGCTGGACCTGGTCCGTGATCGGCGAAGAACTCCGCGTCGGGCCCGCCGGAACAGCGCCGGCCGAAACCGCGCCAAAGTTCGAACGGCCGCCGCCAACGCCGCCGCCACCGGAAGATAAGTTCTGATCCCTCCGCGCGGACCGTTTGTGGGTTTGATAAAGTTTTTTGAAACGTAAAATGTCGCGATGAGCGCTCCCAAGCCCAAGCGCCCCCGCGGACGGCCGCCCGTGCCCAGCACCGCGCACCGACTCCTCGCCGATCTCTTCCGCCGCCGCATCCGCGGCGGAGACTGGCCGCCCGGCGCCGTCATCCCGCCGTGGCGCACGCTCGCCCGCGAACACCGCGTCAGCGCCCGCGTCGTTCAGCTTGCCTGCGAATCGCTCAAGCAGGACGGCCTACTCGCCGCCACGCCCCAGCGCCGCCTCGTCGCCTGCGATCCGCGCAGTCCCGGCCTCGACCTGCGCAAGAACATTCTCGTCCTCCTCACCAGCAGCCCCGCGCTCATGCTCAACGGGCGCATGTACGCCGAACTCCTCGAAGGCATCCTCCGCGGCGCAGGCGAATGCGCCTGCCCCGTCCAGATCGCCTACGACGACCGACTCTCCAACCACGTCCCGCGCGAACTCCTCGAACGGCCCTGCCTCGGCATCGTCCTCGTCGGAAAAGTCTCCGTCCAGGCGCTCAAGCGCTACGCCAAGCTCAACGTCCCCGTCGTCCTTGCCGATCATCCCGTCACGCCGCTGGCGCTGCACACCGCCGGCGTAGACAACCGCCAGGCCACGCGGCTGCTCGTCGAACGCCTTGACGCCCTCGGCCACCGCCGCATCGCCTTCCTGCGCCGCCTCTCCATTCACCACGTCCATCAAGTCGACCCCGACGCGCTCGAACGCCAGCACGAACTCCTCGCCGCCATCGCGGACCTCGACGCTGCCGGCCGCGGCGCGCGAGCATGCGAAGTCTTCTCGTTCTTTCCCAACGACGGACCCGAGGCGCCGGCCTTTCGAGCCATCCTGAACGCGCGCAAACGCTTCAGCGCCGTTATCGCCGGCGATCCGGGCACCGCGCGGCATTTCATCCAGGCCGCGCAAGCCGCCGGCCGCCGCGTCCCCCAGGATTGCAGCGTCCTCGCCTACGCCACGCTCGCCGATGCCGGCTCCGTCGCCGGAGTCGGCTTCGATTTCCGAGAAGTCGGCCGCCTCGCCGCGCGACTCGCCGCGCAACCCCAGCGCCCGCCCCTGCGCCTGCAGACCCCCGGGCGCTGGCTCGATGGCCCCACCCTCGCCCCCGCGCCGTAAGCCGTCGGCAATCGAGCGATTCGCGTTGCAAAACGGTTCACGCTTGAATTTCCCGCACCCGCCGCGGCCGCCGTGGAGTACAAAGCATGGGGCGCCAGGCGGCGCCTGGGAGGTTTCCGTATGAAGCGCACGCTCGGATTCGCCGGACTGCTCTTGGGGCTGCTGGCTTGCGCGCTGCACGCCGCCGAGCCAGCTCCCGCCGCGCCCGAACCGCCTCCCGACGCCGCGCTCCTCGCCCAGATCGAAGCGCTCCCCGAGAACGCCTGGCTCAAACTTCCGCCCTGCAAAACCGCCGGCGATATGGGGGTGCTCAACAAGGACCCCGATTACAAGCGCATCGGGCCGCGCGTGCGCGACTACTGCAACAAAATGGTCTGGGCGCCCGAACGCAAACGCGCGCTCTACTGCGGCGGCGGGCACAACATTCATCCCTACAACGACGTCTGGGAATTCGACCTCGCCTCCAACACCTGGATCTGCCTCTACGGAGCCGATCCCGTGCCGCCGCGCACCAAGGCCGGCGAAGAAGCCGCCGCCGAGGCCTGGTACAAAGCGAACGCCGTACTCAAGGACGGCGTCGTCCGCACGCCGCGCGGAGCGCCCTTGCGGCCGTGCCATACCTGGTGGTCGTTATGCTACGATTCCGATCTTAAGCGCATGCTCTTTCTCGAATCCCACAAAGGGTTCTTCGGCGTCGATAAAGCGCAGCTCGCCAAGGCGCTCGGGATCGATCCCAAGGATCCGCTCCTGCGCACCTACGGCTCCGGCGCCGGCGAAGCCTGGCTCTTCGCGTTCTATCCCGAAACCCGCGAATGGAAGGAAGTCATCGTCAACGTGCCGAAAGCCCGCGAGTCGTCGTTGCTCGAATACCTTCCCGACAGCAAAACCGTCTGGTGGGCCAGCGGCAAGACCTACCTGTACGACGCGCCCAAGAACGAATGGAAGCCCGTCCCCGTGAACGGCGCGACCGGCGGCGGAGCCACCGCCTACGATCCCGAAACCAGGCAAGTCGTCGCCAGCGTGGGGCTCGAAACCTGGGTCTTCGACTGCGCGTCCGGCGTCTGGACCAAGACGCAAACCGAAGCGCTCGACGGCGTCATCGTCCCGCACGGCGCTTTCTGCTTCGATTCGGCCGCGAAAAAGTTTGTGCTGTACACGCATCTGCTCGTGAAAGACAAGCTGCCCGCCACCCCGCGCCTGCGCCTGTACGACGCGCGAACCAACCAGTGGACCGACCCCGCGCCCCAAGGCCCCGTGCCCGAGATCGGAAACGTCGCCGGATACTACGATCCCGCTCGCAACGTGACCGTGATCTACAGCAACAAGGAAACCTGGGTCTACCGCTGCAAGAAGCCCGCGCCCTGACCCGCCGCAGTTGCTCCACCCTTAGCAAGGGGGCGCCTTCGCCGCAGCCCTGAAAGCGTTGCGATCTGTTCACCGCTACCGCGGATGCCCTTATCGAACGCGATGGGCGCGCACGCCGGTGGTGCCTTCGGCGCCCAGACGGACGAGCCGCTGGTCTGGGCTGCTCGCGGATGGGCGGGCGCTAAAAAAAACCGGGAGATGCGCTGGGCATCTCCCGGTTTCGATTCACCAACCGTTGCTTCCGCCGCGGCGGTTCCTGCTAATCTTCCACCAGCAACGGCGTGAGCAGTACGCCCGGAGCGCCGGTTTTGAAGGTGGTGCCTTGACGGCCCGTAAGCGCCTGGAACTCGAACACCTCGTCGCCGACAAACTCCATCGTGACTGGAATCGTCAGATAAGTCCGCGTGTCGTTCGGCGTGGGCGACGTATGCGGAATGCCCAGGAGGCCTTCGTCGAGGAAGTCCGTGGTCAGCTTGATCTCCGCCGTGACGCAGTTGATCTGAACGGAAGCGATGCCCGGCGGATTTCCGGCGGGCTTGCCGTACGTGAAGATCGTACCCGCGGCATTGGCCGTGAATCCCCCCGCCGGGATCGTCTCGACATAGCCGCCGACGGCGAATGCCACGTCGTTCGTCAGCGGGTCGAAGCCCAGATCGCGGGACAAGGCCGTGGCAAGATTTTGCCGCTTGAACAGCAGATGGGCATCGGCCTTTTGCACGAACAGGCCGCCCACGTTCTTTTCGGTGACGGTCAAACGGTCGACGAAGAACAGCGTACTGTCTTTACCGAAGTCGATCTCGTCGCGCGGGAGCCTGAAGCTGCCTTTGCCCACCGTGTTTGGCTGAGTTTGTTGGTAAATCGTCTCGACGTTCACGAAGCCGTCGAAGCCGCCTAGGAAAAGCTCGAAATCCACGCTGACCGATTGGCCGGCGGACGCGCCGTTCAGCCCGCTGAACACGCTCCCGGCGTACCGCTGCAGCGAGTTGCTGCTCAGCGTGAGATCCGCGTTCTTGACCGTAACCGTAAACGCACCCGTCGACGGATTGATCTCGATCTGGACAAAGGGCTGCGCGCCCGGCAACGAGCGCCAGACCACCTTCGCCACCGAGACCGACTTCGGCGTCGGCGCGGGCTCCACGAATACGCCACCGCAAATCGCCGAAACGGGACACTTCGTGAACAGATCCAGCAACACCGGATGCTCCGGCAGCACGCCGCGGGACCCCACGTCCCCCTGCAGCTGCTGGTTGTTCCCCGCCGCACCCGTTTCCACCAGAGCGGACAGGTTGATGATCCCTTTGGCTATGAAGCTGTCGGAACCGGGCGCCTTCGGCCAGTTCAGCGTGTAATCGAGCGAGGTCAGGACCAGAGCATCCCCGGTCTCCGCTTCCACGAAGGAGTTTTGAACCACCTCCAGGACCACGTTATCCAACTGCAGCAGTCCGGGGCCCGTAAATGATTCAGGGACGAACTCCACGAACCGGATCCGCACGCGCTGCTTGGCGAAGCCCGAAAGATCGATGCTCGCCTGCTGCGGACCGGTGTCGTTGACGTTGGTTCCGGCCTGGGCCGTGAGCAGCGGAAAGGTCGCCAGCGGCGCGCCGCCGCCCCACGGTTCGATGTTGAGGCTGAAGGTGCGGTCCTGAGTGGCGCCGTAGGGCACCAGATCCCAACCGGCCCGGTAATCGAACGTCAACAACGCCTGGTTCGGCACCCGGATATCCTGCGACAAACTGATCGTCCCCGGTCCGCTGCCGTCGAAGCCGTTCAGCGCCGCAAACTTGCCGTGCGTGGGCGCGGAGACGAAGGAACTGAACGCATCGTCCTGAACCCCCGATCGAGCCACCTCATGCGCGCGATACGGCGACGTCAGGTCCTCAAGAATCCACCCCTTGAAGTTGCCGGTCTCGAAGCTCCCGTTGACCAACTGAGCCTGAGCCTGCCCCGACCCTAGCAACATCGCCAGAAGCATACACACCGCAACGCCACGAACGGACTGAGCGCCAACCATAGGCACAAACCCTCCTCACTCTGTTGTGGAATGAAATCGGTGCGAACCAAACAACGACCCGAACATCTGCCGCTTCCCAAGGCGGTGTAAGGAAGATAATTCACAAGGTGCGTATCGTCCAATCCAAATTTTAAATCGTTGATAGGGAAATGAGGGGGGAATTTCCAGGTGTAGCGAGTGGCAGGGAGCGGGCGCCACGGAGCAAGCACCGTGGGCGCTGCTCCGTGCCTTGCCGACCGCACGCGCTCGAATCGCTACCCAAGCGTCCGCCGCCACGGGTTCGCCCTCTCGTCGCTCCTGCTCCAGCCCAGCCACGGTGCAGGGACATGCCACGGAGCCTCGTCCGAGCGGTCAGCGCGGCAAGGAGCAAGCCCACACCGCTTGCGCCTTGGCGCCCTGACCCGCCGCTTACGCGCAGAGGCAAGGCCCGCTGCCGGCCACCCGCCATGAAGGGTATCTGTTCCCGATGACCAGATTAGTAATTGCTGGGATGCTTCGGCCGGTCGCAGTAAATATAGATTGCGTCGTGGAGTTCCAGCAGGCGCGCCTCAAGCTTGAGTATCTCGTCATCTATCGACTGAAGGATCGCGTGAAATCCACGCTGTACTTCGGTGAGTTCCTGCTCGTCCACCGGCTTATCCGCTAAAAACATTTTACCGCCTTCCATGCGAAACCCACCCATGATGTCGCTTCGGGGCAGGGGGGCTCTTGTGCGGATGGAATGCAAGGCGGCGTCTACTTCACTCAACTGTAATTCATACCGCTTGCGGCTGAAGCGTTCCAACTCCAGGTTCCTTCCGATTTTCTCGCTTTCAACCACGCGACTGATTTCGGTACTGTATTGATACAAAGCGGCGGTTCCCACGCAGATCAGGATGAGTAGGATCCAGGTTACGGGGGAAATCAGCCTTTGAGGTTTTTGCGATTGGCGCATGGGTAGCGTGAGTTCCAATTAAACAGTCAAACCCGCAAGAAGGGTACGAGTCGTCTGGGATCGTGTCAATACGGCAGGCAGGCGGGTGGCCCCCAAGTGTGTCACGGGCGGGCAAACCGTTAGTGGCATAAACGAGAGTAAGCCTTCATCGCTCGCCACCCGGCCCTACTTCCAGCCTCCTGTGCCAGAGGCACCCACACAAGCCTGCGGCTTGTATGGGCCACCCGCCTCCTACGACACCGACTGTTTACGCCACACGAACATTTTCGACACATACGGGACGTTCATTTTCGCAAAGACAGGCTCCAATGCAGCTCAAACTCTTCCGCTGATATTTCAATACCATTATCAAAATCTTCAGATGAGAACGGCTGATCGGTAAGGCCCATACCTACTCCTGGATGATATGCCGATAATGAATTGTAGTACTTCCCATCATAGAAATATATCTGGCGCTTTGCCCAGTCTCCATCGATTTCGAAATAAACGCAGTCAGAGGAATTCTCTTCCTCTTTCATCTTAAGGTATCTCATGTAATTCTACCCGAGCCCTTCGCCTAAGCTCAATCACTCAGAGGGCTTATCGCACCCATCTATGCCAAACAGAAATTGAGTACCGCGGGTGGCCCACACAAATCGTAGATTTGTGTGTGTGAGCTTGCGAACAAGAGGCGCTCATACAGGGCACCCTCACCGGCACGCCCGCCGATCTTCTCAGCCGCCAGAAGCGCGCCGAACGCCACGCTCGCACACAACCTCGAAGGAAGCAAACGAGGCGCCCTCGAAGGCGTCCAGTGTGCGCACCCGAACCAGGCCGAAAGCGTACTCCCCCATCGCGCCTACATCCAGCCTCCTGTGCCAGAGGCACCCACACAAGCCTGCG